>JAKSRS010000006.1 GCA_024403515.1 Lachnospiraceae bacterium
AAGGTTACACTATCGCTTTAAGAACTGGTCCGAGTATGCCGGAATGCGAAAGAATCATTAGCAGCATAGAACATTTCCATGGGCATCTGGAAATTGCTTCATGCGGAAACCTTGGACTATGCGGAATTGAATACAAAGAAGATCTGGAAGACAGAACAGAAGAAATAAAAGCGTTTTGTGAGTTGATTAGAAATTCGTAAATGCTGCCGAGCAATGCCGGACCCTGCCGAGCAATGGATTCGCAGAATGCTGCGCATTCTTGCTCGACAGTGCTGTCGTGTGGGCTCATCACTGCTGTCGCAGACGGATGGTGAAGTATACGAGCAATGCATTCGCAGAATGCTTCGCATTCTCGCTCATCACTGCTGTCGCAGTATAAAACCAGAAAAATACAAGCCCCTGCTTACGAGTAAACTCGACGCCGGGGCTTATGTTTTTCTGATTTTGCATTGCTCGTAGCTTAGTGGACGTAGTAGTGGCGGGAGATCCACTGGGAGAGGCCATCGAGGCCGGGGTAGACGATGCGTTCGCTCATGTTGAGCTGATCGAGCATGTCGCGTACTCTCCAGCGAAGTTTCTTGTCGATTACGTACTTGACGGTGTTATTAGTTCTTTTGGCCAAAAAGTCTTCTATATCGGTCATCTCCATAGGAACCAGGGAGAAGAAGGAGTACTGGTTAACGATTCGCTGGTTGATTGAGGGGGGCTCAATGATTATCATGGCCTGGTCCTTCATGTCATCGTCGTACTGGGAAAGACTTGTTGTTATTTCGCCAAGCATATCTACTGAAAAGATTGTTGACTGGTTTTTGTTTACGACTGCCCTGTAGTTATCAGGAAGAAGCGAATACATTTCCTGCATATCAATTCTCCAGACCATGCAGTCGTGGTCGTCCATCTTTTCAAGGTTTGTTTCGGTCATTGCAAAGTGAAGTCCTACCAAAGCGGAGTGGGTCCAGTCAAGAAGTCTTGTGGGCAATCCGTAGTGCTGGCCCAAAATCATCTGTCGCCAGACGGAAGATGCAATTGTGGGTTCACCGATTACTGCATATTTTGCAAAGTTTTCAAGTATTGCAGGTTCGAGTTCTTTTTGAAGATGCTTGCAGTTTCGACTTAAACTGGTTGCCATTTTAAAAGAAGCATCGGGCATTCCTCTATAAAGATATGAACTTCTGTTTCGATTTAAATCTTTACGAAAGTCCTGCTCGGTAAGCAAGGGTAGTAATTCTTCGAGTGTTGTTATTCTAATTTCTTTAATCATAGCTTTCCTCGCGTATATTTTGCTTAAAAAAGTCGCTTTTTTTCTATTTAGTTTACCACAAATACTATATTTATGTTATATTAGTTTTAGGGGAAGAATAGTTAAGTTGGAGATAATTTGGACTTAAAAAAGTTTTATTTTCGGAGCTGTCATGATTAAGATTAAAGAATGGTTTCTTAATAGGGTGAAGGGTAGGATTGCGGTGTCGCTTTCTGCCAATACTATTCTGCCTCTAATTCTTTTGGGCCTGGCACTTACTTTATCAGGCATTATTTCTATTACCTATTCATACAACGACGAACTTGAAGAAAGACTTCGAGGCGTCAGCAAGCAGACTCGCGAGCAGTTCTATGCGCAGTATCCCTATGAAATCACGAAAGTTGATGGAATATATTATTCAGGGGACACGTCAATTTCAGATTTTACCAAGATATTAGAACAGTATAAAGCTCATTTTAATACGGATGTTTCAATTGTTATTGATGAGACAGTGGCGCTTACGACCATAAGAGATGAATTTGGAAATCCATACATTGGACATACGATTGATGACCTGGCTGCGCTTAGAGCAACACGTGCCGGAAAGAACTATGTAAATAAAAGCGGTAAGATTGCAGGAAGAAAGTATTACTGCGTAGGAGTTCCGCTATACTATCGAGGCTATGTTATTGGTCTTGTGTTTGCCGGTGTTCCTAATGCAAGCTCGGCTAAATCAGTTAAACACTTTACTATATTTATCATCATTCTTTTCGTTATTATGGTTACTCTTGAAGTCATACAGATTACCAGATATTCAAGAAGAGTCGGTGATAATCTTGGCCACATAAGGGCCTACCTTGAAGTACTGACCCAGAGGCAGACACCTGAAGAGACAATGTCTCCAAGGGTTTTGAAGCGAACCGACGAAATCGGCGACCTGGCAAGATACGTAGTTGAAGCCGGTAATCAGTTAAAGACCATTATTGGTAGAGATGCCCTGACAGGTCTTTATAACCGCCGAACAGGAAGACAGTTTTTGGATCTTCTTTGGGACAATGCGAGAGTGAACTTTACATCTCTTGCAGTTGTAATGTGTGATATCGACTTCTTTAAGAAGGTAAATGATACTTACGGTCATGATGAAGGCGACCTTGTTCTTAAAAGAATCGGTGCTATCATGGATAAGTATTGCGGTGAACAGAAATTTGCTTTTGCCATAAGATGGGGCGGCGAGGAGTTTTTGATGGGATTTCTGCTTTCAGGTCCCCAGACTCTTAAAGTTGTCAATAAGATTCGAGACGAGGTTAAAGAGCAGGTATTTGTTACCAACAACAATGAGTCTTACCAGATTACAATGACATTTGGTGTTGTTACGGCATCACCTGCCGAGGAAATCTCTTCAGTTATTGCCCGTGCCGACAGCAAGCTTTATCAGGGCAAGGAAAACGGCAGAGACCAGATCGTAAGCTAGACTTACATATAAATAAAGATTAAAGATAAGCCCTTAAGGTAACTTTTTATACCTTAAGGGCTTTTACTATTTTTCTTTCGTCCTGTAATCCCTGGGCGAACATCCAACGAGCTTTTTGAACTGCCTGTTGAAATTAGAAAGGTTGTTATATCCGCAGCTGCTTGCAATCTGTGAAACATCATCGGTGGTATCAGCAAGCATGTTACAGGCCTCGCGAATTCTTAAATGATTAAGGTATTCGATGGCACCAAAGCCAACGGCTTTTTTAAAAGAACTCATAAAGTAGCTGGTGCTAAGAGAACAAAGCGATGCCAGCATTTCAATCGTTATCGTCTGGTTAAAATTCGCCGCCATATATTCAAGCGATGGCCTAATAAGGCCGGCGTAGCTTATGTCTTGAGAATCCTCATCAGCCACAATCCCTTCTTTGTTTATAATCCAGAAAAGCCTGTAAAGATTACTTTTCAAAAGAAGGTCCTCGCAAGCATTATTTTTAAAGGCCGAATTCATTATCTGCGAAACAATCTTTGTTACTTCATCGAAATTCGAAAATTTGTCTGAATAGTGAAGTACGGGCTTTATCGAACTTTGAGTAAGCGGGCGGATACAGTTGTTGTAGCTTCTGTCATTTTCAACAAGGCCAAGCATGTTGGCATTGAATACAAAGGCCTGATAAGTAAGGCTTTTTCCATCTTCGGGGTAAGCAGCATGAATCATGTTTGGAAGTGACAAAATAACATCACCTTTTCTGGCCACAAAATGCTCATCTCCGCAGACAAACTCACCAACACCGCCAATTACATAATCAATTTCGTATTCGTTGTGCCAATGGATCGGGACATTGGGATAAAGCCTTGGCATATCACAGTTATAAACACTGTAAGGTATTTCTCGGTTAGAATGGATTCGTTTTTCAAGCGTATCCATGGAAGGGTAGCGTTTGGACATAGTAATCTCCATTTATCTTTAAATATGGCAAAAGAAACCTTCTTTTGCCATAAAAGTATTATAAGTATAAATCTATCATAGAATAATACCATAATAAAGTAGAATATTGGTTGAAATGAAGGTTTGAAAGAGAATATTATATCATTGTAACAATTATTTCTATCTATTAAGGAGAAGGATATGAGATTTGTAAATGATAACAATGCGTTAGTATTTTACAACAATGGTGAGATGGCTCGAATTGAAGCCTGGGGGAAGGATTCACTCAGAGTTAGAACAACTATGTTGGGTAAGTTCAGCGGAAAAGACTGGGCTTTAACCGAAGAGGTAGACAAGTCAACCGCCAAAGTTACTTTTGAAGAAGAGGACTTCTGGGTAGGCGATGGCACAATTGAAAAAAGACAGCTTGCCATCATCACAAATGGTCGCATCAAGGCTGTGGTAAACTTTGTTGGTATCATCACTTTTTATAGAGACGACAAGCTTATTTTGAGAGAATACTTCAGAATGTACGGCGGCACCATTTCCAAGGAAAGCCGTTGTCTTAAGACCATAAACCGTGAATGGAAGGGTATCATTGGCGGTAGTGATTATTCACTTAATTATAAGTTTGAAGCCAATAATGGCGAAAAGATTTATGGTATGGGTCAGTACCAGCAGGAATGCATGGAACTTAAGGGCTGCGTTCTTGAACTGGCACAGAGAAACTCACAGATTTCAGTACCTTTTGCAGTTTCAAATCTTGGATATGGTTTCCTTTGGAATAACCCCGCTGTTGGTAGTGTAACTTTTGGCAAGAACTACACAGAATGGATTGCAAGATCAACTAAAGAAGCAGATTACTGGATTACTGTCGCTGACGCCCCTAAGGGAATTCTTGAAAACTATACAGAAGCTACAGGACGAGCTGACATGTTCCCTGAAGATTTAATGGGACTTTGGCAGTGCAAGCTTCGTTACAGAACACAGGACGAAGTACTTGAAGTTGCCCGTAAGTACAAAGAAGAAGGCATTAAGATTGACCAGATCGTTATCGACTTCTTCCACTGGACAGTTCAGGGTGACTGGAAATTTGATACAAAATACTGGCCTGATCCTAAGGCTATGATTGATGAACTTCACTCAATGGGAATCAAGGTTATTGTTTCTATCTGGCCTTCAGTAGACCGCAAGAGCGAGAACTTCTACCCCATGATGGAAAAGGGCCTTTTAATCCGCACTGAAAGAGGTGCGCAGCAGACCTACGATTACCAGGGTGATTGCGTTGAAATCGATCCTTTCAATCCTGAAACACGTAAATACGTATATGATGTATGCAAAAGAAATTATGCCGACTACGGAATCGATGCGTTCTGGCTTGATAACTCAGAACCTGATTACGGCGTATATGATTTTGAAAACTATCGTTACTGCGATGGTCCTGCACTCCAGATAAGCAATATGTACCCTCAGATGTACAGCCGCGTATTCTATGATGAAATGTCCAAGTCAGGAAAGCCGGTTGTTAACCTCCTTCGTTGTGCATGGGCAGGATCACAGAAGTACGGAAATGTTATCTGGTCAGGTGACGTTCCTTCAACTTTTGAGTCATTCTATGATCAGCTTCAGTGTGGTCTTAACATGGGGCTTGCAGGTATTCCCTGGTGGACAACAGATATCGGTGGTTTCATGACAGATGATGTTAATGATCCTGACTTTAGACAGTTATTGATTCGTTGGTACCAGTTCGCTGTATATTCAGCAGTTCTTAGAATGCATGGAGACCGTGGACCTTACAATATTCCACCTCTTGATACAAGAGACTGGGGTGGCGGATACCTCCACACAGGTCAGCCCAATGAACTTTGGAGCTACGGCGAAGATAACTACAAGATTATGCGTCACTACTATGATATTCGTATCGAGATGCATGATTACATTAAGAAACTTTACGAGGAAGCTCATACAAACGGATCACCTCTTATTCGTGCAATGTTCTATGAATTCCCTGAAGATGAAAAGTGCTGGGATTTACAGGATCAGTACATGTTCGGTGAGAAGTACCTCGTAGCACCTATCTTCAAACTTAACTGCTTTGAAAGAGAAGTATATCTTCCTAACGGTTCATGGAAGCTTACTTCAACAGGAGAAGTATTTGAAGGTGGCAAGACAGTTAAAGTTGATGCACCTATTGAATATTCACCTGTATTTGAAAGAGTATAATAATTGAAATAAAAATAATAAAAGGACAACCGTGTTTGTAACACGGTTGTTTTTTTGCTATAGGGGATCTTGCGAGTGCTCCGACTAAGCAATTAGTAGCCTAAATACCACACAAACTATGCAATTCGGTTAATGACTCGCACTAAGCTAATAATAATTACATGAACTCGCAAAAAACAGTTGTCAATCTGAGCGATATGGCTATATAATTGAGGTGTATTAATTGTCTTTGCACAAATGCTTCTGCAAAGTATTACAGGAGCGCATATGGAGGAAAAGAAGATTATGACATGTGGTACATCTCAAAGTAAACCGAAAACCACCATAATACTTGTGGGTATCATTTCAATTATTCTTTTGGTAATACTCGTTTCGGTCATAATTATTATGACTAATAGTAGAAAAGAAAGAAGAAAAATATTTGCTACTTATCCTGCGGTCCAAGAGATATTGGATAAAAAAGACGAAATCGTAGAAATTAGGATGAGCCAGGATGGAACTACATATAGTATATCTACAGCGGATAAAATAGACGAAGTTCTTAGTATTTTAGAAGATACAAAATATACCCCGATTATTCCTAAAGCAAAGCAGGATGCAATGCCTACAGGGTTCTTACCAAATTCAGCATCAATAAGCATATTTTGTAGTGACAAAGAAGTTTATTATCTTGAACTTGATAATGAATATTATCCTTCAGATTTCTTTATTGAGCGAAGTGGAACAAGCAATGCCAGAGGATACTATAAAAAAGATAAAGAGATTTACAAAGAGATAAGGTTCATTCTGTTTTCCGGAGACAAGCAATAGAAATAGATAGTATTAAAGCATGAACAACCGTGTTACAAACACGGTTGTTTTTTTGCGCTATTTTCCGTTTATGTTTACATATTCTGCAATAAGCTTTTTGTAAACTTCAGCCTAACCAGGCGACTAGACACGTCCCCGTCTTTCACATCCTTTATCAAGATGCCCGCGCCACTTCTTACAGAAGTGTAAGAAAAGTGTAAGACGATTCGATAGAGTCTAAAGTGTGTGGATGATAAAGTATAGCCATAAGGAACGAACAGACAGACATAAAAATAAATGAAAAGATAAGGAGACACAAAAATGAATAAGAAATATTTAAACATCCCTATGGAAAAGAAACTTTACAATCGCAGAAACTGCATGAACATTGCAAGAGAAATTGAAGAAACCGCTAAGATCGAAGGCATGACACTTGGACAGCTTTCATGTGAAATCTTTGCACATGCATTTGTTTTTTATAACTTCAGATTCATCCCCAAGGTACTTAAGAACCTTCCTTTATTTAAGTCAGTATACAGAAGCGTAGAAGATGGTGTTGATCTTGAGGATAATGGTGACAAGTTAGTAAGAAGAATCGCATACAGAATCATCTGGTTTTTACCTGCAATTCCGGCATAGAAAAGGTGCGTGGAAAACAAGTATGGAAAGTAAGCATAGAAACAAAAAGAGACGACTAAGATATTCCAAACAGTGAATGGTATATTTTAGTCGTCTCTTTCTTTTTACTTTTTAATAGGAAGAACCTTTTGGGATGAACCGGTAAGGCCTCGCTTTGCAAGGATCTTCTTGTAGTCTGCAACCTTTTTAGGGTTACAGTAGATAATTGCTTTTCTGTGAATGTTTTTAAAGGCGCTTGCTCCAACTGATGAAGAGGTAAGCAGGTCTGTTTTTAATGTCACAGAAGAAAGTAATTTACATCCAAGGAAAGCACTCTTTCCGATTGATTTAACGTTTTTAGGTATTGTAATGGACTTTAACTTAAGGCAGTTAACAAATACCTTGTTTCCGATTGTTTTTAAGCTGTTAGGAAGCTTAACAGTGGTAAGATTTACACATCCGTAAAAGGCACCGTCTTTAATGGATTTTACATTGGAACCAACAGTAATTGACTTAGCTTTCTTACAGTTTTTAAAAGCATACTGGCCGATTTCAACAACATCATATTCTTCGTCTTCGAATTCCACAGTATCGGGAACAACGAACTTGGAAAGGTCAACATCAGCGTCGGCAAGCATAACTTCTTTAACTGAATCGGTAACCTTGGTTACGATGTAAATGCTGCCATCATAGTAAAAGCGCTTCTTATCAAAGATGGTGAAATTTAAGGTTTCTGAGCCAACAGCAAAGTTCCTACTCTTGCCGGTGATGATAACGCTTGCGATACCGGCAGATACGTTATCTTCATATTTTACGGAATAATGAATTCCTTCCTTTAAAGTCATACCCGAAAGTGTAACCTTCACAGAAGGCTTTCTGGCAGTTTTGTTGGCTGCAATACTTTCATAGGCAAGTTTAATCTTGCATTCGCTTATATCTGCAACAATCTTGTAGTTGAAGGTTTTGGTGAAATTGAAGGAACCAATACCTCGAACGGTTACGGAGTGTTTTCCTAAATCCTTACTATTATCGCTTCCAAATACCAGCTCGTAGTCTTTATTAATAACAAGGGGTGCACTTTGTGAGCCATCGCTAAATTTAACTGTTATATCAGGTTCGATAGCCTTTCCTGTGTAGCAGTAAGAATCGTTATTAAGGCTAAACTTTACAGCCTGGGCATCATATGTGCGACTATTGTCAATGTAGGCAATAAAGTTGTTTTCGGCATATCTTTTAGCGGCACTTGATCCACCCTTTATAAGCTGCCATTTATTAGAAGTGTTCATACAGTTTGATGCGATAGCAGTAACTGTTGAAGGAAACTCGATTCTTTTAGCAGAACCATAAAAAGACTTGCTTCTTAAGATTCGGCACCCGGGTGCAATAGTAATGACTGTATCGGTCATTTCTGTAAAGGCTTCTTCACCAATGGTATCTACAGAACCTTTGATTTCAATAACCTTGGCGGCCTTGCAGTTTGAAAATGCTTTGGCATTTATCTGCGTGACACTTGAAGGAAGAACGATCTTTCCTAATCTGGTATTGTTGGCAAAAGAAGAAATACCGATTTCTGTTAGGGAAGCGGTGGGCCAGATTATCTCGGTTTCGTTAAACCCAAAGAAGGCGCCATCACCGATTGAGGTGATCCCTTCACCGATAGTAATCTTACTTACTGCATTTCTATACTTGTACCAGTCCTGCATACCGTCGGTTTCTTTAGTCTCGGCATCGAGGTAGTCGTACATATCACCTGAACCGACAAATTTAATTTCACCGCTGTCATAAAGAGTCCAGCTTATCGAAGCACCGGCGCTACCGGAGGCCAAAGGTCTTGGGCTTGCCGCGTTGACTGAACGGGTATTTATTAGTAAAACTGTGGCAAATATGCCGAGAGTTGTTAAAAATCTTCTGAATACTTTCTTTTGCATATTTAGGTCCTTTCAAAAAATATTCCGCGATTACAGCTGTCATTATAACATGATATTTAAAATAAGAAATAATATATTAGCTTCTTTAATCAAATCTTAAGGTTAAAAGTGCGTATAAATGGCTTAAAAATGGGAATTTTCAGTCTTGTTTATATCGAAGATTTGATATAGAATATTGTAAGAATTTTTTTCGAAAAGGAGAAGGACTATGTCCGAAGAAATCAAGGTAGACGTAACTGAAGAAGTTACTGAAAACACTAACTTTATTTACAATTTTATTAAGGACGATATTTCAGAAGATGGTCAGTTTGAAGGTCAGACTGTACATACACGTTTTCCTCCCGAACCCAATGGATATTTGCACATTGGCCACTGCAAGGCTCTTTGCATTGACTTTGGTATGGCTGAAAGATTTAACGGTATCTGCAATCTCCGTATGGACGATACAAACCCTGCCAAGGAAGACACTGAATATGTTGATGCAATCAAGCAGGATATTCACTGGCTTGGATTTGACTGGGGCGACAGATTTTTCTACGGCTCAGACTATTTTGAAAAGGACTACGAATTAGCCGTTGAACTCATCAAGAAGGGACTTGCTTATGTTTGTGAGCTTACTCCCGAAGAGTTTAAGGCCAACAGAGGTGACACACAGACTCCTGCAGTTTCACCTTATCGCGACAGACCTATTGAAGAAAACCTCGCTTTATTTGAAAAGATGAGAAACGGTGAAGTTGAAGAAGGAAAGATGACTCTTCGTGCCAAGATTGATCTTGCAAGCGGAAACTTCAACATGAGAGACCCTGTTATCTACAGAATTCGTTTCATCAACCACCATCGTCAGGGAACCAAGTGGTGCATCTTCCCTATGTATGACTTTGCTCATCCTATTCAGGACGCTCTTGAAGGAATTACTCATTCACTTTGCTCTCTTGAATATGAAGATCACCGTCCTTTATATGACTGGGTTGTTACAAACGTTACAATTCCTTATCACAAACCCCGCCAGATTGAGTTTGCAAGACTTGGAATTGACCACACAGTATTATCCAAAAGAAAACTTCGCAAGTTAGTTGAAGAAAAGTACGTATCAGGCTGGGATGATCCTCGAATGCCTACTCTTTGCGGCTTAAGAAGACGTGGATACACAGCTGCATCAATCAGAAACTTCTGCGATACAATCGGTGTTGCCAAGTCAAGCAACATTATTGAATTTGCTGAACTTGAAAGATGCTTAAGAGATGACCTTAACTTAACTGCTGAAAGAACAATGGCAGTTATTAATCCTGTAAAGCTTACAGTAACAAACTATCCTGAAGGAAAGAGCGAAGTTTTCGAAGTAGAAAATAACCCTCTTGATCCTTCAGCAGGAACACACGAAATTACATTCAGCCGTAACCTTTGGATGGAAGCTGACGACTTTTTGGAAGAACCCATTCCTAAATACAAAAGAATGTATCCCGGCAACGAAGTTCGTCTTAAGGGAACATATCTTGTTACATGTACAGGTTGCGTAAAGGATGAAAACGGAAATGTCGTTGAAGTTTTATGCGAATACGATCCCGAGTCACGAGGCGGAAATCCCGCTGACGGACGTAAGGTTAAAGGCGCAACACTTCACTGGATTGACGCCAATAACTGCGTAGATGCTGAAGTTCGTGTTTACGATAACCTCTTTAATGATCCTGCTCCCGATGCAGCAGATAAAGACTTTTTGGCATGCATGAATCCTGACAGCCTCCAGGTTATCAATAACTGTAAGGTTGAAAAGGAAATGGTTGAAATTGCAAGAAAGTTTGATCAGATGGAAAACCGTACAGGAGTTAACGCTCCTACCTTCCAGTTTATGCGAGTTGGTTTCTTCTGCCTTGATAACCGCGACAGCAGCGCTGACCACCTTGTATTTAACAGAAGCGTATCACTTAAGGATGGCTTCAAAAAGTAATTAACCCAATGATGACTGATAAGCCTTATCGCATGTCGATAGGGCTTATTTTGTAAGGATTTAAGCAAAAGAAAGTCCACGAAAATCGTATGATATTTCGGTATAAAGTAAACAACTACGTAACAGGTAAAGATATGAAATTATACTTAGCCCCATTAGAGGGAATAACAGGATACATTTATAGAAATGCCCTGGAAGAGTTCTTCCCGGGTGCAGACAAATACTACGCACCCTTTATTACGCCTCCAATAAAGCGGGAACTTGCGACCAAGGAAATCAGGGAACTTTGTAAAGAGCACAATGAAAAGATTAATCTGGTTCCGCAGGTTCTTACAGTGAACGCCGCAGATTTTAACCTTACCAAGGAAGTTTTAAGAGACTACGGCTACGAAGAGGTTAACATAAATCTGGGGTGCCCTTCCAAAACCGTTACTTCCAAGGGAAGAGGAGCGGGCGCATTACAGAATTTAGATAAGCTTGATGAATTTTTGTATGGAGTATATGAAAGCGGTGATGAGAAAATCTCAATAAAGACACGTATCGGCGTATCAGAAGCTGAAGAGTTTGACCGTATCATGGAAATATACAAAAAATACCCCGTATATGAACTGACTATCCATCCAAGACTCATGAATCAGGCCTACAAGGGTAAGGCTGATAGAGATGTTTTCATTAAAGCTGCAGCCGACTATCACCGTCCTCTTTGCTATAACGGCGATATAAATACACTTAAAGATTACGAAGAACTTGTTGACTTAATAAGTCAAGAATGCAATGCCGTCATGTGTGGAAGGGGAGTTTTGAAAAATCCTTCGCTTTTTAGGGAGATTAAGGGTGGAAAGCCCGCTACAATGGACGAACTTGAAGCATTCTTAGAAAGAATACTTGAAGATTACAGTGAAGTTTTTTCGGGCGAAACTCCGGTTCTTTTCAAGATGAAAGAGATTTGGAGCTACCTTTCACTTTCTTTTGACAACATGGAAAAAGAAAGCAAGAAGTTACTGAAGGCTAAGTCGATTTCTGAGTACAGAATTTATGCCAAAAAGATACTTAGGGGGTAATTAAGCAAGATTTGAACGAATAGCCGCAATATTAACGTAGAGAAAAGCGACATATGTTTGTAAAATCGGTTTATAACTAAAAATATCAATTTGCATATTTGAGGAGACTTTTAAGATGAGAGATAACGAAAGAAAGCCTTTAGTAAAGAATATTTACACAGCCGATCCTTCAGCTCATGTATTTGATGGAAAGATTTACATCTATCCTTCACATGACTTTGAACATGACTGTCCTGATGACGATAACGGTGATCAGTACATCATGAAGGATTATCACGTATTATCAATGGATAGCCTTGATTCAGAATGCGTTGACAATGGTTGTGCACTTTCAGAAGACGATATTCCCTGGGTTAAGAACCAGATGTGGGCTCCTGACTGTATTAAGAAGAACGGAAAATACTATCTTGTATTCCCCGCTAAGGATCATGAAGGACAGTTCCATATCGGTGTTGCTGAATCAGATTCACCTGTTGGACCTTTCAAGCCCCAGGAAAATTACATTAAGGGCAGCTACTCAATCGACCCTGCTGTATTAGTAGATGATGACGGAAAGACATACTGCTACTATGGTGGTTTATGGGGTGGTCAGCTTGAAATGTGGCAGTCAGGTTCATTTAATCCTGATGAGCACAGACCCGAAGGCGACGAACCTGCATTAGGACCGATGTTTGCACAGTTTGCTGATACAATGGATGCTTTCGTAACAGAACCCAAGCACCTTCAGATTCTTGATGAAAATGGCGAGCCCATCAAGGCTGGCGACGAAGACAGAAGATACTTCGAAGGACCTTGGATGCACAAGCATCACGGAAAGTACTATTTATCATATTCAACAGGTACAACACATTATCTTTGCTACGCTGAAGGCGATAAGCCCGATGGCCCTTTCACATACAAGGGACGTATCATGGAACCCGTACTTGGATGGACAACACATCATTCAGTAGTTGAAATTGACGGCGAATGGTACTTATTCTATCACGACTGCGAACTTTCAGGTGGTGTAACACATGAAAGATGCGTTAAGTACACAAAGCTTGATATTGACGAAAATGGTAATATTACAACAATCTTCCCTTACGATCATTTAGACAAATAATTGATTGTAAGATAGATTCAAGTAAAAGAATTGATTTGATTATCAAACTTTTTCTTGATAAGAAATATCCCATAATGTAAACTATAGGGGTGCAAAAGATGCTTTCTTTTGCACCCCTTTTGTGTTAAGAAAACAGACAAATAGAATGGAGAATCACATGATTAAAAATATTTTTTACGATCTTGACGGAACCTTACTTCCTATGGAAATGGAAGAGTTTACAAAGGTGTACTTTGGAGAACTGGCCAAGAAGTTTGCACCCAGAGGGTTTGATCCCGACAAGCTCATCGCCGCTGTATGGCAGGGAACCAAGGTAATGGTTAAAAACGATGGCTCCATTACAAACGAGGAAGCTTTTTGGAAGTACTTTTGTGAGGAAATGTCAGTTTCACTTGATGAAATGAGCAATTTCGAGGAGTTTTACAAAAATGAATTTGATAAGGCCAAGACTGTTTGCGGTTTTAACGAAAAGGTTCCCGCACTTATTGAATCAGTTCGTGAACTTGGCTTAAGACAGGTTCTTGCTACAAATCCTCTTTTCCCTGATATTGCAACCAGAAAGCGCATTTCCTGGGCGGGTCTTAAGGTAGAAGATTTTGAAGCTTATACAACATACGAAAACTCACACTACTGCAAGCCCAATCCCAAATACTACGAAGAACTATTAAATCGAGTAGGAATGAAGGCCGAAGAAACCCTTATGATCGGAAACGACGCGGTTGAAGACGTTGCTGCCACTAAAATTGGCATGAAGGTATTTTTGGTAACAGATCACCTTTTAAATCCTACGAATGTAGATATAAGCGACATACCGCACGGAAACTTCGACGATGCACTTGAGTTTATTAAAGGGTGTATGGAGTAAGGTTGAATTGGGGATGGGGAGAAGATAAGCCTCCCTGAGTTATGTAAACCAACACGCCTTCGATTTTGGTCGTTTACGGAAAAAGTGCCGATTATGGAATGGTTTTCCGTAAAATAGTCCCCCAAGGCGACGAAATAAAGCTTCATGAAGTTAAAATTACGGAAAAGCGAGCAATTATAGAATGGTTTTCCGTAAAATAGGCCCCTAGGGCGACGAAATAAAGCTTCATGAAGTTAAAATTACGGAAAAGCGAGCGATTACAGAATGGTTTTCCGTAAAGTAGCTCCGAGGTGTTGAAATCGGCGCAGAAACCCTGGTAGCCGCAAAAGGCGGCAGGGCAGAAACTTCACATATAACAACACAAGGCGTGGCCATCGGCCACGCCTTGTTTTTATGATTGCGCTATATTTATCGCAAAATGTGTTTAGCTTGATTAAGCACGAAGTGTGATGCCTAATTTACTGCTGAGTGAATCAAGAATGTTTGAAACGAAACCATCGATGACTTCTGCAGTAAATTCTTCATCCTTAGGAGTGAAGACAACCGAAAATGCCATACTCTTCTTGCTAAGGCCAAGCTGGAGACCTTCGAAGATATCGAAAAGTTCGATTGAAGTGATGTATTCACAAGCATCCTTAATAGCCTTTTCAACCTGAGCACATGTGATGTCTTTGTCCATAACGAAGCAGAAGTCACGCTTCTCTTCAAGGAACTTAGGAAGAGGAATGAACTTTCTGTCTTTTCCGTAGTACTGAGAAAGGACTCTTAAGTCGATTTCAGCAACATAACCGGGAACACGCATGTCCATCTCGTCCTGAATTTCATATGTAAGCTGTCCAAGGAAACCGATTTCTTCGCCGTTGCAGCTAATCTTAGCTGTTCTATAAGGGTGAAGGAAAGGCTTTGTTGAAGCTTCATATTCAAATTCAACATCCAAAGCATCAGCGATAGCATTTACAAGACCCTTAACAGTGAAGAAGTCTTCAGATTCGCCGAAAGCACCGATACAAATTGTTTCTCTTTCGTCGGGATACTCAGTTAAAGGAAGGTCTTTGGCGATGAATTTGTTTCCAAGTTCGAAAATTCTACCTTCAAGTGTACCCTTCTTCTGGTTTCGAGCGATTGCAGCAATCATCTGAGGAACAAGAGTTGTTCTCATAAGTGAAAGGTCATTGTTGATAGGATTGATAATCTTAATTGCATGTCTTTCGGGTGCATCTGCTGCAAGATTGATTAAATCAAGATCAGCAGGAGAGAAGAATGAATAGTGAACACCTTCAAAAGCACCGGCAGCGCATAAAGCACGCTTAATCTTAAGTTCAGTTTTCTGTCTTAAGTTGTAGCCGCCGTTTGTAACCTGAGCTGTAGGAATGAATGTAGGAACGATGTGCTCGTAACCATACATACGGATTACTTCTTCAGCAACATCCTGATATGTTTCCATATCAACGCGGTAAGCAGGAATACTGAGTGTAAGTTCATCTCCTGAAAGTTTAGGGGCAAAAGAAAGATTTGTAAGAATTCTTACGATATCTTCGTCAGGAACCTTGATTCCGAGAACACCATTAACCTGGTTGACTGAAACAGTTAATGTAGAAGGTTCTACAGAATTTCCTGTATTTACATCAAAGTGAGTAGATGAAACTTTACCACAGTTGAGTTCTTCAACGAGGTGAAGGGCACGCTTCATAGCCATGTCTGTTGAGTATTCATCAACACCCTTAGCGTATCTTGCAGAAGCATCAGATACCTGGCCGAGAGCTCTTGAACTCTTACGGATGTTATCGCGGGCAAACTTAGCTGATTCAAACATAACAGCTTCAGTTGAATCAAGGATTTCTGAGTTAAGACCACCCATGATACCTGCAAGAGCAACAGGTTTTTTACCATCGCAGATTACAAGGTTGTTGCTTGTCAGTTCAAATTCTTTTTCATCAAGTGTAGTAATCTTTTCGCCGTCTGCAGCACGTCTTACATTAATTGCATTGCCTTCAAGGTAGTTGAAGTCAAAAGCGTGCATGGGCTGTCCGATTTCTTTTAAAACGTAGTTTGTAATATCAACCATGTTGGAGATTGCTGAACAACCAACTAAAGCGAGACGACGTCTCATCCAGGCAGGAGATTCTTCAATCTTAACATCGTATACGTAATGAGCACTGTAGCGAGGGCATAAGTCCTTAGCATCTACAGTTACATTAAAGTCGATAGTCTTATCTGTGGGGTGATAATCAAGTGCGGGCTCTTTGATGGGAAGTTCCAAAACAGCAGCAACTTCACGTGCGATACCAAAGATACTCTGGCAGTCAGGTCTGTTAGCTGTAATTGCAATATCAAAAATCCAGTCATCAAGTCCAAGGATGGGTTTAACATCTGCACCTACAACAGAATCTTCGGGTAAAACTAAAAGTCCGTTGTAACCACCGCCGGGGAATAAATCTTCGCTTACGCCAAGCTCTGTACCTGAGCAAAGCATACCGAATGAATCATAACCACGAAGTTTTCCGGCATTAATTGTCATCACGCCTTCAACTGTCTTGTGATCTTTGGCTGTAGCGTAAACTGTTGCACCAACGAGTGCGAGAGGATACTTGCCGCCAGCCTTAACATTGTCTGCACCGCAGCAGATCTGAAGAACACCATTTTCACCGGCATCAACAGTGCAAAGGTGAAGATGTGTATCAGGGATGTCTTCACAAGTTTTTACAAGTCCGACAACAACCTTGCTGATGTCACGACCTACTTCGTATTTTTCTTCAACTTCGAAACCGCAAGAGAAGAGCTTTTCTTCAAGTGTTTCAACGTCGACATTAATATCTACATATTCTTTTAACCAACTTAAAGGTACTAACATATGAAAACCTCCCTTCTTTAGTCATCAATCTGATCAAGAACACGAAGATCAGATTCGAATAATAATTTAATATTGTTGATACCGTACTTAAGCATAGCGATACGCTCAATACCGATACCAAAGGCGATTCCGCTGTATTCATTAGAATCAATGCCGCATCCTTCAAGGACTTTCTTGTTAACAACACCTGCACCAAGAACTTCAATCCAGCCTGTACCCTTGCAAAGTTTGCAACCTGCACCGTGGCACTGGAAGCAGCTAACGTCTACTTCAACAGACGGCTCTGTGAAGGGGAAGTAAGAAGGTCTTAAACGAGTACGTGTATCTTCGCCGAAGATTTTCTGTACGAATACATTGAGCATACCCTGAAGGTCGCAAAGTGTGATTCCCTTATCAACTACAAGTCCTTCCATCTGTGAGAACATAGGGGAATGTGTAGCATCATCATCTGAACGGAATACTTTACCGGGAGAGATAATCTTAATGGGGGGCTTCTGAGCTTCCATTACGTGAATCTGTCCTGCTGAAGTCTGAGTTCTAAGTAAGAATTCAGGGCTTAAGTAGAAAGTATCCTGCATATCACGAGCGGGGTGATCATCAGGTGTATTAAGTGCTGTAAAGTTGTAGTAATCAGTTTCAATTTCGTTTCCTTCATAAATCTGGAAGCCCATTGAACCGAAGATATCTACAATCTGGTTACGAACCTGTGTATTAGGATGAAGATTTCCCTTGGGTCTCATCTTGGCAGGTAATGTAATATCAATCTTTTCTGTTTCATAACGAAGTCTCATTTCAGCTTCTTTAAGCTTTGTATCAAGCTCATCAAACTGTTCCTGAGCCCAAACTTTGATTTCGTTAACTTTCTTACCGTATTCGGCCTTCATTTCGTTGGGGATCTTACCCATTTCTCTCATAAGAGATCCGATTTTACCGGTTTTGGAATCCATAATGCTTTTACGATACTCGTAAACAGCCTTAGAATTTTCGATGCCGGCAATTTCGTTTTTGATTTCCTGTCTTATAGCGGACAGTTTCTCGCTTAACTCAATAAGGTCAGCCATGATTTCCTCCTATATATAAACTTTAAATAATTTACCATCTGTTTAGCAGTCGCATGGTTTCTTACCACGAATCACTCATAAAACCCTGCCGCTACGCGGAAGTCGCTTCTACGCAACTTATGGTTTTATTTCGTGTACGCTCGGGTGAAACCATATGCCTGCTTTGCAGTCGCATGGTTTCATTCCTCACTACAAAAAGTCCCATGACAAATTGCTTTGTCATGGGACGAATAATCGCGGTACCACCCATATTCGGATATGAAACATATCCGCACTCTAACGCGCCGTAATGCTGCGCATGCATTTGCTTAATCGTAAAACGCTTTCGCAAAACGCTCCAGTGTTGAAATTCATATATATACCCTAATATCACGCTTTCAGCCAGTGACGTGACTCTCTGTCATTGTCATATATATACTACTTACGCACCTTCATTGCATACGAAATTATACTTGTCGTAGTAATAAAAGTCAAGAGAAAGCCAAGGAAGATTAAGTTTTTGTTAAGCCTGATAGATATGCTTGCGTACGCATTTTGCCTTTTGTATAATGTGAGCCATAGGAACCTAAATTCGAGCAATACTCGCACAAACGAAATGGAGTAAAATATGAGAAAGCCTTATATTGGAATTCAACATTATGTAATTGATTTTGCAGGAGTTTTGTTAGCTTTAGTATCTCTGATTTATTCGATTGTAAAAAAAGGCTTGAGTGAAGAAGCAATGGCAGTGCCAATTTCCATGATTGTTTTGACATTGGCTGTTACTGCTGTTTTCTTTTTAATTCCTGCAAGACTTTGGAATCTTCCTGTTAAGCCCAAGGCCGGAAGAGAAAACTTAATTTTCTCTGATATGGCTTTGATAGGAGCTATCTTTAGTCTTGAGTCCGGAATATTTTCTTTTGCCACTTCTTTATTAAATGTGGCATCAGGAAAGACAATGGCCATTAGTTCAACTATCTACGTTGTTTCACTTTTCGTCGCTTTGATTGTTATGGTATGCATAGCGATCAAGCACAATAAATAACAGATTTGGAATAAAGTCATATATGAGTGAAAAGATTTTAATATTTGCCAAAGACCCCATAGGGGAAGAGCGCGCAGCAGATATTAGTGAAAAACTTCATATTGATTTTGTGAAAGATAAGCCCGATGAGGATGCGCTTTATCTGGAGGTGTCCCAAGAAGGCATTGCACTTTGCTCTAAGGGTATGAGACTCATGGCCGATTTGACTGAAAGTCTTCCAAGATTAAAGGCCGGGAGGCTAAATGGCGAGATGCTTGTGCATGCAGCAAGGTTAAAAGGTAAAGATCAGCCGACTGCGATTGATGCTACGGCAGGATTTGGTGAGGACGCACTTTTACTGGCGGCAGCAGGATTTAAAGTTGACCTGTATGAATTTGATCCTGTCATATTCCTTCTTTTGCAGGACGCAGTCAGACGTGCACTTATGGACGAAAGGCTTAGCAGCATAGTCCAAAGAATGAGTTTACATAACAATGACAGTATCGAGGCATTGAACTCTATAAACGAGGATGAAAGCCCCGATGTGGTTCTTTTAGATCCTATGTTTCCTGAAAGAAACAAGACAGGGTCCGTAAAGAAGAAGTTTCAGCTTCTTCAGAGGCTTGAAAGCCCCTGCTCAACAGAAGAAGAACTTTTGGCAGCTGCAATTAAAGCCAATCCACATAAGATAGTTATAAAAAGACCTGCGAAGGGACCATTTTTGGCCGGAAGAAAGCCGGACTACTCGGTTCCGGGTAAGGCAATAAGATATGATGTAATAATTTCAAGACCATAGCAAATGGGGAAACTGGAAACGGTATTTTAGAAAGACGGGGAATTACAAATGAATAGTAAAAAGAAGGTTTTAGCAATCTGCACAGCTTTGGCAGCTTTGATAATTGCAATCATCGCAAT
Source organism: Lachnospiraceae bacterium (assembly GCA_024403515.1). GTDB lineage: Bacteria > Bacillota > Clostridia > Lachnospirales > Lachnospiraceae > UBA1258. Next base: position 20,000 of record JAKSRS010000006.1, read on the forward strand.
TGTTGTCGTAAGTACAAAAGGTAAGAACAAAGTGACGCCTGTAAGTTCAGTGGAAGCTGAAGTTGAGGATACAACTTCTCAAAGTTTGGCCGACGAAGCCGAGGAAATTAAAGACACATCCGATGAGCCTGCGGCAATTGCTTCCACAGAAGAAGTTACTGAGCCGGAAAGTAAAGAAGATGATTCATCTGAAGTCGTTGATCCAACCAAGATAGATAATGAAGCGATACTTTCCGCATATGAAAAAGTAGACGACTTCTATGTTCTTAAACTAGAGGATAGTGGATTCGAAACCTTCGATAATAAAGAGGGCGGATATTATAATCTTCCAATTGTGTCAGGAAGTTATAAGTTTATTTTAGGAGATTTCAAGCTTCAGTTGGATGTTACTGAGTTTTATGAGTACGATTACGGATATACGCTTAGCTTTTTGGATGAAAACAATCAGGTAAATTATGTATATGAAGACGGACAGTATATTGATTCTCAGATTTCATTAAGACCTTTTGGAGAGTATCTACTTTTCTTTAATGGATTTAGAACTGACATAAATTCACGTGATATTCATATGGTAGATAAGAAGGGTAATCTCGTTTTTGATACTCTTAATGATTTGCCGGAAAGAATGCGATATTTTGAATGTGAATATACAGAGGACTCAATCATTTTTACGGCGCATAGATACACACATGGTCCAAGCGTAATGCTTCCCGGAAATGATGATAATCCTTATCCTGAATGGGATGAATATTATGATTTTGATCCTGAAAAATCATTGGAAGATACCTGTAAGGAGTTGGGCATTACTAAAGATTATGCGACCAAGGCAATATACACCTTACGATTGAATGCTGACAAAACATTATTAGGCATTGAAGAAACTGAAGTTCTTGAAACTTTCGAAGATGCATTTGAAGAAGCCAAGAACCTGGAAAGAAACTAATTGGTATAAAGTAACATAAATTAGGGCACAGCCGTCAGCTGTGCCCTGTTTTTATTTTGCGCAACTTGTGAAAACTTTCCCACCGGCCATGGTTTTTCCACGAGCACAGTACATTTCAGAGATTGATACTACCTGATAGCCAAGTTCTTTAAGGTATGGCACGAGGTACTCAACCGCCTCAGCAGTAGTTGTGTAAGTTTCGTGCATAAGAACAATCTGCCCGTCTAAAGTGCCCTTTTCAGCAGCTTCAACAATCGTATCTATAATCTGCTGGGCACTTGCATTGTTCCAGTCTTTGGTATCAAGCCCACAGGTTATAATCGGTGCAATCAAAGTATCCTTAACTCTTTGGTTAACGCCAAGATAAGGAGGTCTTACAAGAAAGTGTTCCTGGTCGGCAATCTCAGCAAGCTTCTTGTCCATGTATTCGACTTCTTTTTCAATTTCTTCGGATGTGGCAAGCTTACTTAAATCTTTATGACTTTTTGTGTGATTGCCAAGTTCAAATCCCAGTTCGTAAGCCCGCTCGATTTCCTTTTGGGTTATGCCGTTTAAAGTGCTTCCCCAGTAAAAGAAGGTCGCATGCATTCCGTTTTCGGAAAGTGCATTCTGAATTCTTGTGGCTGTAGAATTTTCACCTGTAGAGTAAACAGGACCATCGTCAAAAGAAAGCGCCACCATAGGCTTATCTGCGTCAATCCAACTTATGTCAACCTTATATTCCCATGTCTTGTCGACAATGGCAGGTTTTTTTGTGTCTTCAGAAGCCTCTTGTGAATCAGTACCATCAGAAGAAGGTTTATCTTCAGCCACGCTGGCGATTTCTGAAGTTACACCGGGCTGTTTCTTTTGCCCGCCACAGGCCAAAAGGCCCATGGATAATGACGCAAGAAGTAGTATTCCTGCAATTTTTCTAAATTTCATAATTATTTATTCTCCAAGTATAAAGGATGCAAACTGCAAGTGTCCGTCGCCTTTGAAGGTAAAGTAAAGGCTGTTGATGCCATCGGGAATTTCAATATCAGCTTCGGTGTAGTGCCATACGTTGGCGTAACCAATCGGGATAGAACCAAGAGTGGGTCCGTCAAAACCGACTTTTACTTCCATACAGCCTGTAGCATAGCCCTTGGTCTGAATTGAAATCTTTTTAATGCCCTTGCAGTCAAAGTATTTAAATCCTGCGCTGGCGCCATTTCTCATGTTAGCGATGTAACCGTGATTCTCATCACCGTCGCCGCCTTCCTGAGTGATTTTTAAATATCTGTCATCCATCCAGCCTGACCAGGGAATATAGGTAACCTGGCAGTCTGTCTGTAAATGGCAGGCAAGGTATGTAGGATATTCGCCCTGTCCTTTTAAGGGAGTATCGATACCACCGCATGAAGTGATTTCGGACTGGTAGAATCTGATATCGTCTTTCATCTTAAGTTTTTCCACGCAACCCTGACGGCTGTAGTTTGTTCCGTTTGTGTGTCTGTGGTAGAAGATGTACCACTCGCCAAGAATCTCAACCATGCTTCCGTGGTTATTTGCGCAGTAAACAGAAGGATAATCAGCCTTCTTGTAACTGTCGATGTTTAAATCACCGTTACTTACAAGGCAGCCCTGATATTTAAATCCGCCTGTAGGACGGTCACTTGTTGCATAGCATAACTCATGGAAAAGCTCTGATGAGTAAATGAAATAGTAAGTATCGCCTTTTTTGCGGATAGAAGGAGCTTCAAAGAAGGCGTGTCCTTCAAAGCCTGAACCTTCGTCATATTCCTGACCGGGAACAACGAAAACGGGAGCTTCCTTAATTGTAAGCATATCGCTTGCAAGAACAGTACACATTGCACCGTGACGACTTTTGTCGCCGGCACCGCAGAAACCTGTATAAAGATAAGTAGTATCATCTTCTGTGATTACACCGGGATCGAACTGAGGCTCGTCACCTTCTTTGGTTCCAAGCTTAGTGCCGTCTTCGTAGTGAACGTAACCGTAGAATTCGTACTTTCCGGCAGGTTCATCGCAGACAGCAACAGATACAACACCCCATGATGAAAGAACATAGTAAAGATAGTATCTTCCATCCGGACCGATTGTTACGTCGGGAGCATAAAGATTTCCCTGCATATCAGTGTTATAAGGGTCCTGGTCCTTTCTATAAATAACACCTTCGTATTTCCATTCGCCGAGGTTGTGAACATCCGCTGACCAGCAGACATAGTCACCCATGCAGTAAACGTCGCCGTTAAATTTGTCATGTGAACCATAGACATAAACACGGTCGCCGAATACATAAGGTTCACCGTCGGGAACATATTCCCAGGAAGGCAAGTATGGATTGGTTAACTGTTTAAGATTTTTCATAGTATAGTGCCCCTTTATCTGAAATTTTCTGACCAGTTTAGTATAGGTTAATATCAGGCAAAAGAAAAGGAACGAAGCATATAAAAGTTGTACTTTTCTTTTGACTGTATTGTATGTAAAATTGTACGTGAGTATTATATAAAAAGAAGTGATTACATGCGCAAATAAAAAGCAAAATTCACTATGGACATTTAACGCTTTAATGTGCTAAAATACAAAAAACTTATGTAAGACACATTAGTTCCATTCAAAGTGTAGTAAGAGATTATTTTGAGCACTATCCTTGAAGGGTGGTGCTTTTTCTTTGATATTATCCACTAGGAGGCTTGAAATGAACGAACTTGACCAGTTAAGACAGAAAATAGAGGCAATCGACTCTCAGATGGTAGAGTTGTTTGAGGATAGAATGAAGTGTTCTTTTGCCATAGCTAAATATAAAAGAGAACGCGGACTTCCTGTACTTGATAAGGAAAGAGAAAAGCTGCTTCTTGATAAGAATGCCAAACTTGTTAAAGACAAGGTCTTGGAGGCATATTATCGTGAATACCTTCAGGATGTTATGGACATTTCCAAAAAGTACCAGAACAGACTTATGGAGGGGGCCAAGGTAGCTTATAGCGGCATAGAAGGTTCTTTTGCCAGCATTTCAGTTTCCAAGATTTTTCCTCAGGCCAACAGAATTCCCTGTCATACTTTCCAGGAAGCATATGATGCTGTTGAATCAGGAGATGCAGATTTATGCGTTCTTCCTATTGAAAACAGCTATGCCGGCGAAGTTGGTCAGGTAACTGATTTGATGTTTTCCGGAGATTTATATATAAACGGTGTTTACGAGCTTAGAGTTTCACAGTGTCTTTTGGGCGTAATGGGAAGCGATGAAAGCACAATTAAGTCAGTAATCAGCCACCCTCAGGCTCTCGAGCAGTGCAGTGACTACATTAGTAAGCACAACTACGAAACCGTTGCTTTTGAAAATACTGCAAGAGCTGCAAGAGAAGTTGCCAATAAGGGCGACGTTACCGTAGGTGCAATCGCGAGTAAAGAAACTGCGGGCCTTTACGGACTTAAGGTTATCGATCATGACATCAATGAAAGTGCAAATAATACAACAAGATTTGCTGTTTTTGCTAAAAGCCCTGACGTTGTAAAGCAGGACGACGAAGTAACAACATTCATCCTTATGTTCGTTGTAAAAGACGGTGCAGGAACACTTGCTAAGGCTGTTTCCATCATTGGAGAGCACGGCTACAGCATGAAGGCCATCAGAAGCCGCCCGACCAAGGACAAAGACAAGTCCTGGCAGTACTACTTCTATACAGAAGTTGAAGGAACAATTGATTCTTCAGATGGGCAGCAGATGCTTGATGAACTTAAAAAAGAATGTGAATTCATAAAGGTCATCGGATCTTACAAGTCACAGGTTAGAATTTAAAAGAGGTTATTTTAATGAATATTACAGTTAATTTGGGCATAAATTCATACGACATCGTTCTTGATGGCGGAACACTTGAAAGAATCGGCAAGGAATGTAATTTAAACCGTAAGGTTTTAATCGTTACCGACTCGGGAGTACCTGCCGAGTACGCAGCAATGGTAGGACGCCAGTGTAAAGAACCTTATTTTGAAGTTGTTGAAAGCGGTGAGGCCAGCAAGTCACTTGAGAATTTCGCCAAGCTTCACAGAGCACTTTTAAATAACGGCTTTAACCGTAAGGACTGCATCGTTGCCGTTGGTGGTGGCGTTGTTGGCGATTTGTGCGGTTTCGTAGCGTCAACTTATATGCGCGGAATTGACTTTTATAACGTTCCTACAACAGTTCTTTCGCAGGTTGATTCATCAATCGGCGGCAAGACCGCAATCGACTTTGAAGGTGTAAAGAACGTGGTTGGAACCTTTTATCAGCCAAAGAAAGTCATCATCGACTTTGACGTATTGGATTCCCTTGAACCCCGTCAGGTTGTAAACGGTCTTTCTGAAGCGATAAAGATGGCCTTCACCTTTGATAAGGCCCTTTTTGAAGAGATTGAAAACATGAATACTTTCCCTGAAATCTTTTCAATTATTGCCAAGTCTATTCTTATTAAGAAGGACGTTGTCGAAAAGGATGAAAAAGAAAGTGGACTTAGAAAGGTATTAAACTTCGGCCACACCTTAGGTCACGGAATTGAAGCCCAGAAGGAGGGCGAACTTTTACACGGCGAGTGTGTTGCACTTGGTATGACTGCTATGTGTGAAGGTCAGGTGCGTGAAAGACTTTTAAAGGTATTAAAGAAATTTTCACTTCCTACAAGCTGCGATTTTGATTATGAAAAGGCTCTTGAATTCATCACACACGACAAAAAGGCCAACGGTTCAACAATTTCAGCAATAGTTGTTAATGAAATCGGAACATTTGAAATCGTTGATATGACAAGAGAAGAACTTGGAAGAAGATTAAAGACAATATTAGAAGGCTAGTTTTTATAAGAAAGCACTAGTAGATTAGACCACGTTTGGAGAGTAACGCTAATGAAGAATACTTTTGGACAAAGCTTGCAAATAACACTTTTCGGAGAAAGCCACGGACCTTATATCGGGGCTGTTTTGGATGGACTTGCACCCGGAATTAAAATCGACGAAGCTTTTATTGAAAGCCAGCTTGACTTAAGAAGACCTGCAGGAAAGATTTCTACAGCGAGAGTTGAAGCAGACAAGTACATATTTGCCAGCGGTGTTTATAAAGGATACACAACAGGAACACCCCTTTGTATTCTTATTCCCAACGAGGTTCAAAGAAGCAAGGACTACGAAAAGGATGAGCGTATTGCCCGTCCCGGTCATGCTGATTTTACAGCAAACGAAAAGTACCATGGCTATGAAGACTTCAGAGGTGGCGGACACTTCAGCGGTCGAATTACTGCAGCACTTGTGGCAGCAGGAGCCATTGCCATAAGCGCACTCAAGAGTAAGAACATCGAAATCGGAACCCACATTTTAAAGGCTGCGGGTGTCTGTGATCGTTCTTTTGACAATATTACTGAAGATATTAAGGCCGTAAATGGCAAGATGTTTGCTGTTTTGGATGAATCAATAAAGGAAGAAATGCTTGCTAAGATGACTGAAGCTGCCGAAGAAGGCGACAGCGTCGGAGGAATCCTTGAAACTGCTGTTACCGGAATGCCGGCAGGCGTTGGTGAGCCCTGGTTTGATACAGTTGAAGGCATTTTATCACACGCTTTATACAGCATTCCCGCGATTAAGGGCGTTGAGTTTGGAATTGGCTTTGATGGCGTTGATCTTAAGGGAAGCCAGTACAACGATCCATTTAGAATGGATGGAAATAAGGTTGTTACAACAAGTAATAATAATGGCGGCGTAAACGGCGGTATCACAAATGGTATGCCCATCAGCTTCAGATGCGCCGTAAAGCCTACCCCTTCAATTTACAAAAAGCAGGAAAGCATTGAACTTTACAAGCATGAAAATGCAGACCTTCAGATAGAAGGCCGTCATGATCCCGCGATTATTCACCGTGCAAGAGTCGTAGTGGATTCGATGACTGCAATAGTCATTTACGATATGTTAAGTGCAAGATTTGGAACTGACTTCTTTGGGGGTGACAAATAATGCAGTACGGACTCATCGGTGAAAAACTTGGACACAGCTATTCCAAGGAAATACATGAAAAAATCGGAAGATACGGCTACGAATTAAAGGAAATCCCAAGAGACAATCTTGCTTCCTTTTTTCAAAAGAAAGACTTTAAGGGTATTAATGTAACTATTCCCTACAAAGAAGAATGTATGCCTTATCTTGACTATATCGATGACAGTGCACTTAAGATTGGCGCTGTTAATACAGTTGTAAATAAGGACGGAAAATTAAGTGGTTACAACACTGACTACTACGGTCTGAAATCATTGATTGAACACAGCGGATACTCTTTATCAGGAAAGAAGGTTCTTATTCTTGGAACAGGTGGTACCAGTAAGACTGCCTGGGCTGTTTGCAAGGATTTGGGTGCCTCCTGTATTTACAAGGTAAGCCGTAAAGAAAGTGAAGAGACCATCACTTATGAAGTCGCCACTTCTGTTCATAAGGATGCTGATTTTATAGTAAATACAACACCTAGCGGAATGTATCCAAATATCGACGCTCAGCCGATTGATTTATCACATTTTACAAAAATTGAAGCTTTGTTTGATGCGGTATATAACCCCTCAAGAACTAAACTTATGCTTCAGGCAGAGTCCTTAAAGATAGGAAGCTTCGGCGGACTTTGGATGCTTGTCTGTCAGGCAATTGTTGCATGCGAATTTTTTACCGGTAAACCTGTTGATAAGGATATTATCGATACTATTTTTAAAGAAGTTAAAGGGAATCACGAAAACATTGTTCTTATCGGAATGCCAAGCGTAGGAAAGACTACTATTGGTAAGATTCTTTCCAAGAAAACCGGTAAGAAGTTCTTTGATACAGATGATTTGATTGTAGCCAGAGAAGGAAGATCAATTCCTGATATCTTTTCTACTGATGGTGAGACCTACTTTAGAAAGGTCGAATCCGAAGTTATTAAAGAAACTTCAAGCCTTTCAAACTGCGTTATTGCAACCGGTGGCGGAGCAATTTTAAATCCTAAAAATGTAGAAGTATTAAAGGCCTTTGGAAAAATCTTTCTTTTGCAAAGACCGCTTGAAAGCTTAAAGCCTACGGATGACAGGCCGCTTTCTAAGGACATGGACAAATTAAAGAAATTGTACGAAGAGCGTATGCCTATCTATAAGGCGGCAGCAGACGTTGAGATAGATGCATGCGGCGGAATAGATGCAACTATTGAGCAAATCATTAAATAAAGGTAGTTAAAATGAAGGCAAAGATTGGAATTTCAACTGCAAGAGGTGTCATAAAGGCACCCCCCTCTAAAAGCTATGCACACAGATTAATTATATGTGCACTTTTATCTGAGGGTAGAAGCATCATTGATAATGTCGATTTTTCAGAAGATATAAAGGCAACCATCGACTGCGCAACAGCATTAAATGCCAAGGTGACCATTGAAGGGTCAAGGGTGATTATTGATGGTAGACCAAGCGAGTCAACGGGTGAGGTTAGCTTTATGTGCCGCGAAAGTGGAAGTACCATGAGATTCTTTATGGGAATTGCAATGGGACTAGGCGCAAACAGTCGTTTTTATGGAAGTGAAACACTTAGAAATCGTCCTTTTGGCGTCTACGAAGATATTTGTAAGAGCCAGAATATTTCTTTTGAAAAGAAGGATGACTACATTTGTGTGGCCGGCAAACTTAAAAGTGGTACTTATGAAGTTGCGGGAAATATCAGCAGCCAGTTTATTTCGGGGCTTTTATTTGCACTTCCTTTACTTGAAGGGGACAGCAAGATTGTATTAACAGGTGGCGTAGAAAGCCGTTCATATATTGATATGACCCTTCAGGCTTTAAGAGAATTTGGTATTACTGCTGATTGGGCAAAAGAAAATGAGATTAAGATTTTGGGCTCCCAGAAGTACCGGGCAAGAGAGTGCGAGGTTGAAGGCGATTATTCCAATGCCGCCTTTCTTGATGCCTTTAATGCCATGGGAGGCGAGGTTGAGGTCACGGGCCTTAACGTAAGCAGCCTTCAGGGTGACAGAGTTTATAAAGAACACTTTGAAATGTTAAAGAAGGGAAAGGCCGAGATTGATATTTCGGACTGTCCTGATTTGGGTCCCATTCTTTTTACTGTTGCAGCATATAATAACGGCGGCGTATTTACGGGAACCAAGCGACTTGCGATTAAAGAAAGCAACCGTGGTCTTGTAATGTGCGAGGAACTTAGAAAGTTCGGCGTTGAAACGGTTATGGAAGAAAACCGTATTGAAATAATGAAATCCAAGTTATGTAAACCAACGGAAGAAATAAGCGGTCATAACGATCACAGAATCGTAATGTCTATGGCTTTACTTTTATCTAGGTTTGAAGGCGAAATTGAAGGAGCCCAGGCGGTTACAAAAAGCTATCCCGGATTCTTTGAAGATATTGAAAAATTAGGAATCGAGGTCCATAAATCATGAGTATGGAATGGATTAATGAGCATAAAATTCTGATAGTAGGTCTTGGTCTTATTGGTGGAAGCTATGCTAAGGCGTTAAAGAGAATTGGCTATATGGTATATGCTATTGATACAAATGAAGAATCAATAAAGTACGCCCTTGATAATGAAATAATTGATAAGGGTTCAACTGTTTCAGATCCTGAGCTTATTGGCAGCGCTGACTGTGTCATTATTGCTCTTTACCCCAAGGTTATAGTTGACTGGTTTAAAGAAAATCAGAAGCACTTTAAATCCGGTGTTAGAATCACTGATGTAACCGGTATTAAGGCTTCAGTTGTTTATGATATTCAGGAAATTTTACGAGACGACGTAGAGTTTATCGCAGCCCATCCTATGGCAGGACGCGAAGTTTCAGGCGTTCAGAACAGCGATGATCGAATCTTTAGAAATGCAAATTTTATTGTTGTTCCTACAGATAAGAACACTCCTGAAAGCATCAGATGGTGTAAGGATCTTGGAAGAATCCTTGGTTTTGACAGGGTATCAATTCTTTCACCTGAAGAGCACGATAAGATGATTGCTTACGTGTCGCAGCTTACACACTGCATAGCAGTTGCCTTAATGACCTGTAACGACAACGAACATCTTCGCGATTATACCGGTGACTCATTTAGAGACTTAACCCGTATTGCAAGAATAAATGAGAACATGTGGAGCGAGTTGTTCCATATGAATAAAAAGCCTCTTCTTGAGGAAATGGATCTTTTCATAGAAGAACTTACTTCAATAAGAAATTTCATCGCTTCAGATGATTCAGAAGCATTAAAAGAAAAGATGAGAACTTCCACCAAGCGAAGAGCTTACTTTGATAAGAAATAAAACTGTTAGTGTTGTGAAAAATCTAGATTAATAAAGAATAGCCAAAAGCCTGCCGCTTTGAAGTGAAGCCCGAATGTTTAGTCTGACATTTATGGTTTTTCTTCAAAGCGACAGGCTTTTTTTATTGCCCAGGCGTGGGCACCCAAAAAGAACAACAACTAAAGCAAGCGCACGGTAAAAGTTCCCCCACCACCTACCACCACACACACACCTGGCTGAAAGGAAGAAACAATAGATTGAAATGTTTCAACAAAACCTATTGACATACTAGGAATACTAGTGTAATATTCAAACATAAGCAATTCATACTAATCAAGTAGGAAAACAATGAATAACAAAGAACTTAAAAAGAGGGCGCTAAAGTCGATAACCAAGGTTTTTAAGGTGGTCAAGGTTTCTAAGATAACCAGGGTGCTAAAACCAGTAACATGGCCTTAAAGTCGGTAACAAGGTGATGAAGCATTAATCAAGGTTATGAAGTCCATAAACAAAGCGTTATGCGTTATTCAGAAGGTGAAGAAAATGGTTACGTGGTTAAATCATTCAATAGCTAAAGAAGGTCGAATGTGTTTCCATCGATGTTGTCGCTAAAATAGATTCAGGCGGGTGTCGACGGTTGAATAAGTACATTCAATAAGAGTCGGATAAAGTAAATGAAACTTCCGGCAGTAGAAATCACAACTAAACTAACAACAATCATAGAATGGAGAACACAAAAATGGCTAAGAAAACATACAGTGAAAGAAATTTAAAATTTGAAACAAAGCAGTTACACGTAGGACAGGAAAGTGCTGATCCGGTTACAGACGCAAGAGCAGTTCCGATTTACCTTACATCTTCATACGTATTTCATGACAGCCAGCATGCAGCTGACAGATTTGCATTGAAGGATGCCGGTAACATATACGGAAGACTTACAAATCCTACACAGGGAACTTTTGAAGCAAGAATTGCTGCCTTAGAGGGTGGTGTTGCAGCATTAGCTGTTGGCTCAGGTGCAGCTGCACTTACATACGCACTTCAGACTGTAGCTCATGCAGGTGACCACATCGTTGCTGCCAAGAACATTTATGGTGGAACTTACAACTTACTTGCTCACACACTTCCTGATTACGGAATTACAGCTACATTCGTAGATCCTTATGATTACGATGCAATCAAAGCAGCAATTAAGCCCAACACTAAGGCTATTGAAATTGAAACATTAGGAAATCCCAATTCAGAAGTTGTAGATATTGAAAGAATCGCAGGCATCGCTCATGAAGCAGGAATTCCTCTTATCGTAGATAATACTTTTGCAACTCCTTATCTTGTAAGACCTATTGAATATGGTGCAGATATCGTAGTTCATTCAGCAACAAAATTTATTGGTGGACATGGAACCACAATTGGTGGTGTAATAATAGACAGTGGTAAATTCGACTGGACACAGAATGATAAGTGGCCCTGGCTTGTTGAACCCAACGTTTCATACCATGGTGTAAGCTTTGCCAAGGATTGCGCTCCTGCTGCTTTTGCAACATATATTCGAGCAATTCTTTTAAGAGATACAGGTGCAACATTATCACCTGTTCATGCTTTTATTTTCCTTCAGGGTCTTGAAACACTTTCATTAAGAGTTGAAAGACATGTTGAAAATGCATTGAAGGTTGCAAAGTTTTTAAGCGAGCATCCTTTAGTTGAGAAGGTTAACCATCCTTCAGTTACAAGCGATAAAAGCCAGCAGGAACTTTACAAGAAGTACTTCCCCAATGGCGGTGGTTCGATCTTTACATTTGAAATCAAGGGAGATGCCAAGACAGCGCAGAAGTTTATAGATAACCTTGAACTTTTCTCACTTCTTGCAAATGTTGCGGACGTTAAGTCTCTTGCAATTCACCCCGCATCAACTACACATTCAGAATGCAACGAAGCTGAACTTCTTGACCAGGGAATTAAGCCCAACACTATAAGATTATCAATCGGTACAGAACATATCGATGATATCATTGAAGACTTATCAGAAAGCTTTAAAGCAATCAGTGAATAGTATATGATAGGTAATGAAAAGCTTATAAGCCAGGTTACTAGTAAAGAAGGTAACATGTAACAACATAGAGGAGAGAGATCATGGCAAACATTTATAAAGGAACAGTGGGACTTATTGGAAATACACCACTTGTAGAACTTACAAATATCGAAAAGAAATATAACCTTGAAGCAAGACTTCTTGCTAAACTTGAATACTTTAACCCCGCAGGATCAGTCAAGGACAGAGTAGCCAAGGAAATGATTGAACAGGCCGAAAAAGAAGGTAAATTGGTTCCCGGTTCAACTATCATTGAGCCTACAAGTGGAAATACAGGTATCGGTCTTGCAGCTATCGCAGCAGCCAAGGGATACAAGGCAATTATCGTTCTTCCTGAAACGATGAGTGTTGAAAGAAGAAACCTCATTAAGGCATATGGTGCTAAGGTTGTTCTTTCAGAAGGTTCTAAGGGAATGAAGGGTGCAATTGCCAAGGCCAATGAACTTCACGCTGAAATTAAGGACAGCTGGATTGCTGGACAGTTTGAAAACCCTGCAAACCCTGAAGCACATAGAAAAACAACAGGACCTGAAATCTATAATGATACAGACGGTCAGGTCGATGCATTTGTTGCAGGTGTTGGTACCGGTGGAACTATCACAGGTGTTGGAGAATACTTAAAGAGCAAGATTGATGGCGTAAAGATTATCGCCGTAGAACCTGCATCATCGCCTGTATTATCTAAAGGTGAAGCAGGAGCTCACAAGATTCAGGGTATCGGGGCAGGATTTGTTCCGGATACATTAAATACAAAGGTTTACGATGAAATCATTACAGTTGAAAATGAAGTAGCCTTTGAAGCAGGTAAAGAACTTGGAATCAATGAAGGCTTCTTAGTAGGTATCTCATCAGGTGCTGCTTTATACGCTGCAGTAGAAGTTGCTAAAAGACCTGAATTTAAGGGAAAGACAGTAGTAGTATTACTTCCTGACTCAGGAGACAGATACTATTCAACAGATCTATTTAAGTTTGAAGACTAAGTGCCATTTTGGTAAAAAAAGTAAAAACAGTAAAAAAAGCTTGCCAGTATTTATCATTTACGATGAATACTGGCTTTTTTGACGAAAATTTATTATAATATGTTGGGTTTGCTTTATTCCTGATGTATTGATTTTTTTATTTGGGACATGTTCCGCAAGGCGGGATGGAGAATTTCTTATGGACGAATTATTTGGAAGAACTATGGATGATAACCGTGGGGGCGGTTTATCTGAGGAACTGATGAGTAAAATCGGTCTTTACACTTTCAAGTATTACATGGATGGAAGTGTAATAACCTGCTCAGACAATCTGGTTAAAAAATATGGTGTCTTACCTCGCTATGAGGGTAATCCCATGCAATTTGTAAAAGACCTCGTGGTTGAAGACAACTATGCTTTCTGCGAGGAATTTGTGCGAAAGATTAAGGAAGGAAATGAGCAGAATGCTCTTTTCATAAGCCGCGTTGGTAAGGATGTTTTGGACATATCCATCTTTATCAATAAAAGCTCTGCGGACGAGTCTTTAATCTCTGTTGATGGCGTTATAAAGCGCGTTACCGACAGCATACTTATGGAAAAAGAAAGACGCACGCGAATGGAAAATACTGTGCGCATGCTCAATGCAGCCATAAGATCAATCTATCAGTATGGTGTGTCTTTAAATCTTTCAAGAAACGAGTACACCACAATTTACTTTAATGAAAAGAATAACAAGCTTTCTAAAATCTTTAGCGATGTAGATGCTAAAATGCATAATACCTTGGAAATGATTCCTGAAGATGAAGATAAATTAGCTTTCGAAGAATGCTTTTCAAGGGCTTCACTTATGAAGGCTTATGCTGCCGGTAAAAAAGAAGTAAAGCTTGAATACCAAAGAATCTGTGAAGATGAAAAGGTACACTGGGTTGAAAACCGAGTTGTATTTGTTTCAGGTGATAATGGAGATGTTTGTGCGATTTCACTTCTTTCGCAGATAGATGAAAAGAAACAGCAGGAAAATGAAATAAGAGAACAGCTTGAGATAGTTGATGCTCTTTGCAGGGATTATCTCAATGTATATTTAATAGATTTAAAGAAGGACAGACTTAAGGTCGTAAAATCAGAAGGAAGTATTACTCCTGATATGTTTATCACTGAAAACAGTGAATATGTTTTTTCAAAGGCGGCTACAAAGTTTGTAAATATGGCGGTTCACCCCGATGATGTGGATTCAGTTCTTCAGCAGGTTTCAATCGACTTTATGAAGAGGACTTTAAGAAGAACAGATGAGTATGTTTCATCCTGTAAGTCCATTAAGGATGGTGAAACCCACTACTTCCAGTTTAAGTTTGTAAAACTTCGTAAAAGCGATAGAAATACAGTTATTATGGGCTTCCAGAATATCGATAAGATCGTAGCCCAGGAAAAGAAAATGAACGAGGAACTAAGAAAGGCCATTAAGGATGCTGAGGCCGCTAATGAAGCCAAGTCCACTTTCTTTTTCAATATGTCTCATGACATTAGAACTCCCATGAATGCTATTTTGGGATCTGCTAATTTGCTTAAGCAGACAGAAGGCGATGCTGAAAAGCAGCGAAAGTTTATCGACAATATCTGCGTTTCAGGAAAGTACCTTCTTGAACTTATAAACGGTGTTCTTGAAATGTCTCGAATCGAAAGCGGAAATCTTTCTTTTGACATGCAGTGCATGAACTTGTACGACTTGGGAAAGAGTGTTGCGTCGATTTTTGATAGCGAATACAAGAAGAAAAAACTTACGGTAGAAAGACACGTTGACTACAGATGTCCTTATGTTTACGGGGACTTTACAAAGTGTCAGGAAATTACTTTAAATATCATAAGTAACGCCATCAAGTACACTCCCGAGGGTGGGAAAATCACGATTACGGTTGATGAGATTCCCGGAAGTGCTGATGGATACGTATGCTACCAGACGACTATTGAAGATACAGGTATTGGTATTTCACCTGATTATCTTCCTCATATTTTTGATAGATTTTCAAGAGAAAGAACTTACACCGAAAATAAAGTTGTCGGTACCGGTCTTGGAATGGGTATCACTAAAAGAATTGTCGAGGGTATGGGTGGCGTCATAAGCGTGGAAAGCGAACTTGGAAAGGGAACTAAGGTTATGTATTCAGTTCCTTTCAAGATTGCTGATGAAGCTGAAATTGCCAAGGAAAATATCGATCTTTCGCAGAAATTTACAGGTGAAACCATTCGTATTTTACTGGCTGAAGATAATGAACTTAATACTGATATCGCACAGGCACTTTTAGAGAGCCGAGGCTTCGAAGTTGAGCATGCGTGGGACGGCCTTGAGTGCTTTGACATGATGGATGAGCATGAGGCAGGGTACTATGACCTTATTCTTATGGACATTCAGATGCCAAATATGGATGGATATCAGACTACTAAAAGAATTCGAAGTCTTTCCAATAAAGGTAAGGCTGAAATACCGATTATTGCTATTACAGCCAACGTATTTGATGAAGACCGAAGACGGGCTTATGAAGCGGGAATGAACGGATTTACCGGAAAGCCTTTTGAAGTACAGCTATTATTTGGTGAAATCGGTCGAGTTCTGCACCAGAATTAAACGATAGCCTTTAAGCGCAGGCTCTTATATTTATAAGGGCCGTCGCTTAGTTAAATATCCGATGTATTAAAGGACGGATTTTTTAGTGAAATATCCTGAAGTTATATACTTTGAAAATGAACTTGAAGATGAGTTTTCAAAGGGTGGAATTAATCCAATAAAAATAGATGAAAATTACCGCTATGAGGGTGGAAAATTTAGAAGTGTTTCAAGAGCTGTGTTTTACCATGTTCTTGCCAAGATTATAGCAGGACTATATCTTCCACTTGGATGGGGCCATAAGGTATATGGCCGTGAAAAGATGAGAGGGTATAAGTCCTTCTTTTTATACGGTAATCACACTAATCCTGTGGCGGATGCGCTGATTCCTACCATGTTAAATCCCGGTAAGAGCACATATGTAATTGTCCATCCCGACAACGTTTCTATGCCGGTGCTTGGGAAAATCACTCCGTCTCTTGGAGCGATACCCCTTCCCGATGACAGAAAGGCTTACAAAAACTTTCTTTTGTACATCGATAAGCTTGTTGAAAAAAAGCGCGTAATTATGATTTACCCGGAGGCTCATATATGGCCCTTTTACACCCATATAAGGCCCTTTAAGCACGACTCTTTCCACTATCCTGTAAAGTACAATACTCCGGTGTTTTGCTTTACTAACACCTATCAGAAGCGTAAGTTTTTAAAAAAGCCCAAAATTGTGACCTATGTTTCGGGACCCTTTTTCCCGGACGAATCGCTTAGTAAGCCAGATCGGACTAAAAAACTTAGAGATGAAGTTTACGATGCAATGGTAAAAAATTCTTCTTACAATACAGTAGAACTTATAAAATATATCAGGAAAGAAAATGAACAGTAACGAATATATTAATGTTTTGTTTTCAGGAAACGACAGGGTTTTCGATGGCGTTTTGACATGTATGCTTTCTATTTTCAAAAGAAGTACTGCAAAAAGGCCATTTAGATTTTACATCCTTACAATGGATGTTTCTCACATTAAGCCTGAGTATAAGGCTATTTCCGAAGACCTTTGTATATTCCTCGAAGAAGTGGCAAGAAAATATAATACAGATAACCGTGTTATAAGAATAGATGTAACTGAACTTTACAATAAAGAGTTTGGCGGATGTCCTAATGAGCAGTGCTACTGTTCGCCTTACACTTTACTGCGGCTTTTTATCGACATGATTGACAGCATCCCTGAAAAGATTTTGTATCTTGATGTCGATGTTATGTTCAACAGAGATATTACGCTTTTATATGATACCGATGTTACTGATTACGAATACGCTGCGGCAAGGGATCATTATGGAAAATATCTTTTGAATCCCAACTACATAAACGCCGGTGTTCTTCTTTTTAACATGGTAAAGGCCAAAGAAACCGGCTTGTTTTCTAAAGCCAGAGAGCTTATAAGGACTAAAAAGATGCTTTTTGCGGACCAGGATGCCATATACAGAAGTACCAGTCAAAAGAAAATGCTTCCGCAAAAGTTTAATGACCAGAAGTTTTTACATAAATCGACTGTAGTAAGGCATTTTTCCAAGCGGTTATTTTATTTTCCTTATCCGCACACGGAAAATGTTAAACAGTGGAACGTTAGCAGAATGTACAGAGTCTTTGGCTACAATGCTTTTGACGATGTAATACACGAATATTTGTATTTAAAGGGAAAGTACGAAAATGAAATTAAATCTTAGAAAAAGTCATCAGCTTAGAACTAAACTCTTTAGCCCTAAGCATGCTTTAAAGATACGACCAAGTATAAGAACAAAATATAACGTTATTCCGGTTTTCTATGCCTGTGATGACGGGTATGCTAAATATCTTATCGTCTCAATCACATCGCTTATAGCGCATGCAAGTGCAAAGAAAAAGTATAATATCCACGTTCTTTATACTTCAATGAGCGATGAAAATATGAATAAGCTTTTGAAGTTATCGACTAAAAACGTGTCGATTCTTTTTCACGATGTAAGTAAAGAACTTGCTAAAATGAAGAGTAAGCTTGCCATAAGAGACTACTATTCAGCAACCACCTATTACAGGTTTTTCATTCCGGATATGTTTCCTGAATATGATAAGGCTCTTTATATAGATGCCGATACTATTGTGCTTTCTGATGTGGCTGAATTTTATAACTACCATCTTGGAAATAACCTTGTAGGTGCTGTTCAGGATATGTTAGTTAAAAACGACAAGATTTACGGAAAGTATGTTGAAGATGTATTAAATGTTTCAAGAGCTGCATATTTTAATGCAGGTGTTCTTCTGATTAACCTTATCCGTTTTAGAAAAAACCGAATCAAAAACCAGTTTTCGGAGCTTTTAAACCTCTATACCTTTGTAGTCGCACAAGATCAGGATTATCTTAATATTCTTTGTCAGGATAATATTTTGTGGGTTGATTCAAAGTGGAACGTTCAGATGACTGAAAAGCAGATAAGAGAAGAGGATGAGATTGGCATCGTTCACTATAATCTTGCTGAAAAACCCTGGCATTATAAGAATGGAAAATATGCTGACTATTTCTGGAGATATGCCGAGAAGACTTCAGAATACGAGGAAATCTTAGCAGTCTTAAACTCATTTGATGCGGATGCTAAGATGAAGGACGAACAGTACGGAAGAAACCTTCTTCAGCTTGCACTTGATGAAATCGAAAACGACTTTAACTATCATAAGGCTATCATTCCTGAAGAACACAGAAAGGTTACAAGACAGGAAATAGTCGAAAAAATCGAGAAGTTTGAAAGAGAAGGGCGCTTTGACGAAGATGTTGAGGAAGATCCTCCGGGACGCATGCTTATGCCCGATGAAATTGACTATCTTCATAAGGATATAAATGCACGTGTTCGTACAAGATATGCCTACATGATTGCAAGATGGTTCATGAACGTTCTTTTGTCCAAAAGACAGCTTATCATTAAGGATATCGTAGGAATTGAAAACTACAGAAGACTAAAAAGCGGTGCGATTGTTACCTGTAACCACTTTAACGCAATGGATTCTTTTGCAATGCAGATTGCTTACCAAAAGAGCCACCAAAGGCAGAGAAGAAGAAAGTTTTATCGAATCATTAAGGAAGGTAACTACACTTCATTCCCCGGCTTCTTTGGATTTTTGATGCGTAACTGTAACACACTTCCTTTAAGTTCGCATCCTGCTACCATGAAAAAGTTCATGAAGGCGGTTAAAAAACTTCTTCAAAAGGGTAACTTTATTCTTATTTATCCTGAGCAGAGTATGTGGTGGAACTACAAAAAGCCTAAGCCTTTAAAGAAGGGCGGATATACATTTGCAGTTGAGGCAAATGTTCCCGTTTTACCATGTTTTGTTACCATGCAGGACAGTGATGTTCCCGGCGAAGGCGGCTTTATGGTTCAGGAATATACTATTCACATTGGAAAGCCGATTTATCCTATTCAGGGTAAGAGCAAGGCTGAAAATGTTAAGTATATGATGGAAGAAAATTTCAAAGTATGGAAAAATATCTATGAAAAGACATACGGCGTAAAACTTGAATATACCTGCGATAAGAAGCCTGAAGCATAAGCAAATTAATGACAATCAGCGAAATCAAAAAAGACGATGCAAATGCATCGTCTTTTTCTATATACATGTTGCCAACCACCCTTGGCATCACATATATTCTATATCAAATCCCCTCGTTTAAAGCTTTTTAATGAAAGAGCACATTAGTTCATATTGTGAATATGCACTTTCATATGAAGCCATAACATGTTCTTTGTCTAAAATATCAGTTATAGCTTCTTTTAAGTCGCAAACTTTCGCGCTAATTGATGTTAAGCCAAGAAAGTTGCTTGTTGATAAGATATCGTTTGTAATATCTCTGGCTTCAGAGTATTCACCTGAAAGCACATGATTTCTTATCATTTTAAAATAACCGTCAAAAAGTTCGCAGGCTTCTTTGATAAGCCCGATAATCACATTTTCAGGAAGCATGTTTCCTGAAATTTTGGCAAAATCCCAACCGCAATTTGCATAGATTTCTGCTAATGACATTGTTTAATAACCCCATTTCTTCAACCCACCTCTTGTAGTATAATGGTCTTGTTCGACCAGTTTCGACCAATAACACACTTTTTTGAAAAAAATGAGGGAATATGGACAAAAATTATTTTGATATCTTCACAAAGATGGTGATAAACACCTATTACGATGTAGTTGTGCTTGATGTGGAAAATTTGATGACTTATGTTTTGAAATTGGGACGTAAGCCGGAACTTGAAGGAAAAGAGTTTCCTGCCATGGAAATTCTGGACTATCTTTTCTCACAGGGAGCATCGCAGGAAGCAGATAAATACATTATTACCGGTGTGTGGGGAACTATAAGAAGTCGCTGTGAAAAACATGAAAGCGGTCTGGTTTTTAACCATAGAACACTTATCCACGGACAGAAGCGCTGGCTTAATGTTTATATGTATGTTCCGGAGTGTTATGGAATTGATGATACCAAGGTTGTTTTTTATTCCAAGCTTCTTTCTGAAGAGGAGGCTTTGAAACATGAAATTATGATGGGGGTTGAAAGAGGCCTCTATAAAATCGGCAAAATTTACCTTAATGAGGACCGAATTGAGTCTTTATCTATTTCCTATAATGAAAAGGTTAGCATGAAGCACTTTGACGGTTCCGGCTTTAGTGCAGAAGTTAAATATATAGCCGAGAACATGATTCATCCTGACGATAAAGAAAAATATCTTGATTTTCTGAATCCTAAAAAGATTGAAAAATACCATCGGGATGGTTATAGAAATTATGGCTTTATGTGCCGAAGAAAATCCAGAAAGGTCTATGACTGGGTGTTCATTAAGATTGATCCCACATTAGACTACAAACCGGACAACATGATTTTTACCATACATGTCGTGGAAATCAATTCTTCGGTTGTTAACTATGTAAACGATGCACTAAAGGGTATAAGTGGTGAAGAAAAGGGACTTGGAAACCTTTCCTATGGCTTTACGCGTTATTTTGACAGAATTAAAGTCGCTCTTGGGGCTTTTACATATCAGTTCGCTTCTTTTATAGAAATTGAACTTTCGTCAAACCACTATATTTCATTTAAACCGGAATTTGGCACTAATAAAGCGCTTTTTTCGGACGAGGGTGATTACCTTGAAGATTCTTTGAAGGTTATTGAAAAACTGTATGAAGGCGAAGAAGCCGAAAAACTTAGAGGGTTCATTAATCTTAAAAATGTCAGTCAGCAGCTTGTGACTAATTCGGCTATTTCAGATAATTTCAGAAGAAAAACAGGAGAACTTATGAAGGTGACCTTTGCTAAGACAGAAAGCATTAAGGGTACACCCACAATCGTAAATGTCACCTCGGAATTTCTTAATGAAAAAACAAACCAGTTAAAGGTTGTTACTTTTGGAAATTTCGAAGTATACGATTCCGAAGGAAATCCTGTTTACTTTGAAAAGAAGCAGTCCAAGCAGGTGCTTGCTTATCTTATCGATAAGGTTGGCTACCCTATTTCAAATGAGGACGTTATAACTGATGTTCTTGAAAAGCCTATAGATGACTTAAATGCAAGAAAGTACGCTTCGGCCCTTATAAGAAAGGCCATGAAGGATCTTGAGAATGCAGGATACCCTGATGTAATCATCAAGGAATCATCGCAGACAAGAATAAACAAGGATGCAGTGGATTGCGATTATTACCACCTTTTGGATGGTAACATTTTCTATTGGCGTTTGTACCACAACGAATATATGAAAGAGTATAGTTGGGCTGAAGAGACCAACTCTGAAATAACTCACTATTTTGACAAATAAAGGAGAAGGTTATGGAGTATCATGTTTCCAAAACAGGTAAAGACACAAATAAAGGAAGTAAGGACAGCCCTTTTTTAACAATATCCAAGGCTGCCAAGGTTATGATAGCAGGTGACTGCGTCTACGTTCACGAAGGTGTCTACAGAGAATGGGTTAAGCCTGAAAATTCAGGCGCAAGTAATTCCAACAGAATTACTTACAAGGCATATGAAAACGATCATGTTGAACTTAAAGGTTCAGAGATTATAAAGGGTTGGGAAAAGTACAAGGACAATACCTGGAAGGTTACAATAAGTAACGACTTTTTTGGCGATTACAATCCCTATGAAACAACAATCGAAGGAGACTGGTTATTGCTTCCTCACAATCCCTGCGTTCATACAGGAGACGTTTTCCTAAACGGTCAATCCTTCTACGAAGCATTCTCGATTGAAGAAGTATGCGAAGGCAAGGTTAGAACTCAGGGGCAGACTAATCCCTGGACTTACCGTGAGGAGTATATCCCTAATCCTGAAAATACTGTATATAAGTGGTTTGCTGCGGTAGATGAAGAAAACACAACCATCTATGCGTACTTTGGAGACTTTGATCCCAACGAAGAGACAGTAGAAATCAACGTTAGAGAATACGTATTCTTCCCCACAGTTTATGGAAGAAACTACATTACAGTCTCAGGCTTTGAAATGTCTCAGTGTGCATCCAAGTGGGCACCTCCGACATCATTCCAGACAGGTCTTTTAGGCACCTACTGGAGCAAAGGCTGGATTATTGAAAACAACCACATCCATGATGCCAAGTGCAGTGCCATCTGTCTTGGTAAGGAAGAAACTACAGGAGATAATGACTGTACAAAATTTGGAAATAAGCCCGGATACCAGACTCAGCTTGAAGCAGTATTTAAGGCAAGAGCACTTGGCTGGAACTTCGATACCGTAGGCTCTCACATAGTAAGAAACAACATTATTCATGATTGTGGACAGAACGGTGTAGTAGGTCATCTTGGCTGTATCGGTTCAGAAATTTACGGAAATGAAATCTATAACATTGGTATGAAGCACGAATATTTCGGTTGGGAAATCGGTGGAATCAAGCTTCATGCTTCGCTTGATGTATTTATTCACAATAACTACATCCATGACTGCTTACTTGGAACCTGGCTTGACTGGCAGGCTCAGGGCGTGCGTGTAAGCTCAAATATCTATAAAAACAACATCAGAGGTCTTATGGTTGAAGTATCACACGGACCCTACGTTGTAGATAACAATATCTTTGATGATGAGTTTACCTTTGAAAATGCTTCTCAGGGTGGTGCTTTTGTACACAACCTTGCTGGTGGATTTACTGTAAGATATACAGTACTCAACAGGTCAACACCTTATCACTACCCTCATTCGACAAGAGTTTTAGGTACCGCACTTGTATATGGCTGCGACGATCATGTTGCAATGAACCTCTTCGCGGGCGGAAAAGAAGCCGAGAAGTACTCGGATAAGCATTCTTACGGAACTTCACATTACAACGGAGCAACTCTTTCAATGGAAGAATATATCACCAAGGTTCGTGATATGGGTTATGGTGACGTTGAGCAGTACGAACAGGTAATGCAGCCTGTTTATGTATGGAACAATGTTTATTATAACGGTGCTGCTTCTTTTGAACGTGAGGAAAATGTACTTAGGGAAAAAGAACTTGCCTATAAGATTACAGATGACGGCAAAGATGTTTATATCGACATTGAACTTTCAAAAGATGCCTTAAAGGTTAAGGATGATATCATTTCAAGCAAGACTCTTGGCGAGACAAGAATATCTCAGGCCAGATTTGAAAATCCTGATGGAAGCGATATGTATATCGATAAGGACTTTTTGGGTAATAAAAGAAATGATAAGACCTTAGTTGGACCTTTTGAAGACCTTAAGGAAGGCAATAACCGCATCCTCATTTGGTCAAGATAATAAGTAACTTTTAGGAGAAGACTTTTAGCATGGAAGAAAGACTAAAAGAACAGTTTGACAGTATCCTTGACGATGAAAGACTTAAAAAGCAGATTGACTTCATCGTAGAAATTGATAAGGAAAAGAACATTAACAGGCAGACCCATCTTTCGGGGCATGGAAGGGCTGAAAATGATGCAGAGCATGCCTGGCATATGGCCATTATGGCTTACCTTTTAAAAGAGTATTCAAACGAGCCCATTGATGTAGCTAAGGTTATGCTCATGTGTCTTATTCATGATGTTGTTGAAATTGACGCTGGCGATACCTATGCTTATGACAAAGAAGGCCTTAAGACACAAAAAGAGCGAGAAGAAAAGGCCAAGGAACGTATATATTCACTGCTCCCTGAAGATCAGAAGAAAGTCTTAACAGATCTTTTTGATGAATTTGAAGCATATGAAACGGCTGAATCAAAGTTTGCGCATTCTCTTGATAATTTCCAGCCCCTTTTACTTAATAACAGTAACGAAGGAGGGGATTGGAAAGCCCACGGGGTAAACTCAGAAATCGTTTATACCCGCCAGTCCAAAACTGCTCTAGGCTCCGAGAAACTTTTCAAGGTAACGGATGCAATAATTCAGGACAACATTAAAAAGGGGAATTTACCCCTATAAAAAATCCGGGCCTTGGCTACTGCAGCAAGTCTTCAATGCTGCAACCAAGTGCTTTGGATAACTTACTCAAAGTTTCTCCCTGTGACTTATTGATGTCACGATATACCGTCAAGAAAAAAAGCCCACCGCTAATAATAGCGATGGGCTTTAACTCAAGATGAATATTACTTATAAGAAAATGTATTTTGCGATGAAGAGTACGGCAAGAACATACATGATAGGATGAATCTTCTTGGCCTTTCCGCATACGAGATTTACGATTACGTAAGAAACAACACCAATCGCGATACCTTCTGAAATGCTGTAAAGGATAGGCATGCAGATGAGTGCAAGGTATGCAGGGATAGCTTCTGTAAGATCATTAAAGTCGATGTCAACAATAGCGGTAATCATCAAAAATCCTACGAAGATAAGTGCAGGAGCAGTTGCGAATCCGGGAATTGTTGTAAATACAGGAGCAAAGATAAGTGATATAAGGAAAAGAAGACCGGTAACTACAGATGCAAGACCTGTACGACCACCTTCTGAAACACCTGCTGAACTTTCAACGAAAGTTGTTGTAGTAGATGTACCTAAAACAGCACCGGCACAAGTAGCAATTGAATCGGCTAAAAGAGCCTGGCGAATCTTAGGAAGCTTACCGTTTTCATCAAGCATATCTGCCTTGTTGGCACATCCGATTAATGTTCCGAGAGTATCGAATACATCAACGAAGAGGAAGGCAAATACAATAACTATAAAATCAAGAACCTTGACCGTAGAAAAATCTGCCTTGAAACATTTTCCTGCAGTGAGTGAAAGGCTTGACAGTGAGAAGCTGCTCCATGAAGGAATGAGTGAATAGAAACCTGCTTCAGGAGTAACAACATAAAGACCTGTAAGCTGGCAGATAATTCCAAGCACCCATGTGATAAGAATACCAAATAAGATGGCACCCTTAACCTTCTTAGCGTATAAAACAGCGATAACAATAATACCGATTAATGCAAGAATAGCACTGATACCTGTTGTGTGGATTTCATCACGGAACTTAACAACAGTAACAAGAGTTGATTCGGAATTAACTACAAGGTGAGCATTCTGAAGACCAATGAAGGCACAGAATAAACCGATACCAACAGAAACACCCTTCTTAAGCTGAAGGGGAATTGCATTGAAGATTGCTTCGCGAATGTTTGTAAGTGATAAAACAACGAAGATTAAACCTTCAACTAATACTGCGAGTAATGCTATCTGCCAGGAGTAACCCATTTCTCCACAAACAGTGTAAGCAAAGTATGCATTCAGTCCAAGACCGGGTGCAAGAGCAAACGGATAGTTTGCTAAAAGTGCCATGGCAATGGTTCCGATGAAAGCTGCAAGAGCAGTTGCAATAAGGATAGCATTCTTGTCCATTCCTGAGTCGGAAAGGATTGAAGGATTGACCGCAAGAATGTAGGCCATTGTCATGAAGGTTGTAAGACCGGCGATAACCTCGGTTCTTACATCAGTTTTGTTCTCTTTCAAGTGAAAAAGTTTCTCTACCATTTTTCCCTCCTAAATAATATATAGTTTTTAGCATGTTTATTATACTCCCATATAAATGGAAAAAGAAAGTGTATTGGCTGAAAATAACAAAATATTGTTGACATTTTATTCATCTATGGAAAAAACGCACAATATCTGCTATCTTTATATGGAAGTATTTAACTACGGGAAGGTATAGTTATGAGCGACAAGAAAATTATTTCATTAACATTTGATGACGGACCTACAATCGGGATAACAGATCAGGTACTCGATGTGCTTGAAAAGTACAATGCAAGAGCCAGTTTCTTTTTAATCGGACAGCAGATAAAGCCTGAAACAGAATATCTTATTAAAAGAGCTCTTTCTCTTGGCTGTACAATTGAAAACCACACAAAGACTCATCCTTCAATGCCTAAGCTTTCTGATGAAGAGATTCTTATGGAGGTTAAATATACAACCGATAAGATAGAAGAAGTAACAGGAGAAAAGCCTAAGTTTTTCAGACCGCCTTATATTGATGTTGATGACAGAATGTTTGATTTAATAGATTTAACCTTTATTTGTGGTCGCGGATGTGATGACTGGGTAATGGAAGTTTCGGCAGAAGAAAGAACAAGAAAAATTCTTGATGCAGCTGAAGATGGTGCAATTATTCTTGTCCATGATATGGAAGGAAACGTAAATACTATTGAAGCAATAAAGACCGTTATTCCTACTCTCATGGCAGAAGGCTACGAATTTGTAAACGTTCGTGAAATCTTTGAAGCCAGGGATAAGGCTATCGACCACAAAGTTATGTATTCAGAGTTTTAATCAAATATATGAAGAACTTCTACCCGAAATGTTTTGACATTTCGGGTATTTATTTGCTATAATGCGTGACATTGTGATTTATTAACCGCGTAAGATATGGAGATTTTAATGGCAGGAGAAGCTTTTTCAGAATATACATTTGATGAACTTGAATTAGGAAAGAATTTAAAAAGAGGAATAAAGAAAAACGGGTTTGAGTTAATGACACCCATTCAGGCTGAGGCAATTCCCGTTCTTTTGACAGGAAGAGATGTCATCGGACAGGCTCAGACAGGTACAGGAAAGACAGCGGCATTCGGTATTCCGATTCTTGAAATGATTGATCCTTCACTTAAGAAGCTTCAGGCCATTGTACTTTGTCCGACAAGAGAACTTGCGGTTCAGGTTACCGGTGAAATAAGAAACTTTGCATCTGCAATGCAGAATGTCAGAATTCTTTCAGTTTATGGCGGTCAGGATATAAGAGTTCAGATTCAAAACCTTAGAGGTACACAGATTATTGTAGGAACTCCGGGACGAGTGATGGACCATATGCGTCGTCATACCATAAAGATGGACAACGTAAAAATATGTGTTCTCGATGAAGCTGACGAAATGCTTAAGATGGGCTTTAGAGAGGATATGGAAGTGATTCTTGGTGCAATTGAGCACCCTCACCAGACCTGTCTTTTCTCGGCAACAATGCCTCAGGAAATTTTGGATATAAAGGATCGTTTTCAGGTTGACCCGCAGTATATTAAGGTTACACCCAAGGAACTTACCATAGACAGAATTGAGCAGTACTATTATGCCGTTAAAAGGGAGTTTAAAACTCAGGCTATTTTAAGACTCATGGCATATCATCAGTACAAAAAGTCAATAATCTTTTGTAATACCAAGGCTATGGCCGATATGCTTGCAACAGAACTTAAGCAGGAAGGCTATCAGGCTGAGGCTCTTCATGGAGATTTATCTCAAAAGCAGCGTGATTTTGTAATGAATAACTTCAGAACCGGAGTAGTCAATATCCTTACAGCCACAGATATTGCGGCAAGAGGTATCGATGTCGATGATGTTGAAGCAGTATTTAACTACGACATTCCTACAGAGACTGAATACTATGTTCATCGTATAGGAAGAACCGGACGAGCTGGAAGAAGGGGTGTTTCACATACTCTTTGTAAGAGCCGTGAGTTTAACAGAATTCACGAAATCGAAAGAATCTGCAATTCAAAGATGTCAGAAGGAAAGATTCCTTCTTCTAAAAATATCAACGAAAGCCGTGTAAGCAGTGTCCTTGAATCGGTTGTTAAGGAAATGGATTCAGAGTTTTCCAAAGACTGCAGAAAGAAAGTGGAAGACTACTGTGCAGAACATCAAATTGATGTTTTGGACTTTGCCGGAGCCCTTCTTAAGATGGAAATCGGCGATCTTGTGGAAGAAATAGAAATCGAACTTCCAAGTAGAGACTCTAAGCGCCGCTTTGGTAGCCGCGATGGTAAAGGCGGTCGCCGTGATGGCAGAGATGGTCGCCGTGATGGCAAGGATGGTCGCCGTGATAGTAGAGACGGACGTCGCGATGGCAGTAGAAGTGCTAAAGAAGGAAGCCGTCGTGAAGGAAAAGAAGGTCGTGAAGGCGCTAAGAAGCGCTCAGACTTTTCTAAGCGTGAAGGCCGTCGAAATAGTGAAGGCATTCATGAAAGCGATAAAAAGCGAGGAGATTTAAAGGATAAGCCCTTGAAACTTAACGCAAAAGGTGAACCCAAGAAAACCAGAAAGGTTTCCTATAAAGAGTTTGCCAAAAGAAAGTCTATAAAACAGTAATACATGTAATAACAAAAATATAAGTAATATGAATGGCGCCACGAAGTGTAAAGCACGGATTGGCGCCTTATTTTATTTAAATAAAATAAATTCTATATAGTTTTTTGTCGATTTATGGGATAGAATGGGTGTGATTTAGTCCGAGTGACTTAAAATGGAGGTTTTTATATGGTTTCTTTTGCCAGTGACTATATTGCAGGAGCACATCCTAGGATTCTTGAAAGATTGATGGAGACCAACATGGAACCACTTTCGGGATATGGCTCAGATAAGTACTGTGAAAGTGCTTCAGAAAAAATAAAGAAGGCGTGCAACTGCCCGGATGCAGATGTTTATTTTATTGCAGGCGGAACACAGACCAATCAGATTGTTATAAGTACTATGCTTGAGAATTTCCAGGGCGTTGTATCAGCTGTGACAGGACATGTAAGTGCTCACGAAGCAGGAGCAATTGAATATACAGGACATAAGGTCTTAACAGTTCCCGGATATGAAGGAAAAATGAAGGCTGAGGATTTGATGAAGCTTATTAAGACCTTCTATGGTGACGAAAACCATGAGCATATGGTTTTCCCGGGAATGACTTATATTTCATACCCTACAGAATATGGAACAATTTACAGTAAAAAGGAACTTGAAGACATCTATGCAGTTTGCCGTGAGTATGATATTCCTCTTTTTATAGACGGGGCCAGACTTGGCTATGCACTTGCAAGCAGTCAGTGTGATATTACACTTTCTGAACTTGCAGCATTATGCGATGTTTTCTATATTGGTGGAACCAAGGTTGGTGCATTATGTGGTGAAGCAGTAGTGTTTACACATGGTAACGCTCCTAAGCATTTCATCAATCAGATTAAGCAGCACGGCGCATTACTTGCTAAGGGAAGACTCTTAGGCATTCAGTTTGACACCCTTTTTACAGATGATCTTTATATGAATATAAGTAAACATGCAATTGACATGGCCGAAAAGCTTATTGATATATTTAAAAATAAAGGCTACGAATTCTTCCTGGATTCTCCTA
The DNA here is from genome assembly GCA_024403515.1 of Lachnospiraceae bacterium. GTDB lineage: Bacteria > Bacillota > Clostridia > Lachnospirales > Lachnospiraceae > UBA1258. Next base: position 49,418 of record JAKSRS010000006.1, read on the forward strand.
CAAATCAGCAGTTTATCATCCTTGACAACGATAAGATGGAAGAACTTGGTAAGAAAGTAACCTTTGGCTTCTGGGAAGCATACAGTGAAAGCAAGACAGTTGTAAGATTTGCAACATCCTGGTCTACGAGTGAGGAAGATTTGAAATACCTTGAGAGTATAATCTGATTCATTACACTTTTTAACATATTTCTTATATTATGTAGATATCCTGTGTGGTACACTTTTTCATAATGAGCAAAATGGAGTTTTTGAAGTGAAGAATAACGTTAAAAAATTAGTGTTGGCAGCTATGTTTATGGCCATAGGTCTTGTACTTCCCTTTGTTACCGGACAGATTCCTGCAGTTGGAAAAATGCTTTGTCCCATGCATCTGCCGATAATGTTATGCGGCATTTTCTGTGGTTGGCAGTACGGTCTTGTGGTTGGATTTATAACACCCTTACTTAGAGGCTTCTTGTTTGGAATGCCGGCACTTATGCCTAATGGAGTAAGCATGGCTTTTGAACTTGCAACCTATGCAGTTGTAATCGCTTTGATGTACAAAGCGCTTCCCAAGAAAGTCTGGGGCATGTATGTTTCATTAGTTACATCAATGATTGCAGGTCGAATTGTTTGGGGAATCGTAAGATTTATCATTGCCGGAGTAGCGGGCAATTCCTTTACAGTAAGCATGTTTATTGCAGGTGGTATCACAAATGCCATCCCGGGAATTATTATTCAGCTTATCTTAATTCCTACAATTGTCTGGGCACTAAGAAAGCAGTTAGCTGTTCTTAACGAAGCTTAAATGAATAACTTGAAGATTACATTCGGAGATTTATATGAAAACATTATTTATCGATTGTGGAATGGGGGCTGCCGGCGATATGCTGACAGCCGCTTTGTTAGATTCTTTGGATGAAAAGGCCAAAGAAAAACTTGTATCAGACATTAAAAACCTTGGAATAGAGGGTGTAGAGTTTGAGTTGACTTCTGCAGTCAAACAGGGGATCGCCGGTTCTCACGTTTCAGTTAAAGTAAACGGAGAAGAAGAAGGTTCCCACGATGTTCACAATCACAGTCACGACGATGTTCACGACCACGATCATCATCATCATGACGACGATCATGGCCACGACCACGATCATCATCATGACGACGATGATGACCATGACCACGACCATGGCCATCATCACCACTATGCACTTAGTGATGTCGTAGCTGTTATCGATTCATTTAATGTCAGCGATAAAGTTAAGGAAAAAGCCAAGAAAGTTTACATAACACTTGCAGAAGCTGAGGGACATGTGCACGGAAAAGAACCTTCAATGGTGCATTTTCACGAGGTTGGATCCAAAGATGCCGTAGTTGACATAACAGCAGTTTGCATGCTTTTGGATTATATAAATCCCGATAAGATTATCGCTTCCCCTGTACATGTAGGTTCAGGTAAGGTTAAGTGTGCACACGGAATAGTTCCTGTTCCGGCACCCGCTACAGCTTACTTATTAAAAGGCATTCCCATCTACGGCGGAAAGATTATGGGAGAGCTTTGCACTCCTACCGGAGCGGCACTTTTAAAGACATTTGTGGACGAGTTTGGTGATATGCCCGTAATGAGTGTCGATTCTATCGGCTATGGAATGGGAAATAAAGATTTTGAGGTTGCCAACTGTGTAAGAGTTATGGTTGGAGAAACTTCAGATTTAAAAGATAAAATTGTTGAATTAAACTGTAATGTCGATGATATGACAGGAGAGCAGATTGGTTTTGCAATTGAAAGAATTATGGCAGCAGGAGCAAGAGATGTTTTTGTAACTCCTACTGTTATGAAAAAATCACGCCCCGGCCATGTATTTTCAGTTATCTGCACTCCTGATGACAGGCTTAAGGTGGTTGAAGCTGTTATGAAGTATACTTCAACACTTGGAGTTCGCGAAAAGGTTTGCGACAGATATATTCTTGACCGAAAGATGGAAACGGTGGATACTAAGTTTGGACCTGTTAATAAAAAAGTCTCAACAGGATACGGCGCGAGAAAAGAAAAACTTGAGTTTGAAGATCTCGCCAAAATAGCGCGTGAAAACAACAAATCGTTAACCGAGATAGTTAACATGATTAACGGAGATTGATTTGAGTACCCACACACATGTAGATGAAAACGGAAATATAATAACCCATACTCATGAGACTCACTCTCATGAGGAGCATGGTCACTATCATTCGCCTGAGGAAAAGAAAAAGCAGATAAACAGACTTGCCAAGGCGATAGGACATTTAAATCATGTAAAGGGTATGATTGAAAATGATGAAGACTGCGCAGAGGTATTGATACAGCTTTCAGCTGTAAATTCAGCCTTAAAAAATCTGGGTAAAGAGATTATAAATGAGCATATGACTCACTGCATTACCCATGCTATTGAAAACGGCGATACCAAAGAGGTTGAAGAATTCCAAAAAGCTGTAAAAAAGTTTATATAACTTAGCGAAAACAAGCATATTATATCCCCCCTGGGGGCTTGTGGACCTTCTTTTGAACTAATATGATTATCATTGTGGTTGCACATTAAAGAAAGAAGGGTCATTTTATGCATATGGCAGACGCCTTGGTAACAGCTCCTGTTGCCGCAACAATGTATGGAATGTCTGGTATTACAGCCGGATATTCAGTTCACAAAGTAAGACTTGAAAACAACGCTAAAAAGATTCCTGTTATGGGCATCATGGGAGCATTTGTTTTCGCAACTCAGATGATTAACTTTACAATTCCCGGAACCGGTTCATCAGGCCACTTATGCGGTGGTATGTTACTTTCCGCATTACTTGGACCTTTTGCGGGTTTCCTTACAATGATTGGGGTATTACTTGTTCAGTGCCTTTTATTCGCTGACGGTGGTATCCTTGCTCTTGGTTGTAATGTATGGAATATGGCATTCTACGGATGCTTTTTAGGCGCATTACTTATCTGGAGACCAGCTATGAAGCGTGGTGCTACTAAGGCCAAGATTTTATTTGCTTCAATTGCAGGCTGTGTACTTACACTTCAGCTAGGCGCTTTCTCTGTTACAATTGAAACATTACTTTCAGGAATCACAGAACTTCCTTTTAAAACATTCTTACTTGCTATGCAGCCCATTCACCTTGCAATCGGCCTTGTAGAGGGTCTCATTACAGGTGCGGTTCTTTGCTTTGTTCATGAAGCAAGACCTGAACTTTTATGGGAAGTAAACGAAGAGAATAAAAAGGAAGGCAGATTCTCATTTGAGACAACAATGATTATTCTTCTTGTAGCATCACTTGTTATCGGAGGAATCGTTTCATTATTCGCATCATCATATCCTGATGGACTTGAATGGTCTATGGAAAGAATCACAGGTTCTACAGAACTTGAAGCAGCAGGTGCTGTATATGAAACCGCTGATTCAATCGTATCTGCAACAGCACTTCTTCCCGATTATGCATTTAAAGGAACTGAAAGTGCTTTAGGTACAACTTTCTCAGGTATAGTTGGTGCTCTTATTGTACTTGGTGTATCCGTTGGAGTATGCTACCTGTTCAGATTTTTTAAGAAGAAAGAAAAAGCAAGCAACTAACTTATGTCTAAGATTAATAAAGCTATTTTGAATATAGAAAATTTAAGACAGACAGCACAAAAGGACCAGTGGGTGAATCGTATTCATCCACTGGTTAAGTTATTTTTAACCATCTTTTACATTGCTATTGTTGTATCAATGAATAAGTACCATCTTTTAGGAACCCTGGTACTTGCAATTTACCCTGTGTTTATTTTTATCGTCGGCGAAGTTTCCTTTAAGGATGCTCTAAGAAGATTAAGAATCGTACTTCCTTTGGTATGTATAGTAGGTATATTAAATCCATTCTTTGATAGAACGATAGTGACTTATGTAAACTTAGGTTTCGCAACATCCAAATATCCCGACGGGATGCTTGCGGTAAGCGGCGGTTTTGTTTCTTTCTTTTCACTAATGATAAAAGGTGTGCTTACGGTATTTGCCTCATACCTTTTAATTGCGACGACAACAATTGAAGATATCTGTTACTCGCTGAGAAAGATTCATGTACCCAAGGTTATAGTTACACAGGTTTTACTCATTTACAGGTATATAACCTTATTGCTTTCTGAAGTCAATAAGATTACTCAGGCATACGAACTTCGGGCTCCGGGCCAGAAGGGTGTAGCATTTAAAGCCTGGGGTTCTTTGGTTGGAAGATTATTACTAAGAAGCATGGACAGAGCCGACGAAGTATATGAAAGTATGTGCCTTAGAGGTTTTAAGGGAGACTTTGATATCACCAGGCAGTGGTATGGTGAAAGCAATAAAAACACCTTTATTGGGGACCTTTCTTTTGCTATCATCTGGACAGGGCTTATTTTGGTTTTAAAGCTGGTTCCGGTCTCATACATTATTGGAAGCTTATTTATCTAGCACAGGAGAAGACTTATGAGTCACATTCATATAGACGTTGAAAACGTAAATTTTTCATACCTTAAAGACAAGCCGATTCTTAAAGATATTACTTTTCAAGCAAAAGAAAATGATTCGATAGGAATAATTGGCGCCAACGGAGTCGGAAAGTCCACTCTTTTAAAGCTTTTAGTTGGTCTTAATGCCGACTTTAGCGGCAGCATCCGAGTTGAGGAGATTCCGCTTGAAAGAAAGACCTTAAGTAAGATTCGTGAAAAGATTGGCTATGTCTTTCAGGATTCAGATAATCAGCTTTTTATGACTACCGTTTATCAGGATGTCGCCTTTGGACCTGAAAACTACGGCCTTCCCAAGGACGAAGTTGAAAAAAGAGTTGAAGATGCCCTTAATAAGGTTAAGATTCCTTACTTAATTGATAAGCCCGTATACCAGCTTTCCGGCGGCGAAAAAAAGCTGGTGGCTATAGCTACTATACTTTCAATGAATCCTGATATTATTCTTATGGATGAGCCGAGTGTTTCTTTGGATCCTAAAAACCGAAGAAACCTCATTAACATATTAAATGAGTTTGACCACTTAAAGATTATTTCAAGCCATGATCTTGACTTTATCTGGGATACAACTTCAAGGGTAATTCTTATGTCTGAAGGCCGCATTGTGGCAGACGGACCCACTGAGGAAATATTAAGAGACGAAGCTTTGTTAGACAGATACGGACTTGAGAAACCGCTTTCTTTAACGGAGAGAAATAATTAGCATTATTTGACTAGACATAGAGTACTATTTAGTAGATAATGCTTTTGGACGTTTATTAGGAAATGGAGATTACTATGTCTGATAATAAGAAAAAGAGTAATTTAAAAACATATATTATATTTGGTATTTTCATTGTTGTATGTTTCTTTGCAGGTCTTTTAGCCGGATTTTTAAGTGATGGAGCTGAAGAGGCATGGGCTACAATAAATTGGGCCGAAACCTACAAAGGGGTGATGCTTCCTACAGTTGTATTCTTCACTTTACTTGTAGTTGCAGGTTTTGCGGTTTCTTTAAATATTTTTATGAGAAATAAAAAAGCCGTCAAGAAAGCTGAAAGTCTTGATGAGGATGACTACAGCGACTTTTTGGATGAGATGGAGAATAAGTTTGAGATTCCTTTAGTTGTTGAAGGTGCAATATTTTTATCATCACTTCTTTTCTTTGGACTTGTTCTGTTTTTTGACACAAAGATGGCAGACGCCGGAATTGAGTACGAGCTTTCAACGGCACTTGTTATAATAACCCTATTCGTATTCGTACTTTCACTTGCTTTATACCTTGCGATAAATCATATCACAGTGGAATTTGTTAAAAAGATTAACCCTGAAAAGAGAGGAAACATCTTTGAATTGAATTTCAGAAAAAAGTGGGTTGACAGTATGGACGAAGCCGAACTTGCCAAGCTTGGCCAGAAGACCTTCGTAGCCTATGTCGCAGGGATTACTACTGCCATATTCATGTGGCTTATTTGCTTTATCGGCATGGTTTCTTTTGACACAGGAATCTTACCTATAATTGTATGTGTAGTATTTTCACTTGTTTTGTTCCTTACAGCTTCAATTGGAAAAACAGGTAAGAAGAAAGAAAAATAGTATATTAAAAATTTCATAGTAAAAAAGACATATCATATATATGTATTGGGGCTGAAACCGGTAGGTAAGAAATATTACCTGCCGGTTTCTTTTTTGCATTTTACGCGGTTAATAATCGATTTATGTAAATGTAGTAAATTTATTGGGTATTAGGTTGGAAAGGTTTGCGCTTGCAAACCATATTTAGGGAATTTAGGAATGAAAAAGAATAGAGAAAAAGTATCAGAAAATGTAAGGCAGGCTAACCTTTTTGTGGGTAAAGTTTTACTTGCGATGATTTGCGTTGCAGTTATCACTATTGCACTTTACTTTATAGGCCCGCTAAGGAATCAGAAATTTTCAATACAATTTAATATAATGATTGCCCTTGATAATATAACAAGAATCATCTTGTGCATCTGGATTTTTGCCAGTAAGGGCGAGGACTACAGGCTTAAGTATGCTATAGCGATTCACTTTATACTTATGGCCATATGCTTTTCATACGCCTGGCACACAGTACTGTGGCCACTATTTGCCATGGGTGTAGCTTACTCAGTAAGATACTGCAGCAAGAAATATACTCTTTCAATTGGCGTTTCCATGCTGGTTATCATGACAGCTCTTCAGCTTGTGATAATGTTTGAAACAAGCGGAAGCGCATTTTTGAACGATACAAATATCTTTTGGGAAAGTTTCGCGTATTTCTTCCCGCAGATAATAGCAATGATAGGCTTCGTTATAATGCTAAGCTACACGGCTCAGAGCAATATGATGTTTTTGAAAAAAGACAGGGAAGCGCGTGAAAGACTGGCGGTAGCAGCACAGGATGAGATGGACAGAAAAGCTTTGGCTGAAAGAAGCAGACAGCTTGAAATCGTTGGCGCTTTAAGCCTTGATTATCTGGATACCTACCTTATTGATACGACCAATAAGACTACTACTGCTATCAAGCAGGGAGGAGTATTAGTTACAGAAGGCCATAAATTATATGGCATCAGCAGAGACTTTCAACAGTCAGCAAGAGAATATATTAAGCAGTTTGTTCATCCTGATGACCTTGAATACATGCTAAGTGTAATTGAACTTGATAACATCAAAAAGCAGCTTGAAGATAAGTCTACCTACAAGGGACAGTTTAGACATATAAAAGACGGTGAAGTTCATTATTTTCAGTTTAAATATACTGCCATTGAAGGAACCGATAAGATTATTTCAGGTTTCGTAAATGTCGATTCGATGGTTGCTGAAGAAAAGAAGCAGAAGGAAGAACTGCAAAGAGCTTTGGAAGCTGAAAAAACAGCTAACATGGCCAAGTCAAACTTTCTTTTTAATATGTCACATGACATAAGAACGCCTATGAATGCAATAGTCGGCTTTTCGGATCTTATAGCCAAGAACGCTGAAGATACCAAAAAGGTAAGAGACTATGCCGAAAAGATACAAAGCGCAAATAACGTTCTTTTGAACTTAATCAATAATGTCTTGGAACTTGCGCAAATTGAAAGCGGAAAAGCGGTAGTAGAGGAAACACTTTTTGATTCGGAAGTATTTAGACAAGAACTTTACACTGTAATGGAAATGCCCATGAAGCGTAAAAATCTTGAGTATGTCGATAATGCGGATTTCAGACACAAGTATATGTACGGTGATGTCACAAAACTTGAAGGAATCTTTTTAAACTTACTTAGCAATGCAGTTAAGTATTCAAGAGACGGTGGCCGCGTAACATTTACGTCGGAAGAACTAAATGGGGACAAGGAAGGCTATATTAAGGTCAGAACAACTGTTACGGATGAAGGAATCGGTATGACCGAAGAGTATCTTCCAAGAATATTTGATAACTTTAGTCGTGAAAAAACAACGACTGAAAGTGGAGTACATGGAACAGGACTTGGAATGTCTATTGTTAAAAAGTATGTTGAACTTATGGGCGGTAGCATTCTTGTAACCAGCGAAATAAATGTAGGAACAACATTTGTTGTAACCATTCCTCACAGGATTTCAAATGAAGATCCTTATGATGTTTCGTTAAACCAGGAGACTTTATCTGCCGGACGATTTGACGGAAAGAAGGCCCTTCTTGCTGAAGATAACGAATTAAACCGCGAGATAATCTGCAATATTCTATCGGAGATTGGCTTTGAAGTAGAAACAGCTGAAGATGGGGTTGTTTGCATTGATAAATTAAACAGCAGACCGGAAAACTACTATGACATCATTTTCATGGATGTTCAGATGCCTAATCTTTCGGGTTATGAAGCAACCGGTTATATAAGAGCGGAAGCGGAAGGTTACAGAAGAGATATTCCTATCGTTGCAATGACTGCGAATGCCTTTAAAGAGGACAAGGAAAATGCCCGTAAAGCCGGCATGAATGGACATATTGCCAAGCCCATAAATATGAAAGAGATGCTTGATACTATTTCAAAAGTCTTGACTAAATAGGAAACATGGAGCAATTTTATGAACACTTCCATCATTTCTTTGAACGCAATGAGCGTTGTGATTTTTATCATAATAATCATCGGATGTCTTTTGGAGAATTTCGGAAAAAACAAAAGAACACACATTTTTATGACACTTTGCATAGTAGGAGTGTTTGGAACCATATCTGATATGATTCCATTTGCACTTACTAATACAGCAAGTAACGATGCAATCAGTACAGTAATGCACTGCATTACCCTGATATGTGGAATCTGGTTTCCGCTATGCTTTGTCTACTATCTCGTTGAAATCGTTAGAAACACCGGTAAGAATGTTCCTAAATGGGTGGCAGCAGTTGCTAACCTTTTGGGATCATCGATGGCTCTTCTTGCAGTAATAGCAACGATTTTTGGTGGCTCTTTTAAAGTAGAAAGTGGAAAACTTACATATGGTCCATTTTTTGTTTACTTTGTGGTGACCATGGTTATTCTGGCAGTTTACTGCGCGGTAATAATTACCTACTACGTGCAGGAAATTGGTGTTCATGATGCGCTTCCACTTTATTTTTATGTAGTAGCACCTGTAATAGCAGTTTCTTTTGAGGCTGCAAATGTTCAGATTTCAATCACCTTTGTATCTATCTCAATTGCGACTTTGGTTTTATACATTTTCATTCAGACAGGTGAAATCAGAACGTCAAGAATGGATGCCCAGTCAGCAACACTGGTGGCAAAAGAAAAATCCGATTTCATAGCAAGATTCTCGCATGAGCTTAGAACACCCATTAATGCCATCATTGGTATGGATGAAATTATTCTTAGAACTTCACAGGAAGACGAAACACTATCCTGCGCAAACGATATCAAAAGCGCCGGAAATACTTTGCTTACAATCATAAATGACATTCTTGATTCAGCAAGAATTGAATCAGGAAAGGTTGACATAATAAATGTTTCCTATCAGCCCGTAAGTGCCTTTAAGGACTTAACAAACCTCATTCAGTCGAGGGTTAAGAGTAAGGGGCTACAGTTTATAATGGACATTGACCCTAATATACCAAGCAAGTTATATGGAGACGAGGTAAAGGTAAAACAGATAATCACAAATCTGCTGACCAATTCAGTCAAGTACACAAATGTAGGCTTTGTAAAGCTTAGCGTATCATCCAGAAAGAAAGACGAGAGTAACATCTTTCTTTGCGTTTGCGTAGAAGATACAGGTATAGGAATTAAAGAAGAAGAGTTAAGTAAGCTTTTTAGCCCATTTAGTCGTATTGATGAACTAAGAAACAGATACGAAGAAGGAACCGGTCTTGGAATGTTCATTACGCAAAGCTTCTTAAAGATGATGGATTCCCAGATGGAGGTTAAAAGTGTATATGGCCAGGGTTCTTCTTTTGCCTTTGAAATTGTTCAAAGAGTTGAGGACTGGACACCTATCGGAAGTTATGAAGAAGCTATTTCAAAATTAAACGGAAAGAAATATGTTTATAAGGCTTCTTTTGTAGCACCTGAGGCCAAAGTTTTAATTGTTGATGACAACAATGTAAATATTACAGTTTGCAAACGACTACTTAAAGATACTCTTGTTAAGTGTGATACAGCAACATCCGGTATCAAGGCTGTTGAAATGTGCCGCGATAAAAAGTTCGACCTTATTTTCATGGACCAGATGATGCCTGAGATGGATGGAATTGAAGCCATGAAGACAATAAGAACTGACGAGGATTCGCTCAACGTTGAAACCCCTATTGTTGCACTTACTGCCAACGCCAGTGCAGGTACAAGAGAATCTCTCATCGAGATCGGCTTTAATGATTACCTGTCCAAACCCATCGAATACAAGCGCCTTGAAGAAGTGATGAATATACTGCTTCCTGATGAACTGGTTGAAAAACAATAAAGCTTCTTTTAACAAAGGTTTTAGTGGTATAATATCTTTCAAAGCTTGGTTAAACGCTTGGTAAGGATTAAAAGCACGGATGTGGCCTGACTTTAATCGAATCTTTTATTCAAACTAAGCAAAAGAAGGGGTATCATTTGAAAACATCAACTAAAAAGGGTTTGTGCGTGCTGTTGATTATGACAGTCATCTGTATAGTGATGATCTTAATCTTTAGACTTCCAAAAGCCGATGGAAAAGCTTTAGTGTATCTTGATGGAAAAGTCTATGCAAGCTTCAATCTTAATGAAGATAGGATAATCACAGTAGATTCAGCAGATGGATATAACACGATTGAAATTAAAGACGGATGGGTAAGAGTTGTTGATGCCGATTGTCCTGAAGGAGTTTGTGTTCATACAGCACCAATATCCAAAGAGTTTCCCGGTGTAATCGTCTGCATGCCCCATAAACTGGTCGTACAGATTGAGTGAAGGTGGCAAGATTACATCGACAGAATGTCGCGGGAAAATACGGGTCGCGGCGATTAGACTGAAGAAAGCCTTTTATTCATAAACCGAATATTCAAGGTCGCTTTTAAAGATATCTTTAAGACCTATAGTTATAGTTATTGAACCGTTTGATTCGACCAATATAGTATCGAAATTATCAGAATGCTCTTTCCAATAGGAAAGGGCTTTTTCTTTGCCCATTACAAAAAGGGCAGTAGAGAGGGCGTCTGCAAAAGTTCCGTCTTCGGAAACTACAGTAACACTCATTAGGCCACTTTTAGAGGGGTAACCTGTGAAGGGATCCATTATGTGATGGTATCTTTCATCACCTTCTGTAAAGAAACGGTGATAATCACCCGAAGTTACAACTGCCTTATCATGAATTGATAAAACGCCAAGGTATGGAAGAGCGTTAAACATACCAAGCTCAGGTCTTGGGTTTTCAATACCAATCTTCCATAAAGAACCATCGGGCTTGCAGCCTAGGGCATAAACATTACCGCCAAGGTTTATATTGGCGCTTTTAATACCATTATCTTTAAGAATTGAAACTACCTTATCCGAAGCGTAGCCTTTGGCAACGGCGCCTAGATCAATGCTTGCTTCGCTGCTTAAAGCTATATGATTATCTTTTTCATCGAATTCGATATTTAGATAGGAGACCTTTTTAAGACAGTCTTTAATTTCTTCATCAGAAGGGACTCTTGTATTTCCATCGGTAAATCCCCATAGTTCCATTAAAGGATATATAGTTATGTCAACCGCGCCTTTAGTCTCATCACTAATTAAAGCCATTCTACCCAGTAAATCAGCAGTATCTTCAGAAACAGATGAAACTTCTGAACGGTTAATCTGGGATATCTCACTATTATGTAAACCAACACTCCATAAAGCGTCAAGTCTTTCGATCTCTTTAAATGCCTCATCTACAGCCTCTTTACTCTTAGTTCCATAGGCTTCAACAGTCATAAAAGTGTCCATTGCAAAAAGCTGGGAACTGTAGGTTTTAGGAAAAGGGGATGAACACGCAGTTAATGTGGTTGACATAACAACCAAAACTACAAGCAGTAAGTTTACGGGCATACGTTTTAGCACCAGCTCGCATGCTATTCCGACAAGGATTCCGGCGACGATTCCTGAAATCCACAAAAAGGGAAGGTACCAGATAATTCCGGCATTTTCGAGAATAATCATTGAAAGGATTATCTGGCCTACGTTATGAGAAATTCCGCCGGCTACACTTACAAATTTAATATCCAGTTTGGTCTTGTTTTTAAGAAGGCACATTACAAGATAACTTACTATTCCTCCAACAAGGGAAAAAGAAATAGAGTAGATATTTGTAAATAAAAGACCGACAAGCATTATTCTTGCTATGTTAATCAGTAAAGCATCGATATCGCTTAATTTATAAAGGGCAATTAAAACAACAAGATTAGATAAGCCTATCTTCATTCCGGGTAAGGGGAATGGATAGGGAATCTGCGCTTCCAACCAGGAAAGGCCGAAGGCCAAGGCTATAAGAAGCCCTCTTATTGCAAGTTTTTTGGTAACGTTCTTTTGCATAAAAAATCCAATCAGCTAATAAAGTATTGAAAATGGCCACATTAATCTTATCCTAATTAAGAAGTTTTTGGAGAAAAACGCAGCTTTCACGGGCTTAATTATAGCACGTTTGGGAAAATATAATCGGACAATATTAAAATTAAAATGAACCTTTGCTATGTTAATGAAAATATATTAATATAACTAGCTAGTTATAGTTTAAAAGTGTTTACGTAAAACACGGGGGTTTAAATGAATCAAACAAAGCTTGAAGAATACATAGAGCTCTATGGTAAAGATATATATTCCTTTTGCAGGTACCTGACCCGAAATGTCGAGGACGCGGATGATCTTTATCAGCAGACTTTTCTGGTAGCAATCCAGAAAGACGATATCGATGAAGGCAACAATCCTAAGTCCTATCTGATTACAATTGCATCCAACATCTGGAATAACCACAAGCGCAAGTTTTTGTGGCGGCAAAAGAAAGCTGACGTCGTTTATCTTCAGTCCGAGGATATGGAAGCAATCGGTGATGGAAAAGATGCAATAATCGACGAGGTTCTAAAGGAAGAAGAAAGGCAAATGGTGCAAAGGCTAGTCTATGAGCTTCCCGAGAAGCTTAGGATAGTAATACTGATGCACTACATGGAAGAGATGTCCGTAGAAGAAATCTCTAAGGCCCTATCGATTCCGCCTGGAACCGTTAAGAGTCGAATTTACAATGCTAAAGCCAAATTAGCAGAAAGGATGGAAGCATGAGAGACGATATTGAAGTATTATTGCAAAAATCACTTTCGCCTACACTTGCGCCTGCGCCTGCTTTAAATGAAAAGCTTTTAAAAAGCGCAGCTGCAAATACTGGTAAAATTGTCGAGTTTAAGCCTAAAAAGGCAGTAAACAGATTAGTTAAAGCTGCAATTATTGTGCTTGTCGTGTTTGGACTTGCAAGCGCCAGTGTCACTGCGGCAAACTATATATATTCTCATTTCTTTGTATCCAATAAGGTTGGCTTTGTATACGGCGACGAGGAAGATCTTGAGGTGTTTGAGCAGGATGATGAAAGTTACACTCCTACATATACAACACTATTAGAGGATGATGGCGATGAAACAGTAAACTGGTACTATAAGACTGTCATACAAAACGATGAGGACACAGTAAGAAGCCAGTATTATTACAAAAACTACGCCGAGATGGTGGAAGATGCAAGTCTGGATGAATGGTTCCCAAGACCCTTTACCGATGACAATTTTTCTTTTGCTAATTTCATGGTAGTTGTATCGCCGGGGGAAGTATTTAGTACCTTTGATGTATTAGCTGATGCGGATTTTAATTATAATGAAGGATCCTTCCACATCTGCGAGACTTATTCGCTTGGTACCGATAAAGATCCTGAAACCTTTGGATACAATGTTTACATTGAGAATCCTACAAACATTAGAAGCTATACAAATAAAAACTCAAGAAACTTCGTGCTTGCTGACAGCGTAATGGAGGATGGAAGCCGTGTGACATACACTTCCCTTTTCTATCCTACACTTCATTACGGATATATTTCATTTTATGAGTTAAGTGACAGGGAGATATATGAGATTTTGGACATGTTTGTAGAACCAAAACCTACTGAGGTGGAGTTTGTTTTCCCTGAAAAACCGGGAGTTTTGCCTGTTACGGAGCCCGTAAAGGGAATTCTTAATAGGGCAAAAGAAAATGAGTAATATATTTTCATGTATATGTTAACCTTTATGGTATATAATACATGAGAACGATTTTGGCAGGGTGTCAGTTATCGGCACCCTGCCTTCGTTATTCTTTTCAAAATAAAGTCGCATGGCATGATATTTAGTATATCATTTCAGAATGAATTCCGGTGATGCGACGTAAAGGTGAGAGGTTAATGGTAGTTATGAACAAGGACAGAGAACTTATCGGAAATGAGAAAATTGAAGAAGGCCTTTTAAGACTTCATGAGGATTTATCCGATGAAAATCTTGCAGCTGTTTTAACTACTATAAGAAAGCGAAAGGAAGAAGGAGGTCATTTTGTCGTAGCGGTAACTGCAAGCGACGCCGGTATGACACTTAGGCCTTTGAAACTTTCAAACGGCAAGAAGTATTTTGCGGCCTTTACCAGTTTTGAAGAGGAACTTAAGGGGGAAGACAAAATAATGTCAGGTTTCACTGCTTCGATTGAGCAGCTTTTTGGAATCTGCCTAAAGTCCGAGGAGATAGATGGGATAATTCTTAATCCATGGGATAAAGAACTCAAACTGGATAAAAATCTCATTGAAATCGTGTAAGGGAAAGGTATGAAAAAAGTATTAAAGACATTGGCAGAGATTCTCCTTTTTGTGATTTACTTTGCCTGGCTTGAAGTAGCCAAAAACCAAATTTGGGGATGGATAGCATCTATCCTTTTAATTGTTGTGTATTTTATCTGCTTAAAGAAAGTGTTTGATAAGAAGGGTAAATCCGTAAAAAGATTGTCGGTTCTTTCTTTGGTCCTTCTTTTGGCAGCAGTATGTATTTTATCAGGCCCAAAACCCAGACAGATAAAGGCGGTAGAGAATAAAAATCCTGAGTTGACCCAGCAGGTCAAGGTTAAAGAAGGCCTGTTAGTTGGCGTAAAAGATAGCAGTAAGAGGGTCGAAGTTTTTGCGGGAATTCCTTATGCCAAGCCACCGGTTGGGGAACTTAGATGGAAAGAGCCACAAGATCCCGATAGCTGGGACGGAGTAAGGGTTTGTGATACATTTGCTCCTATGGCAATGCAGAAGCAAAGCAATCCGATTATGGCCTTTGGCACAAGGGTGGTTGGCTATAATGAAGTCCCCATTTCTTTAAATGATAACTTTAAAGAAGCGATGAGCGAAGATTGCCTCTACTTAAATATCTGGCGTCCTGAGGGCGTTAAAGAGGGCGATAAATTACCTGTTTTATTTTACATTCATGGAGGATCTTTAAATTCAGGTCAGTCCTACTATGATGCCTATAATGGAGCAAGCCTCGCGTCACAGGGAATTATTGTCGTAAATATCGCCTACAGAGTTGGCGTATTTGGATATATGGCAGATACCGAACTTATGGAAGAATCCGAAAGCGGTACAACCGGTAACTATGGACTTTTAGACCAGATAAAGGCCTTGAAGTGGGTTAATGAGAACATAGAAGCCTTCGGTGGAGATCCGACGCTTATTACTATTGCAGGTGAATCGGCCGGTTCATCATCAGTTAACGCTCTTTGTGTATCACCACTTTCGAAGGGATTATTTAAAAGAGCAGTTGCAGAAAGCAGTGGTATCACTCCTAAGGTTCCCTATCATACATTCAGAACACTTAAGATGGCTTTAGATGTTGGAGCGGATATAAAGAAAGAGTTTGGCTGCAATTCAATTGACGAATTAAGAAAAGTACCGGCTGAAAAGCTTTTGAAGACAAAGGGCAGAAACAACGAAATGACGGTTGATGGCTATGCCATTACAAAGCAGCCCTATCTTACATACGAAGAAGGAGATAATAACGAAGAGGCTTTGTTAAGTGGCTTTAATGCTGATGAAGCAAGAGCGTTTATCATGTTTGATAAGAAGGCTACGGTAGAAACTTACGAAGAGTTTCTTGAAAAATTTGCCGGAAGCTTTGCTCATGAACTTGCCCTTTTAAGACCCGTTAACAGTGACAAAGAGGCTGATGCTTCTTTTGACGAATTAATAGGTGTGGCATGGTTTGCATATAGTCACTATACCTGGTCAGAGTACTTAAAAGCACAGGACAAGCCATGTTATCTTTACTTCTTTACAAAAGAAAATAAGGCGCTTGGCCCCTGGCATGCGGGAGAACTTCCTTATCTTTACGGAAATATCCCTGATGGAAATAACTACACAGAAGCGGATAGAGAACTTTCAAAAGAGATGCAAAGATATTATGTAAACTTTGTAAAGACCGGTAATCCTAACGGCGACGGCCTTACAAAGTGGGTTTCTTATAATGAAGATCCTGAAAAATATCTTGTTTTTTCTGATGAAGTAGAAATGAAAGAAGACAAGTATATTGATATTTTCAAATTATACGATAAAGTAATGGATGAAAGACTTCTTCATATAGATGATGAAGAAGAGTAAAACTTATGGAGGTATGTGGTATGACAATGAATAAAGACTATGCAGTGTTTGCTGCAAATAAAGCAGTAGAACTTTTAAATATTGATAGTCCTACGGGATTTACAAAGAAGGCTTCAGCCTGGGTTAGTAAAGCTTTTGAAGAGTTTGGATACTCAACTAAAATTACTAATAAGGGCGCTGTAATTATTGATTTTGGCGGTAAGGACAGCGAGGAAGGTGCGGTGCTTTTTGAAGCTCATACAGATACTCTGGGTGCAATGGTTACTGAAGTTAAAGGTGACGGAAGACTTAAGATAACAAGAATCGGCGGTCTTATGGCTTGCAACGTTGAGACAGAAAACGTAAACATTTACACAAGAGATGGCAAGGTTTACGAAGGAACCATTCAGCTAGAAAATGCTTCATCTCATGTAAATAAAGACCTTGCATCAACCGAAAGGACCTTTGATAACATTGAGGTTGTAATAGATGAAATGGTAAAGGATGCTGATGAAGTTCGTGCTCTTGGTATCGAAACAGGAGATTTTGTATGTCCTAATCCCAGAGCTCACGTAACTGCTTCAGGCTTTATCAAAAGCCGCTTTTTGGATGACAAGCTTTCAGTTGCTACACTTCTTGGATTTGCTAAATTCATTAAGGATGAAAAGATTGAACTTAAGCGACATGTATATGCGATGGTAACTGTTTACGAAGAAGTTGGTCACGGCGGAGCAGCTTCAATTCCTGAAGGAATTACAGAAGCTATAAGCGTTGATATGGGTTGTGTAGGCAATGGACTCAACTGTAAAGAGCATCAGGTTTCAATTTGTGCTAAAGACTCAGGTGGTCCTTACGACTACGATGTAACAGATAAACTTGTAAAGGCTGCCAAGAAGGAAGGCGCTGACTACGCTATTGATATTTATCCTTTCTATGGTTCAGATGTTGAGGCTACTCTTTCAGCCGGATACGACATTCGTCACGGTCTTATCGGACCTGGTGTATATGCAAGTCATGGATATGAAAGAAGTCATGTTGATGGTGTTTATGCAACACTTCTGGTTTTAAAAGGATATCTTGGAATATAAAAGTTTTTGAGCCATTTTGCTTAGCAAAATGGCTCATCTTTTAGAAGGGGATTTGGAGTTAACCTTATTTGAGGAATTGTAAGGTTAGTGTATTTGATTCTCAGCGAGTTCAAATACAAAATACGAAAGTAATTGTATTTTATTGGAATAAATGTGAATAGCACAATATGGAGCTAAATGGTATAATCTTGGCATTAAACATAGATGAAAGAAAAGAGATTTTGCTATGGACTTATCCAAAGAGTGGGTTAGAAGCGAGTTTATAAACCATGAAATGCTTAACAGGCACAGGGAAATAAACAGTGAGCTTTCTTTTTACGATGCTATTGCAAGCGGAAACCTTGAAGTAGTAGAAGAAAACTGTAAAGCGAAGATGTTTGTAAATCCCGACGGTGTTGGGAGACTTTCTTCGGACGATTTAAGAAACATAAAATATCATTTTGTTGTGACTACGGCGCTAATAGTACGATACTGCATTCACTACGGTATGGAACTTGAAAAGGCGTATTCCCTAAGTGATTTTTACATATACCAGATGGATGGCATGAAAACTATCGAGGAAGTATGCGCTATACACGATGTTATGTGTATTGATCTTTGCAAGAAGATGCGTGATTTAAGGAAGAATCAGGTACTTTCCAAGCACATCGTAAAGTGCGTCGACTATATTTATGCACATCTTCACTACAGAATTACTATTGAAGAACTTGCCGATTATCTTGAACTTTCAGTAAGCTATCTCTCTAAATTGTTTAAAAAAGAAATGGGAATGGCACTTAGCGATTACATTAATATGCTTAAAATTGATAAGGCCAAAGAAATGCTGTTATACACAGATGAAAAGATTATAGATATCGCTAATTCACTTTCTTTTTCCTCACAAAGTCATTTTATTAAGGTTTTTAGTACCTTTACAGGGGTAACACCTTTTGTGTTCAGACAGAAAAAGTTTAGAAGTAACTGGAATCCGATAGTTGAAAATGGGAAGAATAGTACTATAATAGGGGAATAATGTGTATTAGTACTTAATAAATAACCAGCTATATGCGAGAATGAGGATATATGAAAAAACTAGTATCGATCAACACAGTTTTATTTATCTCAATTGTGGGTGCGCTTTTTGCCCTGCTTTGTATGTTTTTTAATGCAGAAGGTCTTAATGACTATGATCCTGAAGGCGGTGAATCTTATATCACTTTATATGGCGAGGCTCACGGAATTGAGTCCTTTTATGATGCTGAGTTAGAAGGCTGGGGACAGTTTTATAGTGAAGGCTGCAGGGATTTATTTATAGAGTTAAGCTATTATGAGGGCGAACTTTTAAATGACTATATGAAGGCCGAAGACGCTGAAATTTTGGATGTTATCTACGATAGTCTTGAAGGGACACCATCGCATACACAGTATTTTTTGGACTTTTATACAGCTATAAAGCGTGACTATCCTGAAACCGTTTTTCACGGTACCGATATTGGTCATCAGTATTGGAATCTTGGACCCTACTACCTTGAGTATCTTGAAAAGGCCGGTCTTAAAGATAGTGATAAGTACCAAAGAACTCTTGAAGTAATGGAACAGGGAAGGGCCTGGTACGAAGACCTTGATTCAGACGGAGAATTTCGTGAGAATCTGATGGTTGAAAACTTTATCTGGGACTATGACCGGTTAGTTTCTGAAAAAGGTGGCGAAAAAGTCAAGATTATGGGCATTTATGGTGGCTATCATACAAACATGAAAGATAATGTTATGTCAACCAGACTCAAAAACCACTACAGTGACATAATTTCAGTAAGATATGTTGCCAATAAGTTTTTAAAGGCCGATTCCTATGCTGTCGGTTTTTCCTATTTTGGTTTGACTTTTGTAGCCCTTCTTTTGATTCCTAATATCATTTTCGGTTTCACTATAACAGATGAATTAAGGGATGCACTTGAAAACAAGAATATGTTTCTTACAATAACTGAAAGAGTTGGTGAGGCATTAATCTGCATTGTGCTCCTTCTTTTTCCGGCTAATAATCCGAGGGCCGTTATTAAGCCTCAGATATGTATGTTCTTTTCGAGACGCTTTGAATGGTTCGTTTTAGTAGTTTTATTTATGGCAATATATGAAATCTTCTGGATAAGATTTTTTAGAAGTAAAAAGACCGTTAAGGATCTTTACCACTCAACCTGCGGTGTTCCGTTTGCAGGAGCCATACTTCCATGTTTTGCAGTCTTTTGCCTGGGAGTATATGCCGGTAACTTGGTTACCATTGCGGCAGCAGTGATTTTTACCATTGGTCACTTGGGAATTCATATATCCTGTTACAAAAGATATTTTTCGAAAAATTAAAAAGAAACGATTAATCCTCCATAAGACGCAAAGCATAAAACAGAGTTTTTTTGGTAAGTTTTAGTCTAATGGAGGATTTTTGTTATAGAAATTCTTCTATGATATGAATGAGGTGCGAAAATGTTCTTTAATTACGCATTAATTGAGTTAAATATAATAAATAAACAATGATACGTAATGATTAGATAACATAATGTAACATATGTATTTAGGAGGAATTTCAAATGACCAAAGAACAGTGTAGGCGCGTAAACAGAACTATATACCCCATTATTTTGGTAGAGTTCACATACATTTTTCTTATTCTTGGCGCCTTTTGCCTGGCATCCGGAGGAACAGGCGTAACTTACATCCAGATGATTGTGGCATTTATTACAGTCATAGCATCAACAATTCTTTTTATCACTAAAAGAGAAACTGCATGGGCTGGCGAAACAATGTTAGTTATTGCAAGCATTTCTTATGTTATTACAGTTTTAGTAAGTAACAGCCCTGAAAGCTTTGCTTATGCTTTTCCTATTATCTTCGCAGCAATGGCATTTCTTAATAAGAGAATTATCGTCTGTGATAACATTGCGATTTTAATTGCCAATATACTTAAACTGATTATTAAAAGCGGTGACAAGGCCAACTCTGACGCATACTTCTTAGCAGCTCTTATTTCAGGACTTATCTTCTTTGCAACATATAAGATTATCAAGCTCCTTATCAAGAACAACGAAGAGAATCTTGCAGCCATCAAGGAAGCAGCTGAAAAGCAGGAAGAAAGCGCAAATAAGATGAGATCAGTTGCTGATGATATTTCAAATCTTTTTGGCGATGCTATGGAAATGACCGACAGACTCAACCAGAGCATTGAATCAAGCAACTTTGCAATGAGCAATATCGCTGACAGCACAGAAAACACTGCAGAAGCTATTCAGGAACAGGCTGCTATGTGTTCTAAGATTCAGCAGCAGACAGACACAGCTGAAAAAGAAATTCGTGACATGCTTGAAGCTTCATCACTTACAAATACAAATATCGCTGAAGGAGCCAAGAAGGTTGATGACCTTAAAAAGCAGGCTCAGACAGTTGAAAGCGCAAGCAATATTACAGTAGAAGTTATGGATTCACTCCTTAAGAAGGTTGAAGAAGTTGAAAGCTTCGTAGACGATATCTTAAAGATTTCAAACCAAACCAACTTACTTGCACTTAATGCTTCAATCGAAGCTGCAAGAGCCGGTGAAGCAGGTAAGGGATTTGCGGTAGTTGCTGATCAGATCAGACAGCTTTCAGAGCAGACCAAGGATTCATCTAACAGTATCACAAACATCATCGGAGAACTTAACGAAGATACCAAGCGTGCCGGTGAAAGTGTTCAGAACTCTGTTGAATCAGTTAATAAGCAGAATCAGTCAATTGCTGAAACACAGGAAACATTTGCTAAGATCAGAGAAGACGTTTCCAAGTTGTCAGCAAGCATCAATAAGACAGAAGATGTTGTTAAGGGTATCGTTGAATCAACCGGTGTTATCTTAGAAAACATCACTCACTTATCGGCAACCAGTGAGGAAGTAGCAGCTTCATCATCAGAAGGAATGAAGACTTCCGAATCTACAGTAACTGATATGAGACTTTGCAAGGAAATCATCGAAAAGATTTACGGCTTATCACAGCAGTTATAAATTTAATAAAATTGTGTCAGCATCTGCGGATAATATGCCACCACATATTGTCCGCAGATTTTTTGCTTGTACGGACATTTTCATATGTGGTATAACTATGAAAGTGTGTTGAAATTATTGGGTAATGGAAAAATGATATAGTTTCCTTATCTTTTTAGGAGGACATCAGATGTACACAGCGGTACTGACAATTCAATATATAAGCATCGTGGTTGTATGGGTCTGCATGACACAGGTGTTTTACAGTAAGCACTCCAAACTACAGCAGGTACTGACATATATACTTCTATGTGATTTAATAAACCAGCTTGGAATGTTATTTAATATGCAGGCCAAGACGGCTGATGGCGCTTTGATAGGAATAAAAATAGCTTATCTTGGTAAGCTTTTTGTTATTATATTTATCTTTTTCTTTGTCATGGGATTTTGTAAGGTTAAAATTCCAACTTTTGTAAAGGCTCTGTCGGTCTTTATTCAGGCAGGACTGCTCGCCTGCGTGTGGACCTGTGACAGAAATGCCCTGTTTTACAGTAGTATTTCTTTTGACGAAGGAGATATGTATCCCCATCTTGTAAAAACAGCAGGACCGGCATATATGGTCTTTGTTGCGGTGGTGTCTTTATATACGATTATCATGATTACCGCCTGTATCGTGAGGCTCATCCAAAGTAAGGAAAAGGAACAGAAGATTCGACTATTGTGTCTTTTGCTGATTCCTTTGATTACTTTCTTATCTTACGTAATATACAAGTTAAAACTTTTTGGAATTTACGACTGCACAAGTATTGCTTTTCTGATAAGCACATTGATTTTAATCTATGCAATCAGCCGATACGAGCTCATAGATTTTGTATCTGAGGCCAAAGAAATGATTATCGACGAGATTTCGGATTCGATTCTTGTTTTAAATGAGATGGAGCAGCTAGTTTACTACAATAAGCCCGCAGTTGAACTCTTCCCTGAAATCAGTGAACTTGAAGGTGCAACTGTTGTCGGAAAAAGACTTGAAACTGCGTCACTTTTAGGCGGAGAACTTTGGATTGACTCAAAACTTTATACGGTAAGATTTAAAGAGATAAAGAGTAAAAACAAGGTAAGATCCAAGATTTATACCCTTACTGATAATACAAGTAACTTCAGGATGACATACGAAGACGGGCTTACCAGTGTAGGAAACCGCCGAGCTCTTATGAGGGCGATGGAAGATATTGATCCTGAACAGTATACCTATCTTGTTATCATGGATATCGATGATTTCAAGGGTATAAATGATAGCAAGGGTCATAAAGTCGGTGATGACTGCCTGGTAAAAATGGCATCATTTCTTGCCAGGGAGTTTGGTAAGGGCAATGTATTTCGCTTTGGTGGAGACGAGTTTGTGCTTCTTTTGAATATTACTATCGAAGAACTCGAAAGAAAGCTTGTAGAACTTAACGCAAACTTTTCTTCGAAAGACCAGCCCTATCCATTCAACATAAGTGGTGGCTACGTTAAGATATCACAAAGCACCGACATGGATGCTTTGATGAAACGTGCAGACGACGCATTATATGAAGTTAAAAAGTCCGGTAAGGGACGTTTTGCATTGGCCAAATAGTAGTTAGTCTTTGAAAGAAAAAACTAAAGATAGACCGAAGTGTAATGGACATTGCACTTCGGTCTTTTTGCGTCGATAGAAGGTGACACGGGCACATTATGCCTGAGAATTTATGAATAAAATAAAAAATGCATCTAACGAGCACTACTCAAAAGATATTAGATAAAAATCTAATAAAACCATTGACGCGCGCCTAATAGTATGTTAGATTAACAACACAAGACAGTTAGATGCTTATCTAACAATATATTAGACAGGTGGTTGTGGTTATGTCAGAAAAAGAAAACAAAATTGGATATCGTACAGTATTAAAACAGAAGGAGTATGTAAAGGTATTAGTTGCCAATCTAATAAGCCGATTCGGCGACTCTATCGATGCTATCGCTTTTACATGGCTGGTTTATCAGGCAACGGGAAAGGCATCCTGGTCAGCTATTATTTTTGCAGTTAATCAGTTGCCGGGAATATTTGTTCAGCCTTTCGTTGGTCCTATTGTTGAGAGAATGAACAAGAAAAGAGTATTAGTTGTTACCGATATTATCCGAGCAGTGATCATTATTTTACTTGCAGGATTGTATGTAACAAACAACATTAACGCATGGGTTCTTTTGCTCTTTACAATTATTATTTCAACGGTCGAGTCATTTAATATTCCTGCGGCGACTGCAATTGTGCCTTCAATAATAAATCTCGATTACTATGAATACAGCTCTTCATTATCTAAGTCTTTAGGTACAGCTGTTGAACTTGTAGGTATGGCTGTAGCAGGCGGAATCCTTGCCTTATTTGGAGTACACACAGCAATTGCTATTGATGCTGCGACTTTTGCAATATCAGCAGTGATTCTTTCTTTTGTAAACATGGGCGAAGCTGAAATTTCCAAAGCTGCTATGAGTGCAAGAGAATATATTGGGTCGCTTAAGGAAGGCGTTTCTTACGTTAAGGACTATAAGATTATTAGAAATTTCTGTATCCTTGGGGCATTTGCCAATGCGGCTTTGGTGCCTATTAATTCACTTCAGGGACCAATGGTAAGTGAACTTATGGGGCAGGGACCTGAATTTTTAAGTTTCTATGGAATATCTTTATCGGTGTTCATTGGAGTCAGCTCTCTTGCTTATCCTTTTATTAGTAAGAAAGTGGCGCCCCTTACAACAATAGTTACTGCAGGACTTTTAGTAGGACTTGGCGTTTTTTCAATAACGTTCACAAGATTTTTCCACGATAATGCAGCTATGGTTTATGTGATTGCATTTTTATCATGTATGTTAATCGGTGTTGGGGCAGCACTTTTGACATCTACTTTAAACGTCCAGTTTATAAAGAGTGTAAAGCCTGAATACCTGGCAAGAGTTGCGTCAATCTTCAATGCCATAGTTGGTGCGGCAAGCCCTGTGACTTCTTTTATAGTTGGATTAGTTGCTGCTGTCTTTTCTATTAGCCAGATATTCACAGTAAGTGCTATAATATATATCGTGATATTTATTGTGCTTGCAATTAAGAAGGTTGATTTTGGTGAAAGAAATCAAGGTTAATTATCTGTAGAGGGTGAGGAAGTATAATGGTCATTAATGAGTCAGTAAACAAGATATTTGAAGCAAGCAGCCTTTTGTGGCGACTGAAGATGAAGGATACCTTCGCTCAGGAGGAGGCAGCATTTCTTGCCAAGACCGGGCTTAATGAGGACGACGTATTAAAGAAGTTTGATCTTTTAAAGAGGATTGAAAAAGAAGCCAGAGAGCATGTTTCGCCAATCATTGAGGACTTAGATTACTATTTTTCGGTAGACAGTGGTCAAGTGGCACCGCTTGGCTGCGGCTCAATTCTGCTTTTTGAGCCTACAGGATATGATTACAGTACGATTGAATCTTTGAGGGAGTATTTATACAGCCTAAGTGACGAGCAGTGGCTTGGCCATTACGGTGACGCTGTTGGATTTTGCTTAAATAAAATGCATATAGATGATGATATGGAGTCAGATTTTTCTTTTGCCTCCATAGAAGATGCAGTAAGAAAGATAATCTCTTTACCCATAAAAAACGAACTTAAAATTAAGTTCCAAAGTGTGCTTGTTGACCGAAAAAGTCACTGGGAGAGAATATTTAAACTTCTTGAATGGGCTATGAATATTATTGAGCCTTTTGAAGATGAGATGAATGCCTGGGTAAAGAAGGCGGCACAGTACGAAAGCAAGCTTTTAGGTGACGGCAAGATTTACGAGTATATGTGTAAGCTTGTCGGAATCGAGATGGACTACAATGAGCAGGGCTATGAAGTGACTATTGGCGTGATAATGTATAATATGGTCAATGTTTTTGTTGATGCTATTTTAAAGCCCAAGACCAAGGCGTATTTAAGACTTGGTGTAATTTTTGATGAGTACTTTGAACCTATTGACTTGTTTATGGTAAATAGTTCGGCAAATCCCGAACGAATAGAAAAAGTTTTAAAACTATTAGCAGATAAGAGTAAGTTTGCTATCCTTCTTTATATTAAAGACAATAAAGCCTATGGTAGTGAACTTGCCAAACATTTTAACCTTACAACAGCTACGATATCTCATCACATGAGTGCTCTTGTAAGTGATGGTCTTGTAAAGACTCAGGAAATTGATAATAAGGTTTATTACAGCACTAATAAAGAGGCGCTGCGAAGCGTCTTTGTAGAATGTACTAAGATGTTTGAATGAGGCCAAAGAAGGTAAGCGGTGAAGAACAGTAGAATTATAGCGGCACTGATTGGCTTGACCGGTGCAGTCAGCAATAATGGTAAAACTGAAAATACCGATGATGTTGTCTTAAAGGCGTTAACCATGGACGATGGAGATGAAATCGTAAACGAAATTCATGATGAAAAGTTTAGGATTTCTCCTAACTGCGCAACATGTGAGTCTCCTTGCGGCAATACTTCGGATTACGATATGGACAAATTTTTTAATGGCCCGGAGGATGTTGTTAAACTTAAGCTGGAAATCGTAGACCGTGTAAAAGAATATGCACTAAAGTGCTCTAAAGACATGGATGATTTGGAAGTGATTTACAAGGCACTTGCGTATCTTGGCTATGATCTTAAATATGAAAGTTATATGGCGTTAAAAGATGAACTGTAAAATACCTGGGGAGGAAGAAAAGTGATAAGACAGATTATCCATATTGATGAAGAAAAGTGTAATGGCTGTGGAATATGCGCCAGAGCGTGCCATGAAGGAGCAATTGATATAATTGACAACAAGGCCAGGTTGGTAAGAGAAAATTTCTGCGATGGCTTTGGAGATTGTCTTCCAGGCTGTCCAAAAGGGGCGATAACTTTTGAGCAAAGGGAAGCACCTGCATACGATGAGGCAGCAGTAAAAGCAGCTCAGGGAAAGAAAGTTTCCAACTGGCCGGTTCAGATTAAGCTTGCGCCAATCACTGCAGAATACTTTAACGCAGCGAGTTTATTACTTGCGGCCGACTGCACAGCATATGCTTACGCAGATTTTCATAAGGACTTCATGGCCGGGAAGGTTTGCCTGATTGGCTGCCCTAAGCTGGATATGATTGACTATAGTGAAAAGCTTACCATGATACTTTCAAACAATGATATTAAGGATGTTACTCTTGTAAGAATGCAGGTTCCATGCTGTGGCGGATTAGAAAGAGCAATAGGTAAGGCTATTAAAGACTGTGGAAAGAATATTGAGTTAAAGATTTCTGTAGTCAGTATAGATGGAAAAATTTTATAGATATTGCATACTATTTATGAGGAGGGAAATATAGTGTACAAGAATATCGAAAAGAAGGTAAAACTCGCCTTAAAGGATCAGGTTGAGTACCAAAAGGGACAGGTTGTCAGCAAGACACTTGTTCAGAACGACTGCGTTAGCATGACTATTTTTTCTTTTGATAAAGGTGAAGAGATTTCAACTCATGCTGCAGGCGGAGACGCGATGGTAACAGTTCTTGAAGGAAAGGGACGATTTACTGTAGCCGACGAGGTTTTCTATCTCGAAGCAGGCGATACCCTGATTATGCCCAAGGACATTCCACACGCGGTATATGGTGAAGAGCAGTTTAAGATGCAGCTGGTGGTTTCGTACTAGTTGTAAGCCCAAAAGGTAGATATAGCTCTCAAAAGGAGAAGAAGGATGAGAAAAAGAACACTTTGTCTGGTTGCCGGGATCATTACTTTGAGTTTACTGGGCGCCTGCGGAAGCAAACAAGCGGGTGAAACTTCAGGAAACTTATCAGTAGAGGTTTCAGAAGATAGTAAAGAAGAAGTTAAGAAAAGTAAAAAAGAACTTGATAAGGACGTTTTGGATGCTCGGGCAGTTTTGGATGAAATGTGTAAGTTGAGTTCACAGGCCTGGAAGGATTTAGAGAAGCGTTCTTTTGACACATCTAAAGAAAAGTTCGAGAGTCTGATAAGTAAAAAAGACGAGTTTTTAGCCGCACATCAGGGGCTCTCTGATAAAGTTATGAAGATGTCTGAAAGCGCTGATCCGATGCTTATCTACGTCAAGGATAGGGAAATCCCTGATGTAATAACCTGTAGTGAAACAATGGACTGGCTTGATAAGGATACAACTTACGAGTGGAAGTATATTGACACAGAAGCGATTGATAATGAGTCAATAGATGAACTTTTACTTGCAATTGATACGCTTTGTATGGATGCCTATGCGGGATTGACTGAAGAAGTCTGGTCGCAGGCGGGGCAGTACGAAGCAAGGGACTACGCAAAGGCACTGTATCAGGAAAGTAAAGACGTTCGTCTTCGTACTATTTCAGAACTTTTCGCTTTGGATAGTGTCCAGACTTCGTATGAAATGGGCTATGCTGATGAAGACTTTTTAAAGGCTGAAAGCGAGAGGCTGATTCCTGTTTTGCAGGGTAAGTTAAAGGCTCATGCCGGAAACAGCGAACTTCTTTTAAATAGATGGAAGAAGCCTTTGGCGCTGTTTTACTATATGATTGAGGATTTCGATACATATCTTTACATTGAATATGATGGCCAGGATGTCGATGAGGTTGAGCCTGTCGAAGTAATCGACAACGAAGAGGCTACATATCTTGAAAACAAGTACATAGGTCTTAGATGGAACGAGGAAGAAGAGGAATACGAAGAATTCACGCTAAGACGCTTCTTTGGCTATGCTGAGTATCCGAGTAAGGATGTTGTTTACTGTGACGTTAATGGTAAGTTTTCAAGTCATACATATCATCCTTCGGTGTTTAGTTCCGTTTCAGAGAAGTTTTCTTTTGACGAGGATGGACGAATTAAAACTCGCCAAAGACACATGGAATACACTACCGATAAACTGCCCGATGAGGACGCGGATAGTGAATATTCCTGGACCAGCAATATGCCCAAGGATTTAAAGGACAAAGAAGACTGGCTTTCTATTCTTCTTGATGCCTTCTATGAAAAAGACCGGGAGGAACCTTTATAT
Source organism: Lachnospiraceae bacterium (assembly GCA_024403515.1). Taxonomy (GTDB): domain Bacteria; phylum Bacillota; class Clostridia; order Lachnospirales; family Lachnospiraceae; genus UBA1258. The sequence continues at coordinate 78,038 of JAKSRS010000006.1, forward strand.
TACATCACTGAAGTTATGCACGGTGTAACAGGAGATTTCGAGTCGACAGACAAATACGATCTTTACGGTGTTGTTATATTTGACTGATGAAGAAAAGGCCCTTTGAATATGAAGCTTAACACTTCGAATCCAAAGGGCTTTTCTTTACAATTTTATTTATTTCTTATTCTCATTCTTCAATTCGTTCATTCTCATAGCACGAACCTTTAAAGGAAGTCCCCAAAGAGTGATGAAACCTTCTGCATCGTGGTGATCGTACATATCACCTGTAGTGAATGATGCAAGTGATTCGCTGTAGAGTGAGTAAGGAGATGTAGTACCGTTTTTAATGATGTTACCCTTGTAAAGACGAAGCTTAACTTCACCGGTTACTACTTCCTGAGTCTTGTCTACGAAAGCTGTGATTGCTTCACGGATAGGTGTGAACCACTTTCCTTCATATACAATTCCTGCCATCTTATTTCCAAGATCTTTCTTAAGAGCGATAGTATCACGGTCAAGAACAAGTTCTTCAAGCTGCTGATGAGCTTCCATAAGAATTGTTCCACCGGGTGTTTCATAAACGCCACGGCTCTTCATACCAACTACACGGTTTTCAACGATATCAACGATACCGATACCATGCTTACCACCAATTACATTTAACTTCTTGATGATATCAGATACTTTCATGCTTTCTCCGTTTAATGAAACGGGAACGCCCTTTTCAAACTTAATTGTAAGTTCTTCACCTTCATCAGGTGCTTTTTCAGGTGTTACACCAAGAACTAACATGTGATCATAATTGGGAGCCATTGCAGGATTCTCAAGCTCGAGACCTTCGTGACTGATGTGCCAAAGGTTACGGTCACGGCTATAAGACTGGTCTGTTCCGAAAGGAAGGTCAATGCCATGAGCCTTGCAGTAGTCAATTTCAGCCTGGCGTGAATCCATATTCCAACGGTCGTCTCTCCAGGGAGCGATAACCTTAATATCAGGAGCTAAAGCCTTGATACCAAGTTCAAATCTGATCTGGTCATTACCCTTACCTGTAGCACCGTGGCAGATAGCTACGGCATTCTCAAGACGAGCAACTTCAACAAGCTTTTTAGCGATTCCGGGACGAGCCATTGCTGTTCCCATTAAGTATTTGTGTTCATATACAGCGCCTGCCTGTACGCAAGGCATAATGTAGTTGTCTGCAAAGTCATCAACGATGTCTTCAATGTAGAGCTTAGAAGCACCTGAAAGCTTGGCGCGTTCTTCAAGTCCGTCTAATTCCTCGCCCTGTCCGCAGTCGATACAGCAGCAAACTACTTCGTAACCATAAGTTTCTTTTAACCAGGGAATGATAGCTGTAGTATCAAGTCCGCCTGAGTAAGCTAATACAACTTTTTCCATATCAGTCTCCATTTCGCTTGGATTAATCCAAGCCCTAAAATATGTTTTTTAACTATTAGAGAGCATAACGCAAAAGAAAATTTTTTTCAAGGGCATAATTCATATTTATTCAATTTCTATGTATATTATGATATTTTTGCCGATAATTATGAATATTTAACATAAAAAACGTGCATAAACGGAAAAAATGGAGTAGTATATAATCTGTTGGTACTATTAATAGGAAAAAAACACTATGGAGATATAAAAGATGCCTGTTTTTGAATTTAACGACAAGAAAGAAACAACACAAGTAGCACCTACTTATGAAACTTTTTCTTCTAATAAAGATTATGCGGATAAGGATAATCCCATAATTATTCTTTCCAACAAGTCAGGAAAACTTGAACATCATTCAAATGGATGTTTTTTAACGCCTGCCAAGGGACTTTCTTTTGTCCTTGATGGAAGTGAAAACAGCAGTGAAGATATACTAAAGATTGACGCGAGATTTTTAAGTCTTGTTAAATGGCTTGGTGAAAATCACATAATGGTAAGACTTTCAGGCTGCGTGAAGGGGGCTGAGTATCATATCTATAAACTTCTCGAAACTGGTGTCGCAGTAAGAGGCGCCAAGCTTGCCGGCGAAAACGGCTTTTTGCAGTTTATGATGACTAGACTTTTTCAGAGCGAGGCTCCCAGCCTTGAAGAGAAGGATTTTGATGAACTTGAAGATTCTGACAGCATGAAGCTTACAAGTATCCAGAGTATCACTGATTATTTAACCTGTGCAGGAAATACACTTCCTGAAAACATAAGGCTCTGGGCCAAGAGAAATCTTGCTATTGCAAAGTCTTCAGAAGTAACTCCTGAGGAACGCCGTCACGCGCAGAGAGCTTTATCAATTATGCTTAGTATTCACTGGAAGAATGACTATTTTGAGTCAATCGACCCGGTTGAAGCCCGCCGCATTCTTGATGAAGAATTATACGGAATGGAAAAGGTTAAGCAGCGTATCATTGAAACAATCATTCAGATTAACAGAACGCACACCCTTCCTGCCTACGGGATTTTACTTATTGGTCCTGCAGGTACAGGTAAATCACAGATTGCCTATGCGGTTGCTAAGATTTTTAAGATGCCCTGGACTACTCTTGAAATGAGTTCAATAAACGATCCTGAACAGCTTACTGGTAGTTCACGTGTTTATTCAAATGCTAAGCCGGGTATCATTATGGAAGCTTTTGAACGCGCAGATTCATCTAATCTTGTTTTCATCATAAACGAGCTTGATAAGGCCTGTGCCGGTAAGGGTAATGGAAATCCTGCAGACGTTCTTTTGACTTTACTTGATAATCTTGGATTTACAGATAACTACATTGAGTGCAACATTCCTACAAGCGGTGTTTATCCTATCGCGACAGCTAATGATAAGTCACAGATCAGTGCACCATTAATGTCACGTTTTGCTGTTATCGAACTTCCTGATTACACTGATGAAGAGAAGAAGGAAATCTTTTCAAGATTTTCACTTCCTAAGGTTTTGAAGAGAATCGGGATGAAGCCTGAAGAGTGTACTGTTACTAAAGACGGACTTGACGCTGTTATTGAAATTTACAAAAATACCAGCGGAATTCGCGATTTGGAGCAGGCTGCAGAGCATATCGCTGCCAACGCTCTTTATAGAATTGAAGCCAAGAACGCTGCAAGTGTTACTTTTGACGCTTCAATGATACGTGAACTCCTGGGGTGAGCCTAGGGGACGGGGTTAGCGGTTCATTTTTGCAAGCCGAGTGAACCTGGGGGACGGAGTTAACGGTTCATTTTCTTTTGCCCAGATAAATAAAAAAATTAAGGCCAGGGAGATAATCCCTGGTCTGTTTGTTTCTACATTCTGTTGAATTCTGTACGTAAACTTCTATACGTAAACTTCCATGTATCCTTTAATCTTGGTTACATCGTAATCCTGAATCTGACCAAGATTTGAATCGTATCCGATACCATCGAAGTATACGAGGTAGTGGCTGTAGCGACCCATTTTTTCCATTATTATGCAACACTTAGGAAGGGTTACATCCGGCTTTCCGTTTGTGTAGATGATTTCCTCGGAGTGGTCAATTCCAAAATAGTTAAGTGCGTTCACAATTCGGTTCATTGTTGCCTGCCACTCGCCGCAGTGCATTATGTTGATTGCCTCATCCAATGTAATGCCTGCAAGCATGGCAACGCAAGACTGGCCGCATAAACCGTCGTGGGGCTGTAAAACAACATCCATGGAATCGATTTTACGAATAGGGTTTGAGGTGCTGTAAGGGCTTGTTTCGGCGCTTGACTGTGTGATTCTAAATGTAATGGTATAAACTGTACCTTCACTAAAATGATTTGCAGTCTCGGGCTGAACGGGAATGCTGTAATAACCGTTGCCTTCGGGAAGAAGATTGCAGATAAAAACTGTTTCGCCAATACGAACCTTGGCAGGAACATCACCTTCCTTGGGACATATTTCCCATACATTAAAGGGGATTTTAACTAATCCACCGTCACTTGTTCTTTCGATTACTGATTCAAAAGTATATTTCATGATTAA
>JAKSRS010000060.1 GCA_024403515.1 Lachnospiraceae bacterium
GCATTATTAACATGTGGCGGACGGTATTTTTGTCTTTAAAGCTATTGAAAGCGGGCGTTTTTACGAGATCTGTCCCATTTATAACACTATGTTCCTGATAGAATAGAAAACTGAGACTTTGAATAATTATGGGAGCGAATGAAATATGGAAGAATACTATCGGGTTGAATTATATGATACTAAGAAAGGTTCCACCAGAGGTGGTTTTGTGGTTGCTGCTCTTGCAATGATTGCTACAAAATTGGGTGTTCGGCCTGACATTCCAGAGGAACAAAGGATAGAATTGATAACTAATTCTACCGATCAGGATGTGAAATACCTTAGCGGACTTATGGGTTTATTGCTCGGTGAAGTGGATCCGCCGGAAGAATATGTTAATGATAAGCTGAATCGATACTGTTTATTTACTCCGGAAGATTTTGGAGCTAAGGAAATCTTTTTCTAATCACTTTCTGATTATGTAGATACTTATCTTTCTCACTGTAAGCTCGTTTACTGCGTCATTAATCTTGCTCCGGATGAACTCTTATATAAGGATGAACATCAGGTTGTAGTATCGAAAGAAGTTTATGAGAAACATCAACCAACTCCCTATTACGAGTTTAATGATGAAGAGTATTAATAATTGGGGTTGCTTAATTTCCTTTGTAACACAAAGAAATAAATACATCTTTCGAGGTCTTATATTATAATTTATATATAAATATGAATCTGGAGCAATTTATGGAATCAGATGTGAGTAATAAAGTTGAACTTGTGCCAGATGCACACCTATTATTATCCTCCCTGCGTTCTGTTGGATATAAGGAGGAAATGGCAATTGCAGACATTATTGACAATTGCATTGCTGCTCATGCTTCAGAAATCCACGTAGATTTTATTTGGAATGCTGAGAATTCTTTAATTGCTATTTATGACAATGGTAACGGAATGGATCGTTCATCATTGATCACTTCTATGAAAATCGGTTCAGCCGATCCATTGGATAAACGTCTTACAGATGATTTAGGCAGATTTGGAATGGGCATGAAAACTGCATCATTTTCCATGGGAAAGAGACTTCGTGTTATTACCAAAAATGAAAAGCAAATTTCAACGGCTTGTTGGGATTTAGATTATATCGAGGGTCAACACGATGGCAAATGGAGTCTACTAGTCGATGATATTGATCCAACGACAGTATATGCTGATTACCCAGCCTTTTCGACATTTCAAACCGGAACTCTCATTTTAATAGATTCTTTGGATAGAATGATTGATCCATCTGAGCTTGCCAAATCAAAGAAAAGTTTCTATAGAACTACAGAACGTGTTAGGAATCATGTTGGAATGATATTCCACAGATTCATTGAAGAGGACGATTTAAAGATTATTTTCAAAGAAGACAGAGTTCCAGCATGGGATCCATTTATTCTTTCTAACAACGCTACTCAAGAATTAGGCGAAGAAGAGTATTTTGATGGGGACAAATATGTATTAGTTCAACCCTACGTTCTTCCTCACAAAACTAAATACGCTTCAGAGGCAGATTATGAAGCCGCAGCGGGCCCAAAAGGATGGTCAGCGCAACAGGGCGTTTACGTATACAGAAATCGCCGTTTACTTGTGTATGGCACATGGTTTGATTTCATAAAGAAAGAAACGGCTTTTAACCTCGCAAGAATTAAGTTAGACATGAGTTCAGACCAAGATTATGATTGGAAAATTGATATTAAAAAATCGGTTGCTACGCCTCCGTTATACATGCGAGATATTTTGGAGCGTGCTATTACGGTTTGTACTATTCAATCAGCTAAAGTGTTTAATTCTAGAGGCGTATATTCAAAGAATCCCGGTTCTCAGGATCTAAGTTATGTTTGGGAACAAAGAAAAAACAGGTTTGGGACATATATGTTCTTTCTGAACAAGAAGCACCCAATGCTAAACCGAGTACTTCAACAATTAGATGATGAAGGTCAAAAAGACCTGAAATCATATTTAGCACTTATAGAAGGATATTCACCGTCTGCTCAGTCAGGATTAACAGACTTCATGTCCTCTAAAATCAAAACAGCTATCAATGATGATTCTGCTAAACAAGCTGACTTAGCAGAAGCAAAAACGTATATAAAGAAATTCTTAGCAAACGGCTTTGAAAAAGAAGAGGTGGAAAGGATTATTACTGGAATGCCTAACTATAGGTATCTTGAAGATGATCTCCACACTCTGTTCGAGGTAGAGAACTATGATTAATTATCCAGCTGGATTAAGCGAGAGCGAACTTCAATTGTATATTGCTGCATTTCAAAGATGCAGAGAGCTTATAGAAAAGCTTGAGAATAATATAACTGTATCTGAAACGGTAGATACGGTTGTAAGCAAGTGGGGGAATATTGTTTCCGATCGTGATCTTTTACGCAAGTTTTTACTTGCGGAAGTAAAGGTTCCTATTACGCCAAAAACATCTTTAGTTGATAATTCTGTTAAAGATAAAAAATGGTTTACGAACCTGAAGAAGGAAAAGGGGCATTTACTTGAATATTGGAGAAGATACTATGATTATTTAAATCATAAACCATCCTGGTCTTTAGATGCTGTAGCAGACATAGATGAATCCACAGATGAAGTATTAAATTATATGGCGGATCCATCATTAGGCATTGAACAAAATGTATATGGTCTTGCATTTGGATATGTGCAATCAGGAAAAACAGCGCACTATCTCGGAGTACTAAACAAAGCAACTGATGTCGGATATAAAATTATAATCGTCTTATCAGGAATTCATAACAACCTTAGAAGTCAAACGCAGATCAGATTAGAAGAAGAATATCTTGGGTATGATGTTCGTGGAGCTGCTGAAGATACACAAAATGCAATTGGGGCTGGAATAAAAAGTAATGTTTCTTTTCATCTTCAAGCTCTGACCTCCAGAGAAGAAAAAGGTGATTTTAACAAAATTAAGGCTGGAACAGCAATGAATCCTCCCTTTGTTATTGTTACCAAAAAGAATGCATCTGTGCTCACACAGCTTATAACGTATTTAAAAAACCTTCCTGTTGTGGAAAAGGACGACAAAGGAAAGAAATGTTTTTCAGCTAGCTATCCTTTATTATTAATTGACGACGAGGCTGACCAAGCTTCATTAAACACAAAGGATTGTTATAATCCGGATGGTACATTGAAAGAAGATGTCGATCCAACCACAATTAACAAGAATATCCGAAAACTGCTTGCTCTTTTCAAGTGCTATTCATATGTTGGATATACTGCTACACCTTTTGCTAACATATTTATCCCTCCTAAGGCCGATACGTCAAAATATGGCAAGGATTTGTTTCCAAAGGACTTTATCGTTAATATTCCTAGATCCGAGGATTATATCGGAGCTCGTGAATTCTTCGGATTAAAGGATGAGGATGAAACTGTAGAGGCAATGCCACTATTTAGAGAGATAGAGAAGGGCAAAAACTATTTAGGACAAGGAACAAAAAAGGATGACCCTGTTGGAGAGATTCCAGATGATATGAAAAAGGCAATAAAGTCTTTTGTTATTTCCGTTGCCATAAGGAATCTACGAGGACAATATTGCCTCCCAAACACGATGTTGATTCATGTCATCCGTTTTAAAGGACAACAAAACATTATAAAGAAAAAAGTTGAAAAGTATTTTACCGAAGAAATCTATAACTACATAAAGAATGATGATTCTGAAATAGAAAGTGATCTTCGGAGTATCTGGGAAACGGATTATGTTCCTACAACTGATAATATGGTTACTGGTTTTCCTAAATACATGAAGGATTGCTCCAAAATAGATTGGAATACTACTTACAAAGAAATTGTCCGGTTTATAAAAGCGAAAGAGTTCACAATATATAGTATTAATGGTGAAAGCTCTGATACTTTGATTTATGAAAACCACAAAGGGGAGCCTTTTAATGTCATTGTTATTGGTGGAGATAAGCTTTCGAGAGGATTGACTCTTGAAGGATTAGTTGTCAGCTATTTCACTAGAAGCTCTAACACCTATGATACATTAATGCAGATGGGACGTTGGTTTGGCTATAGGCCGGGGTATTTAGATTTATGTAGATTATATACAACTAAAGCGTTGCATCGTTCATTTGTCTCAATTTCAAGAGCAACAGAGGATTTAGTAAGACAAATAGACTATATGGGCAGAGTCGTTAAGCAGACGCCTATGCAATTTGGATTGGGTGTAGAGTCTGATCCAGATCTTCTTATCACTAGCAGAAACAAAATGCGCACAGGCAAGGACATGAAACGAGACTTTAGCGCCCACTTAAGTCAAACTCGTATCCTTGATGTAGATTCTAAACAATTCAATGAGAATTACGTTGCCGTTGAAAATCTATTATACACAATTGGTACTCCGGCTGGTCCAGACGTGAAAAAGGCTCGTATCCACTGCCACAATAATAACCATTATTATTGGTTTGATGTTTCAGGATATGATATTGCAACATTCTTAGAGTGTTATAAAACATCTGCATCTGCCACTAGAGCAAATAGCAAACACATGTCAGATTATATAAAGAATCAGACTCGTGTCGGTGGATTAACAAAGTGGACAGTTTGCTTGATCAATGTAAAAACAAAGGGCAGACAAGATTTTAACATTGCATCCATTAAAATTGTTGGTGCAGGAATATCGAGAACCACCGGCCAGATGACAGATGGTGGCATGACATGTGATATTCATACTCTTTTATCCAAAGATCAGGAATACTTGGATTATGATGCCACGAGGTTTGAGCAGGTACAAAAGCAACAGAAAAATGGAAATCGTGCTAACGAAATCAGGAAGAGTACACGACCAAGAGAAAACGGCCTTTTAATATTGTACCCGATAGGAAACGTCCTCCCTCTTACTGAAGAAATGGATGAAAGCGGTAGCAAAACGCCTTTTGCCATTGCAGTTGTTTTTCCTGACAGAAAAGGACAGGGCGATATAAAATCATATCATGTAAATGATATTGCTGTGGAGAATAGTAGTTATGACTTTGACGCACAAAATTTATGATGATTTACAGCAGTCTCTAAAAGATGGAGACCATAAAACATTATCAAAGCTTTACACTACGCAAAAAGGTGTATCGCTTATCTTTGCCATGGAAAGAGACACTGATATGAGATCGCTATTCTTTACGATAGACGATATTTCATTAGAAGATATTCCTAGATGCAAAGGATTATCTTTGGAAAAGGTTCATTTATATGAATATAGTCCCGTTGATTTCTTTTTACAGATATCGCAAAACAAAGATGGAGAAGAATATATTTACGAGGTAATCGTCGAAGATATTCGAAAAGATATCGAGGAAGTCCCTTACGGCAATAATCTAATTCCCAGGGTCAGCAAACTATTGCTTAAATGGAAGACTTTCTTTTCTCAAGACAAAACTCTAATGCTATCCCCTGAGAAGCAACAGGGTTTATTTGGAGAACTGTTGTTTCTTAAACAGCTTATACTCCTAAAGGGATGCCACGCGTTATCGCACTGGACCGGTTATGAACAAGAAACGCATGACTTCTACGTTGAAGGAAACGCATTTGAGATTAAAACAACATCTACTAAAGCACCATACAAAATGCATATTAGTAGCGAATATCAACTTGACGATAAGGAAGTAGATAAGAGCTTATATGTTAACTTCTACGCCCTAAGGAAAAGTGTTTCTGATGGCAAGAAACTTCCCGAGTTAATAGAAGAATTACAATCATATTTTGTTGACTATCCCTTGCTGCAGAAAAAGTTTGAAGATGGGTTGAACAAATATGGTTATTTTTTCGGTTTAGAAAATAAGTATGGAACTTGTTATCATATCCGTGAAGAACAAACTTTTATGATAAAAGATGGATTCCCTAGAATTACAAAGGAATCTATAAATGCTGGTATCTCAAAGTGCACATATGATGTTTCAGTAGAAACTGCTGTTCCATTTAGAGTATCAGAAGAAGACAAAGTGCTTATTCTGAAAGGAAGTGAGATAAATGGTTGATAAACTGGCTGAGTATAATCAAGATATCCTTGAAGAAGTTGCATCCTATCGTGCCAACAATGTTGTTTCGACTTCTATTGCTTTTAAAACTATTTATTTGTCGTATCTAGCAGAAGTCGGAGAATCAAGTATTTCAGACTGTCAAATCATTGATTTCAAAAAAACGGGAGAAAAACTTCGTTTAGATGGCTATGTTTTCAACGAGTATTTTAACACTCTTACACTCGTTATTAGTGACTTTAGCGCTAATCCACAGATAGTTAAAACTGGAAAAGTTGAAATTGAAAAATCAGTAAAACAAGCCTACAGGTTTTTAAAAAAATGCATTACTGATAGTTTTGATGAGCTTGAAGAATCCAGTGATGGTTATCAAGCTTATGAATACATAAAGGCATGCAAAGAAGATATTGAAACAGTTAACATAATTCTTATAACAAATAAAAAGGCTGTTCTTTATGTTCCTGAAGACTCAAAACTTGGAAAGATGGTTATTCGTTATGACGTCTGGGATATTGAACGATTATATCAACATGTCTTTTTAAATGAACAGACAAGCGTTATAGAAATAAAACTAAACAAAAAGTATGGCGTAAAGCTCCCCCTCATTAAGGTCGAAGGGAATGCTGAACAACCATATGACTGCTATGTCGGAGCAATTTCTGGGGATCTTCTTGCAAAAATATACAGCGACGAAGGTCAGAAATTGATAGAAAAGAATGTAAGATCTTTCTTGCAGGCTACAGGAAAAATCAATAAAGGAATCCGTGACTCATTAAAGAACGAACCGGAAATGTTCATGGCATATAACAATGGAATCTCTACCATTGCTGAATCCATCGAAATAGATGATGATTTATCAACGGATAAGTATGTCGTGATTAAATCCATTAAAGGATGGCAAATAGTTAACGGAGGACAGACTACGGCTTCGATTTATAATGCATATAAAGGTAAAATCGATCTGTCTTCCGTTAGTGTTCAAATGAAGCTTGCCGTAATAAAGGCTGATGATAAGGTTGGAGAAATCGTTGCAAATATCTCGCGTTATGCTAATAGTCAGAACCCTATTAAAGTATCAGATTTCAGCGCGAACGATGACTACCATATTCGAATGGAACGCCTATCACGCATCACATATATTCCGGTAACAAAAGGAAAATCTGTTGATCGTTGGTTTTATGAAAGAGCTCGTGGTCAGTATCTAGTTGAGGTTAATCGTCAACTTACTCCTGCATTAAAGAAGGAGTTTAAAGACCACAATCCAAAGAATAGATGTGTATCCAAAGCCGTTGCAGCAAAATGCATGATGTGTTGGATGGGGTATCCGGAAATTGTTAGTAAGGGATTAGAAACTAATTTTGTTTTCTTTACTGGTCTAGTAAACGACGGGAAAATACCTGAAGCAAACGAAGAAAATTATAGAAGAATGATTGCAGAGGTCATACTGTTTAATGAATGCGATAAAATAGTTGCTAATCAGAAATTTGGTGGATTTAAGGCTCAAATTGATTATTATACTGTCGCTTTGCTTGGAACCTACTACAAAGAAATGATTAATCTTGACTATATGTGGGAAATACAAAGCATAGAACCAGAAGTACGATTGATAATCGAAGACTTAGTTTACAAAGTGTGGAATCATTTTCAGAATCCAACTACCCCTGGGGTTAATATTGGACAGTGGTGCAAAAAGGACGACTGTTGGGAACTCCTAAAAGAAAGATTTGAAAACAACAAACTGAAGTGAGGTATTAATGTATAAAGTAATAGATTTGTTTGCAGGAGCAGGCGGATTAAGTTTAGGCTTTGAACAAACAAAGCGATTCGAAATAAAGGCTGCTGTTGAAAAGAATGGGTACGCTAAAGAAACGTACAGTAAGTATTTTCAAGATGTTGACATGTATGATGATATAAATGAAGTGGATTTCACTTCATTTAACAAAAAATACGGAAAAATAGATGTTGTCGTTGGAGGCCCCCCGTGCCAGGGTTTCAGTAATGCAAATCGTCAACACAACCAAGCCATTAATCAAAACAACAAACTAGTTAAGCAATATATTAGAGCAATTCTGCAGATCCAACCCAAAGCTTTTGTTATGGAGAATGTCGGAATGCTTAAATCTGATGTTCACAGGTTTTATATTGAAAGAGCAGATGTGGATGTTGTGGATAAATACAGCATTCCTACGAAAAAGGACACGATTTTCTTGCTTGAAAAAAAATGGAAGTTTAATGGGTTGGGATCTATTCTTGAAAGCGAATCAAAAATAGATAGTAACATGTGGTCCGAAGAGTTATTTAAGGCCTTAAATATTATCTACAAGAACCGGAACAACCAATTGAAGCTAAAGAAGGCTATTAATAAGTATACCGATTCAATCAGCAAAATGATTGACAACGAACAGCAGATTCCTAATAAGCATATACGCGAAATAAGTGAGGATGTTTTCAATCTATTTAAACAGAAGAATAGAAACGTAAGCCCTAAAAGAGCCATTTCATTACTTGAGGAGCCTTTGGCTATACAAAAAATGTTTATACATGCCAAAGAAATCCTAAGCAATGATATCATTGGTACTTTTGATTATTCTGACGATGTTGTTGCCAAAGTAAGATCTTGCGCAGTTTATGATTATCTTACTCATGTTTTAGGTAGCAGTGATAATGAATATGCTATTAATAATGGTATTCTTGCAGCTGTTGATTTTGGTATTCCTCAGAAGAGAAGGCGTTTTGTAATCATTGGTGTTAAACGCAAATACACACCAGTCGTAGATATGCCCTCTCCTAGCAAAAATGTTCAGATGACGACAGTATTTGATGCTATTGCAGATTTGGAAGATGTCCCTGTGCGCTATTCAATTGAAGAAGATGAAGCTGAGGACGGTGCTTTAATTCCTAAGGAGAGTATTAATAAAGTCACTAAACTAAAGTCACTTCGGTCCAAGAATCGAAGAGTCTATAACCATGTTGGTCCGCAAACTCGTGAAATAGCGTTAAGTAGGTTTAAAGCTATAAAACCTGGAGAGAACTTTCACGCTTTATCAAAAGAAATGAAAGAAAATACATACACAAATATTGAGCGCACTCAAAACACTGTGTATTTAAGATTAAACTATGAAGAAGCATCTGGCACGGTTATCAATGTTAGAAAATCTATGTGGATTCATCCAGAACTTGATCGAGCTGTATCCATTCGGGAAGCGGCCAGATTACAGACTTTCCCTGATTATTTCCGATTCTATGGGCCTAAGGATGCAGAATACCAACAGGTGGGAAATGCTGTTCCGCCTATGCTTGCACAGATTATAGCCAAACATATACTGAAATACATTGAAAAATAGCAGTTCAAGAAAGGAACAATTCTTCGTGAGCAACGCATACTATTAAGATCAAATAGTTAACTTCATATCTAAAGACAACGCTTCAATTAGACAGGAGTTGCTGGATAATGACGAGTTTCAGACAAGCGATTTACAGAAAAACGCCTGGACAGAAGAAATTGCAATCCTTAAGGATCAACTACAACCGTTTTCCAATGGAACAATAATTCTGGAATACCTTATTTCTAGAATAGCCAAGCGAATAGATGTAGTTTTGATTATCAATGGAATAGTTTTGCTTTCTTGAATTTGAACATAATAAACATTTATACGACCCACATCTTATAATGGTATAATTTTTATGTATTTCGTCACGAAAAACACAACAATAATCAACACATTGGGAGTTGGGCATGATGAAAAAGTACCAAGTATTTATTAGTTCGACATATAACGATTTAAAGAAAGAACGAACAGCAGCTCAAGAAGCTATATTAAAAACTAGGAATCTTCCTGTTGGCATGGAGCAATTTAGTGCCTCAGAAAGAAAGCAATGGGATCTTATAGTAGAAGACATTGATAATTCGGATTACTATGTGCTTATTATTGGTAGGAAATTTGGAAGTGAAGTACCTGGTGAAGGAATAAGTTGGACTCAAAAGGAATTTAGATATGCAATAGAAAAAGGTATTCCTGTATTAGCTTTTATCAAAGATAAAACAGCTAAAACCAGTAAATCCTTTATAGAAAAAAATCCTAAATATAAGAAAAAACTGGAAGAATTCATTAAAGAGGTTGAGTCTCATAGTACAGTTGGCTATTGGAAAACCTCAGACGATATAAAATTTCTGGTAGCTGTTGCTTTGGAGAGAGCTATCAAGGAAATAGCAAGACCTGGATGGGTTCGTTCTAGAGTTACAACGCCTAGAAAACAATATGAAGAGTCATATGATGAAAAGGCTATTAATTTTCTTGCTGTGTATGGTGCATCCTCTACAACGAAAGTAGCAAAAGAACTTGGAATTAACAGAAATCATGCTAAATTACTGTTAACAGATCTTTTGAACAATGGACAAGTTCATCAAAATAATACTAAATGGCAAGTATTGAATAGTAAGGATGATCTTGTTGCCTATGATGATTATCACATGCATCTTTTAGACATTATGGATCAGAATGACCATATTATTATGTGCGGTTGTGGTACGCATTATTGGGAAAATGATTATTATAGTGATGAATTAGTATCTAAGATCATTCAAGAACTTAAGGATAAAGGTTTATATAAGCCGTCAGATGATGAAATCATTAGACTTGCAATAAAAGACATATTAGATGAGGCGGATCCGACCTCTGATGAATGCCCTGGATGTGGTATGCCGCCCAGAAGAATTAATCATGGCGAATAACTCCCATTCGGTGTTGTGACATTCATGATGGATTACGACAAATACGACAATCGCTACGACAAACGAACAACACCTGACAGTAATTTATAGAGACTTATTCAGAAAGCGAGCATACAACGAAAGCTGTAAATAGCAAGTTATTCGAGGGTTATAGAGGCTTATTGAAAACCACATTCTTCTACTCCCGACGATGAAGAGCATCAAGGAATAAACCCTTGATTTTATTGGCTTTGCGGTAAGTGAATACGGCGCTCTGTTAGAGCCAGTTGCGTCGCTCACGATTGAGCCATAAAAA
>JAKSRS010000061.1 GCA_024403515.1 Lachnospiraceae bacterium
GGTATGTTTGTTGACTGGTACATTAGAGGTATCGGCTTTACCGTAAGATTTATATCTAAAAGGTGGCTAAACAAGAAAGTCGTATGAATTTTAATTATTATATTGTGATTAAGAAAGCTCTAAAGAGTGGCACAAATCCACTAAAGGGTGTATTATAAGTCTGTATGACATACAAGAAGTTGTTTTTTACACCCGGAGATGATTAATATATATGAATTACGAATATAACGAATATGATGAGGAAGAATTAAGAAGAATTAACCGCCACAAGAAGAAGGTAAGAAACCGTGCGATAGCTATTATCGTTTTCATTCTTTTGCTGGCTATTGTTATTGGCGGTATTTCTTTTATTATTTATAAGTTTGTTTCAGATGCTGCAGTCAAGGCATCAATTTCAGCTTCATTATCAGCAAGTGAAAGTGCTGCTTCTGCTTCAGAGCAGGAGGACATCAACAGTATCATCGAATCCTTGTTATCCGAAGAAGAGGAAGTTGTTGATCCGGTTGAGCCGCAGGAGACTGAAAAAACAGCTGAAGAGCTTTTGGAACTTGAAGTTTCCAATCTGATTTCTCAGATGAGTATAGGTGAAAAGGTTGCCGGATTGTTTATTATTTCTCCCGAGCAGCTTTCGGATGTGGAACTTGCAGTTAAGGCCGGTGAAGGAACTAAAAACGCCCTTTCCGAATATGCTGTGGGTGGCCTTATTTATTCAACTGATAACGTTCTTTCTAAAGAACAGTTTAAAGAAATGACAGCAAATACCAACGACTTTGCAAAGTTTAAACTCTTTACCTGCTTTAATGAAGGCTTTGCTAAAGAAGGACTACTGGCTTCAAAACTTTCTTTGGACACAACCAAGGAAGTTAAAGAAATCCTTGATTCAATGGATCCCTACAATGCTTATATAGAAGGCAAGATTATCGCAGATAACTTATCTGATTATGGACTAAATTCCACATTTGGTTTACATAACTTAACGATTGAACCTTCTTTTGACGAAGAAGGAAATGTTAAAGAAAGCGAAGAAAAAGCCCTTTTTGGAAATGACTGGGTTATCGCAGGACAGATGGCTTCTCAGGCAGTTAAGGCTCTTTCTGAAGAAGGAGTAGTTTCATTTGCATCAACATTCCCTAATGCAGGAAATGGCGATGATAGCAACAAGAAAACCAGTGAACTTACCAAAGAACAATTTACCGAAAATGGTCTCAATGTTTTTAAGGCCTGCCTTGATTCGGGACTTGAAGGCATTGTAGTAGGAAACGTTTACGTACCTAATATGACTAAAGATGAACTTCCGGCATCTTTATCAAGAGAGTTCATGACTGATTATGTTCGTATTGAACTTGGATTTACTGATGCGATTTTGATTACTGATAAGTTATCAAACCCTGAAATCGCTGATTATTATTCAGCCAAAGAGGCCTGCGTTATGGCGATTAAGGCCGGCGCTGACATGGTTATGTGCCCTGAATATTTCAAGGAAGCCTATCTTGGAGTTTTAGAGGCAGTTTCCAATAAAGAAATATCAGAAGAACGAATTGACCAGTCTTTAATGCGTATTCTTAAAGCTAAATATGCAAAGAGCAGTACAGACGCGGAGGATGCTTCAGAAGCTAATGATGAAGAATAATAAGGTATCTAAAAGGCTTTCTAGGGGAAGAAATCTTTGCCCGGTATGCAGGAAACATATTTTTGAAGAAAAGGGAAAATATGAGATTTGTCCCGTATGTGGCTGGGAGGATGATCCTCTGTGCCGAAAGGATCCGACCTTTAAGGGTGGAGCCAATGAATTAAGCCTTGAAGAAGCGAGGGAAATATATTTTGAAAAAGAACAAGAAGAAGACGACTGCAGGTGATATCCTGTTTAGACTTTTCGTTGTAGTCTGCATCATTCTTTCTTACATGGTCATTGTAAAGACCAAGCCTGAAAGAAGAAATTTTACGGGTAATACTTCACAACTTTCGGTAGAAGAATCTTACAGATTTAAAAACGATAAGTTACTTACTTCACACTATGAAAAGCATGGAATTGAAATGGGCTTTTCGGACAAAGAAAGCTATGAAAAAGCTGCAAGTGATGTGATTAATAATCCCAATGCACTTCACAAGCTTGAGGCCGAAGATGGAGATGACGTTTATTATGTGGAAGAAACCAATGAATTTGTAATTCTTTCCACAGAAGGATATATAAGAACTTACTTTTTGCCGGATTCAGGCAAGAGGTACTACGACAAACAGTAATTTGAATCAAGAGGAGGGTTTCATTTTTGGACCCTCCTTTTTTGAAAATGGAGATTAGTATGATTACTCTGTCACATGATTTTATTACAGTTAAATCTCAAACTTCAAACCTTTACGGTGGAGCGCAGCAGCACTGTAAGCAAAAGCACATGCAGGGCTATGGCTGTGGCACAATAGGCTGCGCCAATGTCATATTTTATGATGCCCACAAGGTTTCAGGTAATCTTACAATAGACGAGGAAGAATACTTAAGTAAGGTTGATTATTTAAGGAAAAGATTTCTTTTTGTTATTCCTAAATTTGGAATGAACGGGATTTTCATGGCCCTTGGTCTTAACGCTTATTATCTGACTCATGGAGTTAATAAGCGTGCCTGGTGGGGGTGCCTGCACAAAAACGTTTATAAGCACATAGAAAGAATGCTTAAAGATGACGAGCCGGTTGTGCTTTCAATTGGCCCTAATTTTCCTAATTTAATATTTGGAAAGAAGGGCGTAAAGCTTTATACTAAAAATAACGAAAAATTTATCTATGCCGTATCAACTCATGCCCATTACGTAACAGTTACCGGCATTGATGATGAGTGGATGCAGGTAAGCTCCTGGGGGATTAGATATTATGTAAACCGAAAAGAGTATACTGAATATGTAAAAAGAAGCAGTACTGCTCTTTTTTCGAGTATTCTTATTATCCGCCCCAGACGGTAGGAGAATATAAGTTAAAAAGCCTATGGCGATAGTTCTACTGCAAATTAGGACGAAAAAATGCGATTTGCCTGGATATAATATATGGACGAAACAAGAAAACGACAAACAGAAGATTATGCCTTAAAGGTTTTGAGACTAGCCAAGGATACGATAACAGTTCGTTTCAGATTCTTTGATAAGGCTATTTCCAAATATAGATTTAATCCCACATGGGGATTGATGGGTTATGTGGCAGACGGAGAGTCAATAAGCTTTGATCCACAGAAACTTCTTTTGGATTATGCAAATGAAGCCAATTTTCCGGTAAGGCTCATACTTCATATTATTTTTCACAGTATCTTTCTTCACCCCTACAGATTTGATAAGGCAGATGAAAATTACTGGAATATTGCCTGCGATATAGCAGTTGAAAACATTATTCTTGAGATGGAACTTGAAGGGGCGTCACTTATAAAAGATGACGAAGAAAGAGTTATCATCACTAAACTCAGAAAATGGATAAGTGAAATAACCGCTGAAAAGATATATAGAGAGTTCATGGTTGGAGGTATATCCAAAGAATCTGAAGCCAGATACAAAAAACTCTTTTCCATGGATACACACAGGCCGAGAGTAAGTTATAAAGACGAACCCGAAACAATTCTTTCTGAAGAAGACTGGGAAAAGATTGCACAAAGGGTTAAAGCCGAGCTTGCTTCTTTTTCCCAAAAGGCACAAGGCGGGGAGACTATCACCAAAAATCTAAAGGAAGCCACCCGTAAAAGATATGACTACGAGGCTATTTTAAAGCGCTTTTCGGTGATGGGTGAACAGTTAAAAGTAAATCCCGATGAGTTTGATTATATTTATTATACATATGGTCTTAAGACCTATAAAAACATGCCCCTGATTGAGCCTTTGGAATACGCCGAGGATAAAAGAATCAAGGAGTTTGTTATAGCGATTGATACATCTGCTTCGGTAAGAGGTGAGATGGTCACCAAATTTTTGGAAAAGACCTATGACATTTTAAATAACAGCGGCTCTTTCTTTAGCAAGGTAAACATTCATGTAATCCAGTGTGATGCTAAAATTCAGTCGGATACTAACATAACCTGCAAAGAAGATTTAAAACAGCTTATGGAGAATTTTAAGCTGACAGGTTTTGGCGCGACGGATTTTCGACCGGTATTTGATTATGTTGATGATCTGATTGAAAAGAAAGAGTTTGAAAACCTTAAAGGCCTCGTTTATCTTACAGACGGCTACGGAATATATCCGTCCAAAGCGCCTAAGTACGATACGATATTTGCCTTTTTGGGGCAGGATGATTTAAGGCCTAAACTGCCGGCATGGGCCATCAAGGTAGTTTTGGAAGATGAATAGATATAAACCGTGTCAGAAGGTTTTAATATCTTTTTGATGCCATTTTGGAGGGAAGTAAAGATTTGAATATAAAAGAAGCTAAAGATTATATAAAGAATACCGTTAAGCTTTACCTTAAAAAGGATGAGTATGGCGACTACAGAATTCCTGTTATGAAGCAGCGTCCTGTCTTTCTTTTGGGTGCTCCCGGTATTGGTAAGACAGCTATTATGGAGCAGATTGCATCGGAACTTGGAATTGCCCTTGTAAGTTACTCGATGACCCATCATACCCGCCAGTCGGCTCTGGGACTTCCTTTTATTGAAAAGAAGGAATACGAAGGCATTTCTTATGATGTTTCAGAATATACAATGAGTGAAATCATTGCATCCATATATGAAACAATGAAGGAAAGCGGAGTAAAAGAAGGTATTCTTTTTCTCGATGAAATAAACTGTGTATCCGAGACCTTAGCGCCTTCGATGCTTCAGTTTTTACAGTACAAGGTATTTGGCCGTCACAGCGTTCCACAAGGCTGGGTAATTGTAACAGCAGGTAACCCTGCTGAATTTAATAAGTCAGTTCGTGAATTTGACGTTGTTACCATGGACCGATTAAAGGTTATGGAAGTTGAAGCGGATTATCAGGCCTGGAAGGCGTATGCTTCAGCTAAAGGAATTCACAATGCAATTTTAAATTTCCTTGATAGCAACAAAGATTTCTTCTATCAGATAGAGACGACTGCTTCGGGTCGATCATACGTTACGGCAAGAGGCTGGGAAGATTTATCAGACATAATCTTTTTATATGAAGAAGATAAGTTTAAAGTTACTGAAAGCTTAGTGGGACAGTACTTAAATAACGATAAGATTGTAAGAGAGTTCTGTGCCTACTATGATCTTTACAATAAATACAAGACAAGCTACAGGGTTGAAGAACTTATTAAAGGTAATATTTCGGATTCTACTATTGAAAAGGCTTCAAAGGCGCCTATTGATGAAAGGCTGTCTTTAGTGGGACTTTTGGTTGATAAGATTAAGGATGAGATTAAATCCTTTATGGCTGATGCGGGTGACTTAAAGGAAATGATGCCAGCACTTAAAGGCATAAAAGAGTCTGATGATGTACTTATGTCCATAAAAAAGCAGATAGATGCAAGAGATACCATTATCGCCAATAAGACCAAGGCGGGTTCACTTTCTTCGGCTGAAAAGACACACCATAAAAGAATACGTTCATTTTATGAAAGACTCTATGAAAGAGTTGAGGCTGTGTCTGAAAAGCGGTCCGAAGAAGTCGTTTTATGCTTCAATGAATTCGTATCAGGCGTAAAAGAAAGAACACCCGTAAAACAGAGTGAGATTCACTTCATGTTTGAAGTTATAAAAAGAGCCTTTGGCGAAGAAAGCAACGAAATGCTTGTAGCTGTTACGGAACTTACTTTAAATGATGCTACAGCTCAGTTTATGGCGACATTTGGAAGTGAAGATTACGACAAATATAACGCGCTTTTAATGGTGTCTGACAGAAAAGAATCCTTAAGACAGGAGATTATTGATTTTATCTAGTATGCAGGAATATATTTGCGGTTCAATCAAATTATTATATGAAGTTACCGGTGATGAGGTTAGTATCACAGGCTTTGAAGGAAGCGATGCCAAACTGTCAATCCCGGACTATATTGAGGACCATCCAGTGACCTCGATTGCCAAGAAGGTTTTTCTTGGACTTAAGGGGCTAAAGAAGGTGAGTCTTCCGGAAAAGCTTTCTTTTGTTGACGACTGGGCTTTTTCTCAGTGCATTCATCTTACAAATGTTGAGTTTCGCGGATTTTTTCCAAGTAAGACCGGCAGGGGAATATTTGAAGGATGTGAAAGGATAGAGAATATTGCAATTAAGGAACTTATGGATGATGACGTAAGCTTTCTTTTGGCAGCAGTAGTAAAAAGATTATCGGCCCAGTATCTTATGGACGGAAGTGAAATCGGAAGTGAGGACTGGTACGGAAAGTGGGATCTTGCGCTTACATCATTTTTATTACAAAGCGATTTTGAAGGGTATTCTGACAGGGCTTTGTGCGGTGAAGAGGACATTTCCTACGATGGAATAGGCTCAGTTGATGGAGAATTACTTGGCGAGAACGCAGCTTATGTAAGGCAGGTTGGAAAGAATAAAAGTTTTCTTTGTTTACTAAGATTAAGGCATGATAAGTATCTTTCGGATAAGACCAAAGAAGTACTTAAAAGCTATATAATAAAGCATTCCAAAGGTGCTACTAACGAGGCTGCATGGTTTGCTTTAAAGGAAGATTTAAAGAACGATACTGAATATTTTAAGGTATATATGGATGTGGTAAATCCTGATATGGATATGTTTAACTCAATGCTTCTTGATATGGGGGAAGAACTGGCCACGGCCAAAGCATATCTTATCAGTTTAAGACCTGAGAAGAACAAAACAGACGCATTTTTTGACGATCTGATTTTATAAAAATTTGGAGGTAGGTAGTATGGGTATGAAGGTTATGCCAAAGGTGACAGAGTGCGCCAGCGGAAAGTATTGGGAGCATGAATTTGAAAAGTTTTTTGTAGGTTGCTATGTTCCGGATTGTGATTTGATGGCAGATGTCATCAATTATGGTTTCAAAGCACCTTATCTTGTTTTATTTACAGAAGAAAAACTTTCTATGGAACAGGCAATTAAGCTGGCAGAAAAGAAGGGCTTTGCTGATACAGCAAGAAAGTATGCTACAAGCGTATGCTTCGTTTTCCCTACATGTGGAAACTGGGATATTGCACCTTACGATCTTTATGTTGATTTAATCGCTGAAACAAAGATTCACCAGTATTATAAGGATGGTGTGGTAACATCAAGAAACAGATTTACAGGTGAATGGGAAGAGTGCTTTATAAGAGGCGCTAAGTTTAGAACATTTTTATATGGTTTTGGTGCATCTGCAGACTTTATTGCACACAACTATCTTGATACCGTAAAGGGTGAATTTTTGTGGGGACCCGGTGAAATTACCCCTGCTGTATGCGTTCTTGAAAGACTCAGTGAAAAGCCAAGGGTAGTTCGTAAAGACATTCCGATTGTCAGCATTTCAAATACAACTGACGTAAATATATTCTTAAAATCAGCATGCGAGCATGTTGAAGTATTTTCAAATCCTTCAGAAGAAGCTTATAAGACTTTCATTGGTAAATACAGAAGATGGTGCGGAAACCTTGAAGAAGATCCTGATCTTGAAGACCTTAATATGGTTGAAGAAGCCGGCGTTGAAACTGTTAATACGTCCAAGGACAACTCAGGAGATGACAAGAAAACAGATAAGCACCAGATTGGTTATGTAGCATATTATAAGAAGGGACTTTTAGATAAGGGCCCCTTACCCACATTGCTTTCTTTCCACGGCGGCGGAGATTCTGCCATGTATATTGCAGATACTTCAGGCTGGGCTGAAATAGCTTCTAAGTATGACTTTCTTTTGATATCAATTGAGAATCATTTAAACAGTACAGCTAGCGAAATGATTGAACTTATAGATAAACTTAAAGAAAAGTATCCTATTGATGAGCACAGATTATACGCAAGCGGCTTTTCAATGGGCGGATGCAAATCATGGGATTTATTCCAGGAATATCCTGAAAAATTTGCGGCACTTGCGCCCATGGATGCGACCTTTGAAGTTGGACTTAATGTGTATGGCCAGCCTGCACCTGTAGAAATCAACAGAGACGTTATGGTTCCTGTATTCTACGCAGGTGGAGAGATTACACCACTTCCTGAACTTCCTTTCCAGGCCGAGAAGTGTTATGACCGCATGAAATATGTTTTTGAGGTTAATAAGATTGTCACAAAGTACGATATAACATTTGAAGACCAGGATGCATGGACTAATAAAATTTGGGGTATTGACGGCGATAGAGTTGAAGTTATTCATGATGATACACGTGGCAGTGACCTCACAATGAACTACTTTGACAGCGCCGACGGAGTCTGCAGAACAGTGTTTGCCTCAATCAGTGAGCAGGCGCACGAGTGCAGACCTCACACCTGTGAACAGGCATGGAAGTTTATGTCCAGGTTCACAAGATAGAATGGAATATTCGGGGGAATATGATACATGATTAACCAACCTTTTTCTACAGCAGTGACTTATATTGAATTGTTATGCCTCTGCCTTTCTTTAACAATTCATCACATTTTGTCTACTGTGTATTTTAAGAAAATGAGACTGATTCGAGTGCACAAAAGCATATTTTTGGTGTTCTCGACTCATTTTGTTATCTTTCTTTCGGAATTGATTTGCACGATTATTTCCTATTATCATCCGCAAGATGCTGCGTTATTTAATTTTTTCAATACAGTCTGCTATTGCGGAATGTTTTTAGCACCTTTATTTTGGATTGTATTTTGTGAAAAAGAACGTGAATCATTTATTTCAAGAATTAAGCAGTTAAAGATTTTACTTATTATTGTTCCTATTGTTTTCTGTATATTATCAGCTCTTTACGCATGGAACGGTATTGTTTTCTTTTTAAATAAACATGCTGTAACTCATAGAAGTCAGTTCTCAATCTGGCTTGTCGGAATGAGTTTCTTTTACTATGCACTTAGCGCTTTTGTTGCCCTGTATCGAATCTTTGTTGAAAAAGACCGCGATGATAAGGCCGAAAACGATAAGATGATGCTCTTTTTCTCAGTTCCTTTACTTATGGCAATCACGATTCAGTTCTTTACTAACGAAAAGGTTGCCTTAACAGGCTACATGTTCTCTTCAACAATCGTATTTATTACCTTCGTTGTCGGAAACAGCTTCAGACAGCGTCTTAAAGAAGAGACCGATCAGTATTCTGAAATTATCCTGAATGACAAAAGAAAGATTCAGAAAATCGAAAGTGAGCGTCTGAATGAATCCATAAATCGAGCTAAGAATGCCGAGGTTATCAGAAGTCTTGCAGAAGATTTTATCTTTGTATGTTATGTAAACCTAACAACAAATGAAACAACAAGATATCATGAGATACCTCAGATCACTCAGATATTTGATTCTTTCCCTTCAAACATGTTTTCTTTTGAAATGCTGGACTTATTCTTAAAAAGGGTAGTACTTCCCGAAGATTTTGAAAGAATCCATAAAAAGGCATTAAATCCTAAAGCCGTAGCATCTTTACTGGCTGAGGGCAAGACTACTGAAGAATTCCAGGCCAATATTGATGGCGAATATAAATACTACAGATTAAAACTTGCTGTCGATAAGGATAATCCCAATGGTGTTATTTATGGTATTTATTCGATTGATGAAATAGTAAAGCAAAGGATCAGCTATCTTAAGGCCAAAAATGAGCTTGAAAGAAATGCAAGGGATATTAGAAACAATGCCTTTCTTAGAAACCTCGCTGATGACTATGAATGTGTAACGTATGTCAATATCACAGGCGACTTTGACAACTGTGCACTTGAAAAACTTAGAGACAGCGACTTTATTTCAAGCAATCTTCCCGGTTGGGCTGAGGCTAATACTTATAACGAAAGATTACGCCTTCTTTCTACACTCATCACTTCGGAAAAAGAAAGAGAAGATTTTATTGCCAAAACTGAGATTGCAAACGTATTATTGCAGTTTGTTACTGATGATTCATATTATGTAGAATTTGCGTCTTTATTAAATGAAACAAGATGCTACTACCAGATTAAATATTCTGTTGAGAAGAATGAAGATGGTGTTATCACTGCGGTTGTAGCCGGACTTAGAAATATCGATGATGTTGTGGAAAGTCAGAAGGAACTCATAAGACTTGAGCAGGAAAGATACGAGCAGCAGGCATTTACAAACCTCTTTATCGACACCTACACTGCGGCATATTATGTAAACCTTGACGACTATACATACATCGAGTACAAGTTAAAGGATTCCCTTCGTGACCGGTTTACAAAGTATAACGACTTTGTAAGAACGATGGCTAACTATATTAAAAACAATGTCTACGAAGAAGATCAGGAGATGATGTATGCTGTATCGAACTCCGACTTTATTAAGGAGAAACTTAAAAACAGCGAGCAGTATACGGTTGTTTACAGAGATAAGCGTGGAGAAGAGCCAAGTTATCGAAATATGCTTGTTACCAGAGGCCATGATGAGACCCATGTTGCCGTAGGATTTATCGATGTTAGTGAGCAGTTTATCAAGGAAAAAGAAATTCAGGAGAACTTAAAGACTTATATCACTACCATTGAAAATCAGCAGATAGAGCTTGAAGAGGCCAATAAGTCCAAGACAAACTTCCTCTTTAACATGTCTCACGATATAAGAACACCTATGAACGCTATCATAGGTTACACAGATCTTGCCAAAGAACACGTAACAGAAACCGATAGAATATTAAATTACCTGGATAAGATTGCTCTTTCGGGTGAGCATCTTTTGAAGCTTATTAATGAAATTCTTGATATGTCGCGTATTGAAGGTGGTAAGATTCACAGCGAGATGAAATCTATTGATGTTGTGAAATCTGCAAAGACCATTGTTGATATATGTAAAGAAGAAGCAATTGCCAAAAATATCGATTTTAAAACAGATTTTGAAAGCGTTGGAAGTCAGATTGTAAGCATGGATGAGCTTCATGTAAATCAGGTTCTTGTTAACGTTTTATCTAACGCAATCAAATACACACCTAA
>JAKSRS010000062.1 GCA_024403515.1 Lachnospiraceae bacterium
CGGCAGGCTGTGAGGACTTTTGTTTCAGAAAAAACTTTTGTGTGAAAAAGTGGTAAAAGTGGTATGACGTAGCTTCCCCTATGAAATTGTCAAGAAATGTGCAGTCGGAGAATACCCAAAATTGTGGATAGGCAGGAGTCAGGCGGCGTGATGAGCCAGCCAGCTTATATCGTTACTATCCAATATAGCAAGTTCACTTTCACCAAGATCATCAGATCCGCAAACTAATGCAAGAATAAGATTCTTTCCCTCATCGAGATAGGGAGAACGCCCCACTCATAGTACCAGGAAGCAGGTATCACACATCGGCGGGTATGCCATGACTCTCGCCATAGGTTCTTTTGGTCGGCTGTCTCGATACGGCAGTTGATGATAGGCTTGGTGGAAGCTTCGTTGGTAAATCCCCATACCATCGGGAAAACACCCATGTTACCGCTTCGGCCTGAAGCTATTACAGCAGCAACATCGGTCGGCCTGATGTCGCCGGTCATAGCTACGCTGCGGGACATCGTCAACATGATCTCATTCGCCCGAGGTGACTTCTGTGCTCTGGTGATATAGTTTTCGAGAGACTTATAATCAGCGTAAAACCAAGTACACACGGCAGACACCTCCAACTGTAGTTGTCCTTATTATAGCACAGCTACTCGGAAAAGTAAAGAGAGATACAAGAAGACCGCCCTTTGAATGGCGGTCTTATCCTTATGAATAGTTTCATTCAAGTTTAATCATATTAGTCGAGTTCTAATACTTCTGCTAAATAGCGTTTAGCAAGTCCTCTGTTTAGCCTATCGTGAACACGCTGATTTTCATAATTACAAAGGCAGCTGTAACAAGCTCCGTTGCCTTCTTCACCGCCGCAGTTACACTCATCAACGACCTTATATGCCTCTTTCAGTACAGCTAAAAGTTCATTATCACCGCCATTGGTGATGCGTGAAACATGACCAGCTCCACCCGGTACCGTATCATATAGAACGAATACAGTGTGCAGTTTACCGCCGATTCGGGAATAATACAGACATCCGGAAATATCCTTTCGTTCGATAGAATAATAAGAACTAACCCCCTCCAGAAGAGCATAAAGTACAGATAGTGCCTGATCTGATTGGAATGGCTTAGAAATACTTATTATGGCTACGTCAGTTTTAAGTTCATGACCAAGATACACTTTGTCAAACAGTTTATTTGTACAAACCCTTCCTTCTGATGACCTGTGCTGTTCTTTTTTATATTGCGAGAGTTCGTTCAAACCGCCGTTATTTCTAACTGTAAATCCGCAACTTTTGCACATATGAAAAGGGGTTCTATTCATTATCAGCAACTCATCATCTTTGGTTTTAGTAACTGTTACAGTGATCTCTCCGATTTTGAATTCTTCCGTATCACCGCTGCTGTTGCCAATATAATGAACATCTCCACGATAAGTACGATCCGGTTTTTTCATCGTTGCTTTTTTGGAGCGTAACTCTGAGACAAAACCATATTGCGGAACGATATAGTTTCCCATTAACTCAACATCACTGCCGCATATCTTGCATTGATATTGAAGATCGGTGCGGCTTAATGCCGTATTTACACAGCCACATTCGGGATTAGTACAAATCGCAAAAGATTTCTCAATAAGCGCATGATTCTTCTTCGGAGGCATTTTTATATATCGGCTTTTGTATAGTTTTCCATCTGCAATTACCTCTGAATCAGGAGCATACTCAGTTATTGCAATTGCCAGATCACGAGAAAGTCTTAACTTCGAAGTATTCTGAAAGCTATAACTTGCCGGACTTGTGAACAATTCTACGCTGTCCACAGGAAAACCATATTTAGGAAGTATACTCTTCCTTGATAAAAAGCTGAGTATATCTGTATCTTTTATAGTGTTGATCGCATTCTGAACATTTGCAGCCATTCGAAGTTCCTGAGGAGTACCGCTTTTCTTCAGTTCATCTGAATACTTTTCAAGTTGATCTATATCATTGATCGTCTGCACATAGGCATCATATAGATTTCCATTTTCAGAAGACAGTTCATTGAGCCATTTATCTATTTTCGAATGGAGTTCAGCTGGAATAGATTCATAGAGTATATGCATAAGACTATCCTGTCTTTCGTTAATGAATTTTCTGAATTCGCCGTAATACTCCGAAAGAACAAATCCCTCTACTGATGAAAAACTATCCGGATAAAGCCTAAAAAATTCAGCAAGACAGCAAGCATTCATATGACGCTGTACGATTTTTTCATTTGTTATCTTAAAACTTGGCGGCAGAATATGCCCCTTTATCATTTTTTCCGGATAACGATAGAAATTAAGATCATGTGAAGAAAGACGGCAGAATGTTAATGCATAAGCGGCACTATCGGTTCTTCTTCCGGCACGTCCAGCACGCTGAATGTAATTTGCAGGTGAAGGCGGCATATTCTTCATAAATACTGTTTCCAGATCACCTACATCAACGCCCATTTCAAAAGTAGTTGAACAGCTGAGGACATTTATTTCTTTATTTACAAACATATCCTGATATTTCTTAGCAGTTTCAATATCGAGCTGTGCTGTATGTTCTTTTATTATCAGATCAGAAATATCAAGTTCGTTATACACTTTGAAATAGTGATTATTATTAAGATCATGCCTGTCAAAAGGTAATAGTTTTCCATTACAGCGGAATTCAGGGCAAACTCCATCTGCATTCTTGTCAGTGATTTTACCGCATCTTGAACACACATGCAAATCAAGATCATCTGAGAATGAACTGTAGATGACAAATTCATCAATAAGCATACGATAACCAACATTATCATATGTTTCAATGCTTTCACTGCCTACAAATATATTCTCCCATAAAAGCATGAGAAAACTGTTGATTTTACCTTTATCCCAAGGAATACTGTCTGTTTTTGCCGTCAGCTTCGACATATAGTTTATACATAGATTCTCACGGTCAGAGGTCCATGTTGAGCGAGAAGAAATACGTTCAGACTGATTCTCTTTACTGGGGGCAATTGTCTGGACAGCTGTTGAAAACTGGAACGTTTCTTTATCTTCATCACTAAGATCAGTAATGCTCTCATACTTTATTGCACATTTTTTTCTGAATACGTCAGCAAGTACCTGTATAACAGTATTTGTTTCGCCATTTCTGAAAACAGGAAGATCATTGAATCTATGCTTATATCTTATCGAGATGATTCCAAGCTTTTCAAGACTATTTCTGTCTTCTGCTGTCATTTCGTTCATTATTGTTATAAGTGCTTCTTCTTTCCTTCGATCAGAATCAAATATACCATAATGCGAGAAAGCCGCTTCAAGATGTCTGCACAATGTTGACGGCAGCACTCCGCCTTTATATTCAGAGGAATGCTCTTTCAAAACCTCTATCATTATTCTTCTTCTGAGAAGATTATGATAGGTTATATCGAAATACACAGCAAAATGAGCTGCTTCCTGTCTGCTATCCGAAAAAATCAGGTATTGTTTGGAAAGCTGCTGTGTTTCCTTGGAAACAGTTTGAGAAGCCTTCATAGATGAAAAACCAAAAATATCATTTTCCGGCTTTTGAGTATTTGATGTATGAATTATTGTTTTAGTCGATGGAAGTTCGCCGTAAAGGGCAGTACCAATAACGCTTGCAGCAGCAGCTTGTCCCATATAGAAATCTCGAAGGATATTTCCATTTTGTGCCGATGTATCGCAGCATATACACTTTTTTACAGTTACATTGTTGCTGAAAGGTTGTATTCTGAGATATTTTTTGTCACTGACCTTTATGACATCTGTGCAGTATTCGTTTCCGCAGCTGCATTTCTTTATGGTCGGACCAGCCGAGAATTTTCGCCATATAGCTCCGCATTTACCGCATAAGGTGTATGCACTGTTAATTATTCCTTCATCAATGCTGTCTTCGTCCTGAATATTGTTTACACCGAACTTATCCGCATCGAGAATATAGTATTCGATTTGTGGAGCTCTGCTCAGAATCGGATCTGCTGTATATTCACTGCTGAAATGGCTTATACCATGCATGTCTTTTGAGGAGTACCCGGAAAGGTATATCTCACCGCAGCTTTTGCATACAGAAAATTTAAACACCTTGCAATCATTATAGCTTTTACGGGGTTCAGTAAACAGCTTTTTCTCAGGTGCAAATGTGAGATAAGCGCCCTCGAGCGTGCGGATAAAGTAGTGATAACGTGCATCAAAGAGAGCTATACCGTTTTTTATTCCTCTTGATACAAGTGATATGAAATCAACGATTTCATATGCACTGAGCTTCATATTGTCCATTATCTCGAAAACCGAAACTGCTTTATCAGCAAGGAGGTTCTTTATCTGATAATACCTTTCATCCTTAGTAATAAGATCAAATACTATCTCTGAAATACTGTTACTCAGTCCGAGTTGAGGAAAATATGATTTTGCCTTGTCATATAGAATGCCGGCATCATTGTAATCCTCAATGCAAGTATTCAGGTCAGTGTACATATTTTTCGGAAAACTGATTTTATTATCCGGAGGCAAGAGCTTTACTCTTTCAGATCGTATAATGTTACTGCTCTTGAAATTATCAACAGAACACAGCCGGTTTGCAAAATCAATTACTGCTTCGTTGTCCTTTTCGCTTGTTCCCAGCGTAGCACTGGTGAGAATATACTGTATTGGCTGATCTGCGTCCAGTCGTGCTTTTAGTCTTTTTAAGAGCATTGCTACTTCAATGCCTGTTGCTCCGGTATATGTATGGGCTTCGTCAAGTACGATGAATTTCCATGTTGAACCATACTGACCGCCAAACAGCGAATTGTCTGCCGGACGGATCATCAGATATTCAAGCATAGCATAGTTCGTTATCAGGAGATTCGGCGGTGAATCCTTTATGGCATCTCTTGATATCAGTTCATTAGGGAGAGGTTCCTCGTTATTATTGAGCTTTTTATACTTTGCCAGTGCCTTTTCCTGTAATCTTTCAGTTTCACCTGTATATGCACCAAAGGTTATTTTTGTACCTTTCAGAAGTTTTCTAAGGCGTTTCATCTGGTCGTTTGCAAGAGCGTTCATCGGGTAAATAAGAAGTGCCCTCACTCCTGCGCCGATTACGCCTTTTTCCTGTTGGCGGAAAAGATAATTAAGTATCGGCAGAAGAAATGATTCTGTTTTACCGGAACCAGTACCGGTAGTGATTACAGCATTTTCACCTCTGTTTATACATTTTATGGAGGACTCCTGATGTGCATATAGTGATCGTGAAGCAGGCATTGCCTTCTGATCAAGCGACTTGAATAGCGGTGAAACCACACCGTCACTTATCAACTGCTCAAGACTGTTTCCCGCCTTAAAAGAATCTGTTGCTTCAAGAAAAGGGCCCTTAGAAAAAACACTTTCATCAGCAAGTTTTCTTTTGAATTGGTCAAAATAATCCTTATCACTTATAAAAAAAGCGGTCTCAATATAACGAAGGTAGTACTTCATTATTTTTGCTGAAGCTGTAATAGGATCGAAATTCATAGGTGCCTCCTTAGAGCTTTATTGCATAATGATCAGGTAAAGAATAGGAATTATAGTCTCTTATACCGGAACTGTCACTTACAAGATATCCTCTGGCATTTTCGTAAAGTAAGCCATCATTGTCATGATCTGTCATTGTAAATGTAAGCATTCTTTCACTTTTCTCAAGCAGTTCTATTCTTAAAGGATTTGCGTCTTTCAAGTAAACTTTGTCACCGTTCCGATTGTAAAAGAATGCTTCTGCAGAATAGACTTCTGATTCGGAATCAGGTTTACTTATATTCTCACAGTAAAAACTATTAACGCGTTTTTTATCATTGCCGTCAAAGAAGCAGTATTCCGGTTTAAGTTCATTATTATGAGCACTGAGATACACTTCAAAGGGGCTGCCTTTCACAATGCTGAATGCTCCTTCCAGCTCTTTTGAACTTGAGAAACCGAATGAATCTGCTTTCAGCTTATACAATTCAACAGTATAAACGCCTTCAGTGAGTTCTGTAAGATCCTCAATGAATGTAACATTACCTTCATTGAAAGCAGAATAGCTCTTTGACAACACCTTATTACCCGTTTTATCTTTTATCTCAATCTGTACAGGACATAATCCGATGCATATAAACGATACTATCATTTTTTCATCATTACAAACCACTGAAATATCCCGAAGTGATGGTGTATAGATGAGTTCAAACATCTTCAGTTGTCCTGTTTCTTTGCTGTAAATACCGAAAGTTGTAGAGTCGGATGAAGAATTGTGGAAATCTGCTATATTTACCTTGTGATTAGAAATAGTCAATTGCCGTGATATCTTTTCATTGACAGCAATTAACTGGATATTGTTTACAGGTGCTTCGATAGTTAGAAACCGTTCTTCGCGAATATTTGCTGCAGAAACATACTTCGTGCCGGAAATACTGTTGTAAATATCGTTTATTTCCCAATAAATTACAGGAAGCTTTATAATAAAAGTCAGTTCCTTTTCATTATCACTGGCGTTTATAGTCAACTCTCTCGATCTTGTAATAGGGAAAGAATAAGGATAATCCTGTATATCAAACTCAATATCATCAGCGTATAGATCAAATAGGTCAGCACTTTTTTCGGAATAGTAGTATTCCTTATCAAGCGTGTATTCAAATCCTTTTATTATAGCAATACTCCACTCATTGATTTTTCTGAGATTTCCTTTTTTTCTGAGACTGACAGTAATATACCTGCTATTAGTATACGATGTCAAGTCTAAGCTATTACCGTTTATCTCATCAACTGCAATATGAACGTCATTTATATCTATCACATATTCAGCAGAAGTTTCTTTAAGATAATCTAATTTTACTTTAGGAATATCTGTATATACTTTGTATTCGATGCCGTTAACTACAGCTCTGACATTCCTGATTTGATATTCTCGGTCTATCATTATCGAAACATCAGATTCTGCGTTATTGTTTCTGAAAATGTTTTGCGAATCAATAATAATATCACAGTTTTTTTCTACATCGAGAGAGTGAATGATATAATTGGATTTAGGGTATGAATTGTAGTTGTCATCTACAAAGAATTCGCTGCCTTTTTCGGTCAATATATAAAATCTATCGTCCGGAACAGTTCGTGTCTGAAGTTCGGTAAGATCTGTGCTAAATATAAGGTATTTCCTGAAGAGCTGGGACTTTGAATCAAAAATCAAATTGCCGTCCTCTGTCTCGATCCGTATGCTAAGATTTCTATAAAAACTGTTCAGTTTTATAACTTGTTCATTTGTCTTGAATCTGAAAATACCAAAAACTTCGTTTTCGATATCATATCCGTCAATAGGTTTATCATTTTCATAAAGTCGAGTAATGATATGATTATAGGCATATTCATTAAGAACTTCATACTGTGGTATATATAGGAATAAATCATTACTCTCATCTATAAAATACGAACATTTATTAGCAGCAGTCAGCTTCTCAACTTGTTTTGCAGTAGTTGCAGTTGTCCTGCTTTTCGCTGTTTTTTTCTTTTGTGTTTCTGTAGTCCTTGATCTGCGTATATCATTTATGTACCAGCGTTTGAAATATTTGTAGAATACAGCTGGTGAATAGCTTGCATCAGGAAGTTTATGATAATATGCATTGATATTGAAAAGAAGGCATTTCAGAATATCAGCCATTGCCTCTGGGAATTCACGGCAGGCGTTTTTTATATTGAAAGAAATGTGATAAAGTCCGCTTATTTCCGCCTTCTCATGTCTTTTATCATCAATGTCATTTGACATAGTTTTGATGAAGTATGAAATATGATCGGTAACTGTTTCCTGAGCGTATGTCTCATACATTTCTTCTATATAGAAATCCCTCAAGAAGTTTAAAGTGTTCGTAAGTTCATCAGCACCAATCACGGCGTGAATTTGTACTGTTCCGGTATAAGAACGAATATTATCATAATAATGGAAATACAATCTTTCCGATGAACAGAATGAAAGGAGCGCTTCTTTAAGAAACACTGTTGAATCGTTTTCATTGCACTTGAGCAGCGCAGAAACAGATCTCCAAAAATCACCTTTAACTCCATAATTCTCAACTACCTTAACAAGAAACATAGTAGAAATAAAACCTGTGAGAACCGTTATTGAAATTTTTTTATCAATATAATTTCTTATACGCAATGCAAGTGCATTGAACTCATCTTTGGAAACGTCTATTAGTCCCAAAGGAAAGTCGTGGGAATACTTATTTTCAAGCATACTATAACGCTCTATCAGTTTTTCTACAAGTTTATCGGTAGTTTTGATGTCAGTAAGGCTATTGCGATTAGAATACTTAGTCCTATCTCTTTTCCTCAGGTCTTCTTTTGATTCATTTGAAAGGACTCTGCTGCGCTTAGCAGTTTTTGCAGGCTTTTCTTTTTCCTTTTTTACTTCTAAAACAATCTCTTCAAATGTATCAACAACAGGCTGTTTTTCGACAAATTCATCTTCAGATTCTGCTACTGTATTATCAACAGCCTTTTCTGCTACGGAAGCCATTTCAAGTTCGGTGACATTTTTTTCAGATATAGTTATATCATCGGCATTGTCGCTAACATCAGCTACAACTTCCGGAGATGTATCAGGAATGTATTCCTTTTCATCGTCAAGAGCAGAATCAATCTCGTTATATATGTCACCCGCAATTGTAACATCTTCCGACACTTCTTGAGCAGGTGTTAATTCGATATCTTCTTTTAGTAATTCAGGAGCAGCTTCGTCAACTGTATGAGTTACGATGTCTTCCGGCATATCCGGAACAGATAATGATTTATTCTCATCTATGACGTCAACCTGACTTGCTTCGATGTTAGCGCCAGCTATAAATTCTTCTAAATCACCCGAGGCGAAATCAGATGATTCTTTTCTGGGAACAGCATTTTCTATTGCTTCAGTATCAGAGTCAACTGTAATCTCTTGTAACTCATCAGAATCAATGGTTGTTTCGGGTAAAAACTCAGACGCAGTTTCGTCAATCTCATTCAATATGTTTTCCTTCGATTTGTCAGAAACAGACATCTGAGCATTATCCTCGGTTATATCTTTTGAATCATTATTGTTCTCATTTGTTGTATCTGGAATAAGGAATGGTTCAGTAGATTCAACGTTATCGCCAACAGTATCTTCCGATAAAACAGGAGCAGGTATAAAGTCTTTCTCATCTATTACAGAATCACATTCATCTTCGTCAACTGTATCAGTTATGGGAGCTTCTGACGCATCAAGAACAGATACTATTTCTTTTTCTTCTTCGTAATCTGTGATAACTTCATCACCCGTAGCTGCTTCTATAGCTTCCATTGTATCTGGAACAAATGAGTTATCATTCTCTTCTGTGACACATTCTGAAACGACTTCGTCAGCTGTTGACACTATTGTATCTTCAAAAGAAGTAGTAGCAGATACGGTTTCGTCTTCTTCTGTTATGAATGCAGAATCAGATTGGTTAAGTGTATCAGATGAATCGTCAGCTGCTGTTGTTTCAACTAAGCTTTCAGTGGCATTTTCTGTTTCAAAGTCCTCATCAGCAGGATTACTTTTTTCTTTCCTTAATATTTGACGAATTCTTTTGATATCTTCTGATGATATCTTCTTGGAAAAACAAAAAGTAACTTCACTTATATCATCAAACGCTTGTGAATCAATGTTATCGACCTTTTTGTTAAGTCTAATTGTTTTCAGTGAAGAGCAGCAACTAAATGCATTCTTTTGAATTTCATAGATCTCACCGTTAAAAATAACTTCTTCTAACTCTGGAAGGTTATTAAAAGTGCCTGATGGGATATCTTTTATCCACGAAGGAATCTTTATTGTTCTTTTCTTAGTCAGTTTTAAATATTTGAAATATAATTTAGCAAGCAATCTCATATGAAATCCCCCTTTGCAATATATTTATTTTACCACATATTCCAAATTAATTCAAGCTCTAAACAGTATATTTGTTAAAAAGACACATGGCAACCTCTAAAAACCTCTTGAAAAGCTCGTCAAAAAATGCTATACTAAAGGTATGAAAGTACGAATGAAAAGTTTCTTTGATGAAGAAAACAGAATGAAAAAAAAAAGTAAAATAGGCGATCCGCTGGAAATATTAAATAGTATCATCAAATGGGAAATGTTTCGTGACATCCTTAAAAAATATATTGTACGTAAGGAGAGCAATAAAGGAGGACGTCCATCCTTCGATGTGGTGATGATGTTTAAGATTCTTGTTCTGGAACGTCTGTATAATTTATCCGACGACCAGGCAGAATTTCAGATTAATGATCGCCGCAGCTTCATGCGCTTTTTAGGACTCGAAAGCTACGACACTGTTCCTGATGCAAAAACGATTTGGAAATTCAGAGACGATCTTTCCAAGACAGATGCGATCGAGGAATGCTTTCATTTGTTTAACGAGATGCTTGCAGCAGAAGGATTGATAACACATTCCGGCACAATTATCGATGCCACATTTGTAGATGCACCTCGTCAGCGTAATACTCGTAAGGAAAACAAAAAAATCAAGAACGGCGAAGTTCCGGAAGATTGGGAGAAGCCGGAAAGCGCTGCTAAACTTGCACAAAAGGATACAGATGCACGTTGGGCAAAGAAAAATGGAGAAACGCATTTTGGCTATAAAGACCATGTAAAATGTGATGCAGACAGCAAGCTGATCACAGGCTATGGTGCCAGTGCTGCCTCACTCCATGACAGTCAGATGTGTAGCGAATTATTAGATGAAGACGACGAAGTATTCTATGCCGACAGTGCTTATTCAAGTGCGGAAATAGCTGAAAATCTCCCTGAAAATTGTAAGAACGAAATCTGTGAAAAAGGTTACAGAGGACACCCTTTGACAGAAGAACAGAAGAAAGAAAACAATCGCAAATCAAAAACCCGCTGCCGAATAGAACACATTTTCGGCTTTATGACAAA
>JAKSRS010000063.1 GCA_024403515.1 Lachnospiraceae bacterium
ATACACAAACCTTCATACCCTTTTCGATATAAAGATTCTTGGCACCTTCAAGTTCCGAAGGCATAACCTTTATCTTACTGTCATCAACACCTGCAAATAAAAGTCTTAGCCTGTAATCTCTGGCTCTCGGACCTGATACGACGATTTCACAAATGTCGTCATCATTTAAAAATTCAAAGTCACAGTCATACATCCAACAGGTATTTTCTGACCAGTGTTCTTCATCATAAAGACAGTTCATCATAAGTAAAACTGACTTCTTACCCTTGATATCTTTTACGTAGTCAAAAGCACGTGAAATAGCAAGAGCGTTCTTTTCCTTGGCAAGCTGTGTAATAATCTCAACACCGTTTACCTTAACAAGCTTGTATCTTGATTCAACAACCTTGGCTTTTTTCATGTACTCTACAATATCTTCATGCTTGTAGCCCATCTCGCGGAAAAGTGCTGTAATAGCAACCATGTTGTAGATGTTAAAGATACTGTCGTTTACAAATTCATATACGCCCGAAGACGATTTATCTTTAATGGTAACCACGTTGTTAACTCTATCGATATTGGTTCCTTCGTAATCATACTCGGGAGACTTAAAATCACAGTCAACGCAGTGAGCCTTTCCAATATGGTGATATCTAAGATAGTCATACTCAAGTTTTCCTGAGCACTTAGGGCAAATCTTAATATCATTTATAAGATTGATGCATTCTTTAATATCACTGTCGAGCTTTCCGATTCCAAAGTATACTCTTTCATTTTCAGGAGCAATCTGACATGAAATCAAATCGTCACCGTTAATGATAAGTTTGGAAGTTTCAGGAATGTACTCTGAAAGAAGGCCACCTATAAACTCAGGATGACCATTTCTCATAATAGAGTCTCTAAAAAGGTTTGTAATAAGGACATATTCCGGCTTAACCCAGGGGAAAATTCTAAGCGAACTTCTCTCATCGGTTTCAAAAACAGCTGTATCAAACTTGGCCTTACCTGATAGTTTGGCTCCCTTAATCAAAGCGGTTGTAATGCCTGTTCTGGTATTTGAACCTGCTCTGTTATCAAGAACCTTCTTGCCTGAAGCTTCAAAAATATCGCAAATCATATTATTAACGGTTGTTTTACCATTGGTACCTGTAACCGAAATAATATGCTCAGGCTTTCCTATGTACTTTAAAAAATCAGGGCAAATATTAATAGCTATCTGTCCGGGATAATTTGTAGCATTATGACCGGTAAGTTTCATTACAGGGATAGCTGCTTTGGCAGCCCACAATGCACATAAAAATCTTATTCTACCCATTTCGCATCCTTTATTGTTGAATCTTGATTATACTTTTAAGCATTTAAGAATGCCATAAGTTCATCGTAACGGCTCTTGGCCACCTCATAGCCAACCTTATAATACTCTCTTAAAGTACCGGGTTCTTTAATCTTATTCTTTAAGATTACGTCTTCCGGAGGTCTATAGAGGAAAACCTTTCCTTCTTTTTCAAGCTTATCGATAGTCTCAATAGATTTATTGTAGACGTCAGGTCTTTCATCGATAGCCTTTAACAGTCCCGGATACTTTCTGTATAAAAGCTTTGAAAACCAGTTATCGTAGGTATCGCCGCCTTTTTTCTTTCTGTACTTGGACTCTCTTGTTAATACAACAATAATCTTCTCCCAGCCTTCCTGAAGAGCTCTTGCAATCGGAATTGCATCGGCCATACCACCGTCAAGCATTGGAATCCCATCGATATATCCAACCTTGGCAAGTATGGGAAGCGAATTAGCAACACGTGTTATTTTAAGAAATTCATCGATTGTATCGAACTTATCATAGTAAAGCGCCTCGCCTGTTAAACAGTTAATGGTGCTTGTAATGAATCTCTTTCCTGACTGAATGAAAGCTTCAAAGTCAAAGGGACATGCATCGCCTTTTGGAATCTTATCAAACAAAAGATCCATGTCAAAGTAGTTTCCTGTTTTTAAAAATACTGAAAGTCCGTTAACTTTCATAGTTTCCATAGGATTAACTACAGAATCAAGTATTCTTCCTTTTTGACCAGAAACATAGTTCATTCCTGCGTAAGCTCCGGCTGACACAGCAAGTACATTGGGAATATCAATATTCTTTTCAAGATAGTAATCCAATATCCCTGCAGTGAAGATGCTACGCATGGCCCCACCCTCAAGAATTATACCGATTTTGTTATTCATAAGTCTCTCCGTTCGAATTGGCTTCTTTGTTATAACATATAGAGTTTATTTTACCACAATAGTCGAATTTAGTCCAAAAGAATATAGCACTTTCTCTTTAACGGATTTGCCTGTAATCATATCTAAGGCTTTTGCATAGTATTCAAGCTGGGTTTTGTATCTGTTAGAAAGTTCTTCCTGGGTCTCAACCCTGTCGGTTTTGTAGTCCAAAACCACAATTTCGTCGCCTTCTTCGAAGAATACGTCTATAACGCCCTGCACGAGTATTGTTTCATCTGAAGAAAACTCAGCGTTTACATCACTTGCTGCAAGTCCTATGACAAAAGGCTGCTCTTTAAAAAGTTTTCCATCTATAGCTGCCAGATGCATCCTTTTAGCAATATCCGTAGACATAAACTTAAACAGTTTTTCAAAGGATACGATTTCTTCTTCCTGCTTAGTGACTTTTCCTGAAAGCACGAGCCTTTCGATTTCATCTTTCAAGGCTTCTTTTGTAAAAAGTTCTTTTTCAAAAGAAAGTAAGCTTAAAATCTTATGGAAGGCAGTACCCCTGTCAGTTCCTGATACTTCAGTTTCACCACCTGCAAATACCGGAACCTTGGCTACTCTTACAGGATCAGGGAAAGGATTGTGACTTTCACCCTCCTGTTCCTCTAAGGCTGCAATTTTAAGTTCCGATACGGTAGTTTTAGTGTAAAGTTTTTCAAGGTTCTTAAAAGGATATTCAAAAGAAAATCTATCCTTTAATCTCTTAGCAATTTCAGCCTCTTCTTCACTGATTTCATCGGTCTCAAACTCTAGTCTCTTCTGAGAAAGTGACATATAGGATTCGACGCTTTCTTTTTCTTGACTAAGCGAGTCAAAAGTCTTTAAATCAAACAAATGCGGGTTTCCTGCTGCTATTGGAGCAACAAGTCCTAAGAAGCTGTCGGTCGTAGGAATTGAAAGCTTTTCCAAAAATTTATCGATATCTTTAACTGAAGCCGTCATGATAAGCTTTTCTCTCGCACGGGTCATAGCTACGTATAAAACTCTGATTTCTTCGCTGATACTTTCTTTTTCTATCTTATCTAGTATGTATTTGCGTCTTAATGTATCTCTTTTAATTCGTAACTTGCTATCAACAAACTGTGCACCGATTCCCCTGTCTATGTCTGTTACAAAGTTTTCACGCATCTCGTTTTTGTTAAAGGCCTTGCCCATCGAAACGACAAAGCAGATGGGAAACTCAAGTCCTTTACTCTTGTGAATGGACATAAGCCTTACGGTGTTGGCATTTTCATCCGATATGTCGGCTTCGCCTTCATCCACACTGATTTTTTCCATAAGTTCTATGTATCTTAAAAAGTGGAAAAGACCGTGAAAACTTGTCTTGGCATATTCTGATGCCTTGGTAACAAGCATTTTAACGTTGGCAAGGCGCTGGCTTCCGTCAGCAAGAGCACCAACATAAAGGGTGTATCCGGTCTCGTCCAAAATCTGCATGATAAGTGATGAAATAGGCGTATAGACACTTCTTTTTCTGTAATCATCAATTAAAGAAATAAATGAAATAATTCTTTCATCCTTATACTTCTCACCATGTTCGCAGACCTTATCCCACAGATAAAAATGCTCACCTTCAGATTTGGCACAGATTAAAGCCATATCCTCATCCGTAAACCCTCCAAAGAAGGAAACCATCAATCCATACAAGGATATATCGTCCAAAGGATTATTCAAAACCCTTAAAAAGTTCAGCACTTCCCTAACTTCTCTTGCTGAATAAAAGGCGCCGCTTCCGGTTAAATGATAGGGAATCTGGTACTTTTCAAGCATGTCGCAAAGAGTCGTAATATTGGGGCCCTGGGACCTGAAAAGGATGGCAAAGTCCTTAAAATCCGCAAGTCTTTTACCGTCCGGTGCATCTTTATCGTTTACATACATCTTTCCTTTTAAAGAAAGAATCTGGTGGGCAACAGCCTCCATTTCGATGCTTGATTTATTGTCTTCTTTAGTAAAAAGAATGAGTTCCGTCTTATTATCACTTGTATCTTCAAAGTTATAGGATGCCTTAGGATAAAGTCTTTGGTCATCATCATAACCGGTTCCGCCCATATCCTTGTGCATGATAACTTCAAACACAGCATTCACGCTGTCAATGACGCTCTTTCGGTTTCTGTAATTTTCCTTAAGTGTAATAAGTTTATTAGCTTTCTTATCACCTGAAAGATACAAATCCTGCTTATCCATAAAAATCTGAGGACGGGCAAGTCTGAATCTATAGATACTCTGCTTAACATCACCAACCATGAATCTGTTGTTCTTCTGATCTAAGTCTTCTCTTGAAACACTCTTTAAAAGGATTTCCTGAACAAGGTTTGCATCCTGATATTCATCCACCATAACTTCTTCAAAATAGTCACGATAGCTTTGTGCAACACCTGTTATTTTATAATCATTAACGTCTTTGTAGTCTTCAATAAGTATCTGAATGGCCATATGTTCCATATCGACAAAGTCAATAATTCCGCGGTCTCTTTTGGCCTCATTGAACTTATCCATAAAGTTTACAAGTAAATCGAGTACACTGTTTACAATCTTAGAGGTTGCCCCCATGTCATTAGCAGCAGTTTCAAGGCTTACAAAAAAGTACTTCTTTTTAAGTGCCTTTAAATCATCCTGCCACTTCTTCCTTAAGGTTTTAAACCTTTCTTTGTCATCTTCAAGGCCTGAAGCTTTTCTTGCAAGAGTTACCTTTTCATCCAAAAGAAACTTGGCCAAAAATGCATCGATATCATCTTTTTCAAGAGCTTCAATGCAGGAAACCACGTTTTCTTCATCGAATTCCACAGAAGGCAGATACTCAACGGGGCCGTCTTCGCAAATTTTCCTGCCAACCCTTATTGAGATTAAAATCTTGTATAAGTCATCCAAAAGGCTTTTACATATATCCGAAAACATCGAGGAAGCCTTTAACTTTTCAACCGAATCAATGTCATAATCCGCCCTGTGGTCTTCTATCCACTTGTTAGGCCAGGGATAGCTCATGGCAAAAGAAAAGAGCTCTAAAATGACATCTGCAAGATTACTGTCATTTTCTTTACTTGAATAGCAGTCGACAACTCTTAAAAAGTCTTCATTGCCGCTTTCATAGGCTTCCTTAATAACTTCCATTACAAGGTCACTCTTTAAAAGCTTGATTTCACCCTCTGAAGCGATTCTGAAAGACGGATCTATTCCAATCTCGTTGAAGTGGTTCTTTACAAGATAAAGGCAGAAGCTGTCAATTGTCATTATCTTGGCATTATGAATCAAAGTCGCCTGTTTGGATAAATGCTTGTCTTCGGGATTTTCAGAAAGTTTTTCCTCTAAAGCCTGCATTATTCTGGCTTTCATTTCCCTCGCGGCCGCATTTGTAAAGGTTACGACTAACATCTTATCAATATCGATGCCCGGTTCAATGTAGTTTCCTTCTTCATCTTTCTTTCCAAGCACTCGTCTTATGATTCTTTCTACCAGTACAGCCGTCTTTCCTGAGCCGGCTGCCGCTGATACAAGAAGATTCTCGTCTCTTGATTCAATTATTTTTAACTGATCATTCGAATAAGTAATCGCGCTCATTGCTAGCCCCTCCAAGAACATATTCTCTGGCTTCCTCAGTCGAAACCGAGTTTATATTTCTAACTTTATATCCTTCTATTCTTTCATCAAACCTGCATACATTCCTGTATGGACAATACTTGCACGATGAACCTTCGTCTTCACCGATTGGTGAAATTTTAATATCGCCGGACACGATATTGTCACCGATTCTTTTGGTCATTCTTGAAACATAGTCCATCATAGACTGCATTTCTTCCCTGCCAAGTACCTTGTCAGTACTATATGAATTAAGTGTCCCGTCCTTCTTAAATCCAATCGGTAAGATATCCGCCTCATCTCCTGCAGCATTTTCGTCAAGAAGCCTGAAGTTATCATTATCATCAAGAAGCATGCCTTTCATGACGAAGGTCTTTTTAAGCATCTTTTCAATCTTTTCAGGGCCCGCTTCCTCTTCAAGTTTTACAAACGGATTCTTCATCGTGTAATAAAAGATTGAAGAAGGGATGACGTCCTTTTGAGGATGTAATTTTTCAACATCTTTAAGCGCCTGAGTCATATATGAAATAAGCTGCTGTTCAAGACCGTAATAAATCTTTGTCACATCAAGGCTTTTATCAGATGACTTGTAATCGATAATCTTTACATAGACCCTGTCATCCTCGTGGCAAAGGTCGATTCTATCGATTTTTCCATGAAATACAGCCTTGGCATCATTTATAAGATCAATCTGCCCCGTAACACGCTTTTCGTTAAAGGAAGGCACAAACTTACCGCGTGAAAGCTGGTATTTAAGCATGGAAACCGTTTTAATCATGATATTTCTTATGCGGTTTTTAACATTCTCGCCCGCCTTGTCTTCACTTAAAATATCAAACTCATCCTGCGAAAGAACTTCCTCGATTACATTGCTTAAAATCTCTCCACCCTCTTTTTCAGGGAAATCTTTAAGAGTATAGTTTTTAAGCTTTAACGCATCTGAAAATCTGTCCAAAATCTCATGGCAGACATTACCCATGTCTACCCTTGCAAATTCGTAATTCACGGGCTCACTTAGACCAATTCCGTACGATAAGAAGTGGCTGTATGCACAGTTAGCATACTTTTCAAAGCGGCTTACACTACCATACAAAATGTCCGAATATAAAAGCCTAGCAATCTCCTGCGAAAGAGGCTTACCGACATACTGATAAAAGGCCGCCTCGTGAATATTTTGAACATCTTTATTAAGTCCGTTTTCCTGGTATAAGCTGTATAAAGCCTTCATAAGTGCCATCTGACTGTCATCTTCATTATTACCTGAAGCGTAGTCCTTTAACATGTCAGCGTAATACTTATAAGAATCCTCGATTGAAATGATACGGTCCGCTAAAGCTTCTTTTTCCACATTTTCAACCTTCATATCCTTATAAAGGCGCTTAACTGTATCAACAAGGTATGACGGACGCATACTCGAGCCGTCTGCAGCTATTCCTGCATAAGAAATAAAAAGCCTGTCCGTGGGTTTGCACATATTCATATATAAATAAAGCCTTTGCGTATACATCTGCTCTCTCGGAGAGGGCGCCAATATAAACCCGTCCGCTGCGAATTTTTTGTCCAAAAGGTCTCGAAGGTTTTCCCTGTCAATTGACGATAAAATACCGCCCTTATCGCCGCCTTTGGGGATATTTGTATCGTTTACTCCTGCAA
The DNA here is from genome assembly GCA_024403515.1 of Lachnospiraceae bacterium. GTDB lineage: Bacteria > Bacillota > Clostridia > Lachnospirales > Lachnospiraceae > UBA1258. The sequence goes on from JAKSRS010000063.1 coordinate 7,471, forward strand.
AGAACAAAGCTTTGGTTTCATTAAGACGTGTTCTTTCGATATCACCAACAAGGATTCTATCTACGCCTTTAGGAATCGTACCCACTTTTATCTCGTCGATACCGGCTTCAAATATCTTGTAGTACTCTTTTAATGACATTTCTTCGTCACCAACTAGCGCAACAATAGTGTCCAAAAGGTCCATTACATGTCTGTAAATCTGCCTGTATTCAACAGCCTTTGATAACTCATTTTCGGCTTCGAAAGCGTTTGCCATTTTATCCAGTCTGTCAAAAGAAAGGTTCTTTACAAGGTAATCATACATGGCTTTGGTGTAGTCCCCTGCAGTTTTACACTCAACCATAATAGGCGCAAGCATGGCCATAAGCTTTGCCCTGCTCTCATCCCTTTTTGTAACCTCTAATAAGGCTTTATCCTTGAAATTGCCCTTTCGCATGTCATACTGGGCACGCCTGAAGGTATTTAGATATTTCTTGCTGCCTCTTATATTTAAACTTTTTATATAGCGGTCAAACCTGTCTGTTTCATCATTAGAAAAGTCAGTGAATCCGCTTCTTAAAAGGTGCATAACACTGTCATAAGAAAAGTCCTGGATTAAAAGCTGCATTGAACTTTTTAAAAACTCTATAAAAGGATTAAGTCCAATAGAGTTGGTTCTGTCAATGAAACAGGGAATGTTAAGTTTTTTAAACCGACTTTCAAAAAGACTTGCATATGACTCAAGATTTCCGGTTACTATAGCTATATCTCTATACTTGTACTGTCCGGTAAGTAAAAGATCATATATCTTGTTGCATATAGCATCTACCTCTGAAGAAACTGATGCACAGGCAAAAATCTTAACATTTTCATTGTCACCACTAAAAGGCTTTTTAGGATAACCAAACAGATTCTTTTCAAGAAAGGCCAAAGAAGGTTTTTGTGAAAATCTTCCGTTTTCTCCCTTAAGTTCAATGGTTTCATCTAAAGAAACATTACTTTGCTTTGCAAGATTCTTTAATCTGTCCGAAGTTTTACTCGTAAGATAGAATAGTTTTTCTTCGGACAAGACATTTTCAGCCTCCGCTTTACCGGGAAGAGTAAGCGTTACTATAACCTTTTGTGATAGTTCCATAAGTCTTTTTATTACTCTCTCCTGAATAGGAGTAAAGCCTGTGAAACCGTCAAAAATAACGACTGATTTTTTAATTATGACTGATTGGGTCAATTTGTCGCATAAAACGTCCAAAGTCTCTTCATTAGTGATAAAACGGTCTTTTTTGTAGTCTTCAAAAGCTTCGTAAATTACTGAAAGATCTCTAAGTTTATGCTTCATAAGTCCATCATCAACTTCAGCCGCAATTCGCTTCAAATCGCTTACTGAAATGCTGTATTGCATAAACTCAGATATAGAAGATTTGACCTCATGAATGAAGCCGGTCTTAGAAAGATTCTTTCCAAGATAAGGCATAGTGCTGCTGACTTTAGCTGCAACAGTTCTCAGCATAAGGCTCTTTCCTGTATCATCAAGGACCGGATAAGCTGCTCTTCCGGTTTCTTCAAAAATTCTATATGCCAGTCTTGAAAAACATAGAACATCGATATTCATGATACCGTTATTATTTTTCTTAACTATATCCATCTGTGTCTGCATGGTAAACTGATCAGGGACAATCAAAAGAAAGTTTGTACTCTGATTAACCTTGGCCTCGTTCTTTAGCCATTCATAGATATAGGTACTTTTACCTGCTCCGGCAGGTCCTACGACAAATTGTAAGCTCATCTATATTCCTCTTTTAAATTTTTATCCAAAGAAAATATTAAATCTTTGTATTTAGGTTGCCAAAAAAGCTACTATAATCGTACAATAAACTGTGTCCAAATAATGATACACAATCTAATTATATCCCAAACCGGGAAAGATTTCACATGGAGACGTAAATGAAAGAAAAACTTTATACAATTCCTTTAAATGATGCCCTAAATGCCAATGACGAATGCCCTTTCTGCCACATTGAAAGAAACGTAGAACAGGACCTCCTTGACTACGTTCTTGGATCACAGTCCTCATATATGGAAGCTGATATTCGTTCCAAAACTGACGAAGCAGGTTTTTGCAGAGAACACATTCGCAAGATGTATGATTACGGAAATACTCTTGGAAATGCATGGATTTTAAAGACTCATTACAGAAGAGTCATCTCCGAAATGAATGATCAGTTTAAAAAATATGCACCTACCAAGATTTCATTCAAGGATAAGCTTAATAAGGGCTCTGATTTTAAAAATCCTATTGCTAAATGGGTAAATGGTAAAGATAAGTCCTGCTTTATCTGCAAGGAATTTGATAAAACCTACGACAGATACTTAGACACTTTCTTTATCCTTTTTAAAGAGGATTCTGAATTTAGAAATAAAGTTATGAATGGTAAAGGTTTTTGTCTTCACCACTTTGGTGATCTTCTTGAATACGGCGAAATCAACCTTTCTGACAAAGAAAAAAGCCAGTACTACCCTGAGCTGTTTAAGCTCATGAACGACAACATGGAAAGAGTTTTTGAAGACATCGCCTGGCTAATCGAAAAATACGACTACCAGAATCAGGATGCTCCCTGGAAAAACTCCAAGGACGCTGTTGGACGCGGTATGCAGAAACTTCGCGGAAGCTACCCCGCCGATCCCCCTTACAAGCAGCGTAAATAACATCTTTCCA
>JAKSRS010000064.1 GCA_024403515.1 Lachnospiraceae bacterium
AAGAGAAACTGATGAAACTGACGTATCTTTAACTTCTTCAAGACTTACAAAGCTTGAAACTGAGGAAGGTGCTTCTTTACTTTTATCTTCATTTGAATACTCATGAAAGATAATGAAAAGAAATGTCAGGATAATAAGCCCCCACAAAAGGGTGTTCTTTTGCCATTTTTTAATATGATATTTTTCATATAGTTTGCTGAACGGCGGACAAATAACCAGGCTTATGAGTATAGTCGAAAAAGCAGCAAGGCCATTTCCAATCGCGAAAAACATCAGCGCAAAAAACAGAAGAATAGAAAAGAGAACCCATTTAAGAACCACAGGGGTTTTACTTTTAAATTCGTCCCATATTTCAGATTTATTTTTACTCACAATTATTCCCTTTATTTAAAGCAATTCTGACAACATGTGTAACCCTGCGCCTTCAATTCGGCTAAAGAAAAGGTGCTTTCTTCTCTGTTGGAATCTTTTATCTTGGCAGCAGATTTACAGTTAGGATGATGAATCTTTTTAGAACTGATATTTAAAACATAGAAGTATTCCTGTGGATCGTCCAAATCAGGCTCGTCAGATTTAATAACCGAGGCATCCTTTAAACAGTCCTGGCAGGGGAAATATCCTTCAACCATCAACGCTTCCAAAGTATCATCACTACCCTTTGCGTGTTCCCATTTCATGTTGGTAACTGACATACATTCAGGCTTATGGATTTTCATGGAATTAGTGTTTAAAACCCACTGATAATCCGAAAAATCTTTGTGGTCTCTTTCGTAGGATGACTTGTGTTTTGAAGATGAACCTAAGTCATCGTCATCACTTTCTTTTTCCTCACCTGAAATAATGACAACGCTTCGACTGCCATCATCAGAGCTTTCGACGCTGGACTGGCCGATTAATGAGCCTTCCTCGGAAGAAAGGTCATTGGCTTCATCCGAAGAATCATGCGATGAAAAGTCATATTCGTTATCAGTAACTTCAGAGGAAAAAAGATTATCGTCGTTATAATCGCTGGAATCATTAAATGATGAAAAAGATTCATCTTCATCAAAAGAAGGTGATTCAAATTTACTGTAAGTATCGATAGATGAGTTGAAACCAGGCATGGTAATTGAGGTAACAGAGAACATGTCAGCTGTTCCTTTAGAATCACCGCATCCAAATAAGAAGCCGGTCCCCAGGAGGCAGACCAGTACATGAACAAGCAATTTCTTTTTCATGATAAAATCCCCTTTACATTATCTGAAAAATCCCCATTTATTTACATGAAACAATAAAGAAACTCCCGGTTCATATTGAACCGGGAATCTTAAGCGGAGGAGAGGGGATTTGAACCCCTGCGCCGTTTCCGACCTACTGGTGTTCGAAGCCAGACCCTTCAGCCTCTTGGGTACTCCTCCATAAGCGATTTCAAGAAAGAAAGTCCTGAAAACAACGTAAACATTATAAATCTTTACGTGAAAATGTGTCAACAATTATAGGGATGCGTTGACCACATATAGGTGTAAGTTTTGTTGATATAAAAGTTGGTTTAATATATAATAACTATGTATGTGATTTTTTGAAAAGGGGAGACAAAATATGAGCATTAAATGTAGCAATTGTGGAAACAAAATTCCTGAAGGAAACGCCTTTTGCACTGAGTGTGGAAGCCCTGCACCCAAGAGCGAAGCGGTTGAAAAGAAGCCTATTTCAGAAAATGTTTTTCACAATGAGGTAAAGAATAACACTAAACCTCTTCATTGGGTGGCATATTTCTTTCTTCTTCTTTTATTTGCGATTCCCGTTGTCGGTCTTATAGCTTCAATAGCAATGAGTGCATCTTCTAAAAATGATAATACAGCTAATCTTGGAAAGGCCGTTTTTATCTGGAAGATTATTATTCTTTTAATTTTGCTAATTGCTTTTATTGTTCTTTTGGTTACATTACGAAAGGCAGGACTTACACTGGGTTATATTGGGCAGACATTTAACGATGCATTTGCTTTTTTGAAAAAATAGAAAGGCATTAGGATGAAAAAAATCGGAATGCTTACAAGCGGTGGCGACTGCCAGGCTTTAAATGCTGCTATGCGAGGCCTTGTCAAATGCCTTACTAACAGTAGTGAAGATGTTGAAATATATGGTTTTTTAGAAGGATACCGTGGACTTATATATGGCGACTATCGCATGCTTAGTGGGCGGGATTTTTCAGGAATTCTTACAAAAGGTGGTACTATTTTAGGAAGTTCAAGAACACCTTTTAAAACAATAAAAGAGCCTGACGAGAACGGAATCAATAAAGTCGAGGCGATGAAGGACAACTACAAAAAGCTTGGACTTGACTGCCTGGCTGTTCTTGGAGGAAACGGCTCTCATAAAACAGCTAATTTACTCAGAGAAGAAGGGCTTAACATAGTTACTCTTCCTAAGACCATAGATAATGATTTGTACGGAACTGACATGACCTTTGGTTTTCAAAGTGCCGTAAACATCGCAACCGAAGCAATCGATTGCATACACACAACAGCCGCCAGCCACGGCCGTGTATTTATTGTAGAAATAATGGGACACAAGACAGGATGGCTTGCACTTAATGCGGGAATTGCAGGTGGTGCAGATATCATTCTTTTGCCTGAGATTCCATACGACATAAAGAAAGTAGCCAAGGCTATTGAAGTCAGACATGAAAAGGGCAGTAAGTTTACCATTCTTGCTGTTGCAGAAGGAGCTATTTCAAAAGAAAAAGCCCTGCTTACCAAGAAAGAACTAAAGGAGCAGATGAAAGCTTCGAAATACCCTTCGGTTTCTTATGAAATCGCAGATGAACTTTCAGAGCTTTTAAAGCTTGATGTCAGAGTTGCGGTTCCGGGCTACACACAAAGAGGTGGTTCACCTTGTCCCTACGACAGGGTTTTTGCAAGCCGCTTAGGTTCGGAAGCAGGAAAACTGATTTTGGAAGGTCAGTATGGATTCATGGTAGGAATTAAAAACCGCGAAATAGTTAAAGTTCCGCTTGAGGAAGTTGCAGGAAGACTTAAGACAGTCGACCCTCAGGCCTCAATAATAAAAGAAGCCAAGATGATGGGAATCAGCTTTGGCGATTAAACTTGAAAATGGAGATAAGTAATGTCTTATACGGCGCTTTATCGTAAATTCAGACCTGCAAGGTTTGAAGACGTAAAAGGACAAGATCATATAGTAACGACTCTGAAGAATCAGATTCAATCGGGTAAAACACAGCATGCCTACCTGTTTACCGGAACAAGAGGAACAGGTAAAACATCTGTTGCCAAGCTTTTTGCCAAGGCCATAAACTGTGAAAATCCCAACGGAGTTGATCCTTGTATGGAATGTAGCAGCTGCAGGGCTATTCAGTCCGGAGCCAGCATGAATGTAATCGAAATCGATGCGGCTTCAAACAACGGTGTAGATAATATCCGACAGATTGTTGAAGAAGTTCAGTACCCTCCTACAGAAGGAAAGTACAAAGTATATATCATCGATGAAGTACATATGCTTTCTATCGGTGCTTTCAATGCTTTACTTAAAACCCTGGAAGAGCCTCCGTCATATGTGGTATTTATTCTTGCAACGACTGAGGTTCACAAGCTTCCCATAACGATTCTTTCAAGATGTCAGCGTTATGACTTTAGAAGAATCAGTGTAGACGATATAGTAAACCGTATGCACGAGCTTGTGCCGGAAGAGAATATTGAAGCAGATGAAGACGCACTTAGATATGTTGCCAAATGTGGTGACGGCTCAATGCGTGATTCGCTTAGTTTGTTAGATCAGTGCTTAGCCTTTAACTTTGGAAAAAGACTGACCTATGATATGGTTCTTGAAACTTTGGGCGCGGTAGATCAGGAAATATTTAGCGATATGCTTCGTATGGTTGCTTTTGAAGACGTTTCAGGGGCGATTAAAATGCTTGAGAAGGTAATAATGGAAGGCCGAGATCTTTCACAGTTTACTACTGATTTTACCTGGTATATTAGAAACCTTCTTTTGGCCAAAACAAGTGATGATATTTCAGCAGTTGTTGATATGTCGGCAGAAGGCATTTTAAGATTAAAAGAAGAAGCTGAGCATATAACGGTTGAAAGCGCAATGCGTTACATACGTATTCTTTCAGAATTATCCAACAGAATCAGATATGAGGCCAACAAGCGAGTGCTTATTGAGCTTACACTTATAAGGCTTTGTAAACCTCAGATGGAAAGAGATGATGATTCTCTCATTTCAAGAATTCATGAGGTTGAAAAGAAGATTGATGATGGTGCTGTGGTTAAGTCTGTGCCGGCACAAAATTCTTTCACACCAGAAAGCCCGGAGCTTACAAATGTAACTAAGGCTCCCTTACCCAAGTCAGTTCCTGATGATATCAAGATGGTGGTTTCAAATTGGAATAAGTTTGTTAATGCCCTTGATTATCCGATTAAATCCTATATTAAGCAGGCTAAGCCTTCACTTGGGATGGGTGGAGAACTTTTAATTGTTTTCCCATCTGACATAGCTAAGAATTATTTTGTTGCCAGTGATAATAATGAAAGACATTATGAAGAACTGGTTAGTAAAATAAATGAAGTAGCCGGAAAGGACATATCAATTCGTCTTGAGGTTGCTGAAAATGAAAGAGAATTCGTTTCTACTTTTCCTGATTTGCAGGAGATGTTTAGTGGAGTTGAATTTGAAGTAGAAGACTAAATTAATTTAAGAATAATTAAGGAGAATTACTATGGCAAAACGTGGTGGATTTCCCGGTGGCGGAATGCCCGGAAACATGAACAATTTAATGAAGCAGGCACAGCGCATGCAAAGACAGATGGAAGAAAGCCAGAAAGAACTCGAAGAAAAAGAGTTCACTGCTAAGGCAGGCGGCGGTGCTGTAACTGTTGTAGTAACAGGTAAAAAAGAAATTAAGTCATTAAAGCTTTCAGAGGAAGCAGTAGATCCTGAAGATATCGAAACACTTGAAGATATGATTGTTGCTGCATTAAATGAAGCATTTACACAGGTTGACGACGCAAATGCTGAAACAATGGGCAAATTAACAGGTGGTCTTGGAGGATTTCCTTTCTAATGAATCTGTACTCAGGCTTGATAAATAAGTTAATAGAAGAGCTTGAATCACTTCCCGGTATAGGATCCAAATCAGCTCAAAGGCTTGCCTTTCATATTATAGGAATGCCCGAGGAGAAGGTTAATAGGATAGCTACGACAATGATGGATGCAAGACACAACGTAAGATACTGCCAGTGTTGCTGTACACTTACGGATAAAGAAATATGTCCGATTTGCTCAAGCCCTAACAGGGACAAGACGACAATTATGGTGGTTGAGACACCCAGAGATCTGGCGGCTTACGAAAAGACCGGAAGATTCGAAGGTGTTTATCATGTTCTTCACGGAGCAATTTCCCCCATGCTTGGAATCGGTCCAAATGACATCAGGTTAAAGGAACTTATTTCAAGACTTCAGGGTGATGTTAAAGAAGTCATTATCGCCACAAACTCAAGTTTGGAGGGCGAAACAACCGCTATGTATATCAGCAAACTTGTAAAACCTACCGGTATTAAAGTTTCAAGAATAGCAAGCGGTGTTCCGGTTGGCGGAGATTTGGAATACATTGATGAAGTGACATTGCTACGTGCTTTGGAAGGACGTATAGAATTGTAAAAAGAAGGATGGAGGCAAAAATGAATAAGGTATTGTTTGGTAAGACAAGTAAAGGTGAAGAAGTATATTTATATGAGTTATCCAACTCAAAGGGTATGAAGGCCAAGGTTATGAACTTAGGTGCTAACCTCGTTGAACTTCATGTTCCTGATAAAAACGGAGAGGTAGCAGACGTATGTCTTGGATTTGATAATGTTGCAGATTATGAAGTTAACTCTTCATTCTTTGGCGCTGTTATCGGACCTAGCGCTAACCGTATTGCAGATGCTTCTTTTGAGATCGATGGAGTTAAATATGATATTCCTGTAAATGATGGAAAGAACAACCTTCACAGTGATATTCCCGGTGGTGTTCATAAAAGAATCTGGGATGTTAAAGAAGGTGATAACTGCATCACATTTACAATCAAGTCAGCTGACATGGATATGGGATTTCCCGGAAACAAGGTAATGAGCATTACTTATGTTCTTACAGAAAATAATGAAATCAAACTTCAGTACAAGGCTACTTCAGATAAGAAGACAGTAATGAACCTTACAAATCATGCTTATTTCAATCTTTCAGGTGCTGACTGTGGAAAGAATATTGAAGATCATATTCTTACACTTAATGCTGCAAACTACACACCCGTTGTGGCCGGAGCAATTCCTACTGGCGAAATCGCTCCTGTAGCAGGAACAGTTATGGACTTTACAAGCCCCAAGGCAGTTGGTAAGGAAATTAATGCTGACTTTGAACAGCTTAAGCTTACATTAGGATATGACCACAACTTTGTTTGTGATAACTATACTAAGGGAATGAGAGAAATCGCTAAAGTCGAAGATCCTAAGTCCGGCAGAGTGATGAAGGTTGCATCAAACCTTCCCGGTGTTCAGTTCTACGCAGGAAACTGCATCAGCCCCTGCACAGGTAAGTTAGGCGCTCACTATGACAAGAGATCAGGACTTTGCCTTGAAACACAGTACTATCCTGATTCAATTCACCAGCCCGGATTCCCTTCATGCGTATTCGGACCCGGAAATGATTACGAATCAGAAACTGTTTACAGCTTCGAAAATAAATAAGGATCGTTTGTTAAATGTCTAGAACTATAGCGTTTCCCGACAGAAGGGATACTCAGGCAGAAAACAACAGAATAAATGACAAAATCCGAAGAAGACACAGAACAAGGTTTTATACAATCCTTCTTTTGCTGGGACTGGTTTGTGCCCTGGTGCTTGCATATTTTATATATGAAAATACTAAGGTATATAAAAGTCTCGAAATGACGCAGTCAGTTACAAGACAGGATGTTTTCCAGTCCAATATTCTTCCTCTTGGTGAAAATCTTTTAACTTACAGTAAAGATGGTGCCAACTGCATGGATAGTAGTGGAAACCTTCTTTGGAATATGACCTTTGGAATGCAGAACCCTATGGTATCAATCTGTAGGGAAACAGCTGCTTTTGCTGACTATGGTGCAAGTACCATATATGTTCATACTAAGGATGGAAATACAGCCGAAATAGACACAAGCATGCCGATTAGAAAGCTAACGGTGTCTGAGAAAGGTATTGTGGCAGCAGTGCTTGAAGATACCAATCTTACCTGGATTTATATTTACGATATGAACTCAACCGTTATTGCTTACTTTAGAATTACTATGGAAAAGAGCGGCTATCCGGTCGATGTTGATATTTCGCCATCCGGTGAACTTGTGTGTGTTTCATATTATTATCTCGATAGTGGCGAAAAGCGTTCCAGCGTTGCCTTTTATAACTTTGGCGAAGTCGGTCAGAATAATATCGATAACTACGTAAGTGGTTATAACTACGAAAACTTTGTTCCTTACGTAGAATTTATGGATAATTCAACGGTATTTGCAGCTTCGACAGGAAGAATATCTGTATACGAAGGAAAGCAAAAACCGGTAAGTATTTCTGAAACACTTATAACTGATGAAGTTTTATCAGTTTTCAATAGTGAAAGTAATATTGGTGTGGTTTATGAGAATGTAAACAGCGAAAAGAAATACAGACTTGAGATTTACAATTCCAAGGGTGCTTTGGAAAGCAAGACAGAGTTTGATTTCGATTATTCGTCTGTTGCATTTGGCAAGGACTGGTTTATAATTTACGGAAATACAGATTTATATGTTGCAACAATTTCCGGTGAAAAGAGATTTGAAGGAAAGTACATCAAACCAATGAAGTTAGTGATACCCTCAAATGTTCAGTCCAAGTATTATGTTGTGACAGAAGGCAGCTTCGATACAATGGAGCTAAATTAACATTGAGTAGTATGAGGTGAAATGATGAATATTAATTTGGCAGATGTAAACTGGTGGGCGCAGATCCCCTTCTTTTTAGCTGCAATTCTTTTACTGGTTCGAGTTGTTGTGGGTACAAAAAAGGGATTTATTAAGGAGGTTTGTTCCTTAATATCAGTAGTAATCGCTTCGATAGCTGTAGTTTTAATAGCATTCGGAGTAAGAAAATATTTTGACCATGAAGTAGTTATGGTCGTTGCGGCAATTGTACTCGTTCTTTTGCTCGGAATAATCTATAAGCTTTTAGATGTGTTTTTGGTATCGCTCAAACTTATATCCAAGCTTCCCGTGGTAAGCCTGATTGATAAGATTTTGGGACTCATACTTGGAATTGTTGAAACGGTTTTTATCATCTGGGCGATTTACTGCATAATAACAATTATGCAGCCAAGTGCATTTGGAAACTGGATAATCAACTGTGTAAAGAACAACACAATCATGAAATTCCTATATGTTCACAATTTCATGTTTGGATGGATTTCAAACTGGTTTGATAAGCTTATAGGATTACATCTTTTGGAAAAGATCGGATTTGTGAAATAACACAAATTAGTGGCTGCGACACTTGTTGCAGCCATTGTTTTTTTGGAGGGAGAGTAAGATGTTCAACGTATCGGATTTGTTTAGAAATGAATTTATGCTTGATGGCCCGTTAAAATACAAAGGCTATGACTGGTGGTGGCATTCATTTACAGCAGTGAACTTAGAAACCGGAGATGAAAAAGCTTTCTTTATAGAATTCTTTACATGTAATCCGGGCCTCGGAGGCTTTGCGCCACTATTTGGCCAGGACCCCGAGAATAAAAAGAAAGGGATAAGGCCTTCCTATCTTATGGTCAAAGTAGGATGTTGGGGAGAAGACCACGTTCAGCTTCACAGATTCTTTCCCTGGACAGATGTAAGAATGCATCCGGGCGCACCTTATATCATAAAAGCAGACGACTGTCTTGCCAGTGATAAAAGACTTAGAGGGCACGTGAGTGTAAGTAAAGAAGATTCTTTGGCGCACCCTGAGTGGATGAGCGATAGCGGCGAAATGTATTTCGATTTAAAGGTAGATAAAAAGGTAGCCTTTAACGTAGGATACGGTGCTTCGAGAATATTCAGATTCCTCAAGGCCTTTGAGATGTACTGGCATGCTGAAGGAATGAAGACCCTATACGACGGCTATGTTATATATAACGGCGTAAGATATGAAGTTATACCGGAAAGGTCCTACGGATACGCAGACAAGAACTGGGGAAGCAACTTTACAAGTCCATGGGTTTGGCTATCATCAAATGACCTTGTAAGCAAAAGAACGGGAAGACAGTTAAAAAACAGTGTCTTTGATATAGGCGGAGGAAGACCAAAGGTATATTTTGTTCCACTTAACAGAAAACTATTAAGTGCGTTTTTATATCAGGGAGAAGAATTCGAATTCAACTTTTCCAAATTCTGGACCAAGACAAGAACGAAGTTTGCCTGCAAAGAAACAAAAGACGAAATACTTTGGCATGTAAGGCAGTCTAATAAAGACGCAATGATGGATGTAAAGATAAGATGTAAGAAGAAGGACATGCTTCTTATAAATTACGAAGCACCTGATGGAAGTAAGCTTCATAAGCGCCTTTGGAACGGGGGTAATGGAAGCGGAATAATCAAGCTGTACAGAAGGACAGATAAAGGACTTAGATTGATTGACGAAATCGAAGCAAAGCATGTTGGCTGCGAGTATGGCGAATATTAAAAAGGGAAAATCTTCTTATATAAAATAGGTAAAAAACAGTGCACTATATATAGGAAAAAAGTGGTGTAAAATAGCACATCTAGAGACACCAAAAAATTGTTTGAAAAAGTTCGAAAATTCTGTTGACAAGAGGTGTCCTACGTGATAAATTATCTACTGTTCGCTGATGCGATACAAACCGTTTGAGAGAACTGAAAAGCAATCTTGAATGAGTTAAAAAAGTGGTTGACAAGCCGCAATGCTTATGATAACATATCATTCGTTGCTGCTGAAGCAACAAACTTGAATAAAACATTAAAAACTTCGTTTTATTCAAACGAACTTTGACAACTTAACAGCATATGCAACCCTGAAAATCT
>JAKSRS010000065.1 GCA_024403515.1 Lachnospiraceae bacterium
AAGCCAGGTGATCTGGTATTCTTCCAGGGAACCTATGAAACTACAGGAGCGAGCCATGTGGGTATTGTTGTGGATCCGGTAAACAAAATCATGATTCATTGTGGAAATCCTATTCAGTATGCAAGCTATGACACCACTTACTGGCGGGCACATGCATATTGTTATGGACGAATACAGTAGCAAATAAAGTAGCAAATAGAGTAGCAAATAGAAAGTCACCTTCGGGTGGCTTTTTCATTTGCAGAGAACAAGGAGGAAATGCGAATGTACGCAAAGTTAGATAAGATTCGAGCTGATTTGCAGAAGGCAATTGCCAAGCGTGATGAAGATGACCGTAAGGTAAAACAGCTTGAAGAAAAGTTAAGACAGGAAGAGGCAGCTCAGATTGTAAATGATGTTACTGCCTACAATTTATCACCGGAACAGTTGGCACAGTTCTTGCAGCTTGCTAACAGCGGTCAGTTACAGAATCTGCTTGGGGGTCAGAACAGTCAGGCTGCACAGCCTGTATCACAGAGTACTGGCTCTTATTATGGAACTTCAAAAACAGAAAACGACGATGAAGAAGAGGAGGATCTTTTAGATGATAATGAATAACTTAAAGGCAAAGATTGCCACAAGATTAATGGGTGGAGTTGCAGTAGGATTTGCTGCAGTGCTTAGTATGACTCCAATGACTGCATTTGCCGGAGGCGTAGATACAGAGTGTGTCTGCACAGTGAAATGCGATAAAGACAACATCAACGATGAATGTGATATTTGCAGATTTGATTATACCTACTGCGAAGCTACAGAAACAGCTGAACCGGAGGAAGAGCACTGGGGACCTTTAACTCCTGATGGAAACATGAATCTGGTTGATGACTATGGCTCGCTTGAAGCCGGTGGTAAGCAGTTTATTACTGTTACAAGTAAGAATGGAAATTACTTTTACATCATCATAGATCGAGATGATAACGGTGCCGAAACTGTTCACTTCTTAAATCTTGTTGATGAGGCTGATCTCCTTGCCCTAATGGATGAGGATGAGGTAAAGGAATATCTTGAAACAAAGGTTGAAATTGAAGAGCCTGTTGTAACCCCTACAGTTGAAGAACCTGTAACTGAGGAACCTGAGCCTGAACCTGCAGAACCTGAGCAGCCTGAAAAGAAAAATAATACAACCGGAGTTATGGCTGTTGTTTTGATTATTGCATTAGGCGGTATTGGTGGATTCCTTTACTTTAAGACTAATAAGAGTAAGCCTACAAAACCAAGTGGTCCTGATCCGGATGCAGACTATTCAGATGATGACGATGAAGGAGATTATCTTGATGCAGTAGTTGATAAGGATGATTTGGATAATGATGATGAAAGCGGGGATAACGAAGATGGCAACTAAATCGAGATATGAAGCCTATGCGAAAAGCATGAAGGAAAAGAAAGACATTAAAGCAGGAACTGCTCCTAAGAAATCAGTTCTTGAGGCACTTAAAAACAAAAAGGCGCAGATTGCAAAGCCTGCGATGATGTAATGAATGTGAGTGGTGTGAGACCTGGTCCGGGATTCTATGAATCCTGGGCTGGGTCTTTTTCAAATCAGAAAGAGAAGGAGAATGTACAAATGTCAGATTATAAATCAAAGGATTTTGATCCTAAGGCTGCAGCTGAGGCCAGAAAAAAGGAAATGGATGATATAACAGCAAAGCTTGAAAAAGGTGTGCAGGATGTGTTTGCCAGTGATGATTATAAGAAGCTTCTTAATGTGATGGCACAGATGCCTCATTACAGTGTAAACAATCAGATCCTTATCATGCTGCAGAATCCACAGGCAACTTTGTGTAACAGCTTTAGCGGTTGGAAGAAGCAGAACCGTTTTGTAAAAGCTGGTGAGAAGGGGCTTCGTATTTTAGCTCCTGCACCTTATCAGATGGAAAGGGAACAGGAAAAGCTTGATAAGAATGGTCAGGTAATCAGAGATAAAGATGGCGAGCCTGTAAAAGAAACAGTAAAGGTTACAGTGAATGCTTTTAAGCCGGTATCTACTTTTGATATTTCCCAAACAGATGGTGAACCGATTCCTCAGCTTGGGGTATCAGAACTGATTGGAAGTGTAGAAGGGTATCAGACACTTATGGAAGCGATTAAGGATGCATCACCTGTGCCTATTGGTTTTGAAAATATTGAATCCGGTGCCAAGGGTTATTACCACATGGCAGATCACAGAATCGCAATTCAGGAAGGCATGAGTGAAGTGCAGACAGTAAAAACAGCTCTTCATGAAATTGCTCATGCCAAATATCATTCCATCGAAGCACAGGAAGCTTCCGGTGATAAAAAGAGCAAGGCCCAGAAAGAATGTGAGGCAGAGAGCATCGCTATGGTATGCGCAGCGCACTATGGAATTGATACCGGAGATTACAGTTTTGGTTATGTGGCCGGTTGGTCTTCGGGAAAAGAAACTCCTGAACTCAAGGAATCTTTACAGACAATCAGACAGGGAGCCTGCGAAATTATCGATGCCATTGATAAAAGAATTCAGGAACTTACTTACGACAGAGTAGAGGCTAACAGAGCTCCTGCAGATCTTGGAATTGATATGGCTGAGTTTGAAAGGATTACAGCAGACTGCCCTTTCGGTAAAGCGGAGGTCGACTTGCCTGAAGGCTTCATTAAGATTGAGCCTCCGTTTGATCCAAGTTCCATAGCAGAACCTAAAAACATTGAGTTGTCAGTTGAGAAAAAAATTACTCCAAAAACAGAAGATAAAGAGAAGAAATCTTCCGTTAAGGAAAAACTCGCAGCCAAGAAGAAAGAATCAGAGAAAACTGCTAAGCCTAAGCAGACAAAAAATACAAAGAAAGATTTACAGGAGGCGATTTAGAAATGAAGAAACTCGTTGTAACGGAGAAGCCCTCGGTTGCGAGATCGATTGCAGAAATACTTGGAGCAAATAACAGAGGCGATGGTTATCTTGAGGGCGATGACTATATCGTAAGCTGGTGCGTTGGTCACTTGGTAGAACTTGCAGAACCGCAGGCCTACGATGAAAAATATGAGAAGTGGCGCAAAAGTGACCTACCAATTATTCCCCTTAAAGGGAATAGTGACTGGAAGTATCAGGTCACAGAAGCTACAAAAAAGCAGTACAAGATTTTGAAGGGACTCATGGAAAGAGAGGATGTTTCAAGTCTTGTAGAAGCGACTGATGCCGGCCGTGAAGGAGAGTTGATTTTCAGACTTGTATATAATCAGGCGCGATGTAAAAAGCCATTTGAAAGACTATGGATTTCATCAATGGAAGATGAGGCTATCAGAGATGGCTTTGCAAATCTGAAACCCGGAAGTGAATACGATGCTTTGTATGAAGCAGCACTATGTCGAGAGCGAGCTGACTGGATAGTTGGCATCAATGCTACTCGACTTTTTTCTTCCCTGTATGGACAGACACTTAATGTTGGAAGAGTTATGACTCCTACACTCGCACTTGCTGTAGAAAGAGAGGCAAGTATCAGTGCCTTTAAGCCGGAAGATTTTTATACAGTGCTCCTGGATTGCGGAGTTGTAACACTAAGCAGCGAGCGTTTCAAAGATAAAACTGAGGCGATGAATCTGAAAGCAAAATGCGAAGCTGAAGGAAAGGCAGTTATCACAAAAGCGGAGAAAAAAGAAAAACAGGAAAAGGCTCCCACACTCTTTGATCTGACTTCCTTGCAGCGAGAAGCAAATAAGCGATTAGGCTACACAGCACAGCAGACACTTGATTATACCCAGAGCCTTTATGAGAAAAAACTTTGCTCTTATCCAAGAACGGATTCCAAGTTTTTGACTGATGATATGGCTCAGACAGTGACAACCCTGCTTGGAAAAATAGCAGAGACCTATGATATCAGTGCCATTGAACAGATTAATATTCAGAAGGTAATTGATGGAAAGAAGGTTACTGATCACCACGCGATTATTCCTACTGTGCAGATTGCAGTTCAGAATTTGACAGAACTTCCAAAAGGTGAGCAGGAGATTTTGAAACTGATTTCTACAAGAGTTGCTGAAGCGGTATCAGCTCCTTGCAAATATGAGGAAATGATAATTGAAGCTGAATGTGCCGGTGGAGTTTTCAAGGCTAAGGGAAAAAGAATTCTTGAAGGAGGATGGAAACTTGTAAGTAAATTACAATCCGATGATGAAGAAGGCTCCGATGACAATGGAGCAATTACAATTGATCTTACCTCGGGGCAGAACGTTGATATTGAAAATACAAACTGCAAGGAAGGAAAGACTACACCTCCAAAATCCTTTACAGAAGATACACTACTTTCTGCAATGGAAAAAGCCGGTGCCGATGAAACTCCTGATGAAGCAGAGCGAAAGGGACTGGGTACTCCGGCAACCAGAGCTGGCATTATTGAGAAACTGGTTCGTGTTGGTTTTGTAGAAAGAAAAGGTGATAAGAAGACAAAATATCTTGTTCCTACGCATAAAGGAATTGCACTTATTACAGTAATTCCTGAAGAAATCCAGTCACCATCAATGACAGCTGAGTGGGAACAGAAGCTTCTGCAGATTGAAAAGGGTGGAGTGAATCCGGATGACTTTATGGAAGAAATCAGCCAGATGATTACGGAACTTGTAAACACCTATGAAATGGTAAAAGATGCTGAGACAGTAATGAAGCCAGGCTATGAACCTGTTGGAACCTGTCCTTGCTGTGGTGCAAGTGTGATAGAAAAATCCAAAGGTTTCTTCTGTGAATCCAACGACTGCAAGTTTGCTCTATGGAAAGAAAATCGATTCTTTGATTCTCTGTCCAAGAAATTAAATAAGCAGATTGCAGTAGATCTTCTTTCAAAAGGAAAGACAAAACTTAAAAAATGCCGTTCTGCTAAAACAGGAAAGACCTATAACTGTACAGTGACTATGACTGTAAATGATGTTGGTGCTCCACAGTTTGGCCTTGAGTTTGAAAAGAACAGAGGCAATGAAAGATAAAGGGGGTAAACGATTATGGCTGAAGAAAGAAAAGGGACGACCATTGAAAAGTGGAGCGATGTAAGTGGTCCGGTGGAAACACCGGATCATTTTATGGGCGATGTTTCCAAGGATGAATCTGGCAGAACCATAGGTGAAAGATTCAGGGATTTAAGAGAATCTGTAGGAATGAACCGAAGAGATTTTGCAGAATATCTTGATATTCCATATCGCACAATGCAGGACTGGGAGCGAAATGTTTCTACCATGCCAACCTATGTATATGCTCTTGTGGAGTACAAGGTGCAGCATGAATTTGGTCTTGCGGCTGAAGTGAATAAGGCAAAAGATCCTAATGCTTTAGGTGAGCCAAGACGAAGTCTCGAAGACCAGATTGAGCAGAATGATAATCAGTTGGACGGTATCATCAATAATCTTCCTGAAGAGACTGAGGCTCAAAAAGAATCCAAGTCTTCTGTGATGGAAAAACTCAGAGAGAAAATAAAGGATGCTCATGATCGCGATGAGAGAAAGCCAAAAGCTCATTGTTGTGAGAGGGAGATTTGCTGATATGGAGAAACGAAATGTGCAGCTTAAATTTAGAGTTACACCATCTGAGCTGATTCACATTCGTGAAAAAATGGAACAGGCAGGCATCCAGAGAAAGGGTGCCTACCTTCGTAAAATGGCGATGGATGGTTATGTAATTCGTATGGATTTATCAGATGTCAAAGAGCTGATTCGTCTTATGAGAATCAACAGTAACAACCTGAACCAGTATGCAAAAAAAGCAAATGAAACAGGCAGTATTTATCTTGAAGACATCAAAGATTTAAAACAACAGCAGGAAGAATTATGGGAAAGACTTGGTGAGATTCTGGACCGACTTTCCATGATTCGATAAAAGAAAAGAGGTGAGAATGTGGCTGCTACAAGACTGATTGCAATGCATCTTCAGAAAAACAGATCAATTCAGCAATGCATAAAAGACAGAACAGATTATGCAGAAAATGGAGAAAAGACTGATCATGGAGAGTTCATTTCTTCTTATGAGTGTGATCCGAAAACTGTAGACGGAGAGTTTGCTACAGCAAAAAATGAGTATGAAATTAACACAGGAAGAACTCCAAAAGAAAAGGATGTGATTGCCTATCAGATCAGGCAGTCCTTCAAACCTGGTGAGGTAGATCCGGAGGAAGCAAACAAAATTGGATATGAAACTGCGATGAGATTTACAAAGGGTAAGCATGCTTTCATCGTTGCAACTCATGTAGATAAATCTCATATTCATAACCATGTGATTTTTAATTCCACCTGTCTTGATGAGAGACACAAGTTTAATAATTTCTTTTTCTCCGGGATTGCGTTACAGAGACTTAGCGATATTATCTGCCTTGAACATGGCCTGTCGGTTATTAAACCAAGACGGCCAAGTGAAAGAGAAAAGCGAACTACTTACCCTGAGAGGAAGAGCTTCCGCGAAGAAATCAGAGCTGCAATTGATGCTGCACTTTTGAAAAAGCCAAAGGATCTGGAAGAGTTTTTGAAACTGCTTAAGGAGGAAGGCTATGAGGTAAAGCGTGGAAAATATATTGCAGTTAAGGGTGAAGGGCAGAAGACATTTCTTCGACTCAGATCACTTGGAGCCGGATATCGTGATGAAGATATTAATAAGATTCTTACAGGAGAAGTGAAACACACTCCGCAAAAAACTGCGGGCAAATCCTATGAGCCACAGCCGAAGAAGCTGGATATGTTGCTTGATATTCAGGAGATAATTGCGAAGGGAAAAGGTCCGGGATATGAACGATGGGCCAAGCTTCATAACGTTAAGCAGGTATCGCAGACTCTGATATTTCTAAAGGAACATGGTATAAGAGATTACGAAGAACTTGCAAAAATTGCCGGTGATGCATCTGCTAAATTTGGTGAGATAACTACAAGACAGAAAGCATTGGAGGCAAGGCTTATTGAGATTGCTGCTTTGAAAAAGCACATCATCAATTACTCCAAGACCAAGGATGTTTTTGCAGAATATCGCAAGTCCGGTTACAGCAAAAAGTTTTTTGAAGAGCACCGTGAGGCATTAACTCTCTATAAAGCTGCAAAGGATGCATTTAAGCAAATTGAAGGACCGATTCCAAAAATCAGAGAGCTGAATGCTGAATATGAAGAGGTTCTGAAACAGAAGAAACTGACTTATGCAGAGTATAAGCAGGCACAAAAAGAAATGAAGGATTATCAGACCGCGAAGTATAATATCGATCAGTTTATGAGAAAACAGACACATGAGCGTGATGAACATCAGAGAAATCGTTCGCATCCTTCATTGTAATTTTAAGGGTACTTACCAAAGTGTAGGTACCCTGCTTTTTTTATGCCCAGAGGGCTACAGCTCCGAGATGGAATCGAGGTTCTAGGGGATTGGGGAAGTGCCCCGACAAGCAAAAATGCGGATGTGGTACCACATTCCACTGCTTGCGAAAATGTCGTAGACACGAAGATTGCGCCCTTTGTGCGGCGCTTTTTAAAGAAAAAACGAAAAAGTACTGTCCTATAAAATGTGCAGCATGGTATAATTAAGGCTAGAATATGGGAAAGGTGGAATCTTTATGTCAAAAGGATCTAATCAGAAACTGAAACTAAGTTACCTTACAAAAATCATGCTTGAGAAAACAGATGATGAGCATGCACTTACTATGCCTCAGATCATGACTGAGCTTGAAAGATATGATGTTACTGCAGAACGAAAGAGCATTTACACTGACTTTGCTGATATGACAGAGAAGCTTGGCATAGAGATTATCAAAGAGCAGATTGGTCGCGAAACATATTATCATGTTGCATCCCGTGAGTTTGAACTGGCAGAGGTAAAGCTTCTTATCGATGCGATTCAGTCTTCGAAATTTATCACCGAGAAGAAATCCCGTGAGCTGATAAAGAAGATGAAGTCATTTGTAAGTGAGCATCAGGCCAAGCAACTTGATCGTCAGGTTTATGTTCAGGGACGAATCAAAACGATGAATGAAAGCATCTATTATAACGTTGATGATATTCATACAGCGATTGCTCGAAATAAAAAAATCAAGTTCAAATACTTCGCCTGGAATACAGATAAGTCAATGTATATTTTGAATCATGGTGACTATATGACTGTAAGCCCTTGGGCCCTTACCTGGGATGATGAAAATTATTATCTTGTTGCATTTGATGATTACAGTAAGAGCTGCAAGCATTACCGCGTAGACAAAATGTTGAAGTTAGAAGTGCTTGAAGATCTCCGTGAAGGTAAAGATGAGTTCAAGAATTTTGATATGGCAGCATATTCAAAAGCAACTTTTGGAATGTATTCCGGTGAGAAGACCAGAGTAAAAATAGAATTCCATAATCATATGTGTGGTGTATTTATTGATCGCTTTGGTAAGGATATTAACATCAGACCAGTGGACGAAAAGCATAGTGAAGTGTCGGTGGAAGTCAATGTTAGTCCACAGTTTTTTGGATGGATCTTTGGATTGGGTAAGGAAGTTAAAGTGACCGGACCAAGCGATGTTGTAGAAAGAATGAAAGCTTTTGCAGAGGATTTTTTGACCAATTATTAAGCTGGCATTTTTATAGGACATGTAATGTGCGCATATATAAGCGGTAGGCGAAATACAATTTTGGAAAGGAAAAATGTTCTATGAAATACGAAGAATTAAAGAAAATGAAAAAAGATATTAAGCCTGGATTGGTTGAATATATGGCGAAGAAAGATCCGGGCAAAAGCATCAGCACTTATAAAACCTATGCATCAGATTCAAATTATTTGCTTAATAATGACCAGGAAGATGCATTTATTAGATTTGTAAGATCCGATGAAGATGATCCGAAAATTAAGGAACTAATACGCGATATGCTAGTAGAACAACGTGGTGAAGAAAAGGTAAAAGATGGTGGAGCTTATTATTATGAAAAGCTCTGCTGGCAGAGAGAATATATAAAGCAAATTGGCGGAATTGATTCCATAATTTCGTAACGGAGAACTAAAAATCATGGAGGGTTCTGAAGATGAATAATTACATTGGAGAAGCAATAACACATAAGGCCTTTGGAAAAGGAACCATTAAGAACATTGAAGGAGATAAGGTTGTTCTCGACTTTAATGGAACAGAAAAGACGTTTAAATTTCCTGATGCATTTGAAACATTTATAAAATTCGATGACGCAGGTAAGCAGACCGAGGTTACTGCTCTTGTTGAAGAAAAGAAAAAACAAAAATCTGAAGAAGCTGCAAAGTTAGCTAAAGAGCGTGAAGAGCAAATGCTTCAGGCTCAGCAAGCAAAGAAAGACAAACGAAATACAAGGGTTATCCCACATAAAGAAATTCTTACAAAAGGGGATACCTTTACAACACACAAAGATGCATTGAATGAATGCTTTGGATTTCAGTATGAACATTTTCAACCGGCGTTTAAAGTTGTTGATGATAAGTTTTCTGTATGGTTTCCAAGCATAGCGAGAAGAGTTCAAGGAGAATATGTTTCAACGGAAACGAGTAATGGATGGATTAATGTACTATCTGAGAATGATACCGTCATTACAGAGAAGAATGAGGATGGAACTAAGAACACAGAGCGTGATCCTAAATATGATTTGGATAGATATGTGTTTGCAAAATTTGATGGAGAAAATTACAGATTCATCGGAGTATATAGACCGGAACACGCGGATAGGCCTTGGGAGACAGGATACAAATATAAGTTGGTTGGAACCAAAGTTAACTTGAGAACAATGGAAATTTTATAAGGAAATCTATTGGGAGCACTTCAGTTAGGAGTGCTCTTTTTCTATGCATTTTTGCGGTTTTGAAAGCTGGCATTTTTATAGGACAGTTGGAAAGATACTATACACTCAGAGAAAATCACTCGGAGTAAATAAGAAATGGAGGAACAAAAATGGTAGGACAGATGAGTAGCAAATCAAAAATTTATCACAGAAGCGGTTGCAGATTTATAAAAAGAATTGAAGAACAATCTCTGGTTACTTTCGATTTTG
>JAKSRS010000066.1 GCA_024403515.1 Lachnospiraceae bacterium
AACTCCGAGGATTATAACTTTAATCTAAGTATGGTTGACCCTAAACAGATTGACAACGGGAAGATTTTATCCTTCTTAAAGACTGGAGATGAAAGCGAAACTAAGTACTTTATTGAGGAATATTTCAGTGACCTTGGACATGCAGCCAAATCGCAGATATTCAGACAGTACATTGTGATGAACATTTACTTTGCAATATCAGAGTTTATTACCGGGCTTGGAGTTGATAAAAGTGATGTCGATCAGATAAGCACAATCGAAAGTCAGACCGGATCTTTATCAGATACAATCGCTTATTTAAGTGAACAGATGAGAAAGGCCATTTTGATAAGAGACTCCAAAACATCTGACAAGGCGGGAAGTATTGTAAGTGAAGTAAAGGAAATAGTTAAAGAAAACTTCGCTGACTTTGACTTGTCACTTGGTATGATTGCATCCAAGGTGAATTTCTCACCTAACCACTTAAGTATGTTATTCAGTCATGAAACCGGCCAGACACTAATTAAGTATCTGACAGACTTCAGACTTAATAAGGCAAAGGAATTATTAAGGTGTACAAATCTTAAGAGTAGTGAGATTAGTGAAAAGGTAGGTTATTCTGACCCGCACTATTTTTCTTATTTATTTAAAAAGACTTACGGTGTAACACCTACCATGTATAGAGAAGGCAAAGAAACTAACTAAGGAGAAATCGGTGAAGAAGCTGTTTAGAAAAATAAAAGCTATATATAATAGTCTGCCACTCGAATCCAAAATAAGATCTGCTTATGCTCTGATTATGATTCCTATGGTTATTTTTCTTATTGTCTGCCTTATAAATATATGGGTAATCAATAAAAGATACGGAACATTGATTGAAGCAGCCGGAATCGCCAGCGAATTTTCACTCGATTTTAAAAAAGACTTTGACTATGAAACCTACCTACTTGTTGTAGAGAATAAAACAATAGAAGAGTCAACCTTAGACAGTCTTCTAAGCGATGCAAACCGTATTGTAGGTAACCTAGAAATGATGGATTCGGGGTCTGATAATGTTTCCAGACTTAAATCCATAAAGAAATATTTATCTAACCTTGAAACTTATAAGTCACGAATCGAAGAGAATCTTCAGAAGGGAAACCTTTATGAGAAAAACGTTGAAATATGGGAAAACGACGTCCAGATAGTGACAGAACTACTCAGAGAGTCCATGACCCAGTACATTTACTATGAGATTCAGAACATGGAAGCTTCAAGGGTAAGCTATCAGTCTTTTTATATGAAGATTATTATTATAATGTTTGTCGCATTTTTGATAATCGTTACGATTATAGCCCTTCTTTCTTATTATATTCCTTTAAGTATAACAAGGCCCATAAAGAAACTTTCAGAAGTATCTGACCAGGTCGCGAAGGGTGATTTGTCAGTTAGAGCAGATTCAAGCAGTTACGCCGGAAGTGAAATAGAAATCCTGGGTGATTCGCTAAACGCTATGATTGACAAGGTAGATGAACTACTAAAGCAGGTTACCAAAGAACAGATGAGTTTAAGGCACGCAGAACTTGAACTTTTGCAGGCTCAGATTAACCCGCACTTTCTTTATAATACACTTGATACAATCGTCTGGCTTGCTGAAGCCGGCCAGAAGGAGAAGGTTGTTTCAATGGTTGAAAACCTTTCAAACTTCTTTAGAACCAGCTTAAATCAGGGTAAAGACATCATTTCTTTGTCCGAAGAACTGGTTCACGCGGGCAGCTATTTGAAGATTCAGCAAGTAAGATACCAGGATATTCTTTCTTATGAAATAAATGTAAATGAAAATATCGACTCAGTTAAAATTCCTAAGATTACCTTACAGCCGATAGTTGAAAATGCCCTTTATCACGGAATAAAGAATAAGCGCGGAATGGGTACAATAAAAATTGACGTTGACAAGGAAGATGATAACTGCATTATCACAATTTCAGATAACGGAATTGGAATGAGCGCGGAAAGACTTGAGGAAGTAAAACTGGCACTAAAGAAGAGTAATCCCCAGTTAGCCAATATTTACGGTGTATTTAACGTAAATGAGCGAATCCGCCTTAACTTCGGAGATGAATACGGACTTAATATAGACAGCGCTTACTCAGAGGGAACAAGGGTAGTAGTTAAGCTTCCTATGTACGCTGATTTGAAGGAGGAATAAAAAAATCAACCTCAATAATAAAAAATTCAACCCCAAATTAACTGTAAATTAAAAATTCCAACATAACAAATAAGAATGTCAATGGTTTGAATAAGAACAATACGATAATATAAGTGCATCGAAGGAATGGTCCTTCGGTGCATTTTTCATTTTTAATTCTAGGGAGGATACACAATGAAGAAGTTTTTAGCATTGGTACTCACAGGTATGATGGTATTAAGCCTTGCAGCTTGTGGTGCTGGAAAAGACACAAAGGGATCTAAGCTTATCAAAGTTGGTATTATCAACAACGATCCTAACGAATCAGGTTATCGTACAGCAAACGTTAACGACTTAAAAGCAACATTCTGTGAAGCAAACGGATACGATGCATCATTTGCTTACAGCTTAAAGAACGACGAACAGATTTCATACGCACAGAAGTTCATCGCTGATGAAGTTGATTACTTACTTCTTTCAGCAGCAGCAACAGCTGGTTGGGACTCAGTATTACAGGATGCCAAGAAAGCTGGTATCAAGGTAATCCTTTTTGACCGTACAATCGACGCTGATCCTTCACTTTACGAAGCTTCAATCGTTTCAGATATGGCAAAAGAAGGCGAAACAGCAGTTAACTGGTTAGCATCACAGAATCTTGATTCATACTCAATCATCCACATTCAGGGTGCTATGGGTTCAGCAGCTCAGATCGGACGTTCAGGCGCTCTTGATGCTAAGGTTGCAGCAGAAGCTAACTGGAACATCGTTAAGCAGCAGACAGCTGAATGGAACGCAGAAACAGCACAGCAGATCGTACAGTCAGTTATCGACGCAGGCGAAAGCTTCAACGTAATCTACGCTGAAAACGACGATATGGCTAAGGGTGCTGTAGCAGCTCTTGACAAGGCAAACATCTCACACGGTGTTAACGGCGACGTAATCGTTATGGGTTATGACTGCAACAAGTGGGCTCTTGAAGAACTCCTTGCAGGAAAGTGGAACTATGATGGACAGTGCAATCCTTTCCAGTCATCATACATCAACGACATCATCAAGAAGCTTGAAGCTGGTGAAACAATCGCTAACAAGACAATCGTTATGGATGAAAAGGGATTTGACGCTTCAACAATTACACAGGATGACGTAAACAACTACGGTATCTAATTTAGTAATCCTATAACAAAGAATTTGAACGCGGCGGGCGTAGCTTAAGTGACGCTACGCCGCGTTTTGTATAGGCAACGGGAGGATTTATTTTGAACAGGGAAAATGCAGTTTTGGAAATGCATGGCATTTCAAAAAGCTTTCCGGGTGTAAAAGCACTTCAGAATGTAGATTTTACTCTTTGCAAGGGTGAGATACATGCTCTTATGGGCGAAAACGGCGCCGGAAAGTCTACGCTTATTAAGGTATTAACAGGCGTTTATTCTAAAGACGAAGGTGAAATCTTAATGGACGGATTTGATAAGCCGGTAATGATACATTCACCTCAGGATGCACAGAATGTGGGTATCAGTACTGTTTATCAGGAAATTACATTATGTCCAAACCTTTCTGTTGCTGAAAACATGTTTATTGGACGTGGCAAAGAAGTTTTAACAGACTGGAAGAAGATGAATGAAGATGCAGGAAAGATTCTCGAATCACTCGAAATTCCTGCAAAACCCACTCAGCAGCTTTCAAGCTGCTCAATAGCTGTTCAGCAGATGGTAGCCATCGCAAGAGCAGTAGATATGGATTGTAAAGTTCTTATTCTTGATGAGCCTACTTCATCACTTGATGATCTTGAAGTAGCTAAGCTTTTCAAGTTAATGCGTGATTTAAAGGCAAGAGGTGTAGGTATTATTTTCGTTACACACTTCCTTGATCAGGTATATGAAGTTTGTGACAAGATTACAGTTTTAAGAGACGGAAAGCTTGTCGGCGAATATACAATTGCCGAACTTCCCAGAGTATTACTTGTTTCCAAGATGCTTGGTAAAGACCTCGATGATCTTTCAGATATTCGTTCTGAAAGCCAGGAATACAAGGGCGATGGAGCAGGAAAAGCAGTCTTTGAAGCTGAAGGTCTTGTAAGTGATGCAGGAATCAAACCCTTTGATTTTTACATCAATAAAGGTGAAGTTAACGGCTTTACAGGTCTTCTTGGTTCAGGCCGAAGCGAATGTGTTCGTGCCATCTTTGGTGCAGACAGAGTGCTTGGCGGAACAGTAAAGAAAGACGGTAAGGTGATTAAAATAGAAAAACCCATCGATGCCATGAAAAATGGTATCGCTTATCTTCCTGAAGACAGAAAAAGAGATGGTATTGTCGGAGACCTTTCTGTAAGAGATAACATCATCCTTGCGCTTCAGGTATTGAAAGGATTCTTTAAACCTTTCACCAAAGCACAGGCAAGTAAGTTTGCAGATGAGTACATTAAGCTTCTTGATATCAAGACAGCTTCTCAGGATACACCCATCAGTGCACTTTCAGGTGGAAACCAGCAGAAGGTTATTCTTGCAAGATGGCTTTTGACACATCCTGAATATCTTATCCTTGATGAGCCTACAAGAGGTATCGATGTAGGAACCAAGATTGATATTCAGAAACTTGTGCTTAAGCTTGCATCAGAAGGTATGAGTGTCACATTCATTTCTTCTGAAACAGACGAAATGCTTAGAACATGTTCAAGACTTGTAGTCATGAGAGACCGTAAGGTCGTAGGACAGTTAACAGGCGATGACTTAAATCAGAACATGATTATGAATACTATCGCAGGAGGTGAAGACAATGAGTAAAGACAAATCAAACGGCTCTCAGTTTTGGAATAAAATAAAGAGAAGCCAGATGCTCATTCCTCTTGCAGCATTACTGATTATGGTAATTTTCAACTTGATTGCAGATCCATCATTCTTTGCAATTAAGTTAGGTTATTCAAGCGCAGGATACCCTGTATTATCAGGATACTTAATGACCATTCTCGATTGTGGTTCAGAACTTGCAATTCTTGCAATCGGTATGACACTTGTTACCGCAGCTTGTGGTGGACAGGATATCTCCGTTGGAGCAACAATCGCAGTTGGTGGTTCTGTAATGCTTAGAGTTTTATGTGGTGGTAATTCACATCCCGAAACAATGCAGGCACCCATTATTGTAGCCTTTATTGTTGGTGCATTGGCAACTATGGCACTCGGTGCATTCAACGGCGTTTTAGTAGCTAAGTTTAAGATTCAGCCTATGGTTGCAACCCTCATTCTTTTTACTGCAGGACGTTCAATCGCAGCATGGGTAAATAACAATGAACTTCCTATCATTAAGGATGTTGAATTCACATACTTTGGTGGATTCATTCCCGGGATTCCGATTCCGACACCCTTCTTCATTGCATTAGGCTGTGGAATCATAATCTTTTTAGTACTTAAGTTTACTAACCTTGGTCTTTACACTCAGGCCGTAGGTATTAATGAAAGCTCATCCAAGTTAAACGGTCTTAACCCTGACTTTATCAAGTTCCTTTCTTTTGTTATCTTAGGACTTTGTGTAGCAGTAGCAGCACTCATCAAGGTTAGCCGACTTTCAACAATTAACTACTCAGTTATCGCCAAAGATATTGAAATGGATGCAATCTTAGCGGTAGCACTTGGTGGAAACAAACTTAGCGGTGGTAAGTTTAATATGGGAGCATCAATCCTTGGTGCATACGTAATCCAGTTTCTGACCACAACACTTTACAAGTTTGATGTTCCTTCAGATGCACTTCCTGCTTACAAGGCAATCGTAGTTATCGCACTTGTTGTTATGAGTGCACCTTCAGTAAGAGAAAAATTACAGAGCATAAAGAAGAGCTTATCTTCCAAAAAAGTTAGCAAGGAGGTAGCATAATGAAAAAACTTTCCGAAAAGTTAAGATCACTTAGCGACTCAAACCTTCTGCTTACAATTACAGTTGTAGTCTTCTTCCTTATGTATATTGGAGCGATGATTTTTGAAGGGGGCGGATTCTTAAAGGTTCAGACCTTCTTCAACATTTTAAATGCGAACGCTTACTTAATCATTCTTTCATGTGGTATGAGTATCGTAATGATATGTGGCGGAATTGATATTTCAGTCGGTGGTGTAACTGCTTTGGTATGTATGTCATGCGCAGTATACCTTGACTTCCACAATGGTAACGTATTTGTGGCTGTTTTACTTGCTATTGCAATCGGACTTGCATTTGGCCTTGTTCAGGGATTTTTGGTAGCATACCTTGATATTCAACCCTTCATCGTAACTCTTGCAGGTATGTTCTTTGCACGTGGTATGACAACAATCGTAAATACTAAGCCTTTCAATGTTGAAAACGAAGCTTTTGTAGCATTAAAGAACGCTCGAATCGAAGTTCCCGGAATGGGATATTACAACAAGGCAGGAAATTATGTAGCTGCATATGTTGAAATCGGCGTTATAGTAGCTCTTATCATCGTTGCGCTTATGTTCTTCTTACTTAAGAAAACTAAGCTTGGCCGTGCCTTCTATGCAGTAGGTGGAAATGCACAGAGTGCCCTTATGCTTGGCATTAATGTCAAAAGAACGAGATTCTTATCACAGGTTCTTTGCGGATTACTTGCAGGAATCGGTGGATTTGTATACTTCCTTCATGTAGGTTCCGGAGCTTCAACTCACGCAGCCGGAGCTGAAATGAATGCCATTGCTTCATCTATTATCGGTGGAACAATGCTTACAGGTGGTGTTGGTAATATCATCGGAACTTTCTTCGGTGTATTATCACTTGCAACTATCCAGAATATCGTTTCATCAGCTGGTCTTGACCAGGCTTGGTGGACAGGAATTACAATCGCAGCAATGCTTTGTATCTTCCTCATCATTCAGAGTGTGGTTATTGCAAGAAAGAAAAAGTCAGTAAAGAAATAATTTTTCATAATCACTTTCCTTAAAGCCCGACGGTTTGATTATTTGTCAGCCCATCGGGCTTTAACTTTATACTGAAAAGTACCATTTGAAAGTAAAATTCTTTATTGAAATTTATATGTATGGTAATATTGAAAGCGAAAAAGAAAATGGTTTACTTCATAAGTTTATGGAGTAGGAGATGAGGTTTTTAGTGAAGAAAAGATTATTGCTTTTAGCATTGGTTTTTTCAACAATGTTAGCGTGTGCATGTGGAAATAATCATAAAGCAAGCAACCTTACTGTGGATAAAGAAAGAATTATAATCGGCTTTTCTCAGGTAGGAGCTGAATCGGACTGGAGATATGCCAATACAAACTCCATGAAGGAAGCGTTATCGCTATCAAACGGCTATGAACTGATTTTTGATGATGGACAACAAAAGCAGTCTAACCAGATTACAGCCATAAGAAAGTTCATTCAGCAGGAAGTAGACTATATAGTATTAGCACCGGTAACTGAATCCGGGTGGGATACGGTTTTGCAGGAAGCTAAGGATGCTAATATACCTGTAATACTAGTTGATAGAATGGTTGATGTAAAAGACGATTCTTTGTTTACATGCTGGGTAGGATCTGACTTTGAACTTGAGGCCAAGAAAGTAACTGCCTGGCTTAAGCAGTACTGTGATAATGAAGAGATTAATCCCGAAGAGGTTCATATAGTAAATATTCAGGGTAATATCGGAGCTTCAGCCCAGATAGGACGTACCAAAGGAATAGAAGATGCCTGCAAAGAATACGGATGGGACCTTGTTGATGAGGTTTGCGGAGACTTTACACAGGCTAAAGGCCGCGAAGTAATGAAGGAATTTTTGAAGCAGTATGACAATATTAATGTTGTATACTGTGAAAATGATAATGAAGCTTTCGGTGCAATAGAAGCAATAGAAGACGCGGGAATAAAAGTCGGAAGTGATATAAAGAACGGGGAAATCATGGTCCTTTCTTTTGACGGAGTTAATAAAACAGCTCTTGAATATGTAAAAGAAGGTAAGATTTCATGCATAGGCGAATGTAACCCTGACCATGGACCAAGAGTAAGATCAATAATAGATACTCTTCACATGGGCGGAAAACCTGAAAAGTTGCAATATGTCAATGAAAGTCTTTTCGTGTCGGGAAGTAATATAACATCTTTGATTGTTGACGGTCAGGTTTATCCTATTACGGAAATTACGGATGAAGAATAGAAAGAGGTAGTAAAGTGGAGGATTTTATTAATCAGTTAACTAATTTGGGGACTCAGGCGGGGGCATCAATTGCTCTTGGATTGTTGATTTTAATAGTGGGTCTTTTTATCTCCAAGAAATTAGTTAAAGGACTTGGAAAAGGTCGTGTCTTAAAAAAGCTCGATGTTGGTGTAAAAAGTTTTATATTAAGTGCACTTAAAGCCATTCTTTATGCCCTTGTTCTATCAAGTACGGCAATAGTCTGGGGCGTTCCATCAACTGTTTTCATTTCGCTTTTTACAACCTTCGGCGTTGCCATAGGATTAGCACTTCAGGGGGCTTTAGGGAATTTCGCCGGTGGGCTTATGATATTAATTTTCAAACCATTTAAGGTTGGAGATTATATTGAAGGAGCCTCAAACAGCGGAACAGTTAAAGAGATAACCGTGATTTACACGATACTTGAAACACCGGATAACAGGGTAGTAACCATTCCAAACGGTTCACTTACAAATGCAAATATCATCAATTACTCTGCCTTGGATACAAGAAGAGTTGATTTGGTTGTAAATGCATCGTATACATGTGACTGTGAAAAGGTAAAAAAGGTTCTAAATGAAGTTGCCAAGGCAAATGAAAAGATATTAAAAGATCCTGCTCCAATAATCAGAATGCTCAATCACGGCAGCAGTTCTATAGAATATGTTTTCAGAGTATGGACCAAAACAGCTGATTACTGGGATGTTTATTTTGATTCCAATGAGGCAATAAAGAAGGCCTTCGATGAAAACGGAATCGAGATACCTTACCAGAAAATTGACGTTAATATTGTAAAATAAATAAATCACCTGTTGGATTGGAGTGCAGCCAAATTTTAGGATACATTCCAACCTGACAGGTGATTTTTTAATAAGAAATTTCTATTGTCTCACCATCGCAGGATGCGTGGATGGTTCCCATGGTGTCGGTTCTTAGAATCGATATACCGCGGTTATTAAAAATATTCAAAACTTCTTCATGCGGATGCCCGTAAGAATTGTCGCGCCCACAACTAATGACTGCAGCGGACGGGTTAACCATGTCAACAAACCAGTCCGAGGAAGAAGTATGGCTTCCGTGATGACCGGCCTTATATATATCAGCCTGGATATCGTAACCTGCCATCACCAAATCTGATTCGCCGGCTTCCTGGCAGTCACCGGTAAAAAGAAGGCGATTCTTTCCGTAGGTAACTTTTGTAATAATAGACGAATTGTTTACATCGTCATAGTAAGTTAGCGGACCAAGTATGGTAAATGATGCAGCACCCAGACTATATTCAGAGGTTATCTCGGGTTGCTGCCAAAAGTAACCTTTATATGAAATTGCATCCATAAGATTTAAATATGCTTTGCTGTCTTTAGGGTAGTCGAGCATAAAAATGTTATCTATATCGAACTTGGTGATTATTACGTCAGCACCACCTATATGATCAGAATCAGGATGGGTAAGTATCAGATAGTCAAGCTTTTCGACGTCGTGTTTCTTTAAGAAAAGCTGTATTTTAGTACCGCTGTCTTCAGGCCCGCAATCAATTAACATATTGTGACCGTCGCATTGAAGTAAGGTAGCATCTCCCTGACCAACATCTAAAAAGTAGACATCCAGTACAGGGGAACTGTCATC
>JAKSRS010000067.1 GCA_024403515.1 Lachnospiraceae bacterium
GACCATGATCACGACCACGAGCATCATCACGATCACGACCATGATCACGACCACGATCATCATCACGACCACGACCATGACCATGAACACGAGCATCATCATGACCACGATCATGATCACCACCATGAACATGATGAGCACTGCACATGCGGATGCCACGACCACGATCATCACCATCATCACGCTGATGAAGTGTTCACAAGCCTTGGACTTGAAACAGCTGCAACATATACTATCGAAGAAGTTGAAGCTTTCCTTGAAAAGTTTGATGATAGCCACGAATACGGTACAGTTCTTCGTGCCAAGGGAATGTTCCCCGGTGAAGGTCAGTGGATTTACTTTGACTACGTTCCCGGTGAATCTAACGTTCGTACAGGTGCAGCTCAGTTTACAGGTAAGGCCTGCGTTATTGGTTCAGACCTTAATGAAGAAAAGATTCGTGCATTGATTTTAAAATAACGTATACAAATCCGTGCATTTACTAAAATAGTTTAGAAGAGGTATTTATAGTGAAATCTGTTTTTGTTATTAACGGTTTTCTTGACGGTGGAAAGACTCAGTTTATTTCATACACACTTTCTCAGCCTTACTTTAAGACTAAGGGAACCACACTTTTAGTTGTTTGTGAAGAAGGCGAAGAAGAGTATGATGATATGCTTCTTAAGGCAACAAATACCGTGAAGGTTGTTGTTGAAGACGAATCTGAGATTGCTCCTGATAAGCTTATAGAACTTGACAAGAAGTACAAGCCTTCAAGAATCATTTTTGAATACAATGGCATGTGGAATTTTAAAAACTTCAAGCTTCCCTTCCTTTGGAAGTTAGAGCAGCAGATTACTCTTTTTGATGCTACAAGTTTTGAATTATATTATGCCAACATGCGTTCACTTTTGGCTGAAATGGTTAAAAAGTCTGAACTTATCATCTTTAACAGATGCGATAACCTTACAGCTAAGCTTCCCGGATTCAAAAGAAACATTAAGGCTTTAAACCAGATGGCTGAAATTGTTTTTGAAGATAAAGACGGCGAAGTTAATATGACTTTGGAAGAAGAACTTCCTTACGATGTAACCAAGGATTCAATTGAACTTACTGAAGAAACCTATGGAATCTGGTATCTTGATATCCTTGATAACCTCGACAGATATTTAGGGAAGACAATTTCCTTTACAGCAAATGTCCTTGTGCCCGGTGATATGGCCAAAGGATATTTCGTGCCTGGTCGTATGATTATGACCTGTTGTGCTGAAGATATTCAGTTTTTAGGCCTGCCTTGCAAGTATGATGGCGCTTCAGAACTTGAAGATCGTTCATGGGTAAATATCACCGTAAAGGTTGCAATGGAATACTTTGAAGGATATAAGGCAGAAGGCCCGATGCTTATCTGCCAGTCCATTACACCTTGTAAGGCTCCCAAGAACGAAGTTTTGTCATTCTCATAGGGGAGAAGTAAATGTTACCTTACACATTTGAACAGATTGTTTTCTTTTTCCTGTTCTATTGCTTTGTGGGCTGGTGCTTTGAATCAACCTACACATCGATTAAGTCAGGAAAACTTACAAACAGAGGCTTCATGAGAGGCCCGTTTATACCGATTTACGGCTGCGGAGCCATGATGTTACTATTTAGTGCTTCCTGGTTCTTAAAATGGCCCGTAGCGGTGTTTTTTGCAGGTATGATAAGCTGCAGTATTCTTGAATATGTAACCGGCTGGGGCATGGAGAAAATTTTCAAGGTAAGATACTGGGACTATTCACAGAACCCATTGAACCTTAACGGCCACATCTGCTTAGGTGCCAGTGCTTTTTGGGGTGTCGCAGCCCTTCTTTTGAACTACTTATTGCATAAGCCCGTCGAGAAGATGTGCCTTGCACTTCCCTCTATTGCACTTCATATCATCACAATAGGTGTTTCAATCTACTTTGTTGTGGACTTGACGCTTGCCTTTAAGGCCGCATTCGACATTAGAAGCTTTATTATTAAGATTGAAGAAGCCAAGGAAGAAATGTACCTCATGTCCAGACGTCTTGACGTTATGCTCGCGGTACTTAGTGATGAATATGACAAAAGAACGCAGGCTATTTCAGATACTATTGACGACATTTCAAACGGTATCGATGAAAAACTTGCCATAGTTAAAAATGCGCTTGAAACAAAGCCTTCAGAGATTACAGATAATATTCGTAATGAGTACTTTGAACTTAAGGCCAAACTTAATATATCAAAGGCCGAGAAGAAGGCAGGAAGCTTTGCAAGAGATCTTTACAGAAAGGCTACCATTAAGGGTAATCCTTCAATGAAGTCATCTATGTTTTCCGATGCATTTGAAACACTTAAAAAGGGTGTTATGGAAGTTACTAAATCAGATAAAGAAGAAAAAAGAAAGGGTAAAAGCGCTTAGCTTTTACCCTTATTTTTATTTGGCTGATTAACTTACTGATTAGACTATTTTTCAGTAACCTTTCTTTACAAAAAACATGAAAGATTAGAGGCGATTAGTTGCCTTTTCTTCACAGTATTTGCAGCGGTAAACTTCTTTGGTTTCATCAGCAAGGACGAAGATGTGGGGAAGTTCCTGTTCAATTGATGTGATACAGCGGGGATTTTTGCAGCGGATAACGTTCTTAACTTCCTTGGGAAGATGTAAGAATTTCTTATCCACGCGCTCGCCGTTTTTAATAACGTTAACGGTTATATTATGGTCAATAAAGCCAAGAACATCAAGGTCTAGTAATTCAACGGGACATTCTACTTTAAGGATGTCTTTCTTACCCATCTTATTGGACTTGGCATTTTTAATGATAGCTACTGTACAGTCAAGCTTATCAAGATTTAATTTGTGATATATATCAAGACTCTGGCCGGCCTTAATGTGGTCAAGCACGAAGCCTTCTTCGATTTTTCCAACGTTAAGCATTTTTATCTCCTTATTAATCCTGAGTAAGAACTTCAGGTGCAAGATTTAAGAGTGAAAGAATGAGTGCCATACGAACGTAGACTCCGTACTGAGCCTGCTTAAAGTATGCAGCTCTTGGATCATCGTCAACTTCTACAGAGATTTCATTAACTCTGGGGAGGGGATGAAGAACCATCATGTTTTCTTTTGCCATAGACATCTTCTCCTTGGTAAGGATGTAGAAGTCTTTTAATCTTACATAGTCTTCTTCATTGAAGAAGCGTTCCTTCTGAACTCTTGTCATATAAAGAATATCGAGGCTTCCGATTACTTCATCAAGGCTTGTTACCTCAGTATATTCAACACCCTTATCATTTAACTCGCTAATGATGTAGTCAGGAATTCTAAGTTCTTCGGGTGAGATGAAGATGAATTTGATACCTTCGTATCTAAGGAGTGCTCTTATAAGAGAGTGCACTGTACGACCGAACTTAAGGTCTCCGCAAAGGCCGATTGTGTAATTTGATAAGCTGCCTTTTAATGAGCGGATAGTAAGTAAGTCGGTAAGTGTCTGTGTAGGATGCTGATGGCCACCGTCACCTGCGTTAATTACGGGGATGAGAGACTTTGTGGCTGCAACCATTGGAGCACCTTCCTTGGGATGTCTCATGGCACAGATGTCTGAGTAGCATGAGATTACGCGGATTGTATCGGAAACGCTTTCACCCTTAGCTGCTGAAGAGTTGGATGCATCTGAAAAACCAAGTACGTTTCCACCAAGGTTAAGCATAGCAGCTTCAAAACTTAAACGAGTTCTTGTTGATGGCTCGTAAAAGCATGTGGCGAGAGTTTTTCCATCACAGGCGTGAGCATATTTCTCACGATTTTTTTCAATGTCATTTGCAAGATTGAATAATCTTTCAAGTTCGTCAACGGAGAAGTCCAAAGGACTCATTAAATGACGCATAAATATTCCTCCTTTAGTCATAAAAAAGGAAGGGTATTAGCCCTTCCTTCTTAATTAACTTAAATATGATAATAATGTTTCAACGTCCTTACGCTTAGGAGCTTCAGGATCACATGCGGGATTTCCGATGGCAATTAATACTGAAACTTCCTGGTCATCTGAAAGAGAAATAGCTTCAGCTACCTTCTTTTCATCGAAGAGTCCTAAAATAACAGAACCAACTCCACGTTCGTGGGCTGCAAGACAAAATGCTTCAGTGGCAACTCCTGTATCGAAGTTCTGCCAACGATCCTCTTTTATAGTGGAAAAAGAACCATCACGCTCATAACCGGCACGATTCTTAACATAAGTAACAACAACTAATGCTGATGCACGAGAAACAATAAGTCCGTTGTTAGGGAAAATATCGAAGCAGGTCTTGGAAATAGTTTCCTTTAAATCACCTTCAACAACCACATATCTGGAAACCTGAGTGTTTTTCCAGCTGGGAGCGAAAGCTGCTACCGATACGATGTCCTCGATTACTTCATGAGAAACCGGCTCGGGAGTAAATTCACGTATGCTTCTACGGGTTTTAATACATTCTGTAGCGTTCATGATATACTTCCTCCTAAATCATTTTTATAGATATTACCATAATCATTAAGTCGATTCAACGGATAAAGAACAAATTTTTACTATTTATTTGGATATTGTGTTATTGCTAAGTTAACCAAAAGAAAATAGAATATATCATGCCAATGAATTGTGTTTGAAACAGGCATTTTTACTATATAAGAGGTGATATTTTGGAACTTGATATGACTAAGGGGAAACCCTCTTCTTTAATACTTAAATTTATATGGCCCGTACTTTTAGGGAATGTATTTCAACAATTATATAACATGGTAGATACCATCATAGTTGGACGTTGCGTAGGCTTTGATGCTCTTGCTGCAGTTGGAGCCACAGGAACCATTCTTTTTCTCATACTAGGATTTGCAATGGGACTTACAACAGGATTTACCGTTATTACGTCTCAAAAGTTTGGAGCAGGAGACCACGAAGCAGTTAAAATAAGTGCTGTAAACTCTTTGCTTCTTTCTGTTTTTGTAGTTATCATATTGACTTTTGCGAGCGTTGCAGGAATGCCCACCTTACTAAGATGGATGCATACTCCTGAAGATATTTTTGGAATGTCTTTGGATTATATAACCATCATCTGCTACGGACTCGGCTTTACCGTTTTATATAACATTCTCGCAAGTCTTCTTCGAGCAGTAGGAAACTCCAAAACACCCTTATATTTCCTTGTAATAAGTGCGGTGTTAAACATTGTTCTGGATCTTGTTTTAATCCGTAACTTTGGTATGGGAGTAAAAGGAGCTGCGCTGGCTACAATCATAAGCCAGGCCGTTTCAGGTATTCTGTGCTTTATCTACATACTTTTTAAGGTGCCGGTTCTTGTTCCTGACTTTAAAAAGATAAAAATTGATACATATATGATGGGAATACAGCTTAAAATCGGTATTCCCATGGCCTTACAGTATTCAATTACTGCAGTCGGAACAATCATCGTTCAGGCAGCGTTAAACCTTCTTGGAAGCGTTGCGGTTGCTTCCTATACAGCTGCAAATAAGGTGTCTACACTTGTAACCCTTCCCTACAGTGCTTTTGGTGTCACAATGGCCACATATAGCGCTCAAAACAGAGGCGTAAATGACATCGACAGAATCCAGAAGGGCAATTCAGTTGCAAACCATATGTCATTTGTTTATTCGATTTTGATTTTTGCAGTGGCAATGCCGCTTTTACCTGTTATGCTTAAACTGTTCGTTGATTCATCCTCAGGAGTGGATTTTGATACAGTTTTGGGATATGCTAGAACATATATGATAATCAGCGGTATCAACTTCACACCTTTGGGAGTCATCTTTATATTAAGAAACACCCTTCAGGGCTGTGGCTTTTCCCTGGTTGCCATGTTTGGCGGTGTAGTGGAACTCGTGTCACGAGTAATAATTGCCTTTATTGCGTCAAGTAAGATGTCATTTGCCGGAGTGTGTGCCGCGGACGGCCTTACATGGCTTATTACGGGTATTTATTTCTTTATTGTTTATATGTACAAATTAAAGCAGATGCGCCGCGATAAAATGGAATTTGAAAATAAGAACGCATAGATAATTTTGGCAAAAGAACGGGACCTTTGAAGTTATGAAGTATAGCGAAGCTTTGGACTACCTTGAACAACTGAATACCCGAGGAATCAAGCCGGGGCTTGAAAGCGTCAAAAGTCTGGCGGCTTTAGTTGGAAATCCGCAGGAAAGATTACGCTTTGTGCACGTAGCAGGAACTAACGGTAAAGGATCTGTATCAACTTATATAGCCTCGATTTTAAATAAGGCAGGATACCGTGTCGGAAGCTATGAAACGCCTGCAGTTTTTGAAGAAACCGAAATAATAAAAGTAAACGGTAAAAACGTTTCTAAAAGCTTATGGGCCGAAAAGATTACCCTGATGGCTGATATATTAAAAGAACATCCGGACGAGGCACCAACAAGATTTGAGTTTGAAACAGTTTTGGCACTTTTGATCTTTGAGGCCAAAGCCTGCGATATAGTAGTGCTTGAATGCGGTATGGGCGGGCTTTTAGACGCCACAAATTTTGTTAAAAACACGGATTTATGTGTATTCACACCAATCGGAATGGACCATATGTCTTTTCTTGGGGATACAATAGAAGAAATTGCTGCAAACAAGGCTGGAATAATAAAGCCCGGAAGTTTATCTGTATCAGCGGTACAGTTAAAAGCGGTAGCGGATGTTTTATCTTCGGCAACTTATGTAAACCACGAGGCTATATCTAAAGTTAAAAAATCTCTTCGTGGAAGTTCTTTTGACTACAAAGAACTTAAAGGCATTAAGATAAATCCTTTGGGGATTAATCAGATTGAAAACGCTTCTCTTGCGTGTGAAGCGGTATTTAAACTAAGAGAGTGTGGCTACAAGATAGCGGATAAGGCTGTGTATAAGGGCTTTGAAGAGGTTTATATGCCCGGAAGGTTTGAGGTTATCAATAAGAAGCCCACAATCATTCTTGATGGGGCGCATAATGTTCCTGCGGCCGAAAGGCTAAGGGAAAACATAAAAGAATACGTGACTTCGGGTAAAATAATTTATATATTGTCGATGCTAAAAGACAAAGAATATGATAAAGTAATACACATGATGTGTAATGATATTGACCATATCATTACAGCTACAAGCCCTAACAGAGCAAGGGCGCTTGAAAGCCTTGAAATAGCTAAGTGCGTAATGGAAGTAAATCCTATGGTCACAGCAGCCGATAGTATTGATGAGGCTGTAGAACTTGCGCTTTTAATGGCTGATGAAGAAACTACAATTGTTGTCTGGGGTTCGCTTTCTCACCTCAAAGAGGTCAGAGCATGCGTAGATAATCGCAAGAATATCAAATCAGACAGACACGGAATAGAGGATTATTGATGGATAAAAACAAAATCGAACAGGGTGTAAAACTTATACTTGAAGGCATAGGCGAAGATCCCGGTCGTGAAGGTCTTTTGGAGACTCCTGCAAGAATTGCAAGAATGTACGAAGAGATTTTTGGTGGCCTTGGTATGGATGCTACAGAAATCCTTTCCAAGAGATTTTCAGTTGAAAACAGTGAAATAGTCCTTGAAAAGGATATTACCTTTTATTCGACCTGTGAGCATCATTTATTGCCCTTCTATGGAAAGGCTCATATCGCTTATATTCCAAACGGTGAAGTTGTAGGTATTAGTAAGCTTGCAAGAACCGTCGAAGTATATGCTAAGCGTCCTCAGATTCAGGAGCAGATGACTACACAGATTGCTGATGCTATCTGTGAAAATCTGGGTGCTAAGGGTGTGATGGTAATGATTGAAGCCGAGCATATGTGTATGACAATGCGTGGCATTAAAAAACCCGGTAGCAAGACTGTAACAATTGCAACGCGAGGCCAGTTTGTCGACAATATGGACCTTCAGAATCGATTCTATAACATGCTTGGGAGATAAAAATGTTTATTTCGGGTAAAGAGTTTGATACAAATAATAAAATGTACGTCATGGGAATCCTTAATGTAACTAAGGATTCTTTTTCAGATGGTGGTAAATATACAACTTTGGATGCTCAGCTTAAACAGGTTGAGAAAATGATAAAAGAAGGGGCTGATATCATTGATATAGGTGGTGAATCAACCCGCCCCGGATATATACCTGTTAGTGCTGAGGATGAGATAGCAGTTACATGTCCAATAATCGAAAAAGTTAAAACAGAATTTGACATTACAATTTCTCTTGATACAACAAAAGCTTCAGTAGCCGAAGAAGGCCTTAAAGCCGGGGGTCACATCATTAATGATGTCTGGGGATTGAAGAAAGATGATAAAATTGCAGATGTTATTAAAAAATATGATGCGACTACAATAATAATGCATAACCGAAAAGAAGCGTTATATCAGGATTTATTTGAAGGAATCTGTCAAGATTTGGAAGAAAGTCTTCAGATAGCAGGTAATGCTTCAATACCCAAAGAAAAAATTATCTTGGATCCGGGCATTGGTTTTGGAAAAGACACACCTATGTGTCTTAAGACAATTGATTTTATGCCAAGACTGATTGAACGCTTTGACTATCCCTGGCTTATGGCTGCAAGCCGCAAGTCAGTTATTGGAAATACATTAAATCTTCCGGTTGATGACAGACTTGAAGGAACTTTGGCCATTACAGCAAGAGCTTTTATGGATGGATGTTCTTTTGTCAGGGTTCACGATGTTTTACCCAATAAAAGACTTATTGATATGCTTAGCGCCATTAAAAACGCAATATAATCGCAGGAGGGGAACGATGGACGAGATTAAAGTTACGGGGTTGTTGGTTCGTGCCAATCATGGAGTATATGATTTCGAAAAAGAAAAGGGACAGAAATTTGTATTAGACATTACGCTTTTTGTTTCAACCCAGAGGGCTGGGCTTACTGATGATTTATCAGCTACCATTAATTATGGTGAAGTTGCAAGATTTGCCCAGCAGGAGTTTACAAGAGTTTCATATGATCTTATTGAAGCAGCAGCTGAAAATCTTGCTATTTCAATTCTTAAGAAGTTTAGCATGGTAAACTCGGTTGAAATCACCGTTTCCAAGCCTGAGGCTCCTATTGAAATTCCATTTACAAATGTTTCGGTAACCATAAGAAGAAAGTGGCACAAAGCCTACTTGTCTGTAGGTTCCAATATTGGCGAAAGCGAGACAATTTTAGAGCGTGCTGCAGGAGAACTTGCTGATAACATAGCAGTAAGAAGCTTAAGAAGAGCTTCAGTGTATAAGACTAAGCCTTACGGCTATGAAGATCAGCCTGATTTTACCAACTCAATGTGGGAAATAGAAACCGTTTTAACTCCGGTAGAATTATTACGTGTTTGCAACGAAATAGAGGCCAAAGAAGGTCGTACAAGAGAGATTCACTGGGGACCTAGAACATTGGATATAGATATTGTTTATTATGATAGTCTTACCATGAACACAGAAAGTCTCACTATTCCTCATGCAGATATGGAAAATCGTTTGTTTGTTCTTGAACCTTTAAATGAACTTGCACCTTCATTTAAATCCCCAAGAACCGGTAAAACAGCTGCAGAGATGATTAAAGAATTGAACGAAAGAGCATAAAAATAAGGGAATGTAAAATGATTAATCAGTTTACATTCCCTTTTG
>JAKSRS010000068.1 GCA_024403515.1 Lachnospiraceae bacterium
CGTAGCCCTTAGCTGAAGGATGTAAATGGTCCCCACTGTCGTATTCTTCCTTAAACGCTCTCGGATCAGCGCTGTCTCTTACGGCCTCATCGAAGTCAACACAGGTGGTGTTTTCCCTAATCCAGTCGTTGTAGTCGTTTTTAAAGACCTCTCTAAAATCCTCGTAGGTTCTCCATCCCTTAATGGGAAGTAAGGTTCCAACGTATGGCTTTAAACCAAATTCAAGAGACTTATCAAGATACCATTTAAGACCATCTATAAGTTCCTCGCAGGTCGGCAAATCGCTCATAGGTCTAAAGGGATTCACAGCTTCACCCACGGGATGGATGATGTCGTTGATGCCCTGCTGAATTAAAATGGTATCGGCCCCGTCAACCCTGCATTCGTGGTCGAAGCGGTTTGTGCCCTTAAGCCCGTAAGATTCGTAAGTAATACAGCTGTACTCTCTTAAAATTCTCGAGCCCGAAGTCGCCCTTCTAATAACAGAAACGTTATTGATGCCCTTTTCCTTTAGCTTGAGTTTAAGGTAATCGGGCCAGTCCTGCGCAGTAATCGAATCTCCGTAACAGATAAGCGCGTGGTTATTAGCGCTTGTGTAAATTGAAACGTTACTAAGGAAGTAAAAAACATTGGTCTTTCTACTTATATCAATTGGCCAGTCCCTTGCATTGGACATGTCACCAATAGCGTAGCGGCCTGATGATAAAGGCCCCAGGGCAACCACTGATGAACGCATGGATGTGTAATCACCAAGATAGAATAAAACTTCGAAGGTATCCTCTGCCGCAACCTCAATTTCAACTTCATCGGATACCACCGATTCTTTAGCGGCAATCTTAACACTTTCTTTTTGGTCAAAAGAAAGCTTATAGAACTTATCCTTATAAAGAATACTTGCTCTTGTAATTGTTACATCTTCGATTCCGCAGTAATTATCAAAAGTCACTCTTAATCTGTCGCCGGAAAATGGGCAGTAAATCGGGTATCTTAGAGTAATATTCTTACTGCAGCTTTCAGGTTTATTTTCATTTATCGACATAGCGTTGCCCCATACGGCAACCCATTTCTTATCTTCAGACATTTTCTTTCTCCTCGCTGGACTTGACTTAAATACAATCGGGTAATGGCCAAAGCCACAGGCTTAATAAAATATCCTGTCCTGCCCGCAAATGACATTATAACACGCAAGGCAGGTTAGATAAAAGAAAGCTAAGCACTTTTTATATGCTTTAAAAGCTTTGAATTAGTGAAAATAATTAATCCTTACTTTTTTAATTTTTCTGTGATAGAATATCTTGAAAATTAAAACTATGTGGAGTATTTATTCAATGAAAAAGAAAGTTATTTTTGCATCTATTTTGGCGCTTAGCTTATCTTTATGCGCCTGCTCATCAAACAAGACGGGAAACGTTGACGAACTTACAAATACCGGTACAGATTTACTTGAATTAAACGGTATTGATGACTTTGAAGACTACGACGAAGGTTATGATGAAATCGTTCATGACGAACCCTTCTATCCTTCTTCTTTTGACGGATTTACTTATGAAAGTACACTTGTAAAACTTGGTAACTACGAAGGTCTTAGATACGCATTACCTGAAACTTACACAGCAAGCGAAGAAGAAATCGAGGAAGAAGTTGCTTCTTTACTTTCTACATATGAAATGACCGAAAAAAACGACGAAGCAGCCCAGTACATTGGCTACGAAGATTTGAAGGATATGTACGAGCAGATTCGCTTTGACATCGAATCTGGTATCAACTCTGAAAACTATGCTTCTGCTGCAAGTGATCTTTTCAACGCTCTTATGGCTTCATCTGAATTCAACATTTTGGACTCAGACATTGAAAGTGTTTACAAGGAGCAGATTGCAAGCTACGAAGAAATGGCTACATTCTTTGGTGTAACCTTTGAAGAGTTAGTAAATGACTACTTTGAAATGACTCTTGAAGATTTGGAAAAAGAAGTTAAAAACGATGCTGTAACATCAATTAAAACTACACTTTTGGTTAACGGCGTTGTTAAGGAAGCCGGAATCGACATGAAGGCCGTATGGGATGAAAAGTGTGCTGAACTTTTGGCTGAGTATGGATACGACGATGCATGGGAGTTCGTTGATTTATACGAAGACGAAAGATATCTCATCTCAGAAGTTAAGTACAAGCTTGTTGCTGATTTCTTAATGGAAAAAGGTGTTAACTCATTAAAATAATTAGTTAATTATATAAGTAAATGATTTGTAATAAAACAGACTAT
Organism: Lachnospiraceae bacterium; assembly: GCA_024403515.1. Classification (GTDB taxonomy): domain Bacteria; phylum Bacillota; class Clostridia; order Lachnospirales; family Lachnospiraceae; genus UBA1258. The sequence continues at coordinate 2,261 of JAKSRS010000068.1, forward strand.
TAGATTTTCTGATTTGTTCCTTTCTTTTTACTTAAGGGGCGCTTCTTAATAAAGAGGCGCCCCTTAAACTTTCTATTAACAATATTAAATTAACTATACTAAACTAGGTTCTTTAATAGTTAAATCTTAAAACACTTCTGAATCGACTTAAGTTCTCCAAGCACAAGAATTGACTCGTTACCATGGAAAACAGTCATTGGATTAACTGTAAGTGACATCTGCCCGTCAACCTTTGTAGCAAGAATGTTGATACCGTGGTTTTTACGAATATCGATTTCCATGATGCTTTTACCAATCCAGCTTTCAGGAACAGTAACTTCATAGATTGCATGATTGTCATCAAGCTTGATGTAGTCAAGAATGTTATTGGATGTATATCTTATGGCAGTCCATTTAGCCATCATCTTTTCAGGATTAACAACGCTGTCGGCACCGTTTCTTAATAAGAATTTGGCGTGAACATCGCCATCGGCTAATGATACAACATAGTTAGCTCCAAGTTCCTTGAGTAAAGAAGTTGTCTCGAGTGAATTCTGGAAGTCCTCTCCGATTGCAACGATGCAAACGTCGTAATCGTTGATGCCGATTGATCTTAAGAATTCTTCGTTGGTACTGTCACCAATCTGAGCATTTGTAACATAGGGAAGAATCTCGTTAACGCGTTCTTCATCTATATCTACTGCCATAACCTGATGGCCGAGTTCATGAATTTCCTTGGCAACTGATACACCGAAGTTTCCAAGGCCCACAAGTAAAATTGATTTCATTTAATAACCTCCTACCCAACTGTAATATTTTCAACGGGATATTTTGATTCGTAAAGTTCCTTGGGAACGAAAGCAGCGTAAATAAGTGTAAGACCACCAACACGTCCAAAGAACATAAGTACAATAAGTATAATCTGTGATGCAAGTGAAAGTCCTGAAGTAATACCAACAGTAAGACCTGCGGTACCTGCAGCAGACATTGTTTCAAAAAAACAAGCCTCTAATGGAAGACCTTCTATCATGCTGATAACCAATGCTCCTGTGATAGCCATAAACATATATAAAAAGAGGATTGTTGCCGCATTCTTAATAGTTGAATCTTCTATTCTTCTTTCAAAGAAATGTGCACTCTTTCTTCTTGAAAATACAGCCTTGGCATTGGCAAAAAGAACTGCAACAGTTGTAACCTTCATACCACCTGCAGTTGATCCGGGCGCACCACCGATGAGCATTAAGATCATCATGACAACCTTACCGGGACCGGTCATTGCGGCCAAATCTGCAGTGTTAAAACCTGCTGTTCTTGGTGTTAAAGACTGGAAAATCGAAACACAGATTCTTTCTTTCAAGGGAAAATCCTTGAAATCAAATATAAAGTATAAAACCGCAGGAATAATAAAAAGCACAAGTGAAGTAATTAAAATAACCTTACTCTGCATCTTGTATTCTTTAAACTTAAATCTTTTAAAGAACAAATCTTCCCAGGTCAAAAAGCCGATACCACCAAATACAAGTAAAAAACAAATGACAAAGGTGATATAGCCATTGTCGCTAAAATATGTTAACGATGAAAACTTACCGCTCTTATCTCCCATCAGATCGAATCCTGCGTTACAAAAAGCAGACACCGAATGAAAGAAAGACTTCCAGATACCACGTGCCCCGAACTCTTTAATAAATACGGGAAGCATTGCAAGTCCACCTAAAATTTCAACCGAAAATGTGGTAATAAAGATAAATCTTGTAAGCTTAACTATTCCACCAATATGAGGTGCCGATATCGCATTCTGAGCAGTCTGACGTGTCATAAGTGAAATCTTCTTACCCGAAACCATCATCATAAATGATGCGACTGAAATAACACCCAAACCACCAATCTGAATAAGTGTAATTATTATAATCTGTCCAAACCAAGACCAGTGGGAAGCTGTATCAAGAAGAACCAAACCCGTAACGCAACAGGCAGAAGTTGCTGTAAATAAAGTCTGGTTAAAAGGAGTAACCACACCCTCTCTTGATGCTATGGGAAGCATTAAAAGAAGTGCTCCTAATAGAATTACCGCCGCAAAACCACCAATAATAATTTGAAAAGAACTCAATCCCTTTCCGGGGGCCTTAATTTTTTTCATCCAATTCTCCTAACAATATTCCAATCCTAAAAATTATAACATTTTATGTTACTTCTAACAAACATTAAAATAATAAATAAAAAGAAAGTCCTGCCACTAAAAAAGTACCCTCATTACCTGACAATTTCTTTATCGGGTAATGAAGGTACTTTAATAAACATATTTAGGCTATTCCTTACTATGGGTCTCATAGTAGTGAGCTTTGTCTTCATACATGTATTTATCTGCAAGTTTTACCAGTTCGTCAACCGAATCAACATCCTCCTCACTGCCTTTAGCGATACCTACGGAAACTGAAAGTTCGTTGCAATACTGACCGTGCCAGTTTGAAACAAGCTCCAAAAACTCCTTCTTCATCTTCTCCTTTTTAGGAGTCAGCTCACTTGTAATAATAGCAAACTCATCGCCGCCAATTCTAAAGACTTCGCCGTACTGACCAAAGTAAGACTTAATAATGTCTGATGCTGCAATAAGAATTTCGTCTCCTGCGTGGTGGCCGATTGTATCGTTAGCATGCTTAAGGCCGTTTAGATCTAAGGTTACTAACGTTAAATCCTCAACTTCCTTTTTAAGTCTCTGCTCGTGAAGCACTTCGTCCCAGGCACGTCTGTTGGGCATCTGTGTAAGTTCGTCGGTGTTGGCGACTTTCATAAGTTCCTTTCTTTTGGCAACTTCAGCACCAATATTTTCAATGAGAAAAAGAACTCGTATAACATTTTCAAGTGCATCGCGGCTTTGTACAATAAATCGCGCACGTGCGTAGTTTATGATACCTCTAAACTCGTGGATAACTGTATCAGTCTCCTTAAGTCTTTCATTTAAAGTATCAAGCCTTATAAATTCAGCCATACTATCACGTGATTCGTCGGCTGAAAGATCGAGCATCATACCGGGGATAGCCTCAGAGGCGTTACCCTTATGAATATCAAGAATATATTTAATGTAGGGCTTGGACTTAATTTCTACGTATGTATCTTCAACGAGATTTATATCGTACATGCAAATATAGATGTCAGCAACCGCCGAAAGTTTCTCATTGGTCTCTTCTGCTTCAAGTCTCTTTTCGTTGAGCTTTGTAAAGAAGAAAAAGATAATGAAAAGTGCAACACCGTTTACAAGAATACAAATCGGGAATATGTACCACAGATTTCCGAAAATGTAGTCTTTGTCAACAAGCATTATTACATTCCACTGATTAGCAATAGTCTCTGAAAAGAACTGATAATTAACGCCCTCTAACTTGATTTCGTTTATCTGCCCCTTCTTTTCATAGATTGCGCTGGTTAAAGCCTTTTCATCTGCTGTTCTTGATCTGAACATATTCTTTCCAATGACGCTCTTATCCTCACAGGAAATAATATTTCCATCAATATCGGTTATTAGTATGTGTCCGGTTCCTGAAAGCGCGTAGGTTTCAACGATGCTTTGCATGTAATCGACATACATATCCATGGCAACAACGCTCTTTCCATCAGCAAAAACCTTGGCATATGAAAATATTATTTTACCGGTTTTGGAATCAGTGTAAGGAGGGACTAAAACAACCTGCCCGGGATTTTCAACCGCTTTAACATACCAGGGACGTTCAGTTGCAACGTATTCGGGACCGGGATTAAAAAAGGTTCCGTCAACAAGTTCTCCATCAACCCAGCCATATACACCCAAAAAGTCAGGGTCTACAACTTTGGAATTGGCCTTTGTCTCCTGAATCATGTAATTTACGATTTCTTCGTGGCTATAGTTATTTACCAATAGATTTTCAACGTTTGTCGCGATAAGGTTTATCTTTTCCATGTTCTTTACAAGGTAGTATTCCACCTCGTGAGAAACACTTACTGCCTCAGCCTTTCTTTTGCCAATATTCACTTCCTTGGAAATACTGTAAACAAAATTAAAGCTTCCGATAATAATCGCAAACGCAAAAACAGTTACCATCAGAAACTGCAGACGGTAAATGACGCTTGAACGACGAAAGTCAAAGTTTTTAACTTTCGTAATTCTTCTAGATTTTTCTTCCTTCATAAATTCCCCTTAATTGCAATATTTCATTGCATCCTTTTACATAAAATATTTTAAAAAATGCTATTAATGATATATTAGCACTCGCAAAAAAAGGAAATCACAAGGCATTTTTACTACTATTTTGCTCTAAAATAAAACTATATCTTACTTGACGGTAACTAGGGTCACCTCAAGTCCCTCTCCGGTTACGGAAATTCCAACAATTCGCGATCCAAGCCAGATAAGATTAATATCAAGTTCGTCGCTAAATGATTTATCAAGCAGTTCGTCAAATGAATACTCTGAAAACGGGCCGTCTTCATTAGTAGCCCAGATATCAGAAATCAGATTCTTTATTTCTTCATTTTCATGAAGCATCTTTGCATCTACGGGAAGGTATGAAAAGAGTGTCTTTTTATAAAAGGTCTCATTGGGGGCAAAAGAAAATCCTGCAAACTTCCCTCTTTTACGCGTATCTTTAAAGCCTAATTTTTCGTGAAGTTTAATGGACGCAAGGTTATCATCGGCGATAGAAGCTTCTATATATTCGGCATTTTCGTAGGTCATAACTTCTTCGATGACCTTTTTATATAATTTGCTTGCGATATGCTTTTTTCTATATTCACTTAAAACGTAGATATCCCCTACAAACCAGCGTTCACGTTTGGAAGGATTTTTAAAGCACCTCATGTATCCCACGATTTTACTTTTATCGTAAGCGATTGCTTCAAAGCACTTTAGAGCGTGTTCTTTTTCATAAATAGTCTTATAGTCCACGTCTTCAAAAGAAAGATTATTATCCAAATCCTTGGATAGCACTAAAAATCTTCTGAGTTCTTCCTTTTTGGCTGCTGACCAGTGACGGTGAGATTCTTCTATAACGTATCGCATCTTGAGCCCTTTCTTTTGCAAAATTTAAAAAATTACCAATAAGCGCTTAAATTAGGGATTTGTATTATCTATTTTGATTATAGATTATAAAAATATAGAGACTTATAATCAAGAAAAAATGGAGAGAAACAATGAATAAAGATTTAACTATAGGGGACCCTGCCAAGGTTTTGTGGAAGTTCTGCCTTCCGCTTTTTGGCAGTATTATATTTCAACAACTTTACAATATCGCCGATTCGCTTATTGCGGGTAAATTCGTGGGTGAATACGCGCTTGCGGCTGTGGGAAACAGCTACGAGATTACGCTTATCTTTATCGCTTTTGCCTTTGGCTGCAATATCGGCTGCTCTGTTATCACGTCTCGGTACTTCGGTGCCAAGGACTACTCTTCCATGAAAACTTCGGTATACACAGCCATGATTGCCAGCGCTGTTACATGCCTTGTTCTTATGGTTCTTGGAATTTTATTTTCAGGAAGTATGCTTACTTTAATCGATACGCCCATTGACGTTTTTAGTGATTCCAAACTTTATCTGGATATTTATATCTGGGGACTTCCCTTTGTATTCTTTTATAACCTTTCAACCGGAATTTTCTCGGCGCTTGGTGACTCCAAGACACCTTTTTACTTTCTGGTTGCATCATCAATTGCAAATATCATTATGGACTACGCCTTCGTAAGATACTTAAACCTTGGTATCGCAGGCGTTGCTTATGCTACATTTATCTGCCAGGGAATCAGCTGTATCGTATCATTCATCACAGTTTTAAGACGTCTTCGTAAAATTGAATCTGCAGGAAAATGTAAACTTTTCGACTCAGGAATTTTAAAACATTTTCTTGGTATCGCGGTTCCTTCAATGCTTCAGCAAAGCTTCATTTCCATCGGAAATATCATTATTCAGCGCGTTATAAACGGCTTTGGCCCCAATGTTATGGCCGGATACTCAGCAGGCGTAAAGCTTAACAACCTTGTTATTACTTCCTTTACAACAATTGGAAACGGTATATCTAACTTTGCGTCACAAAACTTCGGCGCCGGTAAATACAAGCGTATCAAAGAAGGCTTCAAGGCCGGCATTAAACTTGTATGGTGCTTATGCCTTCCCCTGGCGCTTATATACTTAATTTTCCCCAAGGCTTTACTGGGATTTTTCCTTACAAATCCCTCGCCTGATGCCATAAGATCTTCAGTCTTGTACTTAAGAATACTCGCACCTTTTTACTTCGTAGTTTCTTCCAAACTTGTAGCTGACGGAATCTTACGAGGTCTTGGCTACATGAAGGAGTTCATGGTCACAACATTTACAGACCTTATCCTGCGTGTATCCTTAGCCATCATCCTTTCCAAGACAATGCTAGGCTATGTCGGCATCTGGTGCGCATGGCCCGTCGGCTGGACAATCGCAAGTGCCCTCTCGATTATGTACTATTCAGTGAAGACCACAAAGCTTGTTAAAAGTGGGAATGGGGCGTGATTGGGATTACTTCCACCCCTTCCAAACCTCGGGCTGGTACCCAAGAGTTGAAAGCTTGCCATTTCGTACAACCGGGGTTTTTATGACCGATGGATTCTCGAGAATCTTTTCTAGCTTGTCCTCCTCGGCGATATACTTAATGAGAGCAAGTGTGTCCTGATCCTTGCCTTCCCAGTTAATCATATTCTCAATTCCACCATTGGCTTGCGATACTGAAGTGAATTCGCCCTTGCTCATCCCCTTCTCTTTCATATCGATAAATTGATACTTGATACCACGCTCTTTAAAAAATCGCTCAGCCTTTTTGGTTTCATTGCACTTTTTTGTGCCAAAAATCTGTATATTCATTATTTTACAATTTCGCCTTCCCAATCAATGATTCCACCGAATTCAACGATGTTTGTGTACCCAAGAGATTCTAACTTAGCCGCAGCCTGTTTGCTTCTAACTCCGCTTCGGCAGTGAACATATATAAGTTTATCCTTATCAGGAAGCTCTAAAGGTTCCACGTCACCAATAGATTCGTTGGCCACATTAATCGCACCGGGAATGTGTCCTTCGGAAAACTCATCAGGGCGTCTTACATCGAGGATAATATAATCACCATTCTTATTCGATTCAAATATCTCTTTAGCATCACGCATAGTAATCTGTTTAAAAGTCATCGCAGTTCCTCCTTTAACCTTAATCAGCCTTCATCAATCCTTAAATCCATCCCCCGTGCCATATGTTACTTGATTATTTCAATTCCACTTCCGATACTTTCATAATCGTCACTTGGATTATCTTTACAATTCACAACCTTAAGAGACGGATGTGATGCCAGGGAAGAAATATCCACAAT
>JAKSRS010000069.1 GCA_024403515.1 Lachnospiraceae bacterium
ACAATACCGATTACTACTATCTTTACATACACATCAAAAGGAAGGTAAAACTCAAGGTAACCTTCAATCATTGCTGATATCCAAACAAGTAAAACTTTAAATAACTGCACTTCCAAAGGAATGCAGACAAAAAGCGAAATTCCGACTACGATTGCCGAAGCCGTTAAATAAATCTTTCCGATTTCCCTTCCCTCATAGCCAAAGACTTTCATATAAGAAATGGAAATAGCATTTTTGTCGATTACTACCTTGGTCAGTATATACATCATTACAAGGTAAACTGCCACGGCAAATATATTTACAAAAAGTATTACTGTGTCAAAAGAACGCATCATCTGCATCGATGCACCTAAAACGTCCTGTCTGGCAATTCTTTTGGCAACAAATGCTTCGTCAATATCCAGCTTTTCGTTGGAAATGATGGAATTATAGCTTCCGCTTTCCACATCAAGAAGCTTTATAAGGCTTTCTTTATCAATAAACATTCCAAGCATAGCATCAAAATCGTAGATTTTCTTGACGGTAAACTCAAATTCTCTGTCCTTTAAGTCATCATTTAATTTAAGAGTATCCCCTTCTTTTATGCCAAGCTTGGCTGCAAGTGCTGATGAAACACTGACTCCTTCTTTAAGGTAAGCATCCTTAAAAAACTTTGAATCTTCGTCGATACCGTAGATAGAAACACCCACGTTCTTTTTCCCAAGTTCAAACCAGGTATCCATCTCGTATACGTATATCTTTTCACCTTCTGATTCATCGACCGGCGCCTTTAAAATATACTGATATTCGTAATTTAAAGACTCGTCGATGGTATCAGTATAGTGCTTCATTAAAGGATTGAGGCCGATTCCAAACATAAGAAGGAAACTCGATAAAAAGATTCCTAAAAACAGCATGATATAGCATCCACGGTTTTTAATAATAACGCGAAGGCGGAATCTGTTTATGAAGTTTATGTTTGGAAGCTTAACTGCTCTTCTTGCCTTTCCGCTTTTAAGTTCTCTGCGTAAAAATTTAAGCGGGCTGAGTTTAAGTTTCTTATAAAGCATAAGGAAGTTTATAAGTAACATCAAAACGACCGGAACAATTGTAGTTATGCAAAAAATCTTAACGTCAAACTCTGCCACAAGCGGACCAACACTGTAAGATGTGTAGTAAATATCAAAGAATGGCTCAAGCATCACGGTATAACCGATGAGGTTTCCTACAACCGATCCGATTATAGAAATGATAATCGTAGGCTGCATATAATGCCAGATTATCTCGCCTCTTGTATAACCTAGTGCTCGCAGTGTACCAATCACGACAGCTTCTTTTTCAATGCTACTGTTGGTAAGAATTGCAAAGATAAAAGCAATCAGCGCAACAAGGATATACACAAACACAGCAACCATAGGGCCATCGCTTCCTATGTCTTCCCTTAAAAAGGATATGCTCTGATTCTGGTCTGCTCTTAGAAAGCTTTGGAGTGAATTTCCTGTCAAAAGAAGGTTTCTCATCATATCCTCAGCCTTGCTTACTTTAGTTGCCTTATCTAAATCTCTTTGGTCAAATCTGTAGCTGTACCTGTAGTTAACAAAAGAAGAATCAATTGCTTCAAAAGTTTCTTCACTTACTATTGCTACACCAAAGTGCTTAGTGTTCATTACAAGGTCCGTGTTATTCATAAAAAGAGATGAATAATCGGGAAAAGAAACGGTTCCGCAGACGGTGAACTTTCTTTTGCAAAGTTCAATTGTATCTCCGATGACGATACCGTTACTTCTTGAAAAAACGTGGTCTAAGGCGATTTCATCCTTACTTTCAGGCATTTTACCGTCAAAAAGTGTAGGGATATTTAATTCATCTCTTGGCCCAAAGATGTTCACCTTACAGTCGCCATTATACTCGTTTTCCAAGGCATAGAAGTTTTCACAAACAGCTATCTTTTCGTCTTCAAAGAATTTGAAAGCTTCCTCTGTCATAGGCATACTTGTTTCAAACTGACCGTCTTCAAGCATGTTTTCAACTTCAATATTATCAAGGTACTTAACTGCCGCGTTCATCGTCGACTGAGATGATGAGCCGATTGTGATGGTACAAACAAGAATAATGATTATTCCCAGGTACTTAATGAAGTTAGCGGCAAGATTTCTAGGAATTCTTTTGGATAATGCACTCTTCATATAATCCCCTCCTTACCACTCAAGCTCGCTTGCCGGTGTCTTTTCCTTGTTTACGACCTCAGACACAATCACGCCATCTCTAAGTTTTAAAACTCTGTCTGCCATCTGACTGATGACCTGGTTGTGGGTAACGATGATCATTGTATTGTGGTATTTTTTATTGATTTTCTCGATTAAGTCCAAAATCTCCTTGGAAGTTTTATAGTCCAATGCTCCTGTAGGCTCATCGAAAAGTAAAATCGGAGGATTCTTTACAAGTGCACGTCCGATTGCACATCTTTGCTGCTGGCCTCCCGACAACTGATTCGGAAATTTATCTTTGTGTTCGTAAAGTCCAAGCGTATGCAATAAATCGTCTATATCCAGGGGATTTTTTGTAAGATAAGCGCAGACCTCAATGTTTTCTTTTATCGTAAGGTCCGAAACCAGATTATAGAACTGGAAAACAAAGCCAAGATTGTTGCGGCGGTACTTGCCAAGCTCCTTGTCGCTCATGTTCTCAGTGCAAAAGTCGCCGATATCGATGCAGCCGCTATCAGCACTTTCAAGACCACCCACTATGTTTAAAAGAGTGGATTTACCTGATCCTGAAGGTCCCAAAAGAACGCAAATCTCGCCATCTTCAACCTGGCAGTTGATGCCCTTTAGAACTTCAATTCTTGATTCTTTGCTTCCATAAAATTTGTGCACGTCATTGATTTTTAGTTTCATTCTCATTTCTCTCCTTTAAGCACTAGATTCCCGCCTTCTTTTTCCTAAAAATCTTCACACGCGCCATAAGATTTGTTTTTGTGCAAAAAGAAAACGGGTACAAATAACTGTACCCGTCTAAAATGACAATATAGTAAGGGACGTGCACAGTTATCTACTGTGCCTCAGTCTCATCAATTAAGGTAAACCAGGAATTACGGATTGCTCCAACCATTATGTTGACTTACCACATATATTATGCCGACTACTCCCTAAAGCAATTTGAATTATATTGATTATTATACGCAATGTCAACAATAAATTTTTATTTCACCCTATCTGTGTTAAGTTTCATATACAATATCGAAACAATCTTTGGGTGAAAATGTATCAAAATACATCTCCTCAAGTGGAATCCATTTTTCCACAAACATATCGTATTTATCCGGATTTCTGCGCTTCAGCCTCTCAAGCTGGGTTGTAGAATCTGTAGTCATAAAAACCGTCATGTCATAATAGTTTTTCAAATTAACATTACAGCTATAGGTTCCTTCAACAATAACTATCGGCCTTACAGCCATTTCTTCGGCCTCACCGGGTTCGAAGGTATCATGGCAGAATCTTCGCAAATAAACCGTCCTATGCTCCTTAATGGGAATGAGTATTTCTTCCAAAAATCTCTCGTGGTCTACAAATTCGCCGGGAGTTTTCAACCTTTCAGAAGTTCTTTGCTCCTTACGTAAAAAGAAGTCATCCATATGAAACACAGTGCAATCGATAATCTCTGACAATTTCATTGCTAGTGTTGTTTTTCCCGATCCACATCTTCCGTCAATGGCAACTATAACCGGCGAACCACTCTTGTTTATCGACTGAATTTTGGAAATAATATTATTTATATCGGTCATATTTATGCACTATCTCTTTCATATTGCAGTCCCTGCAGGCCAGGTTATATGTGTCATGCAGACATTCCAATATTATTTTATCTTATCAGACATGGCTGGCCATATTCGCCAAGTTGAAGGTCAATATCAATAAGGTCGTAATGATTATTTTCTATGTAAAAAGAAAAGATAATATCCGTCTTATCGCATGGTGACAGGGCATATCCCGCCTTTGCAAGAAGGTCTTTGGACTGGCTTAGATTTAACTTGGCCCCTACGCAATACCTAAGGGCTGTCTGTTTGGTCGGATGGTAATTTACATCATTTTCAACAGATGAAAACTTCTGCTTAGTGACGATTGCTCTTTTATATACATCCTCATTGGAAAGGTTTTGAAGTTTAGCAAGATGCAAAAGATACTCTGAAAAGGTATCTGCTCTATGTGAAGACGTCGAGTCGGTATTGTCTGCTCTGTTAACTCCTCTTGTTATGTTTGAAACATAGTCATACATATACGATTTAAGTCTTCCCATGAGCCTGTAGTCAAGCTCACTGTAGCGCGCTCCGGGAATGACCAGTGTTACTGAAAGATCTGACCCTGCAGTAGCACTTTTAATTGCATCCACAGCTATAAGCATACCCATTTCCCTGGAATACTCATCGTCTCCCAAGGATACAAAAGGAATCGCTATTGACTTTACCCTTTTGGCTCTGGCTTCATCCAGGCACTTTTTGTAGCTTTCTTTTAAGCTTTCTTCCGTCCTTCCGTCAAGACCGGAAGCGTCAACTACCATCTCTGAATCAACCGTGTTAATGTCGGTTCGAAGAATCTTAAACACTTAGTAGCTCCTCATTTGCAAGCAAATAACACGCATTCCCCAATACATGTTACTGTTGCGGATTCACTCCACAATATTACACTGTAATTTTACTCAAATCTATTAAAGAAAAATTAAAAAACCACCATAATTGGCGGTTTTTAGTCTTAGAATATCAATATATAGTGATAATTGCATCCACAGTGACCGGTATTGCCAAAAGTTTTCTCAGTATAGTTAAATCCATTCTTTTCGTAGAAGCGTTTGGCTCTGTCCATGTTGTTTCTTGTCTCTAAATAGCACGATGAATACCTTTCTTTGGCAAAAGAAAGTGCCTCATCTAAAAGCTTCTGCGCTATACCGCTTCCTCTATACTCGGGAAGGCAGTACATCTTCTGAAGTTCGCACATGCGGCTTTCATCGACCTCATAGGATTCTTCCGCATGTTTTTCACCGCAGCTACACGATGTTCTATCGGACGTTTCGCTGCAACCGCAAGCCTCTTTTACATCCAAAGGTCCAATTCCAACACCGGCAACCACAATGCCTTCGTCGTTTTCGGCCACCCAGTAGCAGTTGTTGTCATTAACATAAACTTCCGAAAAGTGGTCAAGGTAAGGATCGCCCCAGGCCGTATCCATCATTCCGGCACACCCGTACTCGGTCAAGCATTCTCTTATGATAAATGCCACGCGTGCATCGTCCTTCTTCTCGATTTTTCTAATAAGCATCCTAATCACCTCATTTTTCACTTGTCACGATAATATAGTAAAAGCGCACTAATGGCAAGGGCTTATGGGATAATAGTTTACTTTGAATTCTTTCTTTTGCCCCAAAGTTATGTTAGTATAAGGCCAAAAGAAAGGAGGACATCATGGGAATTAATTCTATTGATGCAGAAGACGATCAGTTTGCATATCGTTATGACACTCAGTTACTTATTGACAGACGTGACAAGGATCTTGATGAGGACGAAATTTCCGATTACATCACAGACCACTTCGAGGGCAACAGCCTTATCGCAGCGGGCGATGAAGATTTAATCAAGATTCACTTCCATACAAACGAGCCCTGGAAGGTGCTTGAATACTGCAACACAGTCGGCGAAATCTACGACATCGTTGTTGAAGATATGATCAGACAGTCCAACGGACTTCAGGGATAAACATTTAAAAGAGAGGACCAAAGAACCCTTTCCTCATAGGCGTTCTTTAATCCTCTCTTTTTATTTAAAAAAGTCCCCTTATATATCTCCTTCTCTCATCAAAGCGGGCCAAGTAACTGGCTTCCCTTCCGCATAAGAGCAAAGTTATAATAATTCAGACTTATTAACAGATTATTATACGGGATTTTTTTATTCGCATTTTAGTTGTATTTTCTCAGCCGATATCCGTATTTTTTGATTTGATTAGAAATCTATTTTACTTTTTAACTTTGAAAAGTACTTGAATTTATATGCAGGCAGCTATCGCATTAATCCATTTTTCATCAGCTCTGCCGGGGCGGATATCTGTGGATATGTCGCTTTCTAAGACTTTAAAGCCGTTTTCTTCCAAAAGTTTTTTAACACTCACTTCATTGAAATTACTAAAACTTCGCTCGCCCTTTGTCATCGTCTCTTCGCCATATTTAAAAGAAACATAAATATGACCCTTATTTTTTAAGGCTTTTCTAAGTTTTCCGACCACTTTAGGAAGGTCCTCGTAGGAAACATGTAAAAGTGAAGCACAGGCCCAGACTCCATCAAATTCTTCGTCAAAAGAAATCTCGTCGAATTTCATCTGCCATACTTCTTCCCCTAAAAGTTGTGAAGCCGACTTGCACATTTCCCTTGAAGCATCAAAAGCGACAAATGAAAAGCCGTGCATTTTAAAGGCTCTGCTGTCACGTCCGCTCCCGCAGCCGGCGTCCAATACTCTGCCGCCTTTTGGAAGATAGCTTTCAAACTTATCTCTCCAAAAAGACATGTCTGCGTTTAGAGTTCCCTCAATAAATGACTCAGCATTTATGTTGTAATATTCAATATTTGAATCTTTCATATCCATGGTGTCCTCTCACTCGAAAACTGATTTACTAAAGCACGTGATAGTAAGGACAGATATTTTCATAATGTCCACCCTTGGCTCTAAAGCCATTAGGAATAACCCCTAACTGAACAAAGCCGAGGCTTTCATAAAGTCTTCGGGCATAAATATTGCTTTCAACTACGGCATTAAACTGCAAAAGTCCAAAACCGTGAACTTTACCCTGCTCAAGGCAGTCCGAAACCAAATATCTTCCGATATGCTTGCCTCTGGCCTCACGGCTTACGGCATAACTTGCATTACATATATGACCACAACGACCGATGTTATTGGGATGAAGAATATAAAGGCCATATATTTTACCCTTCTCATCCTCTGCTACTGCCGCATATGTCTGCTCGTCAAAAAACCTGGCACCACTTTCTTCATCAAGATAATCTTCCTGCGGAAATGCAATTCCGTCCTCAACCACCTGATTCCATATATCAATCATTGCAGCAAGATCACTGTCTTTATATTTTCTTACACTGATATTCACTCGTTAATCCTCACATTCACCGCAAGTTCTTCCGCTCCTGCCTAAACAATTTTAAAGTTTCAGGCTTTATCTTGTCAACAAAAAGCCCTTCCAATCTGGGATGATATTTGTTTATCTCCCAAACCGGAAGGGCTTTCTTATGCTTAAAATATGGTAGTTCGATTTAGAGCTTATTCAATAGTAAATCTCTTTACGATTTCATCAAGTGCACTGATGGCATCTCTACATTCATTAGCCTTTGAAGCTGTGATTTCTGTCATCTTAACGATGTCTGTTGTTGTTTCAGCAATACCTGTTACGCCTGTTGTAGACTCGTTAATTGTATTGTTGATTCCACTAATGGATTCAGCAACCTGGGCAATTGTATCGTTAAGGTCGATGATTCCTTTACGGATGCTTGTCATGCTGTCTTTAAAGTCATTAGCATCTGTGTTGTACTGGTCTGAAACCTTGGCAAATTCAGCATAGTCGCTGATTACGTTTTCACCAATGAAAGATGTTGTCTCTTCGAGACATTCCTGCATCTGAGCAACTGAATTAACTACTTCGCCAACCATCTCATCAATATCTGATACTGTTCTGGCTGTCTGAGTTGCAAGGTTACCAATTTCTGTAGCAACAACTGCAAATCCCTTACCGCTTTCGCCGGCTCTTGCAGCTTCGATTGATGCGTTAAGTGCAAGTAAGCTTGTCTGTGAAGAGATTTCCATGATTGTGTCTGTCATCTCGTTAATCTTAGTAACAATCTTAGCGTTTTCAATAGCTACCTGAGCTTTCTGCTTAACTGAATCATAGATAGATTCTGTCTTCTTTGTTGATTCAATTGTTGCCTGCTTTAAACTTGTTGCACGACTGCTAACTTCATCTGAAAGTTTTTCACCGTCATGTGCAAGTGAGTCGATATCCTTAGAGCTTGAAAGCATTCCCTTAATGTTTTCGGTAATGTTTTCAGTTGTAGCATTAGTTTCTTCCATGCCTGCTGCAATCTGCTGAGTTGTAGCTGAGTTATCTGTACACATTGAATTAACGCTGTTAGCACTATCTTTAAGTTCAGCGATATTTCCGTCAATTGATGTTGAAGAAGAGTCGATACTGATTACAATATCTCTTAACTTCTCGCACATATCATCAATTTCATTGGCCATGACACCAAGTTCATCCTTGCGCTTGAGAAGTTTCTCCATTCCTTCGCGCTTTCTAAAGTCAAAGCTTGCTGTTTTTTCAACAACTGCGCCAAGAGCGATAAAGCCTTTGAAGAATGCCTTAGCGATAAATAAGCTGATGATAGTCATGCAAAGAATATTTGCAAGGTTCATGTTATTCATCTGGCCTCTTACTGTTACAAGTACATCAGTTGCCTCGTCGTAGTCTGCTGTCATTACTACAATAAAGTTTGTTGCGGAGACTGCAAAACCTGCAAGTTTATCTGAACCCTTATATTTGTATACTAATGCACCGGGATCAGGAACTGTTCCTTTAGCCATCTGCGCTACGATATTTGTAACCGCTTCGTTTTCAACCTTGTTTCCGATCTTTTCTGTAGTGGGGTGATATAGAATAAATCCTTCTGAATCACATACATAAATGTATGATGATTCAACATCAATCATTTTGGCTGCACCCACCATGGTGCCGATAATTTCAGGTGTCATTTCAACACCACCGATTACCGCACTGTCAATAGATCTAGCGGCATCTTCAGCCATGGACTGAGCATAATTCATTACGAAGACGGATGATATCTTTTCCATCTTGCTGAGACCTACAATAGATGTGAGTATTGTCGCAATAGATACGCAAGCAAATACAATTAAAGCCATCTTTGTAGACAGTGAGTTTAAGAATTTTACCTTATTAGTTTTTTTATTCATAGATTCCTCCTCGTTTAGCAAAAAAAACGCAACTCGAGTTTCCCCAAACACGAGTTGCGTTCATATTACATATGCCTTATTAACAAGGAATAACCGATTATTTAACGGATTATTACAATTTCGCCGTTGAAACAGTAGTCTTTCTT
>JAKSRS010000007.1 GCA_024403515.1 Lachnospiraceae bacterium
TAGCATGCCTTATGTTCTCTCAGGAACAGGCTTCTTACCTTGTAGGTGTAGTTGCCGGTATGATGACAAAGTCAAACGTTGTAGGTTATGTACAGGGTATGGTAATGCCTACAATGGACCTTTTCGGTATTGGTTTTATCGAAGGTGTTAAGTCTGTAAACCCTGATGCAAAGGTTCTTCAGTTCAACGCTAACTCATTTGGTGATACAGCTGTTGGTGCTGCAGCAGCAACAGATATGGTTACAAACGGCGCTGACGTTATTTACCATGCTGCAGGTGGTACAGGTGCTGGTGTTATCTCAGCTTGCCACGACAACGATGCATGGGCTATCGGTGTTGACTCTGACCAGTCAGTAGTTGATCCCTGCCACGTTATTACATCAGCTATGAAGCGTGTTGATAACGCATCAGCTGATATCGCACTTGCTGTATTAAACGGAACCTTCGCTGGTGGTGTTCAGCAGTTCTCACTTGCAGACGGTGGTGTTGATATCGCTCCTACAACAACACTTCTTCCTGAAGATGTTATCGCTGCTGTTACAGCTGCTAAGGAAGCAATCCTTAACGGATCAGTTGTTGTTTCAACATCTAAGGACACATGTCCTGACTTCATCCTTGCTGACTAATTATTTGTAAGCTATAAGATGATTTTTTAACGTCGTCAACAGTTTTGTTGGCGACGTTTTTTTGTTGAAGAAAAGGGGCTAAATGTGGTAAAATACTGAATAGTATTTGTTACTAAAGGTGGGTTATTTATGAAGAGAAAATTGAGTGTTGAAATGATAGAGAATATGCGTCAGGAAATCTACGATACTTTAGTAGATCCGACCTCTACTCATGAACAGAGAGTGACATATCTTGCAAGAAAAGCTGAGAATATGCTCACGGTTTTAGATGAGCCTGAAGAGCTCGATGAACTTTTAAGATGTGATATTGAATCAAGATGTATCTGTAACCTTTTTGAGGGTGATGCACCCTATAGACCCAGATACATATGTGTAGATTTTCCTAAGTTTTTAAAACAGGGAAGTGAGTTTTTACAGTTGGGTCCTGCGACTAACTTTGCAGAGGCGTTAACTAATCTCATGATTTTGTACAGAAACATTCCAAGCATCACAAACTACACAGTTTATATTGGTGATTTGGATGATTTACTGGATCCTTTCATAAAGGATATGACCGATGAAGAAGTTAAGTTCCAGCTTAAACTCTGGCTTACTATGATTGACAGAACAATTCTTGATTCTTTCTGTCATGCTGATATCGGCCCTAAAGCCACAAGATTTGGCTACCTTCTTATGGAGGTTGAGGCTGAACTTCAAAATGCCGTTCCGAATCTTACAATGCTTGTTTCAGATGAAACTGAGGATGAGTTTTTACTCGCAGGTGTTAAGTGTGCACTTAAGAGCGCAAAACCTTCTTTTGCAAACGACAGAATGTTTAGAAGTGAGCTTGGCGATGATTACTGTGTAGCCAGCTGCTACAACGGTCTTTATAAAGGTGGCGGTTCATATACATTATCAAGACTTATTCTTTCAAATATTGCTAAGAAAGCTAAGGATATCAATGATTTTAAGACCAATGTACTTCCTCATGTAATGGACGTTATGGCCAGATACATGGATGAAAGAATTCGCTTTCTGGTTGAAGAGAGCGGATGGTTTGAATCAAGTTTTCTTGTAAAGGAAGGACTTGTTTCCAGGGATAAATTTACAGCGATGTTTGGTATGGTTGGACTTGCCGAATGTGTAAACAATCTTTTAGCCAAAGAAGGCTGCAATGAAAGATTTGGACATAGCGAAAAGGCTGATGCGCTTGGCGTTGAAATAATGGAACTTATTGATGAACTTAATAATAAGCACGTCAATAAATACTGTTCCTGCACAGGCAATCATTTTCTTTTGCATGCTCAGGTGGGTATTGATTCAGATCATGATTGTTCTCCCGGAACACGTATTCCAATTGGAGAAGAGCCTGATGAATTAATCGACCATCTTACAAATATTAACAAGTTCCAGAAGTATTTCCCTTCAGGAACAGGGGATATTTTCCCTATTGATTTAACTGTTCATAAAAATCCCGAGTATGTATTGGACATTATAAAGGGTAGTATGAGCAAGGATATCAGATACCTTTCTTTTTATGCATCTGATTCAGATGTAATAAGAGTTACCGGATATCTTGTAAAGAAAAGTGAAATGGAAAAGTTAGAATCCGGTGAAAATGTTCGCCAGAACACAACAGGACTTGGACTTGGAGCCAAGAAGAACTGTAAGATTTTGGACAGAAGGGTAAGATAGCATGGCTGATGCTATAGTAAACAAAATTATTCCTTTTAGTTCGGTAGACGGGCCCGGGAATCGTACGGCAGTTTTTTTACAGGGCTGCGGTTTTAACTGCAAATACTGTCATAATCCTGAAACGATTCGAACCTGTATAAACTGCGCAAAGTGCGTTAATTTTTGTAAAAGTAAAGCTCTTTCTTTTGAAAACGGAAAAGTTGTTTATGATTCGTCTAAATGTATTATGTGTGACGAATGCATTCATAACTGTGAAAACCTTTCTTCACCCAAGACTTGCGTTATGAGTCCTGTTGAAGTTATGCAGAGAGTTAAAAAGAACATGCCCTTTATCAGGGGACTTACCGTTTCGGGCGGAGAGTGTACTACTTATAGAGACTTTCTTTGCGAACTTTTAGCGCTCGCTAAAAGCGAGGGACTGGATACCATGCTTGATTCTAATGGAAGTTACCCTTTCATGAATGACGAAAGGCTGCTTTCAGTGACAGATGGCGTGATGCTTGACGTTAAAGCCTGGGATGATAAAGAACATGTGAATCTTACTTCAAGCCACAATGAAATGGTTAAAAAGAATTTGGAGTTTCTACTTAAAGCGGGAAAACTTTTTGAGGTGAGAACGGTTATAGTACCGAATCTTTTTGATGCTAAAGATACGGTTGATAAAGTATCTAAGATGGTTTCGGCCTGTTCGTCAAATGTGAGATATAAAATTATTAAATATAGAGACATGGGGGTAAGACCCGAATATAAAAACATTGAACCTCCGACTGATGAATTCTTAAATGAACTGAAAAAAGTCGCAGCAGATAATGGTCTTACTGATATAGTCTTAATCTAAATATGGGAGGCAAATAGCTTTGGCTAGGGAAAATGTGGATTTAAACACAGTCGTAATTGAAATGCGAAACATCGTAAAGCGTTTCGGTAATTTCACAGCAAACGACGGAATTATGCTTAAGGTTCATAAGGGCGAAATTCACGCGATTTTGGGTGAAAATGGTGCCGGAAAATCAACACTGATGAACCAGCTGTACGGACTTTTAAAGCCTACTTCCGGTGACATTATTGTAAACGGTAAAAAGGTTGATATGAATAATCCTAAGGATGCAATTAATGCCGGTATCGGTATGGTGCATCAGCATTTTATGCTTGTTCAGCCTTTTAGTGTAACTGAAAACATCGTTCTTGGAATGGAACCTGTTAAGGGTATGACTGTTGATATGAAGACTGCAAGACAGAATGTTGTAGATATTTCTGAAAAGTATGGTCTTGCAATTGATCCGGATGCCAAGATTGAAGATATATCAGTAGGTATGCAGCAGAGAGTAGAAATTTTAAAGGCTCTCTATAGAGGTGCGGATGTTTTGATTCTTGACGAGCCTACTTCATCACTTACTCCTGCAGAAATTACTGAACTGATTCAGATTATGCATAACTTAACTAAAGATGGTAAGAGTATTATTCTTATCACTCATAAACTTAAGGAAATCAAGGAATCTGCTGATTTTTGCACCATTATCCGCCGAGGTAAGTATATTCAGACTGTTGATGTTGATGAATGTAGTGAAGATGACCTTGCAAGCATGATGGTTGGTAGAAAGGTTACCTTTAAGGTAGATAAGCCTAAACAGAAAGCCGGAGAAGTAATTTTAGACGTAAAAGATCTTCATGGTGTTGACTACCGTGGGGTAGAAATACTTAAGGGACTTGATCTTCAGGTTCGTGCAGGAGAAATCGTCGGTGTTGCCGGTATCGATGGAAACGGGCAGACTGAGATGGTTGAAATCATTACTGGACTTCGAAAGGCAACAAAGGGTGAGGTAATTGTAAACGGTGTTAATGTTATGAATAAGTCACCTCGCTTTGGCTTTGAAAACGGAGTTTCTTCAATTCCTGCCGATAGACAGAAACACGGTCTTGTTCTTGACTTTTCAGTAGAAGACAATCTGATCTTACAAAACTTCAAAGAAGGTGAGTTTTCTAAAAATGGAATTCTAAACAGAAAAGCAATAAAAGACTTTGCAACTAAGTCTATTGAAAAATACGATATTCGTCCTGAAAACTGCGAGGAGCGTCCCGCAGGCACTCTTTCAGGCGGTAACCAGCAGAAGGTTATTATTGCAAGAGAAGTTCAGAACGATAAAGACTTACTTATTGCAGTTAATCCTACAAGAGGCTTGGACGTTGGTGCTATTGAATACGTTCATAAGTATATTGTAGAGCAGAGAAATAAAGGAAAGGCTGTGCTTTTGGTTTCTTTTGAACTGGATGAAATCATGAGCCTTTCAGATGATATCGCGGTTATATTTGACGGTAAGATTGTTGACAGACTTCCCGGAAATGAAGCCGACGAGAATACTCTTGGATTGATGATGGCAGGAGGTAAGAAGGATGAATAAGGAAAAGAAAACTTTAATTGATTTCTTTGCGAACAATAAGTTCATTCATACACTGCTTTCAATTGTGATTGGATTTGTTGTAGGAGCAATATTTCTTTCAATAATGCACATTAGCGTAGGAACAGCTTATGGGAAACTGTTATCTACAGTCTTTAACGGAACTAAGGGATTATCATACTGCGTAGCCTACGCGACACCATATATCGTTGTTGGTCTTTCAGTAGCTTTTTCCTTTAAAACAGGTGTTTTCAATATTGGTGCGGAAGGACAGTATGTAATGGGCTCAATGGCAGCCTGCGTTACAGCTATTTTGCTTCCTAATCTTCCTAAGCCTGTATTAATCCCTTTATGTTTTATCGCTTCAATGCTTGTTGGTGCGATATGGGGAATGGTGGTTGCCTTCCTTAAGACAAAATGGGGTATCAATGAAGTTCTTAGTATGATTATGTTTAACTGGATTGCTTTTTATTTAAGCAACTTCATTGCTAATATTCCTGCCATCCATAATGATGGTACTGCAGAAGCAACAAAGTATATTTCAGATAATGCCAAGATTGGTCTTTCAGCAGACTTTATTAAGGCGCACGATTTGTGTAACGTCACAAACTGGGGCATTCTGGTTGCGATTGTTCTTACAATTATCGTTTGGTTTATTATTGAAAAGACCACTTTGGGTTATCAGTTGAAAGCTGTTGGATTTAACAAAAATGCAGCCGAGTATGGTGGAATCAGTGCTAATAAGTCAATCTTTACTGCACTTGCCATTTCAGGTATGCTTTCCGGTCTTGGTGGAGCCCTTCAGCTTATGGGGATGGGAAATCGTATCAGCGTTTTCTCAGGACAGGAAGGATACGGCTTCGCGGGTATCGTTGTTGCGCTAATCGGTTGCTCTAATCCTTTTGGAGTTTTTGCGGCCGGACTTTTCTACGGCTCATTAAGATACAGCGGTGGAAAACTCAACCTTGTCGGAGTACCCACTCAGGTTGTTGATATTATTATTGGTACAGTAGTTTTCTTTATTGCTATATCAACAATATTCTCATATGTTAAATACTTGAAAAAGAAGCCTAAAGAAGTTAAAAAGGTTGAAGGAAAGGAGGAATAGAAGATGAGCGGATTTTTTACTGAACTTAGTGTAATTGTTTACGCTACACTTTTATATACACCTCCACTTCTTTTTGCAGCATTAGGTTCATGCTTTTCTGAAGTATCCGGTGTTGTTAATATCGGTATTGAAGGAATGATGACAGCCGGAGCATTTACAGGATGTGTAACAGCATACTTTACAGGAAATCCCTGGCTTGGATTTATCTGTGGCGGAATCGCAGGTATGGTATTTGGTTTCTTACATGCAATAGCTACAGTTAAGCTTGGAGCAGACCAGACTATTTCAGGTACAGCAATCAATATGCTTGCTCCCGGTGTTGTAGTTATGATTTGTAAGGCTTTATTTGATTCAACCGATACTGTTCCGCTAAAACCCGAATCAAAGATCCCGATTCTGTTTAACGGTGCATTTGATACAACAACGACAGTTGGAAAAATTTTAAAGAATATATTTACAAACTATGCAACAACATATCTTGTATTTATTGCCGTTATCGTTGTATGGATTATTTTTAATAAGACCAAGTTCGGATTAAGACTCAGAGCTTGTGGTGAACATCCCCAGGCATGTGAGACACTTGGTATTAATGTAATCGGAATGCGTATTCTTTGTGTATGTATTTCCGGTTTACTCGCAGGCCTTGGCGGTGCCTGTGTAACTATGGCAGCAAGTAATCAGTTCAGACCTGTATCAATTGTAGGTCAGGGCTTCATTGCAATTGCGGCAGTTATTTTTGGAAAGTTCAAACCTCAGGGAGCTATGCTTGGATGTCTTCTCTTTGGTTTTTGTACAGGACTTAAGGTTGTAATCGGTAGTGATGCAGCTATTTCGCCTCACTTGATTTCAATGATCCCCTATATTGTGACAGTAATTGTACTTATTCTCTTTGTAGGTAAGTCACGTGTTCCTGCCGCAAATGGTAAGCCTTATATCAAGGCTAAATAAGAGACTGGTAACTAAGTTAAATGGAGGGATGTATTGTGAATAATACACGTGAGAAAGATGTAGATATCTTTCATATGCTTCTTAGCCTTTTGGCTAAATGGAGATGGCTTCTTGTTTTTATACTGATAGGAGCTTGCATCGGCGCAGTTATGTCGTATACTAAGGCACCGAGTAAGAAATATTTCAAGGATACAAACGAGCCTTTTTCAGCTCCGCCTACGCTGTCTGAAAATGATATTTATAGCATTGAGCAGGCTGCATTCTACTATAAGCAATATTTGGATAATAAGAAAAAACTTAATGATTCTTCCCTTGGAAAGATACTTAGAGAGAATCCTTATGATGGCTTTATATTTGGAGTAGTTGATGCCGGAGTCAGAACAGAAACTATCATGGCTGCGTTTCAGACACTCATTGCCGGAGATGACTTTTATAACAGAATTGTGGCAGAAACAAATCTGGATATTACGGGCGATGAATTCAGAAGTTTTGTTAGCTTTAAAGACAATTTCTTTGATATTATTTATGGTAACAGTCTTGATAACTATAATGAAAGAGTATTTAGATTTACAGTAACATATGCGGATGAAAAGAGTGTAAATGATATTCTTGATGTTATTGAAAGACTGTTTGAAGAAGCTGCGTTAAAATACAAGGATAAATACCCTGATTTATCTTTTGAAATAACGGAAAGAGAAGTTTATCCGGCTCCGGAATCATCGCTTGCGGGTAGAATTTCAGTTTATGAAAGTGCTATAGCATCCACCCTTGCAAACTATACAAGATTGGCAGGTGCTTATAATGATGCACAGAAGGCAGGACTTAAGCGTTATCTTGCAGGAGAACCTATTAATCAGACTATAGACAGAGAAACCTATACAAAGAAGGTATATGTTGCAGGCGATTTTGTTAAAAATATGCTTATTATTGGCCTTGTGCTTGCTTTGGCTTATTGTGTAGTATACTGTGCTGCATATGTATTCTCGGATAAGATTGTAAGCATCGATTATGTGACAAATGTTACGGATTCAAAGGTCATCTTTGTTAATTCGGATAGTTATAAAAACATTCTTGATAGAAAGATTGCCAAGGCTAAAAATAAAAGAGCAGGAAAGCTTGCATCTAAAGAATACGCCCAAACAACTATGGAACTTGGAAGCGATGCCAAGGCGATGGTAGTTTCATGCCTTGAAAAATCAGACGAAGTTAAGGATTTTTCTTTAGGCCTTAATAAAGACATGTTTGAATACGGCGAAGCATTGCTTTCAAACAATATTGAAACACTTAAAAAAGCAGCAGAGATTAAAAACGTTTGGCTTGTTGTTAAATCAGGTAAGTCCAAGATTTCAGAACTTTGCACCGAGTTAAAGGCTGTAAAGGAAAATGAGTTAAATCTTAAAGGTATTATTATCTTATAGCTTTCAAATGTGCTATAGTATTGAAGGTTAATATAATTTAAGGAGATATATATTATGAAGCTCGGAATCGTTGGACTTCCCAACGTCGGAAAATCAACATTATTTAATGCCATAACTGGTACAGCAAATGCACAGGCAGCTAATTATCCTTTCTGTACAATTGAACCCAATACAGGAATTGTAGCTGTTCCGGATGAAAGACTTGATAAGCTTGCTGACTACTGGCAGACAGATAAAAAGACACCCGCTGTTGTAGAATTTACAGATATCGCAGGTCTTGTTAAGGGCGCATCCAAGGGTGCAGGTCTTGGAAACAAGTTCCTTGGTCACATAAGAGAATGTGATGCAATCATCCATGTGGTAAGATGCTTCGATAACGATGAAATTATGCACGTAGTTGAAGATGCAACTAAGGCTGTTGATGTAGATCCTCAGGGTGATATGGAGTGTATAGATTTAGAACTTATCTATGCTGACCTTGATATGATTGAAAACCGTCTTCAGAAGGCTATTAAAGCCGGTAAGGGCGGAAACAAAGAAGCAAGAGAAGAAGAAGCTTTTCTTAATGAAATTAAAGCTCATCTTGAAGGTGGTGCAAATGCAAGAACCTTCGAATATGATGAGAAGAACGAGTTATATGCGACTGTTATGAAGGAGATGGGCCTTCTTTCTGCTAAGCCTGTAATCTACGCTTGTAATATGGATGATGACGGATGTGCTAATCCTGAAGATGTGGAATACTATAGAATCGTAAAGGCCAAGGCTGAATCAGAGGGTGCTCAGGTACTTCCTATCTGCGCTAAGACTGAAGAAGAACTTGCGGGACTTGAAGAAGATGAAAAGGCACTTTTCCTTGAAGACATCGGATTTTCAGAGTCCGGTCTTGACAGACTTATTAAGGCCAGCTACCGCCTCCTTGGTCTCATTTCATACCTTACAGATGGAAAGAAGGAGTGTCGTGCATGGACTATAAAGGCTGGCACAAAGGCTCCTCAGGCAGCAGGTAAGATTCACTCAGACTTTGAAAGAGGTTTCATTCGTGCCCAGGTTATTGCATATGACGACCTTGCTGAGGCTGATTTTGATTATCAGGCAGTTAAGGCTAAGGGAAAACAGCGCACAGAAGGTAAAGAGTATGTTGTTAATGATGGCGATATCATCGAATTCTTATTCAATGTGTAATAGCATTTTTAATAAGATATAAAACTATTAAAAATACGGTGGGGCTATAGGACTTTTTGATAATGTATCATCATGGGCTGTGAAGCTAAGGATGAGGTAAACATGGAAAGTTTGTGGATTTAATAATCCACCACTTGTCACCACTTTAATAGAAAAATAGAAGATAATTTGTTTTAAAAAGCGTAATCCGTTGGGATTACGCTTATTTTTTGCGCCAAAATCACAAGATATGGGGGCTTGTTCACCACTTTGCCCCACATGGCGCAAACCCTTGATTTTATTGAGTTTTTCTTAAGAAATGCCTTGCATAATATTAAGAAAATATGTATAATGTGGTTAAAAGTGGTACGCAGTGGTACCTAAGTGGTGGAAAGTGGCGAATTTCGTTGAAGAGGGATTGCTTATGTTCATGGGTGAATATAATCATACAGTCGACGAAAAAGGCAGACTGATAATTCCTTCGAAATTCCGAGATGAAGTTGGTTCTTCATTCGTAATCACCAAGGGATTAGATGGCTGTCTCTTTGCATTTCCAAACGCTGAATGGAATGCCTTCGAAGAGAAGATTAAAGCCTTACCACTTACCAATAAAGATGCCCGTGCTTTTGCAAGATACATGTTATCGGGAGCAACGCTGGCTGAGTTTGATAAGCAGGGAAGAGTTCTTATTCCTTCTAATTTAAGAACCTTCGCAGGAATTGAAAAAGAAGTAGTTCTTATCGGTGTAGCAAGCCGATTTGAAATATGGAGCAAGAAAGAATGGGACAATGCTTCTATTGTTGATGACGCTGAGGAGTTGGCAATGAAGATGGAAAGCCTGGGTATATAAAATGGAATTTAAGCACTATTCGGTAATGCTTGATGAAACAATTGAAGGATTGAACATAAAGCCTGATGGTGTATATATTGACGGAACTTTAGGCGGCGCCGGTCATTCATCGGTTATCGCATCCAAACTTGGTAAAAAGGGCCACCTTTTTGGAGTTGATCAGGACGAGGATGCTATAAACGCAGCAAGTAAAAGACTCGAACAATATAAGGATTCCACACAGATAACAGTTATTAGAAACAACTACGTAAATGCAGTCTCTGAGTTGAAACAAAGAGGAGTAGAAGGAGCAGATGGTATTTTACTTGACCTTGGAGTTTCATCCTTTCAGCTAGACACTGCAGAAAGAGGCTTTAGTTACAATGTCGATACACCTTTGGATATGAGGATGGACAGACGTCAGAAGCTTACTGCAAGGGATATCGTAAATGATTATCCGCTTAAAGAACTTGCAAGAATCATTAGAGATTACGGGGAAGATAATTTCGCACAAAACATTGCTAAACATATTGTTGAAGCAAGACAGGTTAAACCGATTGAAACAACCTTTGAATTAAACGAGATTATCAAAGCTTCAATACCGATGAAGTTTAGAGCCACAGGAGGTCACCCTTCCAAGAGGACCTTCCAGGCAATAAGAATTGAATGCAATCATGAACTGGATGTTTTAAAAGATTCAATCGATGAGATGATTGATTTTCTAAATCCCGGCGGGAGATTTGCAATCATAACCTTCCATTCTTTGGAAGACAGAATAGTTAAAAACGCTTTTAAGAAAAATGAAGATCCTTGTGTATGTCCTAAAAACTTTCCAGTTTGTGTATGTGGAAATGTTTCTAAGGGGAAGGCAATAACAAGGAAGCCTATTCTTCCCTCAGAGGAAGAACTTGAAGAGAATTCAAGGTCTAAAAGTGCTAAGCTTAGAATTTTCGAAAAGGCATAGTCAACACACGAAAGAGGAAATAAGATGAGTCAGACAAGACAAGTCAGAAGAGGAAACAATTATATAGCAGGAACTGCAGCTCGAAACATCGATGTTAGAACTGCAATTGAACAGGCACCTACAGGGGAACCTTTAAGACAGTTAAGAGGTGAAGCAAGAAAAGCCAAAAGAATGACAATGAGCATTGCTTACGTTCTTTTTCTCACTGTAATTTTTACACTTACAGGCATGGCTGTGGTTAAGTATGTAAGCCTTCAGGCTGAACTTACTGCATCCGCTGAAAGAGTGGCAAGATACGAGAATCAGTTGAATAAATTGACACTTGCAAACGATGATGAATATAGTAAAATGGTAAATACCGTTGACTTGGAAGAAATTCGCAGAGTGGCGATTGAGGAACTTGGTATGGTATATGCTGATGAAAATCAGGTTATAACATATGAAAGGGAACACAGCGATTACGTAAGACAGGTCGCTGATATTCAGAATTAGTTGGTAAGGTGAACTAAATTGGCTGATAGAAATACAAAGAAGAAAACTAAAAAGTCTGCCAAGCGTGGACGCGCAAGAGCTGTAGCAAATAGGCTGGGAGTATTATATTTGATAGTACTCCTGGCTTTTGTTGGTTTAAGTGTCAGACTTTTTTATATTGTAAGAAATAACAACAATGAATATCAGAAAAGAATTCTTTCACAGCAGGCATATGACTCCAAAACTTTAAACGCCAAGCGCGGTGAAATTGTTGATGCTAACGGGACTATTCTTGCGGCAAGTAAAGAAAAGTATAACGTTATTTTGGATGTTGCCCTTTTGCTTTCGCAGGATGCACAGAATCAGACCGGAAATATGTGTCAGGTGGCAACTGTAAATACTCTTGCAAGAGAGTTTGGCGTAGATGCTTCGATCATAAACCAGTACATTATGGACGTCCCTCAGTCTCGTTATTTTGTGGTTAAAAAGGGTATAAGCTATGATGAAATGGCAAGATTTCTTGTATATACCACAAAGCCTGAAGAAGGAAAAGAAGCAGAAAGCTTATATAATAAAGATATTACCGGCGTATGGTTTGAAAAGTACTATGTAAGAGATTATCCGCAGGGCACTTTGGCAAGTGATGTTCTTGGTTTTGCAAGAAACGGAGCCAAGGCTGCATATGGTCTTGAAGAATATTATGACGATATTTTAACTGGAACAAACGGAAGACAATACGGATATTTAAGTGATGATACTACTTTGGAATATACAACCATTCCTGCAGTTGACGGAGATACACTTGTATCAACTTTGGACAGCAATGTACAGATGATGGTTGAAAAGCATTTAAGGGAGTTCTGCGAGCAGTACAAAGATAACGCAAGAGCCGGTCTTGGTGCCAATAATATAGGCTGCGTTGTCTTAAAGGTGGATTCAGGAGAGGTTCTTGCCATGGCAAGTTATCCTTCTTTTGACCCTAATGATCCTACAGACTTATCAGTGCTTTATTCGGAAGAAGAAATCCAGGCTATGCAGGAAGAAGGAACATTTCAGGATGCCTGCGATAAACTTTGGAAGAACTTCTGTATAACAGATACATACGAACCGGGTTCAGTTATGAAGCCATTTACTGTTGCCATGGGTCTTGAAACCGGAAAGGTTAAAGGTAACGAAGGCTATGACTGTGGCGGATATCTTGAGTTTAAGGGGCTTGATAACCCGATTTTCTGCCACAACAGAAATGGTGACGGTCATCTTGATGTGAAGGGTGCGGTGGCACAGTCTTGTAACGTTGCACTTATGAAGATGGTTTCTGTTATCGGAAAAGACATATTTTATGAGTTTCAGAATATTTTCAACTTTGGTTTAAAGACCAACATAGACCTTGCAGGTGAGGCGCGCACAGACAGTCTTGTGTTTACAATGAATACTCTTGGTGAATCCGAACTTGCAACGGCGTCATTTGGTCAGGGCTTTAACGTAAACATGATGCAGATGGCTGCAGGATATGCGGCTTTGGTAAATGGCGGTTACTACTATGAACCCCATGTTATTTCCAAAATTTTAAGTTCAAGCGGGGCAGTTATTAAAAATATTGAGCCCAGACTTATTAAGCAGGTTATCAGCCAGTCAACAAGTGATAAGATTATTGAATACTGTAATGCAGTTGTAACTGATGGTACAGGCTGGCGTTCCAAGCCTTTAGGCTATGCCATAGGCGGCAAAACCGGTACTGCCGAAACACTTCCTCGTGGTAACGGTGAGTATGTTGTTTCCTTTATCAGCCATGCACCCGCGTTTAATCCTGAAATTGTATGCTATGTAGTAATTGACAGACCTAATGTTTCAGTACAGGAGGATGCTAAGTATGCAACAATAGTATCCAAAGAAATTCTTACGGACATCCTTCCTTATCTTGGAATCCCCATGACCGAAGAACTTTCTGACGAGCAGAAGGCTGAATTAAATGAAAGAGATCTTTCTGTTTTCACTAACAGATTACCCAAGGAAGAAGAGGATGAGCCTTCTGACGAAGATACTGAAAATGGTGAAAACCAGAACTAAGGAGAAATAAATGAAAGTAACTGTAATTGTTTCAATGCTTCTTTCTTTTGCATTGAGTGCTATATTAGGACCACGTGTTATTCCTATACTTAGAAGAGTTAAAGCGGGACAGACAGAAAGAGAGGATGGCCCGGCTTCACATCTTAATAAAACAGGAACTCCAACGATGGGAGCTTTTATCTTCCTCATCGCGTATACCGTAGTTTCTTTATTCTTGGTAGCCAAGTATCCGGCAACAATTCCGGTTTTGATACTTACTCTTGCATTTAGCCTTGTAGGATTTTGTGATGACTTCATAAAAGTTGTGCTTAAAAGATCTGAGGGTCTTACACCCGTGCAGAAGGCAGCATTACAGTTAGTTGTAAGCGTGATTTACTGTGTGTGGATTCACCTTTCAACAGGCGGATTTACGATGCTTGTTCCTTTTACAAATAATATGATGGTTACCTTGCCTGCATGGTTAGGATATCCTGTATTTGTATTTATTATTGTTGGTACTGTAAACGGATCAAACTTTACAGATGGTGTTGACGGTCTTGAAACAAGCGTCACAGCAGCACTGTGCATGTTCTTTTTACTTGTTTCATTTATTAAAGGAGAGGAAGGCTCGATTGCTCCTGCTGCGGGCATTATGTTCGGAGCTTTGCTTGGATTTTTAATTTATAACCTTAATAAGGCCAAAGTATTTATGGGAGATACAGGTTCTCTTGCTCTTGGAGGCTTTGTTGTTGCCTGTGCTTTCCACTATAATCTTGGTTTATATTTACCTTTACTTGCACTTATTTACTTTGTAGAGGTATTAAGCGTTATTATTCAGGTTGGATATTTCAAGCTTACACATGGTAAGCGTATATTTAGAATGGCACCAATTCATCATCATTTTGAACTTGGTGGCTGGAGTGAGACCAAGGTTGTTGGCGTGTTTACAATCGTAACAATTATGCTTGGTGCCTTCACTTTATTATTTATCTAGAAAGTTTTTCAGGGGGCTTTTGGATGACTAATCGATTTTCCAGAAAACCACATACAAAAAGATACTTCGATTTTTCTTTGTTGGTCATAGTTTTATTTCTGATTGCTTTTGGGCTTGTAATGATTTATTCTACAAGCTCTTATTCTGCTAATCTGGAATTTGGTAATGGCTACTTTTATCTTAGAAGACAGCTTATTTCTACAATTGTAGGAATAGGTGTAATGTTCTTTACAACATTCTTTCCAATCGATGTCTACAAAAAGGGTTGGATTCCTTTAATAATTTACGCTTTTGGTCTTTTTTCTGTCTGCCTTATTTTAACCCCCTTAGGTTATACGGCAAACGGTGCGAGCCGCTGGATTCGTATTATGGGCCAGTCAATTCAGCCTGCGGAAATTGTTAAAGTGTGTACCATTCTTTTTACGGCTGCATTGCTTACAAAAATGACTCCCGCTGAAATAAGAAGCTGGAAATCAGTAATCTATATAATGTTAACTGCCGGTGTATCTGCCGGTTTGATTTACTTCATTACAAATAACCTTAGTTCTGCAATTATCGTATGCGGCATTGCTTATGTAATGCTCATAGCCATTTGCAGAAGAAGTCTTAAACCATATATTGTACTTGCAGCGATTATTGCGATTGCGGCTTTGGTTGTTTTAGTTGTTGTAAGTGGAGGCGGAGCAAACCTGGGATTTAGAGGTGCCCGTATTCTTGCCTGGATTAATCCTGAAGATTACGCTGACGGAAAGGGATTTCAGACACTTCAGGCTCTATATGGAATTGGATCGGGTGGTTTTACCGGTAAGGGAATAGGAAAGAGTATGCAAAAACTTGGTTTCCTTCCTGAAGCGCAGAACGATATGATTTTCTCCATTATATGTGAAGAACTCGGTTTCTTTGGTGGAATCGCGGTTTTGGGTGCCTACTTACTTCTTCTTTGGAGAATAAGAGACGCTGCTTCATATTGTAGAGATGTATTTAGCAATCTTATTGTTACAGGTGTGTTCGCACACCTTGCAATTCAGGTTGTTTTAAATGTTGCCGTTGTAACTAATACAATTCCAAACACCGGAATTTCGCTTCCTTTTATAAGCTATGGTGGTTCCTCTGTTATATTTCTTTTGGCTGAAATAGGTTTTGTATTAAATGTTTCAAGAAATTCTGTCTTTGTAGATGAAGTAGAAGAAGACGAAGAATACAAGGCATCCAGGGGAGAATAAAATGAGAGAAAGAAAACGAAAGGCTATAAGACGATACAAAGTGCCTTTGTTTTTCAAGATTCTTGTTGGGCTGGCATTAGTTGCAATCGTACTTTGCGGATTTGATTACTATATACGTACAAATTATGAGATAAAGAATGTGTACGTAGATGGAAACGTTCATTATACAGATGAACAGATTAAAGAAATTGTAATGAGCCAGAGGTTTGGTAACAACAGCTTCTATCTTTCGAGAAAGTATAAAAATAAAAGTATCACAGATGTTCCGTTTATCGAAGCGATGGACGTTAAGGTTGAAGCACCTGACACTATAAGAATTCTTGTTTATGAAAAGACATTGGCCGGTTTCGTAGAATACCTGGGCCGTTACATATATTTCGATAAAGATGGAATAGTAGTCGAAAGTTCACTTGTTAAAACGCAGGGCGTTCCCGAGGTGGTAGGAGTGAAGTTCGACTATGTTGTTGTGCACGAAAAACTTCCCGCTAAAGACGATAAACTGTTTCAAAACGTTTTGGAAGTAACAAAACTAATGACTAAGTATGAGTTTGATGCTGAAAAGATGTTTTTTAAGCCAAACGGTGATATTGTTCTTTATAAGGGTGATATAATTATTTCACTTGGATCATTCGAAAATCTTGATATTAAGATAATGAATCTTTCTTCCATGGTTGAAAAGCTAAGCGGAAGAAAGGGAACGCTTAGGATGGAAGATTACACAGAAGATACCAAGAAAATTTCTTTTGAGCCTGAAGCAACACAAAAGGCTGATGAAGCAAAAGATGAGGGTGATTTGTCGGAGGAGACACCAGATACAGATTCCGACAATTAAGAGGTTTATAAGATGATTTCACGTCTTGAAAAATACATTAAAGACAAAAGAATACTGATACTTGGATTTGGAAGAGAAGGCAGGTCTACTTTGGATATGCTTACAAAAGTAGGCGGCTATCGCTGCATTGAAATATCAGATAAAAATCCGGTAGACAGTGAGGCTTCACGCAATTTTAAAACAATTTGCGGGGAGTCTTATCTTGATGTTTTGGATGATTACGATATTGTATTTAAA
Organism: Lachnospiraceae bacterium; assembly: GCA_024403515.1. Classification (GTDB taxonomy): domain Bacteria; phylum Bacillota; class Clostridia; order Lachnospirales; family Lachnospiraceae; genus UBA1258. The sequence goes on from JAKSRS010000007.1 coordinate 16,928, forward strand.
AGTCCCGGTGTGGTTCTGGGAAAGCCGGCATCGGATTATAAATGCGAGATTACCTGCCAGACCGAGATTTTTATCCAAAGCTACAAAGACAGAGTTATAGGTATTACGGGAACAAAGGGAAAGAGTACAACTTCGTCCCTTTTGTATCATGAGCTTAAAAGTGCCGGAATCGATGTATTGTTTGCTGGAAACATTGGAATTCCTGTATTTGATGTATATGACCAGATTAAAGATGAGACTATTATCGTCATTGAACTTTCCTGCCATCAGCTTGAATATGCAATGACATCACCTAAAAGAGCTATTCTTCTTAATATCTACGAAGATCATCTTGATCACTACAAGACACGTGAAAAATATGCAGAGGCCAAAAGAAACATTTTCTTGCATCAAAGGTCTACAGACAGGCTTTGGACAACAGCGGACACAGTAAAAGAAGGCGAAGCACCTTCTTTGGTTACTTATGTCGATAAGGATATGCTTTGCATAAAAAGCTTTAAGGAAGTAGAAGGCGTCAAGTTAAGAGGAGACCACAACCTTCTTAATGCAGCTTTTGTATATGATGTTTGCAAGGAATTTGGCCTTAGTGATGAACAGTTTAAAGAAGCTTTACAATCATTCAGACCTCTTCCTCACAGACTTGAGCCTATTGGAAATTTTTCGGGTATTGATTATTATGATGATTCCATTTCTACAACTGTTCAGTCAACAATAAACGCAGTTGAAAGCATAGAAAACGCCTCTGTTCTTCTTATAGGAGGAATGGAAAGAAACATAGTATACGATGAACTTGTTGAATATCTTATGGATTCGAAATTAGATACAGTTATCTGCATGTACGAATCCGGTGAGAGAATATTTAATATGTTCGAAAGTCTGAAAAAAGAAGGAAAAATTAGCAAAAGTCAGATAATAAAACTTAAAGATATAAAAGAGTCAGTAGAGTGGGTTAAAAAGAACGGGAAACGTGGGGGAGCATGTATTTTGTCTCCTGCAGCTGCAAGCTACGGTTACTTTAAAAATTTTGAGGAGCGTGGAGATTTTTTTGCAAAAGTGGTTGCAGATTTTGTAAAATAAAGATATGATACTTATGTTGAATTATGGGTATTTAGAGGAGATTTGACATGCTTGAGATTATTAATAACGAAGCGGAAAATGCTGCAAAGATTATCGTTATCGGTGTCGGTGGAGCAGGTAATAACGCTGTCAATAGAATGATTGAGGAAGAAATCACAGGGGTTGAGTTTATCGGTGTTAATACTGATAAGCAGGCACTCCAGTTTTGTAAAGCTCCCAAGCTTATTCAGATTGGTGAAAAGCTTACTAAGGGACTTGGCGCCGGCGCTAAGCCTGAAGTAGGTCAGAAGGCTGCTGAAGAGAACCAGGATGTTATCGAGGAAACTCTTCGCGGAGCTGATATGGTATTCATTACCTGTGGTATGGGTGGTGGTACAGGTACCGGTGCAGCACCTGTTATTGCCAAGATTGCCAAGAGCATGGGTATTTTGACTGTTGGTGTTGTAACTAAGCCTTTCAGATTTGAAGCTAAGGCTCGTATGGTTAACGCACTCGGCGGTATTGAAAGAATTAAAGAAGGCGTCGATACACTTATTGTTATTCCTAATGATAAGCTTTTAGATATTATGGATAAGCATACTTCATTCCCTGACGCATTGAAGAAGGCCGATGAAGTATTACAGCAGGCAGTATCAGGTATTACTGATCTTATTAATCTTCCTGCACTTATCAACCTTGACTTCGCAGATGTTCAGACAGTTATGAAGGACAAGGGTGTTGCTCATATCGGTATTGGTTTTGGTAAGGGTGACAACAAGGCCAAGGAAGCAGTTGAAATGGCTGTTAATTCTCCCCTTCTTGAAACTACTATTGAAGGTGCAACTCACGTTATTATCAACGTATCCGGTGAGATTTCACTTAATGATGTTACAGAAGCATCTGAATACATCACCGAAAAGACCGGAGATGATGTTGATGTTATTTTCGGTGCATTGTACAACAAGGATGCACAGGATTCATGTACAGTAACAGTTATTGCAACTGGTATTGTGGATAATTCCAATAAGCCTATTAAGCCTGTTTATAAGAATCCTCCTCAGGCACAGCCTACATCCGGTTATAACAACATGGGAACAATGCCTATGCCTAACCTTCAGTACACACCTATTACAAATCCTACACAGCCCAGACCCGTGGCTACAGGAATCAATCAGGTGCCTGAACTTAAGAGCAATGTAGATACACATAAGCTTGAGATTCCCAGCTTTTTAAAGAAATAGTTTCATATTAAAGTTTTAATGATACAAAAACCTCTCTGTCATCTTGAGGTTCCCCAAGAGTAAACTTTTGGAGAATGCCTCAAGATGGCAGAGAGGTTTTTTGGTATACGATAAATAAATGGTTTACATAATGCGAAACACACCTTATCTTGTATAAAAACATCAAATTAGGCAATGTAATTCGCAAAATGTATGATTTTGGTTACCATAACTACTTGACATAAAAATATTATGTCAATATAATTGATTATGAAAGTAAAGATTTTGTTCGACTATAATTATTGGTAAAGGAGTACCTCATGAAATGTCCATTTTGTAGTCATCAGGATACAAGAGTAATTGACTCTAGACCTGCTGAAGATAACAACTCTATTAGAAGACGCCGAGTATGTGATGAATGTGGAAAGCGTTTCACAACATACGAGAAAGTTGAAACAATCCCTCTTATTATCATTAAGAAGGACAAGAACCGTGAAACATATGACAGAGCCAAGATTGAAGCAGGTGTTTTAAGAGCATGCCATAAGCGTCCTATAGCTGCTGATCAGATTACAAAGCTTGTTGATGAAGTGGAAACCGAGATTTTCAACCTTGAAGACAAGGAAATTGAAAGCGGTGTTATTGGTGAACTTGTAATGAACAAGTTAAAGTCAATTGATGATGTTGCTTACATTCGTTTTGCTTCTGTTTATCGCGAGTTTAAGGATGTTAACACATTTATGGATGAACTTAAGAGCGTACTTAATAAGTAAAATATATGACTGATTTTTGAATTAGTTTTGCAACTCGGCCTCCAATCTTATGACTGGAGGCTTTCTTTTTCTTTATATGGAAAATACGAATGAAGGATTTTGTTATTTTTTTATCAATATAGTTGACGTTAATCAATAAATAGAGTATTATTTCAGCCGTAAGTAAAATTGAATATTTAAAGTACAGGAGAACAAAAGATGAAAAGATTTAAAGCTGTTTCTACAGCGCTTCTCATTTTAGCCACAATGGCTATTGCACTTTGCGGATGCAAAGGTGATAAGACGGAGGATAGTTCTTCTTCCATTACTATCGGTATTCCACAGGATCTTGAAGATAGTCTTGACCCCCACAAAGCAGTGGCGGCAGGAACTAAAGAAATCTTGTTCAATATCTTTGAAGGCCTTGTAAAGGCAGATAGTAAGGGAGACCTGATTCCCGCCGTAGCAGAGAGCTACATAATTTCAGAAGACGGAAAGACATTTACATTCACATTAAGAAGTGGAGTAAAATTTCACGACGGAACAGATGTAACGGCGGATGACGTACTTTTTTGTATAGCTAAGAACGCCGATGCATCAAATGGAGAACCTTTGATCTCGGCGTTTTCTAATATTGACGAGTACAAAGTTGATGGAAACAACATTGTTATCAGCTTAAAAGAAGCTGACCCTGACTTTTTACAGTACATGACAATGGCCATCATTCCTAAGGCTAACGATAAGGCCGATACTAACCCTATTGGTACAGGTCCTTACAAGTATGTTTCACGTTCAGCTCAGGAAAACATCATTTTAAAGGCTTTTGACCAGTACTGGGGTGAAAAAGCTTATATTTCAGACGTAACATTAAAGATTTGTGCGAATGCTGATTCAATCGTAATGGATTTACTCGGTGGATCAATTGATTTCTTTGCTAGAATTACATCAGCACAGGTTGCTCAGCTTCAGAATGCTGATTTTGAAATTCTTGAAGGAACAATGAACCTTGTACAGGCTATGTATCTTAATAATGACTTTGAGCCTTTCAAGGATGTTCGCGTAAGACAGGCACTTTGCTATGCAGTAGATCAGAAGGAAATCATTGATATTTGTTTCGATGGAAAGGGCTCGCCCGTTGGTTCTTCAATGTTCCCTGCATTTGGTAAGTATTACATTGAGGAAACAAACGATGTTTATAATACTGACATTGATAAGGCCAAAGAACTTTTGACAGAGGCAGGATATCCCGATGGATTTTCTTTCTCAATCTCAGTTCCTTCAAACTACCAGCCTCATATCGATACAGCTCAGGTTATCGTAGAGCAGCTTAAGAAGATTGGCGTAGATGCCAAGATCAGCCTTATCGAGTGGGATTCATGGTTATCAGACGTTTATGTTGGACGTAACTATGAAGCAACAGTTGTAGGTGTTGATGCATCTTCAATGACAGCACGTGCCATGCTTGAAAGATTCGATTCAGAGTCATCCAAAAACTTTGTAAACTTTAAAAGCGAAAAGTATGATGAACTTATCAGAAAAGCTATTGCAAGTACTGATGATGAAGAGAAGACAAAACTTTACAAAGAATGTGAGTGGGTACTCACTAACGAAGCAGCAAATGTATATGTTCAGGACTTAGCTGAATTTGTTGCAATCAGAAAGAACTACACAGGATATGAATTTTACCCTATCTACGTAATGGATATCGCTAAGATTAAACCTGCAAAATAATTTTTTAGGAGGCAAGGATATGAAATATGTTTTAAAAAAGTTACTTACAATGATAATAACCCTTTTGGCTGTTTCTATCCTTGTTTTCTTTGCCTTTTCACTTATTCCCGGAAACCCTGCAATAAGCAGACTTGGAACAGAAGCGACCCAGGAAAGTATTGATGCACTAACACATGAGATGGGTCTCGACAGACCTGTAATGGTTCGCTTTGGAGAGTGGGTAACCGGAATATTAAGAGGCGATTTTGGAATGAGTTACAGCTATAATCAGCCGGTTATGAAGCTTTTGTCACAAAAGCTTGGAACTACTATTTTATTATCATTAATGGCAATTTTACTTACCGTCCTTTTAGCATTCCCTCTAGGAATCTACATGGCAAGAAATAGTGATTCTAAACTTGATATAGCTTTAACTACTATCAATCAGATTATTATGGCAATACCTTCTTTCTTTTCAGGTATTTTGCTTACACTGATATTTGGCGTGACTTTAAAGGTCTTTACGCCGGGTGCATTTGTTTCTTACAAAACAAACTTTATGGGGTGTCTGGGATACTTATTCTTCCCGGCACTTTCCATAGCACTTCCTAAGGTTACAATGGTTAGTAAATTACTTAAGGATACAGCCTTAAGTGAAGCCAACAAAGATTATGTTCGTACTGCTTATTCAAGAGGTAACAGAACCAAAGCAGTGTTTTACAATCATGTGCTTAAAAATGCCATGATTCCGGTTATTACATTTTTAGGAATGACTTTTGCAGATATTATTGCAGGAAGTATTATAGTGGAACAGGTATTCTCGGTTCCCGGAATGGGAAGAATATTACTTACATCAATTTCCGGCCGTGATTATCCTGTGGTTGAGGCAATTATTCTTATTCTTGCCGCTTTTGTAGTCGTAAGCAATCTCGTAGTTGACCTTCTTTATCATAAATTTGATCCAAGAATTCATGTTTAAGAAGCGCGAGTGTATATATAGGTGATTTTAGTGAAAAAACTTTTTCAGGATAAAAAGTTAATGATAGGCGCTGTGCTTACAGGAATGGTTGTTATTCTTGCACTCTGGGGTGCGATTAAAACCCCATATGATCCCATGGCAATGGATGGAGCGGCGAAATTTTCAGGGATATCACTTCGCCATCCAATGGGATGCGATCAGTTTGGAAGAGATATCTTTTCAAGAGTTATCGTGGGCGTAAGAGAAACTATGCTCATTTCCGCAAGCGTTGTTTTGATTGGAACTTTCTTTGGAACAATAATAGGTACAATAACAGGCTATTTCGGAGGCTGGCTTGATGAAATCATTATGAGACTTAATGATGCTGTGCTGGCGTTCCCGTCTGTTTTACTTGCCTTAGTTATTATTGGAATTTTTAACAGTGGAAAGTATCAGCTTATTCTGGCACTTGGAATTGCTTTTATTCCAAGTTTTGCAAGAATTGTCAGAGGTGAAGTTTTAAAGATTCGAAATCTTGACTATATTCAAAGTGTTAAGTTATACGGAGCATCGGATTTTCGTATAATTCTCGTTCATATTCTTCCCAACCTGAAGACAGTTTTAATGTCATCTGTACTTATCGGGTTTAATAACGCGGTTCTTGCTGAGGCAGGGATGAGTTATTTGGGAATGGGAGTTCAGCCTCCTAATCCTTCACTTGGAAGAATGCTTTCAGAGGCCCAGGCCTTTATTTTTACAAGCCCGTTAACCGCAATCTTTCCAGGAATCATAATTGTAATAATGATTCTCGGATTTTCACTTCTTGGAGACAGAGTAGGTAAGAAATCATGATGCTATATGTTGAGGACCTTTCGATTCAGGTCAGAGATAAAAATGCCAAAACCGATACTACTCTTGTATATGATGTTGATCTTACTATGGAAAGAGGTGACATCGTAGGGATTGTAGGAGAATCGGGATCCGGAAAAACTTTGACAGCACTTTCAATAGCAGGCCTTCTTTCCAGACACAACATGGAAAGAAAAGGAAAGATTATTTTTGAAGGTATTAACCTTTTAGAGTGCGACAGAAGAGTTTTAAGAAAACTTCAGGGTAATGAAATCAGCATGATTTTTCAGGAGCCTTTAAATTCTTTAAATCCTCTTATCAAGGTTGGAAAGCAGGTTGAGGAAAGTTTAAAGATCCATACCACAATGGATAAGTTAGAACGTAAAGAAAGAGCTATTAAGGCTTTAAGGGACGTAGACCTTGATAATCCCGAAGCTGTGTATAATTCATATCCTCACGAGCTTTCAGGCGGAATGAGACAGCGCGTAATGATTGCTTCGGCGATGATCATAAGTCCTAAACTTCTTATAGCTGATGAACCCACAACAGCGCTTGATGTTACAATTCAGGCTGAAATAGTAAATCTTTTAAAGACGATTAATAAAGAAAGCGGCACCGCAGTTTTGTTTATTTCACATGATTTAAGTCTTGTAAACACTTTATGTGAAAGAGTGTTGGTTATGCAAAACGGATATGTTGTTGAAAGCGGTATATGTGATGATATTTTCCACCATCCTAAGATGGAATATACTCAAAAACTTGTAGCAGCGATTCCTAAAAATCCTTTTGTGAACTGATTATTTTCGGAGATTATCTGATGGAAGAAGTATTAAAGGTCGAAGGCCTTTGCGTTGAATTTAAAAAAGATAAAAAACCTTTTTTGGCAGTCAATAATGTTTCTTTTGACGTTAAAGAAGGTGAAATAATGGGCCTTATAGGCGAGTCCGGCTGTGGAAAGTCAACCTTATCACGTGCAATTCTCGGGATTCAGAAGGCCGGTGTAAGCGGAAGCGTAAACCATAAATACAAAAGACCTCAGATGGTCTTTCAAGATCCCGCCGGTTCTTTAAACCCTTCCAAGAAGATTGGTTTTATTTTGGAAGAGCCCATAAGAGTAAAGGGTCATTTTGACAAGGAAGAACGCCAAAGAAGAGTCCTTGATATGATGGCCAAGGTTGATTTGGACCCTGCACTTTTAGACAGATATCCCCATGAACTTTCTGGCGGCCAGAGGCAGAGAATATGTATTGCAGCCGCACTTATGCAGGAACCCAGATTTCTTATAGCTGACGAACCTGTATCAGCACTTGATGTTACGGTTCAAAGCCAGATACTTGAACTTTTGAAAAAACTCCATCAGGAACTGAATCTTTCTATACTTTTCATCACGCATGATATAAGAGTAGCTTACAGTCTTTGTGACAGGGTAATGGTTATGAAAAAAGGTCAGATAGTTGAGATGGGGCCCAGAGATGAGGTTTATTTTAACTGTAAAGATCCATACACAAAAAGCCTTATGGACGCTGCGAGAACCAAGTACAGTTCGTAATTTTTAAAAGAAATTTTAACTATCCGTTAATTTTATCAAAAAGGGTTAATTTTAGACCCTTAAGACCGATATATTAGTTGCAAGGCATTCATGAATAGGTTATAATAACCAAGTAGTTAACTGTTTATGTTAACCTTTAATTATTTGTGAAAGGTGGTGAGTGCATTGGCAATTAACGGAATTGGCGGATTTGGTGGATTTGAAAATTACAAAATAATGAATATTCCCAAGGTGGATGTTGAGACTGTAAAGAAGCAGGATGAAGAAGCGCTTGAACTTCAGAACCAGCCTAAGCTCGATGCACCTGTTGCTAACACTGCTACTGAGGATAACAGAAGCAAGTCAGCAGACCTTGATAATATATCTTTAAACTTTAACAAGGGTGATGATTACTCCTACATTGGTTCAGAGAGTGATATCAATAACCTTGATATGCAAAAGGCAATCTCTGATATGCGCAAGGATAAGATTTTAGAAGACTACCAGTATTTTGTAGGTTCAAGTGAAAATCTTATGACCAACTTCAATAATGAAGATGGCGCAGTATTCATGAAATTTTAAATAGTTGTTTACTTAGCATCTGCCGGATACTGAGAAAGAGCCCAAAACTTTCTTTTGGACCTGTCTCAATATTTAGCAGATGTTTTTTTTGTGCTTTTATGATATTATAATTTCGCATTATTAGTGAATTCGGTCAGGCTATGGCCGTGCGAAATAAAGAATATCTTTTTTATTTTGCAATGGAAACGGAGATAATATGTTTGATAGTTTTTATCCGGGAGAATGGATTGATTCTACCTATGACATTGATTTTAAATCATTTTACGATAACGGTTACAAAGGGGTAGTTTTTGACGTGGACAATACTCTTGTCTGTCACGGGGCGCCCATGAATGATCAGGCTTATGAGCTTATAATGAGTTTGAAAAACATGGGATACGGTGTTTTATTTCTTTCTAACAACAAAGAGCCCAGAGTTAAGTCCTTTAATGAATCTGTTGACTGTAAATATATATTTAAGGCTGGAAAGCCCAACCCTAAAAACTATTTAAAGGCTTGTGAAATTTTAGGGACCAATAAGGATAATACCCTTTTTGTAGGTGATCAGCTATTTACAGATGTCTGGGGAGCCAATAAAGCCGGGCTTTATTCAATACTTGTTAAACCAATTGATAAGCATGAAGAGATTCAGATTGTTTTGAAAAGAAGGCTTGAATGGATTGTGTTAAAAGCCTATAAAAGAAAACTTAGAAAAGAAGGAAAAATGTGATGAAAATTCTTGTTATAAACGGACCTAACCTGAATATGCTTGGAAAGCGTGACAAGGCTCAGTATTCAGCAAGAACTTATGCGGAGCTTTTGGATATGATTTCCAAAAAGGCAGATGAGATGAAGGTTACGGTTGACTTTTACCAGAGCAACCATGAAGGCGCTATCATCGACAGACTTCAGCTTGCGATGGAAGATGGGACTGATGCAATTATCATAAACGCAGGAGCCTATACTCACTATAGTTATGCCATTCACGATGCGCTCGAGATTATTAATATGCCCAAAATCGAAGTGCATATTTCCAATATTTATGAAAGAGAAGCCTTCAGGGCTCATTCAGTAATAACTGAAGTATGCAGCCATTCAATTGTAGGTGAAGGTTTTGAAGGATACCTTCATGCTATGGAGGTAATTAAGGAGGCTTTAGGTGAATAAGTTTCTTTCTTTTGAAAATAATATTAAAAAAGCACCGTGGTCATACTATGTAATTCTTATATTAGAAGCATTTTTAGGTACATATGGTCTGGGCTATATCATGAGTCTTTCCAAGGAAAGAGTGCTTAGCGGAAGTTTTCTTTCTGTTTTTATTTTTGCAGGAATACTTGTTTTTTTAAACTGGACCCACAAGAACGTTAAAGCTTCGCTTGATATGAAAGAAAGAAAGCGAAGGAATTGCTGGAGTGTGATTACTGCTTTTATTTTTTCGGTACTTTTGGTTTTTGGATATCAGCTTGAAAACTTAAAAATGTCAGAAGGTGGCTTTAAGGGAAAGTTTCATATACTCATTATGGCTTTTTGCCTTACCTTCTTTATATATCCTTTTGTAAATCTTGTTTATATGGCCGCTGAAAGGGTTAGAGACGGCGTAGGCTTTAAAGAAGCTTCCGTGAATTTAAAGAAGACTTTCTTTATTTCGTGGATAGTGATTTTCCTTGCGTATATACCGGCATTTCTTGCTTATTATCCCATTGTTATGTCCTATGATTTTCATGCGCAGGTGCTAATGTCTGAACGCGGATATATCTGGTTTTCACAGCACCATCCTCAGATCCATACCTTTCAGATATCATGTTTTTATAACCTTGGAAAGGCAATCGGATCACCTCAGACAGGAATGGCTTTTATGGCCATATTCCATATGCTAGTTATGAGTGTTTGTATGGCTTATGCGGTTGTTGTGGTTTCAAAGCTTATAAAACATAAACTTACACCTTATATTATGACAGCGATTTTCGCCATCTATCCGGTTAATGCAGTCTTAACTGTAAGCACGACCAAAGATACTATGTTTACAGCATTGTTTTTACTTTTCTTTTGCACCGTATTTGACAGATTTGTTTTTGCTGACAGTCAAAAGAAAAAGATACTAATGGATGTGGCTGTCGTATTATCAGGAATTATCATGTCTTTATACCGAATGAATGCAAGCTACGCAGTTGTAGCTGCATCTGTAGTTTTGGTACTTTTTGTTCCTAAAAAGCAGAAATTGCTCATTTTGGCTATGGGCATTTTGATTTTTGGGGGATTTAAGGCATCTTACGAGGGCATTAGAGCAGGGCTTGGTACGCAGATTGGTAAAGAACCTATAGAAATGTATAGTGTCATAATTCAGGCCTTTGCCAGAGTTGGACATTATCACGCCAATGATATGGATGATGAAACAAGGGCGATGATAAATATGTATGTGCCCGAAGAATGCTGGATTGAATATAATCCTCAGCTTTCAGATCCTTGCAAAGCGTCAGCAGGATTTGTTTACTGGGAAAACTGGAAGCCGGATATGGGGGCTGTGATAACAACCTTCTTTAAACTGTTTGCAAAGTATCCCAATGAGTTTATAGATTCATTTTTGGAAACAAACAGAGGCTACTGGTTCATCGATGACACTTCTTTTGCCAACTGTCTTGGTGAAGGGCTTGAAGGTCGAATGGGACTTGTTTATACCTACAATTCATCCTATTCACCGGGAGAAGTAGAAGAGATTCTTCATGAGTCCAAGTGGCCCTGGATGGAAAATATATATGAAAACATCGTAAGCGCAAACGCTTTCATGAACTGGCCGGTGTTATCTTTATTTTTCAAGACATCTTTCTACTGCATAGTGCTTGTATGGCTTTTCTTTATCAATATTTATATTAAAGATTACAAAGCACTCGGACTTTTGGTGCTTCCGGAAGTATATTTCTGCTCGCTTTTACTTGGTCCCATTGTGCAGGTAAGATACGTATTTCCTTTGATGGTGATAATACCTTTATTCATTGGACTTGCCTTTTACGGAAGAAGTAAAAAGAATGAAAGTAGTGAGACAAAGGCTTAAAAACAAATGACTAAAAAACTAAAAAATAAGTTGAAAAAAGTCATTTCATGGTTTAAAATAAATTAGAAAATTTGTGTTTTACAATTTCAGGAGGATTATTAAATGGTTTCAGCAGGAGATTTTAGAAATGGTGTTACTATCGAAATCGATGGTGCCATTTTTCAGATTATTGAATTTCAGCATGTAAAGCCCGGTAAGGGAGCAGCTTTCGTTAGAACAAAGCTTAAGAACATCATCAACGGTGGTGTTACAGAGCGTACATTCCGTCCTACAGAAAAGTTCCCTCAGGCACGTATTGATAGAATGGATATGCAGTATCTTTACAATGATGGAGATTTATTCTACTTCATGAACGTAGAGAACTACGAGCAGGTTGCTTTAAACACAGATACAATTGGTGACGCACTTAAGTTTGTTAAAGAAAACGAAATGTGCAAGGTTTGCTCACACAACGGAAATATTTTCTCAGTTGAGCCTCCTCTTTTCGTTGAACTTGAGATTACTGAAACAGAACCCGGCTTCAAGGGTGATACAGCTACAGGTGCTACAAAGCCCGCAACTGTTGAAACAGGAGCTCAGGTTTCAGTACCTTTATTCGTTAGCACAGGTGATGTTATCAAGATTGATACTCGTACAGGCGAATATCTTTCAAGAGTTTAATAACTTGCATATAATGAAACGTCCAGAGACAACATTTTTTGTTGTCTCTTTTCTTTTGCCAAAGAAAACTTTCCGAAGAAAAAGTAGACTGAAAGGACGTTTTATGACAATAAGTGAATTTGCAGACAGAATTATAGTGTATTTAAGGGATGAACTCGACGGTAATCCCAAGATCAGCCGAAGAGAGGTTATTAAGAATAACGGTGTTGAAAGAACCGGTATCACGATAATATATCCTGATGAAAACGTATCTCCGAACATCTATCTTGACGATTATTTTTATGAAGATATTTCGGATGAAGAAGTATCAGATATTGCCAAAAGGGTTAAAAGTTTTTATCTAAAGTGTCGTCCAAACGGCAAGGTCGATGTTTCTTTTTACCTAAACTACAATGAGGCTAAGGATAAGATACAGCTAAAAGTTGTAAACAAGGACATGAATAAAGATCTTTTAGAAGATATTCCGCACTATGATTTTCTCGATATGCAGGTTGTTGCTTACTGCAAGGTTTCACAGGATTTTATAGGGCAGGGAACAATTCTTGTCAGAAATGATCATTTAAACAGGTGGGGAATTGATGCGGAAAGACTATTTTCGGATGCATTCATTAATTTCCTAAACGAAGAAGAGCCGCAACTTATGAGTATAGCAGAGCTTTTAGAAATGATGGCTGATGATGAGAAGCTTACCAAAGAGCAAAGAATGGCTATTCTTGAGGATGTAATTAAGATGCGCGAAATGTATTCGACTCTTCCTATGCATGTCCTGACTAATAAGACCAAAATTTTTGGCGCAAGCCTGATTCTAAATGAAGATTATCTTTACAATCTTAGTAAATCTTTTAAATCTGATTTCTATATTTTACCCAGTTCGATTCACGAGCTTATATTAATTCCTTCGGAGTTTGTTTCTTCTGTATGGGAATTAAAAGATATGGTCAAGACCGTAAATGAGACAGCAGTAGTGCAGGAAGAATTGCTATCCGACAGTGTATATCTTTTCTCCAAAAGTGACAGGAAAGTCATGATTGCAATGTAAAATAAAAACCTGATAAAGCCCCCGGTCACTTGAGGGAATCTCACAATCCTTTAGGTGACTGGGGGAATTTTTGCAGGGAATAATAGTAACTTTTACATTGCTTATAAGGTGCATTATAAGTCTCTTTTTCATCGTTTATAAGGTGTAGTATAAGTCCCTTTTTGGTCGTGGCTTGTCGCATTTGCCCAGATGTGGTATTATAGTTCGTGTGCGATTTTGGGAATTGACTATAAAGACGCATAAAAATGCGATTTTAGTAACTGACTTTGAAGACGCATCAGCATCCGTAGTATAATGGATAGAACGGAGGCCTCCGACGCCTTTGATGCAGGTTCGATTCCTGTCGGATGCATTTGCAAAAAACAAGATGGAGAGAATATGGATCGTAAGAGAAAAAGTGAACTGACCGATCACATTTCCGTGAAAGACAAGGCAAGAGTCATTTCTTTGGTTTTGAAAGATTATCTTATGCTATTTAAGGAATGGCTTATCGACTATGGTAAGGTTATATTGCCTATAATTCTTCTCATATGTGTTTCAATAACTGTAATGGTTTCATTAACTGCAAGAGACAGAATTGAAGCAGCCAAGAAAGAGGCAATGGAACTTTTAGAGAGTACTAAAGATGAGGTAAATGAACTTGTCGAAGTACCTTTTGAAGAAAACACTTATCCGGAGATTAATCAGCTTTTGATTAATTATTACAATGCCTTAAAGGGCGGCGATGTGGATGCATTAGTCAGCATTCAGAATAATATTACTAACACTGAAATCATAAGACTTCAGGCAATGAGCGAATATATCGATTACTATGATAATCTTAAGGTATATTCCAAACCCGGTCCTTTTATGGATACTTACATCGTATATGCGTATACAGACGTATATCTTACAGGACAGACAATAGCAACGCCCGGGCTTCAGGCCTTTTACATTTGTAAAGACGCTGAAAGGGGCTACTACATAAACACCGGAGAACTGTCGACACAGGAATCAGAGTATATTATGTCAGTTGCTTCACAGGCCGATGTCATTGACCTTAAAAACACTGTTAATGTTATGTACAGTACAACACTTGAGGAAAATGAGGATTTAAACAAGTACTGGGCAGGCATTTCAGTGGAAATCGACCTTACAGTCGGAGAACAGCTTGCAGAAGAAGCTGCAATCGAGGCAAGACTTGAACAGGAACTTAAGGGCGAAGAGGAAGATACTATTCCTGAAGATATCGATTTAACACCTAAGATTGTAAGAGTTCAGACAACAGCCAATGTTAATGTTCGTAAGTCAGCCAGCGCAACAGCGGATAAGCTTGGGTCAGTGGCAGAAGGCAAGATGTTTGATGTAATCGAAAGAATGACAAACGGCTGGACCAAAATTGAATATAATGGTTCTGAAGGCTACATTAAATCAGAATTCTTAAATGAAGTTGAAAGCCAGTCTGCAGATAGTGTTCAGTCTAAAGGAAAATGTGTTGCCAACACACTTTTAAACGTAAGATCTGAAGCCAGTGCGACAGCAACCAAGCTTGGCGTTTTAAATGAAGGCCAGAGCGTAGACTTTGTTGAAGAAGTTGAAGGTGGCTGGTGTAAGATAAAATTCGATGGTGAAATCGGATATGTAAAAGCTGAATATGTAACAATCAAATAATATGGAGCATACCATTTTTCTCTTGACAAAGTGGTATGCTCTTTTTTGTGGAATAAAGGTTCATTTTGTGATATCCTAAAGAGTAATATTGAGTATTTATACGCTGGATTTTATGTAAACCAAATGGAGGGGCAATGAACAAGGTATTGGTTATCGGAATAGCTGGTGGAACTGGTTCAGGAAAGACTACAATTACCAAAAAACTTATCGAAGTTTTTGGCGATAAGGTGACTGTGCTTAAACATGATAATTACTATAAAGCACATCATGAACTTCCCTATGAAGAGAGACGTAAGTTAAATTATGATCATCCGGATTCTTTGGATACGGATTTGATGATAGAAGATTTGAAAAAACTCAAAAGGGGAGAATCCATAGAATGTCCTGTATATGACTTTACTGTCCATGACAGGTCTGATGAAGTTACTATTATTAACCCTTCTGAGGTTCTTCTTATTGACGGAATTCTTATTTTTGAAAACAAGGAATTGTGTCAGGAAATGGATATTAAGATTTTCGTTGACACGGATGCGGATGTGCGTATTTTAAGAAGAATTATAAGAGACGTTAAAAAGCGTGGCAGAAGCCTTGAAAGTGTTGTGGATCAGTATCTTACAACAGTAAAGCCGATGCATGAAATGTATGTTGAGCCGAGTAGAAAGAACGCTGATATCATTATTCCTGAGGGCGGTAAAAATATAGTGGCCCTGGAAATGGTCATTGACAGGGTTAAGGCTCACCTTAATTCAAATTAAAAAAGAAGGTACTAATTGTGGCGAAATTATATTTTAAATACGGGGCTATGGGCTCATCCAAATCTGCGCAGGCACTTATTACAAAGTTTAATTACGAAGAACTTGGAATGAAGGTCTGGCTCATAAAACCGAGTACAGATACTCGTGACGGGGCTGAAATTATAAAAAGCCGTATTGGTTTATGTGAAAAGGCGGATGTTATTACTCCTGAGGAATCAATACTTGAAAGATATAAAGAAAAAGGTAAGGCTGATGTTATCATTACAGATGAGGCTCAGTTTTTTACTCCTTCACAGATAGATGAATTAAGAAGTCTTGTGGATGAAGAAGATATTCCGGTTCTTTGCTTTGGCCTTAGAACGGACTTTTTAACTCACTTTTTCCCGGGATCATTAAGACTTATGGAACTCGCAGATTCTTTAACTGAGATTAAAACGGTTTGTTCATGCGGACGAAAAGCTACGGTTAATGCAAGAATAGATGAGAATGGAAATATTATCACACAAGGTTCACAGGTGTTTTTGGGTGGAAATGACAGCTATATAGCTATGTGTCATAAATGTTGGAAGGAACGTCAGAAACCTTAATGAATTTCAAGAGTAAAAAAGAAAAACCGGATAAATGTAAAAGAATATGTATATTAGCCGCAGCATTAGTGGCTTTTATATGTCTTTTTATGGTTTTATTTCATGTTACCCCTAAAAACTCATACTTTTCATATGAACTGGGAGAAAGTGTTAGTTTAAGCAAGGATTCTTATCTTAAAGGCCTTAAGTGGGCAGTGAATCTTTCAAAACTTGATTTGTCCGGTGTAAATGAAAGTAAGGTCGGAAAGTATAAAGCCCATATTAAGCACGGTCTTTTTCAGAAGTTTGATTATACAATCGAAATTCTTGATACCACGCCGCCTCAAGTAGAGGTATTTAGTGACTTTGTTCCATTGCTTAGAATGGAAGAGTATGTATACTCCAATTTTGTTTCCCGCTTCAGCGATTTGAGTGGAGAGGTAAGTTTTTCTTTTGACACCAAAGACGACTTTATTGTTGTTTCAAACGATAGGAAGGCCGTGTTTGGCCGTAGAATTGGTGATGGTAAAATCGACATCATTGCATCGGATCCGTCCGGTAATAAAACAGTTGTTACTATCAGAACTTTTGTAGACGACCCGCCGGTCATTGAAGGCGTGGAAGAATACTATGTTGCTGTGGGAAATAAGGTTTCTTTTTCGGATGGAGTGACTTCATATGATGAGACTGACGGACCGATTGACTGTATAGACGTAACTGTTGATTCGGCATACGAAGAAAACGTCGGTGACTACGAGGTCTTGTATGAAGCCAAAGACAGCTTCGGTTTTGTCTCAAGTGAAAGTTCAACTGTGCACGTAATGGAGCCTCTTGAACTTCAGAATCTTATAAACACGCATGATTTGCCGGGTAATTCCAGCCATGTTATTGGAGCCATTAATCCTTATGATATGGGGATATCCGTAAATAACGATATAGAGCAGGTAGAAGCTTTAATAAAACCTACCCTTGTTCATATCAGAAAAGACTACCCGGGTGGGGCTTATGTTCACGGAAGTGGTTACATTATCAGTATCACCGATGATGAGGTTATCATTTGCACAAATAAGCACGTTGTAAACGATATGGATACAATGGACATATACTTTTTTGATGGAAGCCGGGCGGTTGGGAAGACTGTGGCCTCAATTTCCGTTCCTGATATAGCTTTTATGTCAGTTAGTAAAGACTCAATAAAAGAAGTAACTATGTCAGAACTAAGGACTATTCATTTGAATACTCCTTACTTTAATTCTCTTGAAGACAAACCTGAAACGGATATAGTCATAAGGTCCAATCATAAAGATGGTAGTGTCTGGAAACTTGAGGAAGGAAAAATCATTAGAAAGAGCGGTGTTCTAAGCCAGTACTATGCAGGCTTTGATTATCCTGTAACACAGATTGATCTTAATCTTGTTGGAGGAATGTCCGGGTCACCTGTTGTAGATGAGACCGGTTCACTTATGTGCATGGCTGTTTTTAAATGGTTTAATGGAAGCTATACCGAGTATTATGGGGTTAAAGTTACGGATATAGTAGCTTATTACAAAGAAGTATTTGGAAAAGATGCTGATTATTACATCGCATATCAATAGATATTTGAAAGGTACATTTAGATTATTATGAGTGGGATTAGACGTTTGTTTTGTCTGATTGCAGTTTTTGTAGTATGTTTAAGCTTTACTTCATGTGGATCAGCTGACAATCTTGAAACAATTAATGCAACTTTAAAGAGCCCCTGTGACGTCAGGGTTTCTTCTCCATACGGAAGTATAAATGTTGTTCCGTATGCCTACAATTTCAGCTATGCGGTAAATGCCAAAGAATGGTCAAGCGCTGTAGCTGATTCGAGTCATCCTATCGATATGGTATATGATAAGTTTGTTGAAGTGTTCTTCACAAAGAAAACGAAGTTAACTTTTGATTTTGCGGTAAAACCGGATAAACTTATCTATGTACGAAGATACGATGCATCGCTTAACGATCCTGAGTTTGATGAAGAGGATCGCAGTCTTAGCGAGACTATTGAAAGAAGAGCACAGTATGAAGAGTATGAGGAAATTGAAATCCCCAGTGAAATGATTTTTCCTTATACACTTATAGTTGAAAATGATAGTGCCTACATTTATGAAATTGCGGCTATTTGGGATCGTGAAGATTTCAGAGGTACAGGCTACTATAGTTTTATGGTTAGAAAGAGAAACAGAAATGCCGGAAAATGATGGAATAAGACTTAACAAATTTATAGCTTCAGCAGGGATTTGTTCAAGACGAGATGCTGATAAACTGATTGAGCAGGGAAAAGTTACCTTAAACGGCAAAGTTGCCAAAACCGGCGACAGGGTTTTGCCATCAGACAGCGTTAAGGTAGGAAGCCGACTTATAAAACTTCCCGAAAAATCTACAGTTATAGCCTTCTATAAACCTGTAGGTGTAACCTGCACTGAAAGAGATGAGCATGCAGAACTTACGATTTATGATGTGTTTAAATATAAAGAACGAATGACTTACGCAGGTCGTCTTGATAAGGATTCGGAAGGTCTTTTAATAATGACCAATGATGGTGATCTTATCGATTCCATGATGAGGGCCAAGAACAATCATGAAAAAGAATATGTTGTCGAGGTCAATAAGTATATACCTGACTCTATTCTTGAAAAGATGGCTGAAGGCGTATATCTTAATGATTTAAAAAGAAAAACCAAGAAAGCCACAGTTAAACGTATCGGGAAAACTTCTTTTGCCATAACTTTAACAGAAGGAATGAACCGTGAAATCAGACGTATGTGTGCAAATTTTGATTATAAAGTCGTTTCACTAAAAAGAGTGAGGGTGCTAAATGTTACTTTAGGCGGCTTAAAGCCAGGACAGTACCGAGTACTTAATAACGACGAAACTACTAGTTTGAAGGATGCTGTATATGGCAAAAACAGAGGAAAAGATTAACAGAATAAAAGAACTGGTTGAAATCTTAAACAAGGCAAGCGACAGCTATTATTCTAAAGATGAAGAAATAATGTCGAACTTTGAATACGATGCTTTGTATGATGAACTTGTGGCGCTTGAAGAAGAGTGCGAGATTCATATGGCCAACAGCCCTACTTCAAAGGTTGGTTATGCTGCCGTAGATTTTCTTCCTAAAGAAACACACGAAAAGCCAATGCTTTCACTAAATAAAACCAAAAGCGTTGAAGAGCTGTCAGCTTTTGTGGGAGAAAACGAAGCTCTTATCAGTTGGAAATTAGACGGACTTACAATGGTTTTAACTTACGAAAACGGTGAGCTTTCTAAGGCTGTTACCAGAGGTAACGGTGAGGTTGGAGAAGTTGTTACTCCTAACGCTAAAACCTTTGTAAATCTTCCTTTAAAGATTGCATTCAAGGGTAAACTGATTGTTAGAGGCGAGGCTGTTATTTCATATCCTGACTTTGAGAAGGTCAACGAAGCGATTGACAATCCTGAAGACCAGTACAAAAATCCCCGTAACCTTTGCTCCGGTTCAGTAAGACAGCTAAATAGCGAAGTTACAGCTTCAAGACATGTAAGACTAATTGCCTATACACTGGTTGATATTGAAGGCAAGGAATTTGTTAAAAAGAGTGAGCAGGTAGAATTTTTATCTTCGCTAGGCTTTGAAACTGTAGAATACTACGTTGAAACAGGTAAAAGCATAGCAGACAGGGTAAAGTATTTTGCTGAAAAGATTAAAGACTATGAAATTCCTTCGGATGGTCTGGTTGTTACATATGATGACATCGAATATTCACAGGGGCTAGGACGAACAGCAAAGTTTCCACGTGATTCAATAGCTTTTAAATGGCAGGATGAAACTGCTAAAACCGTGTTAAGAGAGATTGAATGGAGTCCTTCGAGAACAGGGCTTATTAATCCTGTTGCTATTTTTGATACAGTTGAACTTGAAGGAACAAGCGTAAGCAGGGCAAGTATTCACAACATTTCTGTTATGGAAGGGTTAGAACTTGGAATTGGTGACGAGATTCTTGTCTTTAAGGCCAATATGATAATTCCCCAGATAGCAGAAAATCTGACCAAATCAGGAAACTATACGGTTCCTGGCACATGCCCTTGCTGTGGTGGTAAAACTGAGATTAGAGCAATTAAAGAGGCTAAAAGCCTTTACTGTACGAACGAAGACTGCCCGGCTAAACAGATTAAGAAATTTTCTTTGTTTGTAAGTCGTGATGCAATGAACTTTGACGGCTTATCTGAAGCTACTTTGGAAAAGTTTGTCGAAGAAGGATTTGTGAAAGAGTATAGTGACTTATTCAAACTTTCAAGATATAAAGATTCAATAGTTAATTTGGAAGGCTTTGGAGAAAAGTCCTATAATAAGCTTATTGAAAGTGCAGATAAGGCGCTTGATGTTTCAATTGCAAACTTTATATATTCTCTTGGAATATTAAATGTTGGCCTGTCCAATGCTAAGATTATCTGCAGGGCATTTGATAACGATATAAATAAGGTCATTGCTGCTACGTATGATGAACTTGCGGCGATAGACAATATAGGAGAAGTTATAGCCAAATCCTTTACCCAGTATTTCTTAAAAGATAGTAACATGCTTTCGGTAAGGAATCTTTTGGAGCTTGTACGAATGCGAAAGGAAGAAGCCGCTGACTTATCCGGTGAACTGGCAGGTAAGACTGTAGTCATAACCGGAAGTCTCAATCTATTTTCCAATCGTAAGGACCTTGTGGCAGCTATAGAGTTAAAGGGCGGCAAGGCAGCGTCAAGTGTTTCTAAAAACACCTTTATATTGGTAAATAATGACATTGAAAGTGCTTCTTCCAAAAACAAAACAGCCAAGGAACTTGGCATTCCGATAATGTCGGAAGCGGAATTTGTTAGTAAATATTTAGATTAAGGAGTAAAGAAAATGCCAATTAAAATACAGGATTCATTGCCCGCACAGGCAATTCTAGAAAGTGAAAATATATTTGTAATGACTGAACTTCGTGCTATGCACCAGGACATAAGACCCTTGAATGTTTTGATTCTTAACCTTATGCCCAACAAAGAGATTACAGAAACTCAGTTATTAAGAAAACTTTCAAATAGCCCATTGCAGGTAAATGTTGAGCTTTTACAGACACAAAGCTATACACCTACACATGTTGATGCCAACCATCTTGAGTCTTTTTACACAACCTTTGATAAGATTAAAGACAGAAAGTTTGACGGCATGATTATTACAGGTGCCCCTCTTGATTATGTTAAATTTGAGGACGTAGCTTACTGGGAAGAGATGTGCCAGATTTTTGACTGGGCCGAGACCCATGTTCATTGTACCTTTTATCTTTGCTGGGCCTGCTTTGCAGCGCTTTATTACTACTATGGTCTTGAAAGATATGATAGAGAAGAGAAACTTTCAGGTGTTTACAAGCACCACATTTTAAAGCCTACTTCACCTTTATTCAGAGGCTTTGATGATGAATTCTGGGCTCCTCATTCAAGAGCAATGGGGATAGCAAAAGAAAAGATTGAGGCTACACCGGAACTTGAATTAATGGCATATTCTGATGAAGCAGGAGTGGCTATTGTAAAAACTGTTGATTCAAGAAAGTTCTTTGTTGGCCTTCATGCTGAATACGATGCGGATACCTTGTCAAACGAGTACTTCAGAGATTTAAACAAGGGAATGAACCCTAAAGTTCCCGTAAACTATTTCCCTGATGATGATCCAAGTAAGGCTCCAATCGTGAACTGGAGATCAACCGGACAGCTTCTTTATACTAACTGGCTTAACTACTACGTATACCAGGCTACACCCTATAATGTGGAGGCTATTGGTAGCGAAGCATAACAAAAATCACAGCTTCTCAAAGATTTGAGAGGCTGTGTTCTTTTTTACAATATAGGAAGATATTCCTAATATTGACAAGCAATTTTTTTGTGCTATATTAGTAGTGTTAATTTTTATATATCGAGTTTTTGATTGTACGAAGAGGTGCAGATTTTGGCGATGAAGCACCTTATTATTTTGCAAATCGCGCTTTAATACTTAAAAGTGTTACATTGGTTATGCATTGCATTGGTTATGTGGTAAAACGTTTAAGCTATAGCGCGCTAACGAGATATAGAATCTAAGGAGTTGGCTATGGCAAAGTATATTTTAAAGAGAGTTTTGCTTGCTATTCTGACCATTTGGGCAGTAGCAACACTTACCTTCTTTTTGATGAATGCTGTTCCCGGTGGACCGTTTTTATCAGAGAAGGCTATTAGTCCGGCAGCAACAAAGGCGCTGGAAGCTAAATATGGTTTGGATAAACCCTTAAGTCAGCAGTATCTTACATACATGACTGATGCACTTCATGGTGATTTCGGCGACAGCTTAAAGCAGAGAGGTCGTACCGTTATCGGTATTATCACAATGAAGTTCCCTGTATCAGCAAGAGTTGGTGGCATTTCTGTTTTGGTATCACTCATTGTTGGCGTAGTGCTCGGATGTGTTGCAGCACTTAAACAGGGTAAATTTATGGACGGTTTAATCAGTGTTATTTCTACTCTTGGTATAGCTGTTCCCGGTTTCGTAATTTGTACACTTCTTATGTATTTGTTTGGTGTTAAGTTAAGATGGTTGCCAACTCTTGGACTTACATCACCTAAGCATTACATTATGCCTGTAGCGGCACTTTCTTTTTACCCTACAGCTTACATTATGAGACTTATGAGATCATCAATGCTTGATGCTCTGGGACAGGATTACATGAGAACAGCTAAAGCCAAAGGTCTTTCCGGAAAGAAGCAGTTATTTAAGCATGCGCTTAGAAACGCTATTCTTCCTGTTGTAACTTATGTAGGCCCCCTCCTTGCATATACAGTTACAGGTAGTTTCGTAGTTGAAAAAATCTTCACTATCCCCGGACTTGGCGGTGAATTTATCGGAGCAATCTCAGGACGTGATTACACTTTAATCATGGGAACAACAATTTTCCTTGCAACACTCATTGTTGTTATGAACGTTATTGTTGATATTGTTTACAAGATAATTGACC
Organism: Lachnospiraceae bacterium; assembly: GCA_024403515.1. Classification (GTDB taxonomy): domain Bacteria; phylum Bacillota; class Clostridia; order Lachnospirales; family Lachnospiraceae; genus UBA1258. The sequence goes on from JAKSRS010000007.1 coordinate 40,297, forward strand.
CTAGAATCAAGTTAAAGTAGGAGAAGAAGATGAAACAGAATCCATTAAGTTTTCAATTAGATATTAAGCCTGAAGATTTTCTTCCCGCTACAGAAGAAGAGAAGCAAAGTCAGGTTATTATGCGCGAAAGCGTTAGCTTCTGGAAGGATGGTTTCAGAAGACTTAGAAAAAATAAAATCGCTATGGTTTCAATCGCGGTTATTATTATAGTAATGATTTTTTCATTTATTGTTCCTATGTTTTATCCTTATTCATATGAACAGCAGATTAAGGGAGCTAATAACCTTGCACCCATGCAGTATTCAGCCAAGGAACTTGCAAGAATAGAAGCTGGTGAAAAGGTATTCCCTCACATCTTTGGTACCGACAATATGGGACGTGATTACGCCATTCGTGTAATGATGGGTAGTAAGATTTCACTTTTAGTAGGTCTTGTTGCTACAGCCATTATCCTTGTTATCGGTTCAATTTATGGTTCCATTGCAGCCTTCTTCGGTGGTTGGGTCGATCTGATTATGATGAGAATTGTAGATATCATTTATACAGTTCCGGACGTTTTGCTGATTGTACTTTTATCCTTTGCCTTAAAAGCACCTTTAGAGACACTGGCATCAGTTCCCGGGTTTGGCTGGGTAAAGACTCTTGGAACCAACCTTATTTCCATCTTTATAGTTTTTGCTCTTTTATACTGGGTAGGTATGGCTCGTATGATTCGTAGCCAGATTCTTACATTAAAAGAAAGTGACTACGTTACAGCTGCAAGAGCTTTAGGTGTTAAGAACGGCAAGATAATCAAAAAGCATTTATTAACAAACTGTATCGGAACAATTATTGTTACAACAACACTTCAGATTCCTTCATCAATCTTTACTGAAAGCTTTTTAAGTTTCTTAGGACTTGGTGTTGCTGTGCCGCTTCCTTCATTGGGAAGTTTAGCAAGTGCAGGACTTAACGGTATTAATTCACATCCTCATTTGCTCTTTATCCCTGCTGTAACAATCAGTTTGATTATTTTAAGTTTTAACCTTTTAGGTGACGGACTTAGAGATGCATTTGACCCTAAGATGAAGAAATAAGGAAGGTATAAGAAGATGTCAGATAAATATTTAGTAGACATAAAAAACGAGCGCCTTTCCTTCTTTACTCCGGCAGGAGAGGTTAAAGCATTAAATGATGTATCAATTCACCTTGAGCCCGGTGAAGTTTTGGGCATTGTTGGTGAATCCGGTTCCGGAAAGTCTGTAACTGCATATTCACTTATGGGACTTACAGCTAATCCCGGAAAACTAATTGGTGGTTCACTTATGTTCAATGACCACCAGATTGAAAATATGACAGAACGAGAGATGAGAAAAATCAGAGGATCTGAAGTGTCTATCATTTTCCAGGATCCGATGACAAGTCTTAATCCGGTTTATACTATTGGAAATCAGATAGTTGAAGTTATTATGCTTCATACTGATAAAACAAGAAAAGAAGCCAAAGAAAGAGCCAAGGAACTTCTTGAACTTGTAGGTATCAATGAACCAAGCAAGAGACTTAAGCAGTATCCTCACGAACTTTCAGGTGGTATGAGACAGCGAGTAATGATTGCTATTGCTCTTGCCTGTGAACCTAAGCTTCTTATCGCTGACGAACCTACGACAGCTCTTGACGTTACAATTCAGGCTCAGATTCTTGAGCTTATGATGGAACTTAAAGAAAAGCTTGGAATGGCAATCATAATGATTACACACGACCTTGGCGTCGTTGCAAGCATGTGCGACAGAATTGCAGTTATGTATGCTGGACGTATTATTGAATACGGCACAACCGATGATATTTTCTACAATCCCAAGCACATGTATACCAAAGGACTTATCCGTTCTATTCCACGTCTTGATGCCACAGAGCATGAAAGACTTGTTCCTATTGAAGGAACACCGGTCGATTTACTTAATCCACCGGCAGGATGTCCTTTTGCTCCCCGCTGTGAGGCATGTATGAAGATTTGCTTACGACAGATGCCTCCTAAAGCAGTGTTTGATGAAGTTCATTACACTCACTGCTGGTTAAATCAGAAAGAAATGATGGAGAAGGGGGAAGCAAATGAGTAACGAATTTATTAAAGTTGAGCATTTAAAGCAGTACTTCCCGGCAGGCGGACACGGAAAGAATAAAAGATTCATTCAGGCTGTAGATGATGTTAATTTTACTATCAATAAAGGTGAGACATTAGGACTTGTAGGCGAATCCGGATGCGGAAAGACAACGACAGGTAGATCACTTTTAAGATTATATGAGCCAACAGGCGGACGTTTTGAATTTGATAACAACGTTATTTTCGATGTGGAAAACAAGAAATTTGCCAAGATGGATGAGTTCCGCAAAAGAATGCAGATCGTATTCCAGGACCCTTACGCAAGCCTTGACCCTCGAATGACAGTAGCTGATATTGTTGGCGAAGCAATTGATGCTCATAAGCTTGCTTCAAGTAAGCAGGACAGATATGACATGATTATTGAAATGCTTGAAAGAGTTGGACTTAACTCCGAGCATGCCAATAGATATCCTCACGAATTTTCAGGCGGACAGAGGCAGAGAGTTGGTATCGCAAGAGCACTTGCAGTAAGACCTGATTTTATCGTTTGTGATGAACCCGTATCTGCGCTTGATGTTTCGATTCAGGCCCAGGTAGTAAATATGTTTGAGGATCTTCAAAATGAAATGGGACTTACTTACCTTTTCATTGCTCATGATCTTTCAATCGTAAAGCATATTTCCAAGAATATTGGTGTTATGTACCTTGGTAGAATGGTAGAACTTGCTGACAGCTTTGAAATAACAAGTCATCCGGTTCATCCTTATACAAAGAGTCTTATTTCAGCAATTCCGATTGCTGATCCTAAGATTGCAAGAGAGAGTAAGAGAATTGTTCTCGAAGGAGACGTACCAAGTCCTCTTAATCCTCCCAGCGGATGCAGATTTAGGACAAGATGCAAGTACGCTACAGAAAGATGTGCTTGCGAAGTTCCTCAGTTTAAAGAGGTTTCTGCCGGCCACTATGCAGCATGCCATAATCTTGATGCATGCAACTAATTAATTTTGATAAGCCACGTGATTAACTGCACGTTGTTTATAATATATCTAAGGAGGTTAGTGATAATGAAAAAGAGAATTATCGCGCTTGTACTTACAGCTGTTATGGCTGCAAGCCTTGTAGCTTGTGGAAGCACACCTGCTTCATCAAGCGACAACACTCAGGCTCCTGCAGCTTCAGAATCTTCAAATACAGATAACGAAGCTACTGCTGAGCCCCTTGAAAATGTTGACGGAAAGATCCTTTCTGTTCAGGTTGGACCTGATCCCGAAACAATCGACCCCGCACTTAACAGTGCTGTTGATGGAGGAAACATGATACTCCACAACTTTGAATGTCTTCTTACAGTAGCTCAGGACGGAAGCCTTGCTCCCGGACAGGCTGAAACTTACGATGTAACAGAAGACGGTCTTACATGGACATTCCATTTAAGAGATGGCCTTAAGTGGTCAGATGGTTCAGACTTAACAGCTAACGATTTCGTATATAGCTGGAGAAGAGTATGTGATCCTAACACAGCAGCTCCTTACGCTGAAACAGTTCTTGGTATGGTTGAAGGTTTCGATGAAGCTATCAACGGTAACTTAGAAGCTCTTGGTGTAACAGCACTTGATGACAAGACACTTGAAGTTAAGCTTGCAAACGTTTGCCCTTACTTCGGTTCTTTAGCAGCATTTGCTACACTTAGCCCTGTTCAGTCAGCAACTATCGAAGCAAACGGAGATGCTTGGGCTATCGATCCTTCTACATACGTTTCTAACGGACCTTTCTACGTATCAGAATGGGTACCCGGTTCTTACATTCTTATGAAAAAGAACCCTTACTACTGGAACAAAGATGCAATCAAGCTTGGCGGAATTATGTGGAATCTTATTGAAGATTCAAACGCTGCTTACAGTGCATACCAGACAGGCGACGTACTTATGATTAAGGACGTTCCTACAGAAGAAATTCCTTCACTTGTTGGAAATTCAGAATTTTCAATTGAACCTATCATTGGTACTTACTATGTAAGTGTTAACACATCAAAAGCTCCTTTTGACAATTCACTTCTTCGTCAGGCATTAAGCCTTGCAATCGATCGTGAATATGTTGCAGGAACAATCATGCAGGGTACATACACTGCAGCTACAAACTTCATGGGCCCCGGTTGGTCAGATCCTAAGGGCGGAGACTTCTTAGAAAATGCTAACGGTGGAAAGCCTTACATTGATAACTCTGACTACGATGCAAACCTTGCTAAGGCTAAGGAACTTCTTGCAGAAGCTGGATATCCTGATGGTGAAGGTCTTCCTACTCTTACATACACAACTAACGATGCAGGTTACCACAAGGCTGTTGCTGAATACTTACAGCAGGCTTGGGCTGAAATCGGTATTACACTTGAAGTAAACGTTGTTGAATGGGCTTCATTCACACCTATGCGTCGTTCAGGTGACTACGAAATCGCTCGTAACGGTTGGGTTGGCGACTACGCAGATCCTTCAAACATGATTGAACTTCTTTACTCATCAAACGGTAACAATGATGGTAAGTACAACAATCCTGAATTTGATGCTGCAATCGATGTATCAAGAACAACTCTTGACACAACAGAAAGATCAGCAGCTCTTCACCAGGCAGAAGATATTCTTATGGCTGACGCAGGATGTATCCCTGTAGCTTACTACAGTGACTTCTGGCTTCAGAGCCCTAAGATTACAGGATCATGGCACTCAGCTTATGGTTACTGGTACTTTATGTTCGCTGATATCGCTGACTAATTGAATTATTGGTAAGCTTCTAAGCCCCCTGATTTATCAGGGGGCTTTTTACAATATCTAGTGTCTATTGCAAAATTTGGTGTATATATTGCACTTTTTTGTCGATAACAGTTGTAAATTGCGGTTAATTCGTGCTAAAATTATAGAAAAATTGATTAGGGGAAATCATATGGTAAAGCATGTAATTTTGTGGACCCTTAAGGACGAATACTGTGGCCATCAGATGGAGGAAATCAAGGCCGGTATTAAAGAAGGTCTTGAAGGATTAAAAGGTCAGATTGATGGCCTTGTTGATATTAAGGTAAACATTGCGCCTCTACGCAGTTCTAACTGCGATTTGATGCTTGATTCAACTTTTGAAAGTGAAGAAGCATTAAAGGCATATGCAAGTAATCCACTTCATGTTCATGTTGCTGATACTAAGGTGAGACCTTTTACAGCTAAAAGAACCTGCATGGACTATACAATTTAGTGATTAGAGAGTGTATAAGATGAAATACATTATTAATCAGAAAGAGAATGTATAAGAGAGCCAAGTGCTCTCTTATTCTATTTTGACACTTTTAAGGCCAGAAACAGAGATTGAAAATACCTATAAAAGGGTTGAGCCTGTGGCGGGAATCCACAGGCTCTGTGCAAAAAAATCAAACTACTACTTGGGATAATAGTCTTGGTAGCAAATGCTACTCACATAATCAATATAATGTCATTAAATTAATAAAGCAAGAGAAATCAACGAAAACTAACGAAAAAAGCGTTAAAAAAATGTTAATGTGGTAAGAAGTGTGTGTTAAGGCAAAAAAGTGCAACTATGAGGAACAGATATTGCAAGCTGAATTTGTATTCTGCTTAAAAAAAACCTTGCAGGGACATAGTAAGTGTGACTAAAATTATTTTTGGTGGGGAAAACAAAAATGAGAGGTATTTAATATGATTAAAAAGATTAATGTTCCTGTTTTAAAGCCACAGTATACAGTGGCCACTGATGTTTCTTTTGCCCAGGTTGATTACTGGTATGGTCACACAAGAATGGACCTTAAAATGGATATTATTTATCCGGAAGACAAAACAAAGGTTTATCCTTGCATAGTCTGGATTTGCGGCGGAGGATTTATGACATTTGATAAATCAGCCCATCTTGCGTATTTAAGCCAGCTTGCAAGAGAAGGTTTTGTGGTTGCGAGCGTGTCTTACCGCACAAGTAATATTGCTCAGTATCCTTCAAGTGTCTGCGATGTAAAGGCAGCAATAAGATATTTAAGACACTATGCCGAAAGATACAATATTGATAAAGACCACTTCGGAGTATCCGGAGAATCTGCCGGCGGGTATCTGGCGCTTATGGCAGCGCTTGATGCTAATAAGGAACACGAGGTTGGCGCTTACCTTGATCAGTCAAGTAAGGTTCAGGCCTGTCTTCCCTGGTATCCGGTTGTTAATATGACAACGATGGACTGTGATAATGAAATACAGGCATCAAGATCATATGATTCTTTGATGATGGGCTTTAATGTATATAATGAAAAAGAACGCGCCTTGAAGAACTGTCCTATTTCGATGGTTACAAAAGCTGCTCCTCCAACAATGATTATTCATGGAAACAGCGATAAGACAGTACCGTTCAAGCAGAGCCTTGAAATAGCTAAGGAATATGAAAAGAACAGCGTAGAACTTACAATTGTCGAAATTGAAGGTGCTGATCACGCAGATGTAATGTTTTTCCAGGACGATGTATGGAAGATTATTATTGATTTTTACAAAGAAAAACTTGGAAATCCGTCTGTTGCTAAATAGAATGGAACTAAATCCTAAAATAAGCTTAAAAAAGTAAACGGCTTTTTCGTTGACAAAGAAAATGTCTTGATTTACACTACCTATGAAGCAAAGGCGCTTAGGTGTTACCCTAAGTGCCTTCTTTTTTTGCCCAGGAGGTTTTTGATGAGTATTTACGAAGACGAATTACACGAAGAGTGTGGGGTATTTGGAGTATGGAGTCCCGAAAAGATTAACGCTTCCAAGCTGATTTATTTTGGTTTGGTTGCTCTTCAGCACAGGGGTCAGGAATCAGCCGGTATTGCAGTATGTGATACATTTGGACCGATTGGAAATATCTGTGCTCACAAGGGAATGGGACTTGTAAGTGAAATCTTTCATGATGATGTTATGGCCAAGCTTCGAGGAAACATCGGAATAGGTCATGTAAGGTATTCGACAACCGGTGCAAGCTGTGTTGAAAATGCGCAACCCATATTTCTTAATTATGCCAAGGGTACGCTTGCTCTTGTTCATAACGGTAATATTACAAACTCCGAAGAGATTCGTAATGAACTTATAGATGAAGGTGCTGCTTTTAATGGAACAACCGATTCGGAAGTTATAGCTTACAGCATTGCTAAAGAAAGAATGTCTTGCGGTTCAATTGAAGAGGCTGTAGGAAAGGTGACAAAAAGAATAAAGGGTGGCTATGCACTTCTTATTTTAAGTCCCCAGAAACTTGTTGGCGTAAGAGATCCTTTGGGATTAAAACCTCTTATTCTGGGAAAAGCCGGGGATGTTTATTATATGGCATCTGAAAGTACAGCGTTGACAGCTGTTGGGGCCAAAATAGTTAGAGATATAAAGCCGGGTGAGATGGTTACTATAACCAAAGACGGCATTACATCTCAGATGATAAACAGCAGGGACAAAAAGGCACATTGTGTTTTTGAATATATTTATTTTGCAAAACTCGATTCCATTATCGATGGAATAAGTGTTTATGACGCAAGAGTTCGTGGCGGAAGAGCTTTGGCAAGAAGATTTCCTGTCGATGCAGATGTAGTAACAGGTGTACCTGAATCAGGACTTACTGCAGCTGTTGGTTATTCGGAAGAATCAAATATTCCTTTTAAACTTGCTTTTTCCAAGAATAACTATGTGGGAAGAACATTTATAAAGCCCACACAGGAAGAGCGTGTTTCAGCTGTTCATATGAAACTTAAGGTTATAGAAAGTGTTGTTAAAGGCAAGAAAGTTGTACTGATTGACGACTCAATTGTACGTGGCACAACAATAGCAAATCTTATTACAATGATGAGAGAGGCGGGCGCTTTGGAAGTTCATGTAAGAATTAGTTCACCACCTTTCTTATTTCCGTGTTATTATGGAACTGATGTACCTGATAATTCACAACTTATTGCCAATGAATATTCGGTAGAAGAAATAAAGAATAAGATTGGAGCAGACTCACTAGGTTATATGAGTTTAGATGATTTTTCCTATATGACAGGAGATCTTCCTATATGCAAAGCCTGCTTCGACAATAATTATCCGGACTAAAAGCTTAATTGAAAGGACTAAAAAATGGAGAACAGACTTCGCAAAAAAATCCTGTTAGAAGATGGTTCTGAATACGCAGGATACAGTTTTGGTTCTAAAGAAAACAAAATGGTTGAACTTGTTTTCAACACATCTATGGTGGGATACCAGGAGATTATTTCGGATCCTTCATATACATATCAGTCAGTAGTTATGACATACCCGCTTATCGGTAACTATGGAATGTGTGATGAAGACTATGAAACACTGGTTCCTACAATTTCCGGTATGGTAGTTAAAGAATACTGTGATGAACCTTCCAATTTCAGATATAAAAACACTTTGGCTGAAATTATGGAGAAGTATGGAGTTGTCGGTCTTGAAGGCGTTGACACAAGAAAGCTTGCAAGACACATAAGAAATTTTGGTTCCTGTAAAGCCTACATTGTAGATGAGAGTGTTGATTCATCCAAGGCTTTGGAAGAATTAAAAGCATGGGTTCCTGCAACAGATGCTGTATCCAAGGTTAGTACTAAGACTGTAAGAGTAGTTGAAGCCAATCCTACAGACTCTGAAAAATATCCTTTGAATAGGGTTGTAGCAATCGACTGCGGTATGAAGGAAAATATTGTTCGAGAATTATCCAAGCATGGTTGCCAGGTGACAGTTGTTCCCTACAATACATCGGCTGAAGATATATTAAAATATGGACCTGATGGTGTATTCATTTCAAATGGCCCCGGTGACCCTGAAAGCTGCGTGGAAACCATAGAAGCCATAAAAAATCTTATAGGCAAGGTGCCGATTTTTGGTATCTGCTTAGGCCATCAGATTATTTCGCTTGCTTATGGTGCCAAGACTTATAAACTTAAGTTTGGTCATCGTGGTGGAAACCATCCTGTTAAGAACTTAAAGACCGGTAAGATTGAAATCACATCCCAGAATCATTCTTTTGCTGTAAAAGAAGAAACACTGGCTGGGACAGGTCTCGAAATGACACATATTAACCTTCTTGATAATACAATTGAAGGTGTGGAATGTGTTAAGGACAAGGTGTTCTCTGTTCAGTATCATCCTGAATCAGCACCCGGCCCTGAAGACAGTTCTTATTTATTTGATGTATTTATTAAAAATATGAAAGAAAACAAGGAGGGAAAATAAGATGCCTAAGAGAACGGACTTAAAGAAAATCCTTGTTATTGGTTCCGGTCCCATTATTATTGGTCAGGCTGCAGAGTTTGATTATGCCGGAACACAGGCCTGCCTTGCACTTCGCGAAGAAGGATATGAAGTTGTGCTTTGTAACTCTAACCCTGCAACTATCATGACTGACGAAGTTATTGCAGATAAAATTTATATGGAGCCTTTGAATCTCGAATTCATGGCTAAGATTATTCGAATGGAGCGTCCTGACGCAATTCTTCCCGGAATTGGTGGTCAGACCGGTCTTAATCTTGCCATGCAGCTTGAAAAAAAGGGTGTATTAAAAGAATGTGGTGTTGAACTTTTGGGCACCAAGATTGAAAGTATTGAAAGAGCCGAAGACCGCGATTTATTCAAGGAACTATGCTTAAGTATAGGAGAACCTATTTTACCTTCCATTATTGCCAATACCATGGAAGAAGGTTTAGAAGCAGCCAAGGAGATCGGATATCCTTTGGTTTTACGTCCTGCCTTCACACTTGGCGGTACAGGTGGTGGATTTGTTGAGAACGAAGAAGAGTTTCGAGAAATAATGAAAAACGCTCTCGTTCTTTCGCCTGTTCATCAGGTACTTGTTGAAAAGAGTGTTAAGGGCTACAAGGAAATTGAATATGAAGTAATGCGTGATGCTAATGACACAGCTATCACAATTTGCAACATGGAAAATATCGACCCTGTTGGTATCCACACCGGTGATTCTGTGGTAGTTTGTCCTTCACAGACACTTACAAATAAAGAGTACCAGATGCTTAGAACATCTGCTTTAAAGATTATTCGTGCACTTGAAATTGAGGGTGGATGTAACGTACAGTTTGCCCTTGACCCCAAGTCATTTGATTATTACCTTATTGAGGTTAATCCTCGAGTTTCAAGATCATCAGCCCTTGCGTCTAAGGCCAGTGGTTATCCCATTGCCAGAGTTTCAGCCAAGATTTCGGTTGGTATGCATCTTGAAGAAATTGCACTTGCAAACACACCTGCATCATTTGAACCCTCACTTGACTACGTGGTATCTAAAATGCCTCGTTTCCCCTTTGATAAGTTCAATGACGCAAACAATACACTTGGTACACAGATGAAGGCTACCGGTGAAGTAATGAGTGTTGGTAGAACAATCGAGGAAAGTCTTCTTAAGGCAATCCGAAGTCTTGAAATAGGTGTGTTCCACCTTCACAGTGCAAAGTTTGATAAAGAGTCAACAGATTCATTAAAGTCATATATTAAGATAGGTACAGATGACAGAATTTATGCCATTGCTGAACTTTTAAGACGTGAAGTTTCCGAAGATGAGATTGCTCTTATTACAGGAATGGACGTTTTCTTTATCCGCAAGTTTAGAAACATTGTTGAGATGGAAAAGGAAGTTTCTTCAAACAAGGGCGATATGGATGTTTTGTATCGTGCCAAGGAAATGGGATTTTCAGATCGTGAAATCGGACTTTTATGGAATATGACTGCTCATCAGATTTTTGATATGAGAAAAGAAGCTAAGATTATGCCGGTCTACAAGATGATTGATACCTGCGCATCTGAGTTTAAGTCATATGTTCCTTATTTCTATTCAACTTACGAAGATGAAAATGAAACAATTATTTCGGACAAAAGAAAGATTATAGTTCTTGGTTCCGGTCCTATCAGAATTGGTCAGGGTGTTGAATTTGACTATTCAACAGTACACGCAGTTAAGACAATTAAGGAACTTGGCTACGAGGCTATTATTATTAACAATAACCCTGAAACTGTATCAACAGACTATACCACATCCGATAAGCTATACTTTGAGCCTTTATGTGTTGAAGATGTAGTCAATATTATCGATATAGAGAAGCCTGAAGGTGTTATCGCTATTTTAGGCGGACAGACAGCTATTAACCTTGCAGAGCCTTTGATGGAGTATGGTGTTAAGATTATAGGTACAGATTGTGATGCCATTGAAAGAGCTGAAAACAGAGATGCGTTTGAAAAGGTTCTTCTCGAACTTGATATTCCACAGCCTAAGGGTATGGCTGTCACAAACATCGAAGATGGTGTTAAGGCAGCCGAGGAAATCGGATATCCGGTTCTTGTTCGTCCAAGCTTTGTTCTTGGTGGACGTGCAATGCAGATTGTTTCCAAAGAAGCTGATATGCGTCACTACTTAAAAACAGCGGTTGAAGTTGACGTAGATAAGCCTGTATTGGTAGATAAATATATCAGGGGTCGAGAAGTCGAAGTAGACGCAGTTTGTGATGGCGTAGACGTATTTGTTCCCGGTATTATGGAACTTGTTGAAAGAACAGGTGTACATTCAGGAGACTCAATAAGTGTTTACCCGCCTTTCTCTATTTCAGATAAAGTAAAGGGAACCATTCTTACTTATGCCAAGAAGTTAGGCCTTGGAATTGGAATCGTTGGACTTTTCAACATACAGTTCATTGTTGATGATGAGGATAATGTCTTCATTATTGAAGTTAACCCCAGATCATCACGTACAGTACCTTTCCTTTCAAAGGCGACAGGTTATTCACTTGCAGATATAGCGACCAAGTGTATTCTTGGAATCTCTTTAAAAGAGCAGGGTATATTCGGATTATATCCTGAAGAGAGCAAACGCTGGTGTGTTAAGGCACCCGCATTCTCATTTAGCAAGTTAAAAGGAATGGACGCTTACCTTTCACCTGAAATGAAGTCAACGGGTGAAGCTATAGGATATGATGAGAAGCTTCATCGTGCTGTTTATAAAGCACTAACTGCTTCAGGAATCAAACTTATAAACTACGGAACAGTAATAGTATCTCTTGCCGATGAAGATAAAGCAGAAGGTATGCCAATTATTAAGAGATTCTACGATATGGGATTTAATATCGAAGCAACTTCTCTTACTGCTGAGTACCTCCATAACTACGGTATCAAAGCCCGCGTAAAGAAGAAGATAAGCGAAGGGTCTGAAGAAATCCTTGATGCTATTAAGTCAGGATCAGTATCTTACGTTATTAATACCCGTGCCATTTTGTCAGGTATCCATAACGGAGATGGTGTAGCAATTCGTAACTGTGCAACCCAGAACGGTGTGACACTCTTCACATCGCTTGATACAGTAAAACTTCTTTTAGACGTTCTTGAAGAACAGACCATTAAGGTCTCTACCATTTTTTAGCGAGGAAGGAAACCAAGCGGCTGCGAAGCAGACATTTGGTTTCACCCGAGCGTAAATGAAATAAAACAACAAGTCGCGCAGCGACGGCTGCCGCGAAGCGGCAGAGTTTTATGAATTAGAGGAAGGAAACCAAGCGGCTGCGAAGCAGACATTTGGTTTCACCCGAGCGTAAATGAAATAAATCAAAAAGCCTGTCACGAAAGTGGCAGGCTTTTTCTCTTGTATTATGGTTATCATAATGATATAGTTTCATTAAGCAGAATTTCATCTTTTATCAATGTTTTATAACATGATTTCTTAATTATTCTAATATTCTTTAGATATCTGAAAATCTTGCTTACCAATTCAAAACAATTTAAAAGCAGGATGCAGATAGATAAAGCTTCCTGCGTAAAGCAGGAGAAAAACTCCTGCGAAAATAACAGGAGGACTATATATGGAAAATCAAGAAGTCAAGAGTGATGTTTTCTCTATGCTTATGCAGGAGAAAGAATACGCATTGGAGGTTTATAATGCGCTTAATGGGTCAAACTATAAAGACCCGCAAATGGTAGACATTTTTGTACTGGAAAGAGGTATTTCATTAACCATAAGGAACGATGCATCCTTCATTGTGGATATGTATTTGAATCTTTATGAGCATCAGTCTACATATAATCCCAATATGCCGGTAAGAATGCTGATATATGTTGGTGATTTGTATAAAGGGTACATAAAACAGATAGGTGCTGACCTGTTTGGAAGAAGGGCGATAGTGCTCCCAACTCCTAAATTTGTTGTGTTTTATAATGGAGTTGAAAAGAGACCCGAAAGAGAAACTCTCAGGTTGTCAGATATGTTTGCAAATAAAACGCAGCAGGCGGAGTTAGAACTCATATGTACAGTCTATAATATTAATCCGGGTAACAATAAGAACATTTTTTATAATTGTTCTGTTTTGTCCCAGTATACCGCATTTGTAGAGAAGGTAAGAGAATATAATAACGTCGGTATGGAAAAACCGATTGAATCAGCTATAGATTTTTGTATTCAACATGACATCTTACGTGATTTTTTGGTAAAAAACAGGGAAGGAGTGTTAAGGACAATGATATTAGACATGACATTTGAAGCGAGAGAGCAGATGATAAAAAGAGATGCGCGCGAAGAAGGACGCGAAGAAGGACGCGAAGAAGGACGCGAAGAGGGACGTGAAGAAGGACGTATCGAAGGGCGTACACAAGGAAAACTAGAGATGCTTATAGAAATGTTAAAAAGCGGCGTGATTACTAAAGAGGACGCCATGCTTCTTAGCCAAAAGACAGAGTCTGAGCTGAATAAACTGATGGAAGAAATGTAAAAAAAGGACTTATATTAGGATTTGCTTTAATCGAAACCTATTTTACAGGGAAAGGTAAGTAGATGAGATTAAAGTAAGTCCTTTTTTGTTGCAAAAGAAAAAATCTTGACTTTTGCATGGTAACGTGTTAAATATAAATAAACCGTTGAGGAAAAGTGAGTAAGTTTTGAATCTTTATTCCCAGAGAGTTGCAGGTGGTGTGATTGCAGCATTAAAGCCAGAACCGAATGGATTTCCGAGGGCGAGAGGAAAGGATTTATATCCGAGTATGTTAGCCGGGGATGGCACCTCGTTATCAAAAGTCAGCATATGATGGTATGCACAAAGTGGATATACTTAAAGGTATATCAAGCCGGGTGGCACCGCAGGAATTCCTGTCCCAGCAAATTAATCAATTTGCATGGGGCTTTTTTTATTGCTAAAAATATGTAGCAGTAATAAATACGCCCCGAAATTAGGAGGAAAAAGAAATGAAGAAGTTTAAGAGAATCGCAGCTACAGTAGTAGCAACAGTAATGGCACTTTCATTAGTGGCATGTGCCGACAAGAAGGCTGATGCACCTTCAGACGGAAACAAAACATACAACGTTAGTATCTGTAACTATGTTGATGATGCATCTTTAAATCAGATATGTGATAACATTAAAGCAAGACTTGAAGAACTCGGTAAAGAAAACAACGTTACTTTTAAAGTATCTTATGATAACTGTAATGCAGATGCCAACGTAATGTCACAGATTATTGCAAACTTTATCGCAGATAAGACAGACCTTATGGTTGGTGTAGCAACACCGGTAGCAATGGCAATGCAGTCAGCAACAGAAGAAAATAAGATTCCTGTTGTATTCGCAGCAGTATCCGATCCTGTTGCATGTGGAGTAGTTGATTCACTTGAAGCTCCCGGAGCAAATATCACAGGTACATCTGATTATCTTGATACAAAGGCAATTATGAACCTTATTTTTGCAGCTAATCCTGATGTCAAGACAGTTGGTCTTCTCTATGATGCAGGTCAGGATTCTTCTACAACAGCAATCAATGACGCCAGAGCTTTTCTTGAAGCTAAGGGCATTGAAGTAGTAGAAAGAACCGGAACTAACGTATCAGAAGTACAGCTTGCAGTAAATGAACTTGTAGCTGATAAGGTTGATGCAGTATTTACACCTTCAGATAACACAATCATGCAGGCTGAGTTATCTATTTACGAAACGCTTGCAGCAGCAGGCATTCCTCACTATACAGGAGCTGATTCTTTTGCTCTTAATGGTGCGTTTTTAGGATACGGCGTTGATTATGCTAATCTTGGCGTTGAAACAGCTAACATGATTTGCGAAATCCTTGTTAAGGGAAGCGATGTTTCTAAGACAGCAGTAAAGACTTTTGATAATGGTACAGCAACAATTAATGTCGAGACATGTGCAGCCATCGGATTCGATTTTGAAGATTTAAAGACAAAGTTCGCTCCTTACTGCACAAAGGTAGAAGAAATTAAGACAGCAGAAAGTTTTGATGAGCAGTAATCTGATCTTTCTTATGTTATACTATTAATTAGTCAGCTTCCATCGTGGGGGCTGACTAATTGTAATATTAATGGGAGTTGGTTATATGAGCGATTTTTTACCCTTGTTACAAACAGCTTTAGAATTGGGGCTTATAAGTTCACTTACAGTACTGGCATTGTTTTTATCGTATTCAATGCTTAATGTTTGTGATCTTTCGACTGACGGCTGTTTTACTTTGGGAGCAACGGTTGGCGCAGTCGTAGCTTTAACCGGTCATCCTTTTCTTGCAATATTTGCAGCCATGGCAGCCGGAATGCTTTCGGGTCTTGTGACTGCTTTTTTACAGACAAAGATGGGAGTCGACAGTCTTCTTGCAGGTATAGTTGTAAATACGGCCCTGTATTCAGTGAACATTGCTGTAATGGGAAATTCGTCTTTGCTTAACCTGAATAAAACTGAAACAGTTTTTACCAAGATGCATAGCCTTTTGGAAGGAAGTCCTCTTGAAGGGCAGTATAAGCTTGTGGTGGCAATCATTGCTGTTATTTTAGTTATTCTGTTTCTGTCATTTTTCCTTGATACGAAGCTTGGACTTGCAATAAGAGCAACGGGAAATAATCCTGCTATGGTTAAATCTTCATCGATAAACACAACCTTTGTAACTATTATTGGCCTTGTTATAGCCAATGCATTTACAGGCCTTTCAGGATGCCTTCTTTCGCAGTCTCAAAAGTCTGTAAATATAGATATAGGAACAGGTATGGTTACAATTGCACTTGCATC
Organism: Lachnospiraceae bacterium; assembly: GCA_024403515.1. Classification (GTDB taxonomy): domain Bacteria; phylum Bacillota; class Clostridia; order Lachnospirales; family Lachnospiraceae; genus UBA1258. The sequence continues at coordinate 56,399 of JAKSRS010000007.1, forward strand.
ACTTCTTATAGGAAATACTTTCTTTGGAAAGAAGAGTATTCCGGTAAGAGCAATTGGTGTAGTGATTGGTGCATTTTTGTTCAGACTGGTTTATACGATAGCTTTAAGATTCCATATGCCGGCTTATATGCTTAAACTTGTATCATCTGTTATCGTTATTATTTCCATATCCGGTCCTTACTTAAAATCCAAAATGGGATTGGTCAAAAGAAACCTTGAACTTAAAAAATCCGGTAAGGAGGTGGCATAATGTTAAAGATTGATAACATATCCAAAACCTTTAATCCCGGTACAATAAATGCCAAAACAGCATTAAAAGGACTTTCCTTAAATGTCGAAGATGGTGACTTCATTACTATTATTGGATCGAACGGTGCAGGAAAGTCTACTTTGTTTAACGCAATTAGCGGTGTTTTCTTTACAGATGAAGGAAGAATAATTCTTGACGGGCAGGATATTACCATGATGCCTGAACATAAAAGATCAAGAACTATCGGCCGTCTTTTCCAGGATCCTATGCTTGGAAGTGCTCCGGGAATGACTGTTGAAGAAAACCTTGCATTGGCTGCCGGATCCGGCTCCTGGTTATCAAGAACCTCGCGTAAGGAAAAGCAGATGTTTAGAGAAAAGCTATCTTTACTTGACATGGGACTTGAAGACCGCATGAAGCAGCCGGTTGGATTATTATCAGGTGGTCAGCGTCAGGCGCTTACCCTTATGATGGCTACTATAAATCCGCCAAGACTTCTTCTTTTGGATGAGCATACAGCAGCACTTGATCCGGCAACAGCAGTAAAGGTACTTAAAATAACCAAAGAGGTTGTTGCAGATGAGCATATTACTTGTATGATGATAACACACAATCTTGAGTCTGCCTTAGAGTATGGTAACAGAACTCTTATGATGGATAGTGGAAATATAGTATTTGATGTGGCTGGAGAGGAAAGAAGCAAACTTACCAGTGAAGATCTTTTAAATGCCTTTAAGAAGAATGTCGGACATATGTTAGACAACGATAGAATTCTTCTTGAAAAAAACTAAAAATTACCTATTGACAAAGATTGTATACAGGTATATAACATAATACATGAAAAGCAAAGGCGCTTTGGTGAATGACCAAGGTGCCTTTTTCTTCTGTAAAAACTAAGTCAGTTTTACGAAGGAAAAACAATACTATAATGATTATTTTAGAAGCAAAGGCGCTTCGCGGTATACAATACCCGAAGCGCCTTTTTTAATCCGTTAGAACAGCGGATGTAAACGAAAGGAGAGGTTAAAATGGCTACAAAAATTCCTGAGATTTATGGTTCAATGGTCTTCAATGAAAAGGTCATGAGAGACAAATTACCAAAGGATATCTACAAGGCATTACGTAAGACAATTGAGAAAGGAACACATCTTGAACTTGATGTTGCAAATGCAGTAGCAATCGCTATGAAAGAGTGGGCTGTTGAAAATGGTGCAACACATTATACACACTGGTTCCAACCTCTTACAGGATTTACAGCAGAGAAGCACGACAGTTTCATTTCACCTACAGATGATGGACAGGTGATTATGGAGTTCTCAGGTAAGGAACTTGTTAAGGGCGAACCTGATGCTTCTTCATTCCCTTCAGGTGGTATTCGAGCAACATTCGAAGCAAGAGGATATACAGCATGGGATCCTTCATCACCTGCATTCATTAAAGATGGAACATTATATATTCCCACAGCTTTCTGTTCATACACAGGTGAAGCACTTGATAAAAAGACTCCTTTACTTAGATCAATGGATGCTCTTAGCAAAGAAGCAGTTAAGGTACTTAAGTTAATCGGTAAGGCCGATGTTGAAAGCGTAGCTACAACAGTTGGTCCCGAACAGGAATACTTCTTAATTGATAAAGAAGATTATAAAAAGAGAAGAGACTTAATCTTCACAGGACGTACACTTTTAGGTGCACCTTCACCTAAGGGTCAGGAAATGGATGATCACTACTTCGGTTCTTTAAGACCTCGTGTAGCAGCATACATGCATGATCTTGATGAAGAACTTTGGAAGCTTGGAATTCCTGCTAAGACAAAGCACAACGAAGTTGCTCCTGCACAGCACGAATTGGCTCCTGTATTTGATACAACAAACGTTGCAGTAGATCACAACCAGTTAACAATGGAAATCATGAAGACAGTTGCTCAGAAGCACAATTTTGTATGTCTTCTTCATGAAAAGCCTTTCGCAGGAATCAACGGTTCCGGTAAGCACAACAACTGGTCAATGTCAACAAACACAGGTGTTAACCTTTTAGATCCCGGTAAGACACCTGCAGAAAATACACAGTTCTTAGTATTTTTAGCAGCAGTAATTAAAGCAGTTGATGAATACGCTGATATGTTAAGACTTTCAGTAGCATCAGCCGGAAATGATCACAGACTTGGGGCTAACGAAGCACCTCCTGCTATCATTTCAATTTTCCTTGGCGATGAACTTACAGCAGTTATTGATTCAATCAAGACAGATAAGTTCTTTGAAAAGGGCGATAAGGTTGTTATGGAAATGGGTGCATCAGTAATTCCTCATTTCACAAGAGATACAACAGATAGAAACAGAACATCACCTTTTGCATTTACAGGAAATAAGTTCGAGTTTAGATCACTTGGTTCATCTGCATCAGTTGCAACACCTAATATCATTCTTAACACAGCAGTGGCTGAAGCACTTTCAAGCTTCTACGAAACTTTGAAGGATGTTTCTGAAGATAAGATGGATGAAGCATTACATACACTTATTAAAGAAACAATCATCAAGCATGAAAGAGTAATCTTCAACGGAAACGGTTACACAGATGAATGGGTTAAGGAAGCTGAAAAGAGAGGCTTATATAACCTCAAGTCAACTCCTGAAGTTCTTCCCAGACTTCTTGATGCTAAGAACATCGAGCTTTTCACAAAGCACGGTATCTATACAGAAACAGAAATTAAGTCAAGATACGAGGTTTTACTTGAGAACTACTCCAAGGTACTTCACATTGAAGCTTGTACACTTAAGGAAATGGTTTACCATGATTTCATTCCTGCAGTTGGAAAGTTCATGGACAGCCTTACAGCTTCTATTTTAAGTAAAAAGAAAGTATCAGATAAGATTTCTACAGCATCTGAAGAAGCTATGCTTGAAAAGATTTCAGCTAAGTATGAAAAGCTTGCTGAACTTACAGGAAAGCTTGAAGCAGATATTGCTAAAGCAGAAGCTACAGAAGACGAACTTGGTCTTGCAAACTTCTATCATGAAGTTGTATTTGAAGATATGGGAGCAATCAGAGAAGTTGCTGATTACATTGAAAGCTACATTCCTGATGAATTCCTTCCTTATCCTACATACTCAAAGATGTTATTTTACGTATAACATAAACTGAGTACAGGGTACTAAAAAGAATATTTGGCAAAAGAACACAAAGGCGTGTTCCCCAAAGGGGAACGTGCCTTTTTCTTTTGAAAAATAGAAAAGGAGAGAAAGATTATGACAGAAGAGATTTTAAAATTCGTAAACGGTGAAGTTTACGGCGTGTGGTTCTTAATCGGAGCTGCTTTGGTGTTTTGGATGCAGGCCGGATTTGCAATGTGCGAGGCTGGTTTTACAAGAGCTAAAAACTCTGGAAACATTATCATGAAAAACCTCATGGACTTCTGTATTGGTACAGTAATGTGGTTCTTGATTGGTGCGTCACTCATGCTTGGTGACAACGTACTTGGCGGTTTCGCAGGTTCTATTGGATTTAAGGTATTCTCAGAATACGGTTCATTTGACTATTCAAATTTCGTTTTCAACCTTGTGTTCTGTGCAACTACAGCAACTATTGTTTCAGGATCAATGGCTGAACGTACAAAGTTTTCTTCATACTGCATCTACTCAGCAGTTATTTCAGCAATCATTTACCCCATCGAAGCTCATTGGGTATGGGGAAATGGATTCTTAGCAGATTGGGGCTTCCACGATTTCGCTGGTTCTAACTGTATTCATATGGTTGGTGGTATTTGTGCTCTTATCGGTGCATGGATGCTCGGACCTCGTATTGGTAAATTTGTAAAAGACAAGAACGGTAAGGTCGTTAAGGTTAACGCTTTCCCCGGTCACAACTTAGTAATCGCTGCTTTAGGTGTTTTCATTCTCTGGCTTGGCTGGTATGGATTCAACGGCGCAGCAGCAACAAGTCTTCCTTCTTTAGGATCAATCTTTTTAACAACAACAGTAGCTCCTGCGGTAGCAACTGTAACATGTATGATTTTTACATGGATTAAATATGGTAAGCCCGATGTTTCAATGTGTTTGAACGCATCATTAGCAGGTCTTGTAGCTATCACAGCTCCTTGTGATGTTACTGATTGTGCAGGTGCAGCAATCATCGGTCTTGTAGCAGGATTCCTCGTAGTATTTGGTGTTTGGTTTACAGATAATGTACTTCACGTAGATGACCCTGTAGGTGCTGTAGCAGTTCATATGCTCAACGGTATCTGGGGAACAATTGCAGTTGGTTTATTTGCAACATCTACAGCTCCCGGATTTGAAGAAGCAGGAATTACAGCAGGTCTTTTCTATGGCGGTGGTATTGCACAGTTACTTAAGCAGTTAGGTGGTATGTGCGTAACAATTCTTTGGACAGTAGTAACAATTACAATCGCATTTACAGTAATTAAGAAGACAATTGGTCTTAGAGTTACAGAAGAAGAGGAAATCACAGGTCTTGATGCAACAGAACATGGTCTTCCTTCAGCTTACTCAGGTTTCTCAATCATGGACGTTTCAAACACTATGACAATGGATGTAAACGAAAATACAAACCTTGGTGTAGAGAACTACGAAGAAGCTTCTGAAGTAATGAAAGATGCAGCAGTTAAGGTTGCTTATGCACCTGATATTGAAAGCGGAATTCATAAGGTTGTTATTATTGCAAAACTTACAAAGTACGACGCTTTGAAGAAGTCATTAAACGATCTTGGTGTAACAGGTATGACAGTAACTCAGGTAATGGGTTGTGGTATCCAGAAGGGTGCCGGCGAAAAGTATCGTGGTGTTGAAGTCGATGCAACATTACTTCCTAAGGTTAAGGTTGAAGTAATCATAAGCGCTATTCCTGTTGAAAAGGTTATTGAGGCTGCTAAGAAAGCTCTTTATACAGGTCACATCGGTGATGGTAAGATCTTCGTTTACAACGTATCTAAGGTTGTAAAGGTTAGAACCGGAGAAGAAGATTTTGCAGCACTTCAGGATGTTGAATAAGCAAAGAGGCAAAAGAAAAATTAAATTGCCGAATTATAAAAAAATAAAATCTATTGCGAAAGGCTATTTTATAGCCTTTCGCTAAATTGTTATTTCAGACTGGAAATGCAATTTTAAAAATAAACAGTATTTGTTTGGGACGGGCAGATACTTTTTTAGGAGGATAAGAAAATGTGTTCAATAATGGGTTTTAAAGGCCACAGCATCTCTCAGGAAGAGTTCAAGGCAGGCTTTGATAAAACAATATCAAGAGGACCTGATATGGCTAAGGTGATGACCTTTAACGATGCAACATTAGGCTTCGAAAGATTAGCAATCATGGGACTTACTGAGGAAGGTATGCAGCCTTTTGTTTTAAATGGTAATGCCGTGGTTTGTAATGGTGAAGTTTATGGTTTCAGACCTATTAAAGAGGAGCTTATAAAAGATGGATATACATTCAGAAGCGATTCTGACTGCGAAATCCTTCTTCCTATGTATGAAAAATATGGAACAGACATGTTCAGAATGCTTGATGCTGAATATGCCTGCATAATTTACGATGAAAAATCTGATTCACTTTTAGCAGCAAGAGATCCGATTGGAATCAGACCTTTATTCTATGGCTACAAAGATGGAGAAATCTTCTTTGCAAGTGAAGCTAAAAACCTTGTAGGCATCTGCGATGAGATAAAGGCATTCCCTCCCGGACATTACTACAAAGATGGTGAATTTATATCATATAGAGACATGACAGAAGTAACAAGTGTTGTTAAAGATGATCTTGATACTGTTTGTAAAAACATTCACGACAAACTCGTTACAGGTATTGAAAAGAGACTTGATGCTGATGCACCTTTAGGATTTTTACTTAGTGGTGGTCTTGACAGTTCACTTGTATGTGCTGTATCAGCCAAGATTTTAAAGAAACCAATCAGAACTTTTGCAATTGGTATGAGTACAGACGCAATCGACCTTAAGTATGCCAAAGAAGTTGCTGATTATATCGGAAGTGATCATAAAGAAATCATTATTACCAAAGAAGATGTTATTGAAGCACTTCCTACAGTTATTTCCATACTTGGAACATATGATATTACAACAATTCGAGCAAGTATTGGTATGTACCTTATTTGCAAGGCGATTCATGAAACAACTGACGTAAGAGTTCTTATGACCGGTGAAATTTCAGATGAGTTGTTTGGTTACAAGTATACAGATTTTGCTCCCAGTGCTAAGGCCTTCCAGGATGAAGCAGCAAAGCGTATAAGAGAGCTTTATATGTATGACGTATTAAGAGCTGACAGATGTATATCAGTTAACTCAATGGAAGCGAGAGTTCCTTTCGGTGATCTTGATTTTGTTTCATATGTTATGAGCATAGATCCTGAAATGAAATTAAATAAATATAACAAGGGTAAATATCTTTTAAGACATGCATTCGAGGGTGATTACCTTCCTTACAGCATTCTTATGAGAGAAAAAGCAGCTTTCTCAGATGCAGTCGGACATTCAATGGTTGATTACCTTAAGATGCACGCAGAAGAGACATATTCAGATGCTGAGTATGAAAAAGCAGTTAAGAAATTTGATTTTGCTACACCTTTTACCAAGGAATCTTTACTTTACAGAGAAATCTTTGAAAAGTACTATCCCGGACAGGCTAAGATGGTTGCAGACTTCTGGATGCCTAACAAGGAATGGGAAGGATGTAATGTAAACGATCCTTCAGCAAGAGTTCTTGCTAACTACGGTGCAAGTGGAGAATAAATAAAGTCCTGATAAGCATATCAGGCAAAAGAAAATGAGAGCAAATAGAGTAAACAGTTTTAAAGAAACAGAGGCAAAGTGATGGTTAAATATGTATTTGTTACAGGCGGTGTTGTATCAGGACTTGGTAAGGGAATTACAGCAGCGTCGTTAGGTAGATTATTAAAAGCAAGAGGTTATCATGTGACCATGCAGAAGTTTGATCCATATATAAACATGGATCCGGGAACAATGAATCCCATTCAGCATGGAGAAGTTTTTGTAACAGACGATGGTACGGAAACAGACCTTGATTTAGGTCATTATGAAAGATTCATCAATGAAAATCTTGATAAGAATTCCAATGTTACAACCGGCAAGGTTTACTGGACAGTATTAAACAAAGAAAGACACGGTGATTACGGCGGAGGTACCGTTCAGGTTATTCCCCATATCACAAACGAGATTAAAAGCAGATTTCATAGGGAAAAGGATGATGAAAAAGATACTATCTCTATTATCGAAATTGGAGGAACAGTTGGAGATATCGAAAGCCAGCCTTTCCTTGAATCCATCAGACAGTTCCAGGCAGAGGTTGGAAGAGAGAATGCTGTTATTATACAGGTTACGTTGATTCCTTACCTTAAGGCTTCAGGCGAAATGAAAACTAAGCCCACTCAGATGAGTGTTAAGACACTTCAGAGTATGGGACTTTGGCCTGATATTTTAGTATGTCGATCAGACTATCCTATTGATGAGCACATGAGAGAAAAGATTGCTCAGTTTTGTAGCGTAAAGAAAGAGCATGTTCTTCAGAATCTTGACGCCAAGTCACTTTATGAAGTGCCTCTTATGATGGAAAAGGAAAATCTTGCGAAGGCTGTTTTAGATTGTCTTCACCTTCCCTGTCCTGAACCCGATTTAACAAAGTGGCAGGAACTTGTTGATGATTTCCAGAATCCTAAACACAAGGTGACAATTGCTTTAGTAGGAAAATATGTAGAACTTCATGACGCATACCTTAGCGTAGTTGAAGCGTTAAAGCACGGCGGAATAGCCAATAAGACAGAGGTAAATATAAGATGGGTGGATTCAGAATACTTAACACCCGAAAACGTTGATGAATATCTTCACGATGTTGAAGGTATCTTAGTTCCCGGTGGCTTTGGTACACGCGGAACAGAAGGAATGGTTGTCGCAGCTTCTTTTGCAAGAAAAAATAACATTCCATACCTTGGAATCTGTCTTGGAATGCAGATTGCAATTATTGAATTTGCGAGAAATGTCTGCGGACTTAATGGTGCAACCAGTAAGGAATTTGATGAAAAAACAGCCCATCCTGTAATACATATCCTTCCTGAAAAAGAAGGTCTTGAGGATTTGGGCGGAACATTAAGACTTGGTTCTTATCCTTGCAAACTTATTAGTGATACAAAGGCTTTTGATCTTTACGGAAGTACGGAAATCACTGAAAGACACAGACACAGATACGAAGTAAACAACGATTACGTTGATATGTATAAAGAAAAAGGAATGGTCATCTGCGGAACATCTCCTGATGGAAGAATCGTAGAGATGATTGAGCTTAAAGACCATCCCTATTTTGTAGCAACACAGGCACACCCCGAATTTAAATCCAGACCTGATGCAGCACATCCATTATTTAACGGACTTGTTGCAGCAGCTCTAAGAAGAAAAGAGGAAACTGACCATGAACAATAAAGAAAATACACAGAGCTTAAAAAGCTTATATGAACCTTCTTTTGAACATGATAACTGTGGTATTGGAGCTATCGTAAACATTAAGGGTAAAGCTAATCATGCAGTAGTTGCAGATGCTTTATCTATCGTAGAAAATCTTGAACACCGCGCCGGTAAAGATGCGGAAGGAAAGACCGGTGATGGTGTAGGTATCCTTACACAGATACCTCATAAATTTTTCAAATCTGAATGTGCAGCATTAGGTATTGAGATTGGAAACGCACGTGAGTATGCCGTTGGTATGTTCTTTTTCCCTCAAAATGAGCTTAAAAGAAGCCAGGCAATGAAGATGTTTGAAGTAATTGTGGAAAAAGAAGGTCTTGCGTTCCTTGGCTGGAGAAAGGTTCCCACATCTGAAGCAGTACTTGGACAGAAGGCCTTAGAGAGCATGCCTTCAATTTATCAGGCTTTTGTAAAAAGACCTGCAAATATTAAGGATGACCTTTCTTTTGACAGAAAACTTTATGTAGTAAGACGTGTTTTTGAACAGAGTAATGAAAGTACTTATGTACCTTCACTTTCATCAAGAACAATCGTATATAAGGGTATGTTTTTAGTTGGACAGCTTCGTACCTTCTTTACTGACCTTCAGGATAAGAAGTATGAATCTGCTATTGCAACAGTTCACTCAAGATTCTCAACTAACACAAATCCCAGCTGGCTTAGAGCGCATCCTAACAGATTCATCGTTCACAACGGTGAAATCAATACAATCAAGGGTAATGTCGATAAGATGCTTGCAAGAGAAGAGACCTTGCAGACAAGCTGCTTTACAGATGAAGAGCTCGGAAAGGTTTTGCCTATCATTTCAGCTGAAGGTTCTGACTCAGCAATGCTTGATAACGCGCTTGAATTTATGATTATGGGAGGAATGGATCCTGCACTTGCTGCTTTAGTTCTTATTCCTGAACCCTGGGAAAACAACGATACAATCTCACAGAAGGAAAGAGATTTCTATCAGTACTATGCAACTATGATGGAGCCCTGGGATGGCCCCGCATCAATCCTTTTCTCAGACGGTGATGTAATGGGTGCAATTCTTGACAGAAACGGACTAAGACCTTCACGTTACTACCTTATGGATGATGACAGACTTATTCTTTCTTCAGAGGTTGGTGTACTTGACCTTGATGAAAAACACATTTTAAAGAAAGAACGTCTTCACCCCGGTAAAATTTTACTTGTTGATACAAAAGCAGGAAAGGTGATTTTAGACGAAGAAATCAAGGACTACTACGCTGGAAGAGAACCTTACGGTGAGTGGATTGACTCAAATCTTTACCAGTTATCTGACGTCAAGGTTCCCAATGAAAAAGTACCTTCTTTTTCTAAGGATGAACTTACAAGACTTCAGAAAGCATTTGGATATACTTACGAAGATTACAGAGATCAGATTGAATCCATGGCTTTAAACGGTTCTGAAATGATCGGTGCAATGGGTGTTGATACTCCTATTGCAGTACTTTCCAAAGAATATCAGCCGTTGTTTTACTACTTTAAGCAGCTCTTTGCGCAGGTTACAAACCCGCCTATCGATGCTGTAAGAGAAAAGATTGTAACAGCAACAACTATTTATGTTGGTAAAAATGGTGACCTTTTGGCTGAAAAGCCCGAAAACTGCCATGTTTTGAAAATACAGAATCCTATTTTGTCAGACCTTGACCTTCTTAAGATCTCTCATCTTAAAAAAGAAGGCCTTAAGGTTGAAAAGGTTTCAACACTTTATTATAAGAGCACTCCACTTGAAAGAGCTATTGAGCACTTATTCGTTGAAGTGGACAGAGCTTATAAAAACGGAGCCAATATTCTTATTCTTTCCGATAGAGGAGTGGATGAGAACCATGTGGCAATTCCTTCGCTTTTATGTGTGGCAGCGGTACACAACCATTTGGTAAGAACCAAAAAGTGTATGGCAATGTCACTTATTCTTGAAAGCGCCGAACCTAGGGAAGTTCATCACTTCGCAACTCTATTGGGCTTTGGTGCGTGTGCAGTCAACCCTTACCTTGCGCATGCATCAATAGCTCAGCTCATTGCGGATGGATTACTTGATAAAGACTACTATGTAGCAGCAGCTGATTACGATCACGCTATTATCTCAGGTATCGTAAAAATTGCTTCTAAGATGGGTATCTCTACTATCCAGTCATATCAGGGTAGTAGAATCTTTGAAGCGATTGGTATCGATAGTGAAGTTATTGATAAATACTTCCACGGAACTGTATCACGTATCGGTGGTATCACATTAGATGATATTGCAGCTAATACAGACATGCAGCATTCCAAGGCTTTTGATCCTTTAGGATTATCAGCAGATTTAACAATCGATTCCATGGGACGTCACAAGATGCGTGCCCAGGGAGAGCAGCACAGATACAATCCTCAGACAATTCATATGCTTCAGCTTTCTACCAAGGAAGGTGACTACGAGAAATTTAAGCAGTACACAAGCATGGTAGATGACGAAAAGACAGGTTATATCAGAAGCCTTATGGACTTCAACTATCCTGCAACAGGTGTTTCAATTGACGAAGTTGAAAGCGAAGAAGAAATTGTTAAAAGATTTAAGACAGGTGCTATGTCATATGGTTCTATTTCAGAAGAAGCACATGAGGCACTCGCAGTAGCAATGAACCGACTTCACGGTAAGTCTAACTCCGGTGAAGGTGGTGAAAGCGACGAAAGACTTGAAAGCGCAGGCACAGATAATGACAGATCATCAGCTATCAAGCAGGTAGCAAGTGGTCGTTTTGGTGTAACCAGCAGATATCTTGTAAGCGCTCGTGAAATACAGATTAAGATGGCACAGGGTGCTAAGCCCGGTGAAGGTGGACATCTTCCCGGAAAGAAAGTATATCCCTGGATTGCCAAGACACGTCACTCAACACCCGGCGTAAGTCTTATTTCACCTCCTCCTCATCATGATATTTATTCAATCGAGGACTTGGCACAGCTCATTTACGACTTAAAGAATGCAAATAAAGATGCAAGAATCTCAGTTAAGCTTGTTTCCGAAGCAGGTGTAGGTACAATCGCTGCCGGTGTTGCCAAAGCCGGTGCAGGAGTAATCCTCATTTCGGGTTACGACGGAGGTACAGGTGCGGCACCTTTAAGCTCAATCCACAACGCAGGTCTTCCCTGGGAACTTGGCCTTGCTGAGACACATCAGACACTTTTACAGAATGGCCTTCGTAACAAGGTAAGAATTGAAACAGACGGTAAACTTATGAGTGGTAAAGATGTTGCAATCGCAGCTATTCTTGGCGCTGAAGAGTTTGGTTTTGCGACAGCTCCCCTTGTAACACTTGGCTGTGTAATGATGAGAGTATGTAACCTCGATACATGTCCTATGGGTATTGCAACACAGAACCCTGAACTTAGAAAGAAATTCATCGGAAAGCCCGAATACGTTGAAAACTTCATGATTTTCATCGCAAGAGAGCTTCGTGAAATCATGGCTAAGCTTGGAGTTAAGAGTGTAGACGAACTTGTAGGTCGTACAGATTTACTTAAGAAAAAAGAAGGTCTTAGCGGTGCAGATGCCCGTGTTGATCTTTCAAGAGTTATCTACAAAGAAGATAAGTCAGCAGAATGCGTATTTAATCCTGATGCAATCTATGACTTTGAACTTAATACTAAAAAGGACCAGGTTCTTCTTGATACAAACAAGGAACTTAACAAGGCAATCAAGGAAGGCAAGAAGGTTACTATTGAAGTGGCCGTAAACAACCTCGACAGAGCCTTTGGTACATTAATCGGTGCAGAAATAACAAGAAAGCATCATGAAGGACTTACTGAAGATACCATTGAACTTAAATGTAATGGTGCCGGCGGACAGAGCTTTGGTGCGTTCATTCCTGCAGGTCTTACACTTGATCTTACAGGTGACAGTAATGACTACTTCGGTAAGGGCTTATCAGGAGGAAAACTTATTGTAAAAGCTCCCGAAGATGCAGCTTACGACGCTGAAAACAATATCATCATCGGTAACGTTGCTTTATATGGAGCAACATCCGGTGAAGCCTATATTGCAGGTATGGCCGGTGAAAGATTCTGTGTAAGAAACTCAGGTGCCAAGACTGTTGTTGAAGGTGTTGGCGAGCATGGTTGTGAATACATGACAGGTGGTCTTGCAGTTATTCTTGGTTCAACAGGTAAGAACTTTGCAGCCGGTATGAGCGGTGGTATAGCATACGTTCTCGATGAAAAGAACAATCTTTACAGAAACCTCAACAAAGAGATGGTATTGATGGAAAAGATTGAACATAAATCAGATAAGACTGAATTAAAGAAAATGCTTGAAAAACACGTTCTTTATACAGATTCAGCCAAGGCAAAAGAAATTCTTTCTAACTTTGAAGCTTACCTTCCTAAGTTTAAGAAGATCATACCTTCAGATTACAAGAAGATAATGCAGCTTACTGAAGACTTTATCGAACAGGGTATGAGCATTAAAGATGCACAGATTGAAGGCTTCTATGCAAGTCTTAACAAGGACAAGGAATAAGGGAGGAAAGAACATGGGAAAAGCAACTGGTTTCATGGAATATGAAAGAAGGGATTCCATTTCTGAGAGTCCCGAAAACAGAATAAAGAATTTTGATGAATTTCATACAAGTCTTCCTTTGGAAGAACAAAGATTACAGGGAGCAAGATGTATGGCCTGTGGAGTTCCCTTCTGTCAGGCAGGTGCAATGATATCCGGAATGGTTTCCGGATGTCCTCTCCACAATCTTGTACCCGAGACAAACGACCTTGTATATCACGGAAACTGGGAACAGGCTTACAGACGTCTTTCTAAGACTCACAGCTTTCCTGAGTTCACTTCAAGAGTTTGTCCTGCACTTTGTGAAGCTGCTTGTACATGCGGACTTGATGGCCAGGCAGTAGCGACCAAGGAAAACGAAAAAGCAATTATTGATTACGCTTTTGAAAATGGTCTTGTAGTTGAAGAAGAACCTAAGGTAAGAACAGGAAAGAGCGTAGCAATTATAGGAAGTGGTCCTTCAGGACTTGCAGCGGCCCAGCTTTTAAATAAAAGAGGCCACAAGGTTACCGTATATGAAAGAAGCGACAGACCCGGTGGTTTGTTACGATATGGTATCCCTAATATGAAGCTTGACAAGCGTTCGATTGACAGACGTGTCGCTTTAATGGAAAAAGCAGGCGTTGAATTCAAATGTAACGTAAATGTAGGTAAAGACATTAAAGCTTCTGAAATAGTAAAGAAATATGACAGAGTAATTCTTTGCTGCGGAGCTTCAAATCCCAGAGATATTTCAGTTGAGGGAAGAGATGCCAAGGGAATTTATTTTGCAGTAGATTTCCTTAAAGAAGTAAGTAAAAAGATTATGGATAACGATTATGACTACGCTAAGGTCATTGATGCCAAAGATTTTTCTTTTGCCTCACTTGAAGGAAAGCATGTTGTTGTAATTGGTGGTGGTGATACAGGTAATGACTGTGTTGGTACAAGCATCAGACTTAAGGCTGCAAAAGTTACACAGCTTGAAATGATGCCCGCGGCACCAGTAGAAAGAGCACAGAACAATCCATGGCCAGAATGGCCCAGAGTTTTAAAGACAGACTACGGCCAGGAAGAAGCTATTCACTGCTTCGGAAGTGACCCTAGAATCTTTAAGACGACAGTTACTGAGTTTGTTAAAGGACCTAAGGGAGAACTTAAGGCAGTTAAAACTGTTGAACTCGAAAGAAAAATCGACGCCAAGACAGGTCGCATGAATATGGTACCCGTCGAAGGAACACAAAAGGAGATTAAGGCTGACATCGTTTTAATAGCTGCAGGATTTTTAGGTAGCGAAAACTATGTAACATCTTCATTTGGTGTTGAAGTTGATGGTAGAACAAATGTAGCTACCAAAGCCGGAGAATATAAGACAAATCAGGATAAGATTTTCACAGCAGGCGATATGCATAGAGGTCAGTCTCTTGTTGTTTGGGCAATTGCCGAAGGACGTAATGTTGCCAAAGCTGTTGACGAGTCTTTGATGGGTTATTCAAACCTGTAAATTAAGTCAAAAGAACTTTCTTTTGACCAAGATTTACACATTCGTATATAAAAAGAGGGTTTTGATTGTATTTTGGGTATATTTTTACTGTTGTATTCCTTGAATTTGTGTCTTAATATGATGATGTACAAATTTCAAAATTAAAGATAGGAGTAGGAAGATGAAAGAGTATACCCCATTTAAAGAAGGAAAAGTCAGAGAAATTTATGATGTAGGTGAGAATCTTATTCTTGTTGCTACAGATCGTATCAGTTGCTTTGACGTAATTCTTAACAACATTGTTACCAAGAAGGGTACAATCCTTACCCAGATGTCCAAATTCTGGTTTGAGTTTACAAAGGACATCATTAACAACCATATGGTTTCCGTTGATGTAAATGACATGCCCGAATTCTTTAGACAGGACAAGTTCAACGGTAACAGTATGCTGGTAAAGAAACTTACGATGCTCCCTGTTGAGTGTATCGTTCGTGGTTACATTACCGGTTCGGGCTGGAACAGTTATTTACAGAATGGCACTGTCTGCGGCATCCAGCTTCCTGAAGGATTAAAGGAATCTCAGAAACTTCCTGAACCTATATATACACCGTCCACAAAGGCTGAGATAGGAGATCATGATGAAAATATCTCTTATGAGCAGTCTATTGAATATTTAGAAAAGAGATTCCCCGGAAAGGGAGCTGAGTATGCTAAGAAACTTAGAGATTACTCAATTGCTTTATATAAAAAGTGTGCTGATTACGCACTTACAAAAGGAATTATCATTGCTGATACAAAGTTTGAATTCGGTCTCGATGAGAACGGAGAAATCGTAATCGGTGATGAAATGCTTACACCTGACTCATCAAGATTCTGGCCTGCTGATAAGTACGAAGTAGGACATGGCCAGCCTTCTTATGACAAGCAGTTTGCACGTGACTGGCTTAAAGCTAACGATCACGATGACTGGACACTTCCTCAGGATGTTGTTGATAAAACAATCGCAATTTATCTTGAAGGTTATGAGAAATTAACAGGAAGCAAATTGAACTAAGGAGACAATAATGAGCAATACAGATAGATATGTAAGCCCCTTTTCAGAAAGATATGCATCCAAGGAAATGCAGTATATCTTCAGTCAGGATATGAAGTTTTCAACCTGGCGCAAATTATGGATTGCCCTTGCTGAGACAGAAATGGAATTAGGTCTTTCTCAGGACGGCAAGCTTGTTGTAACACAGGAAATGATTGACGAAATGAAGGCACACGTAAACGACATTAATTATGATGTTGCCAAAGAACGTGAAAAACTTGTTCGTCATGATGTAATGAGCCACGTATATGCTTATGGACTTCAGTGTCCTAAGGCTGCAGGTATTATCCATCTCGGAGCTACAAGCTGCTACGTAGGTGACAATACAGATATTATTATTATGAGAGAAGCATTAAAGCTCGTTCATAATAAGTTAGTAAATGTAATTGCAAAGCTTGCTGATTTTGCAGATAAGTACAAAGATCAGCCTACACTTGCATTTACACATTTCCAGCCTGCACAGCCTACAACAGTAGGTAAAAGAGCTACACTCTGGATGCAGGAATTTGTAATGGATTTACAGGACCTTGAATATGTAATGGGTTCACTTAAACTTCTCGGATGTAAGGGAACAACCGGAACTCAGGCATCATTCAAGGAACTTTTCAATGATGATCAGGAAATCCTTGATAAGATCGATCCCATGATTGCTTCTAAGATGGGATTTGATGATTGTTATCCGGTATCAGGCCAGACATATTCACGTAAGGTTGATACAAGAGTATTAAATGTACTTGCAGGAATTGCAGCATCAGCACATAAGATGTCCAACGATATCAGATTACTTCAGCATCTTAAGGAAGTTGAAGAGCCTTTTGAAAAGAACCAGATTGGTTCATCAGCAATGGCCTATAAGCGTAACCCTATGAGATCTGAAAGAATCGCATCTTTATCAAGATACATTATGGTAGATGCTTTAAATCCTGCCATCACATCAGCAACACAGTGGTTTGAAAGAACACTTGATGATTCGGCTAATAAGAGAATTTCTGTTTCAGAAGGATTTTTGGCAACTGATGGTGTATTAGACCTTTGCTTAAACGTAGTTGATGGTCTGGTAGTAAACACTAAGGTTATTGAAAAGAGACTTCTTTCAGAACTTCCTTTCATGGCAACTGAAAACATCATGATGGATGCGGTTAAGAATGGTGGAAACCGTCAGGAACTTCATGAAGAAATCAGAAAACTCAGCATGGAAGCCGGTGTTAACATCAAGCAGAAGGGTCTTGATAATAACCTTCTTGAACTCATCGCAGATTGCGATGCCTTTGATTTAACATTAGACGAACTTAACGGTTACATGGTACCTGCAAATTATGTAGGACGTTCAGTAGAACAGGTAACAAACTTCCTCGACAAGGTAGTTAAACCCGTCCTCGAAGCCAACAAAGAAGTATTAGGTATTACAGCAACTATTAATGTATAAAAAATTGAATTTCACTTGTATTAAAAAGCCTCGATTACTTGCGAGGCTTTTTTAGTGAAATTCAACCTCGAAGAGGCAGCGCGGGGCGCTGTTTTTTCTCGCCGAGGTATTTTCGAGGCGAGCATATGAAGAGGCAGCACGAGTAACCTCGAAGAGGCAGCACGAAGTGCTGGTTTTTCTCGCCGAGGT
>JAKSRS010000070.1 GCA_024403515.1 Lachnospiraceae bacterium
TGATTTGCAAGTGTAAGACCACCGGAACCTGTAATCATGGGGTGAACTTCGATTTCACCAACCTGTTCAAAGGCTTTTTTAAGTAAGTTATATAATGTTTCTCTGATGTTGGCGAAGTGTCTTTCGTAATCAGAGAAAAGAAGATTTTTGTTTTCGTCTAAAAGTGCAACCTTAACTGTGGTTGAACCAATATCAATTCCAAGTGTATACATTATTTTAACCTTTCGTTTGGGTGTGCATTATTTAAATAAGAAGTGAAATTACACACCATTGGCTATTATATTGCATAAAGACTATGTTGACAATGAATTATAGTGACTAAAAATATTAAGAAAGAGTAAATTCTATTAATAAATTTTTACCTTCGTTTACTTTTATTATGTGCCTTGTTATAATAATTTTGTTTTAATCAAGATTTGAAAAGAGGCTTTTTAATGAGTAAGTTTGAACGAAAATTTTCTAAGTATGCGATTCCTAATTTGTCGCTTATTCTTGTAATCTGCTATATAATCGGCTATTTTATCCAACTTTTAGACACTTTATTTGGACGCGGAGTACTCCTTGGACTTATTTGTCTTGATCCTTATGCAATATTGCACGGTCAGATATGGAGACTTATTACATGGGTTTTGATTCCACCGGGTGGTTTTAGCTTTTGGATAGTAATCACATTATTTTTCTATTATTCAATAGGAAGAACGCTAGAAAATACCTGGGGAGATTACTACTATAATGTCTATATCTTTTCTGGACTTTTATTTACTATATTAGGAAGTTTTCTTTTAGTAGGATATTTCTTCGTTTTTAAGCATGTTTCAGGAGATGTTCTAGCAACTCTTTCAAGAACAATCGGAACCAATTTCTTTTCAACCTACTATGTAAATATGTCGATTTTCCTTGCTTTTGCAGCAACTTATCCTGATAATACAGTGCTTTTAATGCTCTTTATTCCGGTTAAGATGAAGTGGCTTGGAATTGGATATGCTGCAATTATTGGCTATAATATGATTTTCCAGTCGGGTTATGAACGTCTTGCAATTATTATGTCGTTACTTAACTTTATAGTATTTTTCATTACCTCAAGAAATAAGATGAAGGGAACACCTATTTCGCGAGTTAAGGCCGCACAAAGAAGAGCTAAGTTCAATAGTGAGGTTCATATGGCTACTTCCGGAATTTCAAAGCATAAATGCGCTATCTGCGGTCGAACTGAAAAGGATGATCCTAATCTTCAGTTTAGATTCTGCTCTAAGTGTAATGGAAACTATGAGTACTGCTCAGAACACTTATTTACTCACAAGCATGTTGAGTAGAGATACAGGCAAAAGAAAATTTTTAAACACACTTTAAGATTGAGGGATATAAATGAACGCACAGAACGAGTTTATTAAAAATATTAAAGATATCGTTGAACTTGCACTTGATCAGGAAAATGTTATTTTTACAGAGCAGCTTGAGGCTGTTTTTCCTGAAATTAAAGAAGATGAGAGTAAGAAGGCTTTACTTACAGATTATTTGAAAGAAAAGAAAATTGGTATTGATTCTAAGCTTGATATAGCTGAGTTTATCACAGAAGATGAAAAGAATTATCTTGATTTTTATCTTGAAGAGTTAGCTGAGATTAAAAGATTAACTAAGGGTGAAAGAGAAGTTTATACCAAAGAAGCTATGGCAGGAAACGAGGACGCTTATGGCATTTTAGTTAATGATTATCTTCCCGAAGTTGTTGATCTTGCCAAACTTTATGTTGGACAGGGAGTTTTTCTTGAAGATTTAATCGGTGAAGGTAATATTGCATTGCTTACAGCTGTTCCTCTACTTGGTTCACTTGAAAACCATGAAGAAGCTGAAGGCTTTATCGGAAAGCAGATTATGGATGCACTTCAGGATATGATTGCTGCTAATATCGATGAAATGAGTGAGCAGGAGAAGATTGTAAACAAAGTAAATAAGGTTTCTTTTGCTGCCGAAGAATTATCCAAGTTACTCGGAAGAAAGGTTACTATTGAAGAACTTTCTTTGGAATCAGGAATCAGCGAAGCTCAGATTAAAAAAGCTTTGAAGCTTACTGCCAATAAGATTGAAGGGATTGAAATTATAAATGAATAAGTTAGGTGATTTTAAAAATTATACTTTAGTATCCTGCGAAGAGTTAAAGGATATTAATGGTTATGGTTATATATATGAACACAACAAGACTAAAACCAAGGTGGTTTTACTTCAAAATGACGATGACAATAAGTCGTTTGTAATTGGTTTTAAGACTCCCAGATGGGATTCTACCGGTGTTCCTCATATTCTTGAACATTCTGTATTATGTGGTTCTAAAAAGTATCCTGTAAAGGATGCCATGACTGAAGTAGGTAAAGGTTCTTTAAACACATTTATGAATGCCTTTACTTATCCTGACAGAACTTTGTATCCTGTCGCTTCCTGTAATGAAAAAGACTTAAATAATCTTATGAGCGTTTATCTTGATGCGGTATTCTGTCCTCAGGTTTACGATGAACCCAGGATTTTTATGCAGGAAGGCTGGCACTATGAACTTGAGAGTCCTGAAGATGAATTAAAGATAAATGGTGTCGTATATAATGAGATGAAGGGGGACTATTCAAATCCCGACAGTCTTTTACATAATGAAATTGTGAAGTCTTTATTCCCTGATACACAGTATTTTTATGATGCAGGCGGGAATCCTGTAAATATACCCGAATTATCTTATGAAGAATTTATAGGTTTCCACAAGAAGCTTTATCATCCTTCGAATTCAAAGATTATTCTTTATGGAAATATGAATTTTGAAGAGAAACTTAAATTTATTGATGAAAATTACTTATCTAAATTTGATTTTCTTTCTTTTGACAATGAAGTAAAGATTCAAAAGGCCTTTAAAGAACCTATAAATGTTAAAGCACAGTATCCGGTTTCAGAGGATGAACCAACCAAAGATGCAACATATCTTTCTTATAATGTTGTTGTTGCTGATTATAGTGAAAATGAAATATCTGAAAGTATTGACGTTATTAATTATGCATTGTGTTCGGTTCCCGGTGCCGTATTAAAAGAAAAACTCATAAGTGCCGGTATCGGTAAGGACGTTTATTCTGAATATGGCGAGGATATGGCACAGAAAACTTTCTCAATTATTGCAGATGGTGCCAACCCTGAAGATGAAGAAAAGTTTGTAAAGATAATAGAAGATACATTAAAAGATGTTATTAAAAACGGTTATGACAAGAAGGCTATCGAAGCTGCTATTACTAACCAGGAATTTTCTTATAGAGAAGCTGATTTTGGTAATTATCCTAAGGGTATAGTTTATTCAATGATGATTATGGATGAATATAACTACACTGATAAAGATATATTTAACCAGATGAAGCAAAGTGAAGTATTCGGCAAATTACGAAGCAAGGCTTCAGAAGGATATTTTGAAAAGCTCACCGAAGACGTGATTTTAAATAATCCTCACAAATCTGTAGTTGTAATGGCTCCAAAGGTTAACCTTCAAAATGAAATTGACAAAGAATTAAGCGATAAGCTTCAGGCTTATAAGGCGACATTGACCCAGGAAGAAGTTGAGGCTATCGTAACCAATACGATTGATCTTAAGAACTACCAAAGTATTGAAGACAGTGAAGAAGCGTTAGCTACAATTCCAACCTTATCAATTCAAGACATTGAAAAAGAAAAGAAGAAAACTGTCTATGATATTCATGAAGTAGATGGTGTCAAGGTCATAAAGGGTAACGTTAATACTAATGGCATTATGTATTTAACACTTAGCTTTAACGCCAACTCAATTCCTGCAAGATTAATACCTGCTTATTCTTTGTTAAAGTCAGTTATCAGTTATGTAGATACACAAAACTACACATATTCAGACCTTAATAATGAACTTAATATTAAGGCGGGTGGAGTTGTTGGTAACTGCACTGTATATAAAGACAGACTTGATCCTGATAAATATGATCTTGGGTTTGAAGTTCGTACCAAGGTATTTTATCCAAATATAGATGAAGTTTTGGAACTTATATATGAAATGCTTTACAGATCCAAACTTGATGATAAGAAGAGATTACATGAGATTATTGAAGAAGTTAAGAGCAGAGTTCAGACAAGTTTTGTTTCATCCGGACATTCTGTTGCTTATATAAGAGCTCTTTCTAAGGTAAGTAAGTCATCAGTCATAGGCGATATGCTCTTTGGTATCAGCAGACTTCGTTTTTTGGAAGACCTTTCCGAAAACTTTGATGATAAGGCAGATGGACTTATTGCTGATTTAAAGGAAGTTTGTTCTTTAATCTTTAATAAAGAAAACCTTGAAGTTTCATATGGAGCACAGAGTACAATTGACGAATCTTTTGATAAGTCTCTTTCCGCTTTTGTATCCAGACTTTCTTCAAGAGAATTTGTTGAACAGTTACAAAGACCTGAAACAATCGCTGAAAATGAAGCATATACTTCTTCAATGCAGATTCAGTATGTTGCTCTTGGCGGTAACTTTATAAAGGCCGGATTTGACTATGATTCAAGAATTCTGGTTGTTAGAAATATGCTTTCCAATGAATATCTTTGGAATAATGTAAGAGTACTTGGCGGAGCTTATGGTTGCTGGTTTTCAGCCGGCCGAAATGGAGATTCATTCTTTGTTTCATATAGAGATCCTAATGTTAAAAAGACTCTTGAAGCCTATAAAAACAGCGTTGACTACATTAGAAATTTCCCTGATGATGACCAGATGCTTGAAAGATTTGTTATTTCAACTATAGGTGAAGTTGATAGTCCGCTTACTCCTTCAATGGAATCAGCCAAGATTTATGGCTTATACAAATCAAACATAACCAACGAACTTTTGGAAAAAGAAAGAAACAACATTATTGAAACCAAAGTATCAGATATACGTTCTTTTGCCGATGTGATAGAAGCAATATATAAAGAAAATGCTGTATGTGTCGTTGGTAATGACAGTGTCATAAATAAAAACGCTGATTTGTTTGATAAGGTTTGTGCCCTTACAAAATAATCTGTGACATGCATTTGTGATTAAATGTATAAAGAAATATTAAGAAAATAAGCCGAAATCTTATTTCTAGTTTAAGATTTCGGCTTTCTTATTGTCTATATTTTCAAATTTTAGTATGCTAACTATGTATTTAAAACAGATTTGTTTTTATTTACAGGGAGAGAAAAAGGAGAAAATTATGAAAAAGAAACTATTTATGGCGGCACTCATTGCTACAACTATGACATTTGCCGCGTGTGGAGGCTCATCCAAGCACAGTGATGCAGCAGCAAACTATTCAAATAATTACTCTGCTGCAGAAGTGACTTCTGAAGAAGCATACGATGGTGGATATTATGAAGAAGCACCCGCAGCTGCAACTAACAATGGCGAGATGAAAGAAGCTGATAAGCTTAATGATTCGG
The DNA here is from genome assembly GCA_024403515.1 of Lachnospiraceae bacterium. Classification (GTDB taxonomy): domain Bacteria; phylum Bacillota; class Clostridia; order Lachnospirales; family Lachnospiraceae; genus UBA1258. Next base: position 5,431 of record JAKSRS010000070.1, read on the forward strand.
CAAGAAAATTAATTAAGACTTACAACATGAGTGTTGAAACAGAAGTCTTCGATGAACTGATTGTTAATATTGAAAATCAGATTAACGCATTGGGCGGTTATATCCAGAACCTTGATACCTATAACGGAAGTAACTATTCAGGTAGAAGCAATAAGTATTCTAATATGACAGTTAGAATTCCTGCAAGAAGCCTTGAATCATTTGTAAACTTTGTGGGCAATGCGGCAAACGTTACTAATAAGAACCTTTCAGTTGAAGATGTTACTTTAAGATATGTTGATGTTGAAACTCGTAAGAATACTTATCAGGTAGAGATGGACAGACTTTTATCTTTCCTTGAAAAGGCCGAGACAATGGATGATATCATTACATTGGAAAGCCGTCTTTCTGAAGTAAGATATAATCTTGAATCAATGGAAGCGCAGCTTCGTACATATGATAATCTTGTTGATTATGCTACTGTATATATAAATATCAGTGAGGTTACAAAGTATACTCCTCCTACACCTGTTTCATACGGTGAAAGAGTAGCAAGAAGCTTTACTAATTCAGTTACAAATCTCTGGGAAGGACTTAAGGACTTCTTTGTTGGATTTGTTGGTGCTTTACCCGGACTTGTATTATTTGCAATAATAGTTACAATTATTGTATTCATTATTAAGGCACTTATTAAAGCTCAGAGCAAGAAAAACCTTGCTAAAGAAGCTATGCGCATGAACAATGCAATCATCGCGCAGCAGAATGCTCAGATGAATGCTATGCAGCATAACCAGTCTGATGCTTCAGAAAATAAGAACTAACTAAGAACAGGAGAGAAGACTATACCTTGGTATTCAATTCGTATATCTTCATATTGTGCTTTTTACCTATAAGTTTAATCGGTTATTATGCATTAGGTAATACAAAGAAGCCACCGGTCTATGACTGGTGGCTTGTTTTGGTTTCTTTATTTTTCTATGCTTTCATAAGTCCTAAAATGCTTATTTATCCCTTGGTTTCATGCTTTATTAACTACTTTTTTGTAAAACTTTTATTTAAAAAGAAATATCAAAAGAACGGTATAAGTATTTCTAAGGGTGTTTTGGCTTTCGGTATCTTAGTTAATGTGTTATCACTTTCTTTTTATAAATACGTTGAAGTTAAATCTATTATAGTTCCTTTGGGTATAAGTTTTATTTCTTTTGCCCAGATTGCATATCTTGTAGATACTTATAAAGGGCTTACATACTACGATTCGATTGCAGAATACCTTTTATATGTAATGTGGTTTCCTAAAGTAATGCAGGGCCCTTTACTTAAGCATGACTTATTTATTGAATCTTTGCATAATGAAAACAGGGCTACGATGAATTACGACAACCTTTCAGAGGGTATTTTCTTTTTTAGCGTAGGCCTTTTTAAGAAGATGTTTATAGCTGATAATATCGCAATTGCTGTAAATTACTGCTATGAATTTTCGGACATATTAGGATTTAAAACAGCCTTATTTGTTATACTTGGATATACTCTTCAAATATATATGGACTTTTCGGGTTATTCCGATATGGCATTTGGAATATCCAAAATGTTTAATATCGCTATTCCTGTTAACTTTAATTCACCCTATAAAGCTGTTTCCATTACTGATTTTTGGAAAAGATGGCATATATCACTTACTGACTTTTTGCGTGATTATATCTATTATCCTCTTGGTGGAAGCAGAAAGGGTAAGCTTAGAACTGCCTTAAATATAATAATAGTATTTGTTATTTCCGGTTTATGGCATGGAAAGGGACTTACATTTTTAGTTTGGGGCTTATTGCATGGATTTTGTCAGGTTCTTGAAAGAAGTCTAAAGAAAGTTCTTGAGAAAGTTCCCAAGCTTATACGTATTTTATTTACATTTGTTATTGTAAATATAGGATGGGTTTTATTTAGGGCCAAAGATTTAAGCCAGTTTCTTTCGATAATTACGAGCCTTTTTAAGAGAGATAATTACATTGTTTTAAGCGAAGGATTAAAAAAATGTGATTTACTTCATATGGATGCTTTGTTAAATCGTTTAGGAAGTTTCGGGCAATTACTTAATGATAACAGTAGTCTTGTGATTTTGATTGCAGGTTTACTGACTTGTTTCTTTTGCCCTAACTTGTATGAAAAGAAGCATAAGTACAATGTGGCGCTATCACTTGTGACGGTTGTCCTTCTTTTGCTTGAAATATTATCTTTAAATGGTGCAATGACAACTTTTATATACTTTAATTTTTAGCGTTTGAAATTTAGGATGATGTAATGAAAAAATCCAATACAAAGGTTTATTTTAAAACTGTAATAATTACAACAATTTCATTACTGTTACTACTTGCGATGATGGTTATTATCATTGATCCGATGATGCATTATCATAAGCCCTTTTCTAGGCTTTGCTATGTTATGAAGGATGAATTTTTCTTAAATCCCGGAATCGCTTCAAAGTATGATTACGATGCCATAATTGTTGGTGATTCGTCCTGCCAGAACTTTCTTACAAGTATAATTAAGGATGAGAGAGGGTTAGAAGCTGTTAAACTGACCAATACCGGAGCTCCTTTTTCGGAATCCGATGAGATTTTAAGGTATGCTTTTAAATGTAATCCTGATATTAAACTTGTTGTAAGAGCCGTGGATTCTTTAATGCTTTCCAAGGATCCGGATATAAAGCGATATCCTAAAAAGGATTACTATCTTTATGATGATAATGTTTTTAATGATGTAAGGTACATTTTTAATATTGAAATGTACAAGAAATGTTTTACTATTTTAAATGATACAAGACTTGGTAAGAAGACCTGGAATATGGATATGTATTCTAACTGGGAGGATTTTAGGGACTTTGGTGGCTATGAAATGCTTCTTGCTTCTCTTGAAGGAGAGCCGACGGTTGACTATACTGATGAAGCTCTTTCAATAGCTAATGCCAAAGAAAATGTTTTGAAAAACATAGTTAAAACTGCAAGAGAGCATCAGGATACTGAGTTTATTGTTTTTATGCCTCCTTATCATCTGGCATATTATAAATCATTACTAAATGCATCGACTTTTGATACTGAATTTAAAGTACAAAAGGTTGCTATTGAGACATTGATTGATGAGCCGAATATAAAGTTATATTCTTTTTGTGACGATTATGAAATAACAACAGACTGGTCCTATTACTGTGATATGGTTCATTCCAAGCAGGATGTTAATTCAAGGATTCTTGAAATGATGTTAAATGACCAGCATAGGATTACTAAAGATAACTATCTTGATTATTTGACTGAAATAAAAAGTTTTTATTCAGATTTTGATTACAGCACACTTATAAAGGAAGAAGATTAATGGAGATTTCAACTAAGAAAGTAGGATTTGTATCAATTATCGGAAGACCTAATGTCGGTAAGTCTACTCTTATGAACCGGATTATAGGTCAGAAAATTGCAATTACTTCAAATAAACCTCAGACAACAAGAAACAGAATTATGACTGTATATACATCCGATGAGGGTCAGATTGT
>JAKSRS010000071.1 GCA_024403515.1 Lachnospiraceae bacterium
AAAAAGCAGTCTCTTGAAGAAGCCATCGCTTCATCACAGAAGGTTAAAGAGATTACAGATCTTACTGATGAAATTTTAAATATTGCTGACCAGACCAACTTACTTGCCCTCAATGCTTCAATCGAAGCCGCAAGAGCCGGAGAATCAGGTAAGGGCTTCGCAGTTGTTGCAGACCAGATCAGACAGCTTGCTGAATCTTCAAAGGGTACAGCAAACAGCATTCAGGAAATCTCAGATGGAGTTATTTCTTCAGTTAACGACCTTGTTGAAGCTGCCAACAGCCTCATGAGCGTTATCGCCGAAGTTATCCAGAAGGATTATAACGGATTTGAAGAAGCTGCTGATACATACTACAATGACGCCGAAAAGATGGATGAAATCATCCTTAAGTACAACGAAAGCATGGCTGAACTTCAGGATACAGTCACAGTCGTTGCTGAAGCCATCAACGACGTAACTACTACCGTTGGCGAGTGTGCTACAGGCGTTAACGACGCTACAAACAACGTAAATACACTTGTTGATTCAATGTCCACAATTCAGGCCGGTGCCGACGAAGACATCGACGGAATCAAGGAACTTCAGTCTGAGATTTCAAGATTCGTATAAGGCCTGATAAAAGAGCCCTGCTCAGTACTAAGTGGCAAAAGAAAGTGCACCGGTACTAACCCGTGTGGCTTTTGAACCAAGTATATTTCGACTTATAGGACAAAATAATAATCCGGTATCTGATTATCAGGTACCGGATTTTTTATGCTTTCGAGATGTTGATTAGTTTAATCGTCCTCTACTTTAAGTTGTCTTTCAAGTTCGGCTATTAGAAGACCTATGTTTATTGGCTTGGCCACGTGACCGTTCATTCCTGCCGCTCTGGCGTTCTTTTGATCCTCTTCAAAGGCATTGGCTGTCATGGCAACTATCGGGATGTCGCTTAAGGACGTGTCCGCAAACTTTCTGATTGCCCTTGTGGCATCGTAGCCGTTCATTACGGGCATCTGTATGTCCATTAAAACCATGTCAAAGTATCCGCCGCCACGTTCGATTAAAAGCTCGCAGGCCTTGGCTCCGTTTTGGGCCTCCTCAACCTCGATGCCAAGCTCTGTAAGGATTCCCTTGGCTATCTCGCAGTTTAACTCATTATCTTCTACAAGCAGTATTCTGCGACCTTTGAATTTCTTGTTTTTTATATCTTTAACTTCAACTGTTTCAACTACATCATCTTTATTACATAAGCGGTGGTGCGTTACAACCGTTACCGTTGTTCCCACATCCTTCTCGCTTTCAATGTTTATCGTTCCGCCCATCTGGTCGATTAGTTTTTTAACGATTCCAAGTCCAAGTCCTACGCCGGGAATCTTGCTGTCTGTAGAGTTCTTTTCCCTTGCAAAGTTTTCAAAGGCGTGTTCCAAAAACTCTTTGGTCATTCCGATTCCGTTATCGACTACCTTAAACTCTACGCTGCATTCTCCGGGCGTGTCGGCTGCTATCTGCTTTATATAGACATCAACCTTTCCACCGGGCTTGGTGTACTTAATTGCGTTACTTACGATGTTTACAGCTATCTGGGCGTGAAGCTTATCATCTTCCATGATGTAAGGATGATAAATCTCGTCGTGACCGGTTAGCGTGATGTTCTTTTCCTGCGCTAGTCCCATGAAAATCGTAATCGTCTTTTCAAGGTCGTTATAGAGGTTATACGGCCGTTCGTTGGGTTCCACGGCCCCCTTTTCGATTCGCGCCATCTCAAGAACGTTATTTATAAGACCCAGCAAATTTTCTTCTGCCGTACTTATTTTATTTAGGTATTCTTCGGTCTTTTCAGGATTTCCCGGGACTTTCTTTATAAGTTCCGTGTATCCCATAATCGCATTCATCGGAGTTCGTATGTCGTGGGACATACTAAATAGAAATGTTGTCTTGGCTTCGTTGGACTGCTCTGCTCGCTCCTTCTGGATAGAAAGCATTTCGAGAATTTCTTCTTTTTCCCCTTCTACTACAAAGGCGTGTATCGCGCAGCAGCCGATCAAAAGTCCCATCGAGTAAATTGGAAGAACCGGCGTGAACAGCTGGATAATTCCGGCTATTGTCATCGTGGCTCCAAAGCTTGCTATTGTTGCAAATCGCGTCTTTATCTTTCCTTTAGATATGACCGTTCGATAAACTGCCCTCAGGGTAAAAAGAAAGAATATGAAAGCCTGGGTCAATAGGGTAAGTACTCGTCCATAACCGGTCCGGTAGACGCCGCTTTCGTCGATCCAGAAAAAAACTCTGGCGAAGAAGTTGCGGACGACAAGGACCAGGACGAGTACACACATAATAGTACTCATGAGTTTATAAAGGATTTTTCTTCGATTTCCTATCATCAGATAGTCCGCCACGAACCGGCACCAGAAAACTACTACTGCCGATAAGGCGAAAAAGAAAATGATTGTCGCAAAGAATAAAAAGTCGTTGTTCTGGGTTTCCGCGACAACACCCCAGAGTATGTCTGCGCCAAAAAAGGCACAAACACAAACTAACAGATGCTTATAAGATTTTTTGTACCTCGGATCTTGTTTCTTTCGACCAAACAAAATGTCAAAGTTGATTATCAGATGGACGATAAGGCACAGAATACCTGCGACTGAATAATAGATGTTTTGCATTGTAATCCCTCAAATAACAATAAATTCACCCTTTGTTGCTTAGATACCCCATGCATGGTTACGGTGCCCCGAAAATGAACCGCTAACCCCGTCCCCTAGGTTCATTGCGGTTTCGCGAAAATGAACCGCTAACCCCGTCCCCTAGTATCACTTTTGCCACGCGGGAAACGCCCCCTTGTGTCAGTCCATATGTTTCAGTTCTTTTACGCGCTTTCTGCGTCTTGCGGCGCCAAGGCCTTTGTTGTATACCCAGAAGCCCTGAATAAGCACGTGATTGAACTTACCAATCTTGTCTTTAGTTGTTTTAGTATATCTTTCCCCTCCACAGACGGTTTCACCGCCGCACTTGATATACTTAATTAAATCGTCTTCTGTTTTGATTGAGATATTTTCAGGAAACTCTGTATATCCCATTCCTATGCAGTCTTCCTTGTGAAAATCGCTTCCGCCAAACATCGCATTGCCGTATTCCTTGGCAACTGCAACAGCTTCCTCATTAGCTGTTTCGGCGATGCAGGCATTAAAGCATTCCACGAAGTCAAACCCTCTTGTTATATGCTTGTGATACTTATATATTCCTGTTCTAAATATGCTTAAATATCTTTCTCCAAAAGGATGCGCAGGTCCGAGTATTCCACCGTGCTTATGAACTATGTCCATAAGGATGTATACCGGAAGTCCTCTTAGTTCAAGAATCTTAAGTTTCACATTAGATGGCATAATTACTATAAAATGACCCGCGTCGATCGTATCGTATTCTATTCCCCGTAAAACTACGAAATCTTCGGGACATTCGTCTTTATGTTCTTTTCTCCAAGCCCTGTAACCTTTATATGAATCATGATCGGTTACAAGCATACCCGAAAAGCCTTTTTCATGTAAAATACGTACAGCATCCGCGATCGCAACTTTAGAATCGGGAGAGCCTTCTTTTACATGACAATGCATGTCAAATCTCACTACTTTTTTCCCTTCACAGACATTCCTACTCCGGATAAACCAAAGACTTGGAAGTTCTTAACTCATTTGCGTACTTTTTGATATAGTACTTAGCCATTGATAAGTTCTGTTCTGAATAATTACCACATTCAATAGCGCTCGCACCGGGAATGTCGCCTTCAAAAGCTTCAATGAAATCGCACATTTCAAGAAGAAGATCATAAATGTCTTCAGATGTTAACTTACCAAACATAAGAAGATAAAAACCAGTACGGCAACCCATAGGTCCAAAGTAAACGATATCTTCCTTTCTTGAAGAATTTCTAAGGAAGGTTGCTCCTAAATGCTCAATAGTATGAATAGCAGGAACGTCCATAACAGGCTCTCTGTTAGGTCTTGTAACTCTTAAGTCAAAAGTTGTTACGTATGTATCGTTCTTCTTATCGATTCTTGAAACATAAGCGCCGGGTTCAAGAATTAAGTGGTTGATTCTAAAACTTTCAATCTTTTCCATTTTGTTCTCCGTTCTGTTCTACAATTCGGTTCACGCCTTTAAAAGGTGCTGTTTTCTTTAGGACAGCATCCAAATTTTTAAAATGCCCAGGTTCCGTTCTTAAATACAGTTACCTGTTCACCATCTTTGGTGATACCGGTAATTTCAAGGTCTTTGGTACCAACCATAAAGTCAACGTGGTTTAATGAAATGTTTCCACCGTGAGCAATAAGCTCTTCTTCAGACATTTCAGGTCCACCGATTAAGTTGGTTTCATAGCAGTTACCAAGTGCAAAGTGGCAGGCTGCGTTTTCATCAAACAAAGTTTCTAAAAATAAGATTCCCTGCTTAGCAACAGGTGAATCAAAAGGTACTAAAGCACATTCACCAAGGTGACGGCTTCCCTCATCGCCTTCAAGTAAAAGTTTAAGCTGGTCTTTACCCTTCTTAGCATCGTAATCGACAACTTCACCATTTTTAAATACTAACTTGAAGTCTTCAATCAAATCACCTTCATAGCATAAAGGTAAGGATGAACACAAAACGCCCTCAGCCTTTAATCTGTGAGGCATTGTAAATACTTCTTCAGTAGGCATATTTGCAAAAAAAGGTCTTCCGTCAACAGGATCTTTGTCGGCTCCACCTTCCCAGCGATGGTTCTCTACAAGGCCCACTGTAAAGTCAGTTCCAAGTGAATTCTTATAATGAAGTTCTTTTAACTGCCAGTTGTTTAATATTGTATATTTTTCTTTAAGTTTAGCTGCGTGATCCATCCAAAGCTTAACACTGTCGCCTTCTCCGATTCTAACGGTACCAAAGACAGCTTCCCAAAGTCTGGAAACAGCTTCATCAACATCAATATCAGGAAATACCTTGCTTGCCCATGCTTTGGAAGGAACAGCAGATACATTCCACTTAAATCCCATTGTACTCTGAAGCTTGTAATAATCTCTTAACGCAACGTATGCTGCCTTCTGTCCTGCCTTGATTTTATTGGCATCAACACCCTTTAACGCCTCAGGGTCTTCACCTACAATACGCATAAATGCTGTATCGTCCTTGGCAAGAGTGTTCTTTTCAAGCGCTTCCCATTCAGGAAAGTTTTCAAATACTTCGATGGGAGCATAATCGTATTTCATTCGGGCAATTTCATCATCAACCCACTTAACAATTACATTACTTGCACCTGCAAGATAAGCTTCTTTAATAACAAGCTTGGCAAAATCTGCCACCTCAAGAGGACATGTTAAATACAACTTCTGTCCTTTTCTAATAGAAAGCCCAGCATTAACTAAAAGCTTGGCGTACTCTCTCTTCTTTTCTTCGAAAGTCATTTTATTTCTCCTTAACCCGTAATTTTGCACATGAATTTTTCCCACTTGCCGTTAACAAAGGTGTACTTTTCGTCCCACCAGCCGGGAAGTTTGGAATTTCCAATAGCAGTAAATAATGTATCCACACCCATTAATGTCGCCATAACTGAAACACAGATAATCTTGGCTTCAGCCGGGAAACCTGTAAACCACTTAATGATAGCAGGATTTAAAATCTGAACAAAAGTTGTTGCCGCAACGCCCCAGAAAAGCGACGCAATAAGCGCAATCTTACCCTTATAGTTAATTTTGTAAATTGTATAATCCCATAACTGACGGCCTAAAATCTTTTCAGCCAGTGTGGCTGTGATAAGTTCAAGGCAGGTTGCGCAGAACATACTTACAAAGTAAATAATAACGGTATTAACACTAAGAAGTGGTCCGCTCAAACGTCCAAGAGTAAAATATACAATCATACCCGCAAATCCGTAAATCGGAATATAAGGGCCATGTAAAAAACCTCTGTTCTGAATTCTTTTTTCAATTACTGACATGTAGATGCTTTCCCAAACCCATCCAACCATGCAATAAAGAAAAAACATCAAAAAATAAATTAAGATCTGTTCTGAATTCATATAACCATCCTCTAGTTCATAAACCCAGCCGTTTGGCATTAACTCGGTTTACTTTTTGCTCAAAATCGATTCACTATTATACCATACCTTCATGCAAAAGAAAAAGCCCTGTCAAAACATATTTGCACTGATAAATACATTTTTCGGGGGCTTTTAAAGTCATATACAATAACTTGGTTATATGAACTTTCGCACTTTATTAGAATTTATATTCCTTAAGTAAAGTCTGCATCTTTTCAACGTAAGAGTTTGTGTCAGACATAGCCGCCTCGATATCATTCATTCCGGCATTTAAATGTCCCATACTGTTGGAAATCTCGATAATCTCAAGACTGTTTTCCTCAGCCGCCTGGCCAACTGAATTGACTGATTCAGTGATAGCTTCAATGAGTTTTCTATAGTCAATTGATACTTCCTTTAAGTTACTCATATTGCTTTGAAGCTTTGCCATACTCTCTGAAAAGTCACTGCTTGAATCGGCAAAAGAATGATAGTCGCTTGTAACATTCTTTTCCAAAAATCCCATCATTTCATCAGATACAGAAAGTAAACCTTCAATTGCTTCCATTACGTCATTACTTACTACCTGGATTTCTCCTGCGGCTGAATCAGAATCAGAAGCAAGCTTTCCAATTTCTTCGGCAACTACCGCAAAGCCCTTACCCATCTCACCTGCTCTTGCAGCTTCAATGGAAGCATTAAGTGCAAGAAGATTTGTCTGGCCCGCGATACCCTTAATATCTTCAGATAATTCCTGAATCTTCTTAACCGATTTGGTTCTTTCACGTTCGACCTTAAACTTTTCGTTTAATTTTTCAACAGAAACAGCAATGTCGTCACTTGCAGTGATTGCCTTGTTCTTCATGGCGTTGGCTTCACCGTCAACAGATGCTGTATATTTCATACTTTCGTCGGTAATGTCAGTAATCTCTTTAATCTGGTCAAGAGCAAGTCTTGTCTGGTCGTTAATACCTTCGATACTTGCTGTAATCTGCTCTGTAGCTGCAACAAGGTTTGCAACCGAGTCGTTTACAAGCGTCGACTGCTCATTGCTTTCGACACCCTTTTTATAGATTAGTTCCATAGAACCGTTTATATCTACGCTTCTTTCCGAAACTGTCTGGATTGTATTCTTGGTCTTAATAAGTAACTTATTAAAACTTTCTGATAAAACTTCCAGTTCATCGCCTGATTTTACTTCAAGCTTCTTGGAAAGATCTCCATCTTCTGAAGAAAGATCAAGCATTGCGCTGTTTACAGATACAAAGCTTCTTCTAAGTCTTGTAGTGAAAAACAAGGCTACGCATACTGCAAGAATAATACCAGCAAGGCAGGCTCCAACTACTGATGTAAAGAGTTTTCCTGTTGTAGCGGCGATGGCTGATGCATCAAAGTCTACACCTACGATACCAACTACATTTCCGCCTTCGTCTATGATGGGTGCGTATCCTGTGTATGCACTTCCCCACTCATCCGAAGAAGGTTCGCTTGTTACGACTGCTTTCTTTTGATTCCATGCCACAAGCATTTCATCCTCAGTATCATAACTTTCAGCAAAATCTGCCGGATTTTCAGGATCTGTATCCACTACAAACATAAAACTTTTATCATCAGCATAGGTCATCGTATAGATGTACTGAACGGATGAAGATGCCAAAAAGGTTGAAAGTCTTGAGTATACGCTTCCGAAAGCCTCTTCATCGGTATTATCACTTGAAATAATTCTTGAAAAAGCCTGAGCATCAACAACTTTAGAAGCTACGATAGCCTGGTTTAAAGCTTCGTTACGTGTTGAATTTACCAGATATTCTGATAAGACCTTGTAGGAAATAGCACCTACAATAACTGACATGAGAACGACTGCAGCAATTACTACTGCAAAAATCTTTCCCGAGATACTTAATTTTCTTGTCTTCATAAAAATTCCCCCGTGCTATTGCACTTTTTTTATACAATAGCACGGGGGTGTTAACCATTTATTCGTAAAAGCCCGTATTTAAGTCATTTTGAGGCCCTTGGATATTTATTCAGTTTCCACTTCTACAGCTTTAACCTGCTTAAAAAACTTGAAATAGCCTAAGCAGAATACGGCGATACTAAATACCATAAGAAGTGCTTCAAGCACGTAAATGTTACTAATCACGCCTACTGTAAGAAGTCCTGCAAATGTATCGAGTGCTGCATGAAGAAGTACTGCCACAAGGTAGAATATTCCCTTCTTAGGTGTCTTAACCGCATAGAATACGATAAAAGATGCACCGATATGGAATAAAACTGCACTCGTTCTTTCGACTATAGCTAAAACAAAATTTGACCATGTAACTGCCGCAATCTGTGCAGGAAGAGCACTAAGTGCTGCTGCCTGGTCAGGTGATACCATTGCAACCTGATTAATGACTGCATCAAATGTGCCGGCTTTAATCAGGCTTATATATGAAAGATACTGAATCGCTGAATATCCAAGCAGGAACATCACTTCGAAAAGTCCATGTCCGATACCATAGGCTGTAGCTGTAGTTCTTTCATTTCTATTCTTAAGCATAAACTTGAAAGCCACAAGACGTCCTGTTTCTTCAAATATACCTGCAAGTAATGCGCCTGTTATGATAAGCACCCAGGGGTTTCCCATAACAAATCTGCTTACAGGACTTGGTATCTGCATGAGCACTGCCTTGGGAATAGACTCAAGAACAATAGCGAATAAAAAGAAAGT
>JAKSRS010000072.1 GCA_024403515.1 Lachnospiraceae bacterium
TTTCTAACATTAAAATAATCTGCTACATACTCAGATGTATGAAAATCATCTGATGTAATAAAATACCAGTCGGCCTTGACTTCATCCATTTTATTTCTAAGAAGTTCAAGTCTTTTAGCAACAATATTCATCTTATACCCCTTAATTTTCAAGAATTGAAATAGCTGAACTTGTACCAAGTCTTGATGCGCCAAGTTCAATAAATTTATCCATGTCTTCTCTTGTTCTGATACCGCCTGCTGCTTTAATCTTGACGTCTTTACCTACATTATCAGCAAAGAGTTTAACATCATCATAAGTTGCACCATTAGTACCGAAACCGGTTGATGTTTTAATATACTCAGCCTTAGCCTCTGTAACAATCTGGCAAAGCTTAATCTTTTCTTCATCTGTAAGATAGCAAGTTTCGATAATAACCTTTAAGATTTTTTCTCCACATGCAGCCTTGATTGTCTTAATTTCTTCAAGGACTTTATCAAAATCTCCATTTTTAACATCAGAAATGTTGATTACCATATCTACTTCATTAGCACCATCTTCAATAGCCTTCTTAGCTTCCACAACCTTACTTTCTGTCACAGAATATCCAAGAGGGAAACCGATTACTGTACAGATATTAAAGTTTTCACCATACTTATCATGAATTCTTTTAATGTAGCAGGGAGGAACACAAACTGAAGCTGTTTCATACTTAACTGCTTCATCGCAAAGTTTTACAATGTCATTCCATGTTGCAAAAGCCTTTAACTGTGTGTGATCCACATATGAATATAATTCTTTGTTTGTCATTTTCTATCTCCTTAAAATACATAAGGGGAGATCTAAGTCTCCCCATTTATTTTTGAATATTATAACATATTTTTTAAATTACATAAGATACTTTTTCTGATTCTTTACACTCACTGCACCATAAAAGATTATTCCAAAGCAATATAGTCCCAAAACGGTAATATCTACCCAAACAGGAAGTGAATATATATTTTTAATCATACCAAGGCATGAAGTAAAAAGAAGTAGTCCGCCAAAGATTAGATTAACCGGATACATAACGTTAATATACCCCGGAAGATCTTTTACTTTATTAAGATCAATCTTCTTTCCTATTAACTGAGATGAAACTTCACCAGTTTTTTTCATTTTTACGGTAAGTACAAGCATATAAAAGCCTGCAAAGAAAAATAAAGCATCTACGAACATAAATTTACCTAAATATCCTTAAAAAGTTGCGTCTTCAACATCAACCTTAATTATTATATCTGAATTTTCACATGTAGTTTCAAAGCATTCAGTTACTCTTTGAATTACCTCATTTCTGTTATCATCACTTAAATCTGATAGAATAACAAAAAACTGTGACTGAGAATATCTTGAAGCAACATCGTTCTTTCTAAAAGTACTTCTTATAACAGTTTCAAGTACGTTCATGCTCTTAAGTAAAGCCGCCTCATTGTTTTTACCCGATAAATCTTTAAGTGTAAATAAAACAAGTTGAAGTCTTTCTCCACTTCGAAGAGCGTATCTTTTCATAAGTCGATACAAATCCTTAAAGTCTTCGTAATCGACAACCATTGGTCCTAAAAGAGTTTCTTCATCCTCTATCATCGACTGAAGCTGAGATACTTCCACAATCTCTTTCTTATTATTTGAAGGAAGTTCTGAAAGATCTACATTTGGATCATAAAACTCAATTTCAGACTCACTGCTATTCTTAGAAAGATACATGGCCTTATCCGATGTATTATAAATTTCCAAAAATGACTTACCATTTTCCGGGAACTTTGAAACTCCGGCAAAAAGTACTTTATTATCAATTGATAACAGATCTTTTACTTTTTCATTTAACGAGTCAACAATTGTTGTAACTGAATCGTATGAGCTGTTTCCGTTATTATCTTTTAATAAAACAGCATATTCAAAGCCACCTATTCTTGAAATAAAAGCATCCTTAGGAAAAGCTGATGTAAATAATCCGGCAAAGTTAATAAGCAATTCATTTTCTTCAATCTTCTTACCTGATAAATTTACTTCTCTGGCCTCTTCGAGATTTAAAAGAACAAAGATGCCATCTAAACCATCTTCAATATAAGTCTCAAAAGTCTTTTCCAAAAATCTTCTATTCCATAGATTTGTTACCTGATCTTTATTAGCAATAATATTTAATTCATTTTCTTCATCGCGAGATATCAAAATATCTTTAACAGTATCAAGTAACGTTTTAGGATCAAAAGGCTTATGAATAAATGCAGAAGCACCTAAACTAAGACCTTTTTCTTCATTTTCCTTACGAGTATCGGCTGTAAGGAAAATCACAGGAATATCTGCTGTTTTCTTATTTCCCTTAATGCACGAATATGTTTCATATCCATCCATGTCAGGCATTTTTACATCCATTAAAATTATATCAGGAATAGTTTTCTCTAAAAGTTTCAGAGCCTGTCTTCCTGACTTGGCCATTGATAACGAATATTCATCTTTGAGAACTTCCCCTATAAATCTCAAATTTGTTGTTACGTCATCGACAATCAAAATATGTTTTCTGTTTTTCAATTCCGAATACCCTACTCCTATAATCCCATTGTAGCCATTACAAGTTTTTTCATCTCAGAAATTTCGCAAACTGTATCATGAACAATGGAAGCACTTCTGATATCTTCAATTGCCTGAGGTACATCTACATTTGCAGTCTTAGAAAGAACATCAATAAGTTCAAAATCATCGCACTTTTCATTCTTAGAATCAATAGCAGTCATAACACTCTTCAAGAACTTGAAAGGACTAGCTGTTGAAGCGATAACAGCAACTGTATCGTCATTGCATTCTTTTGAATACTTATCATATGCAGCAGCAGCTACAGCTGTATGAGTATCGATAACATAACCTGTATCTTCATATAAAGACTTAATCTTAGCTGCACATTCTTCTTCAGACGCATATGCACCGACAAAGTCAGTCATAAATGCTTTCATATCATCGCTAATGCAATATTTACCCTTTTCTTTAAGGTCGGCCATAAGACTCTTATTCTTTTCATCATCTCTTCCTGTTGAAAGATAAATAAGTCTTTCAAGGTTAGATGAAATAAGAATATCCATTGAGGGTGACTTGGTTAAAATAAAGTCTCTGTTCTTGTCATATTCACCTGTCTTAAAGAAATCAAATAAAACTTTGTTGTCATTTGATGCACAAATAAGCTTGTTTACGGGAAGCCCCATATTTTTAGCAAAATAAGCTGCAAGAATGTTTCCAAAGTTTCCGGTAGGAACACAGAAATTAACCTTATCTCCTGCCTTGATTCTTCCTTCTTTTACAAGTTTTCCGTATGCATATACATAATAAGCAACCTGAGGAACAAGTCTACCAATATTAATGGAGTTAGCTGATGAGAACTGGAATCCCTTTTCATTCATTAAAGCCTTAAGCTCTTCATCTGCAAAAAGTTCCTTAACCTTTGACTGGCAATCATCAAAGTTGCCTAATACACCAATAACTTTAGTATTAGATTCTTTCTGAGTTACCATCTGAAGTTCCTGAACCTTAGAAACACCATGTTTAGGATAAAATACAATGATTCGTGTTCCTTCAACACCTGCGAAACCAGCTAATGCAGCCTTTCCTGTATCGCCACTTGTAGCTGTTAAGATAACAATTTCTTTGTCAGAATTATTTTTCTTGGCAGCTGTAATAAGTAAGTGAGGCAAAATAGAAAGTGCCATATCCTTAAATGCAATTGTTTTACCATGGAAAAGTTCAAGATAATACTCACCTTCAGCTTCAACTAAAGGAGCAATTTCTTCAGTATCGAATTTGCTGTCGTAAGCATTATTAATACAATTTTTAAGTTCTTCTTCAGTATAATCTGAAAGGAAACCTTTCATAACTTCGTATGCTGTTTCCTGATATGTCATGTCTCCTAATTTATCTAAAGAAATATCTAAAGAAGGAATTTCTGAAGGAACAAATAATCCTCCATCATCTGATAAACCTTTTAATACAGCTTCTGATGCTGTAAGTTTAATTGAATTATCTCTTGTACTAGTGTAGAACATATATTTATTCCTTTCTGCAAAAAATCTTCTTTTTTAAAGATATACGATTATGAGATTATATTCAATAGTAGTACATTCAAAATTATATATTATAATTTATTTTTTATAGTCATTTTGCTATTATAATTTCTGTAAAGGAGAATTCAAATGAACGGCAAAGGTGTCTATATCGACAAATTAAAAAATGGAAAGGAAAATTTCAGAGCTTCGTTGACCTATAAGCAAAAGCACATTAGTCTCGGAAGCTATAAAACGTATGATATGGCAAACTCTGCCTATAATTATGCAAAAGAACTCTTTCTTTCAACCCTTTCAATTGAAGACTACCCTTCATCTTGTCCTCTTAAATTTGACAAATACGTTGAAATAATCAATTTACGTGATAATAAAATATCCTTTTCAACACCTGTATATTTAAGAAGAACATACTTTAGTTACTTTTATTCCCCTGACATAGAATTTAAGTTTGATATGGATGACTTATTTTATTTTTCATCACACAAAATTATGAAGCGTGGAAAACACTTCTTTGTTTCTGATTACGGCAGTCAATTGTCCATCAATGAAAGATTCGGAATACGAGCCTTTTCAGTTGTTGGAAAGGATCACATATTTACAAACAATGATTCTTATGACTATAGAAGATCGAATGTCGAAATTATAAATCCATTCTTTGGAGTCAGGAAAGAAAACGATCAGTATAATGTAGTTATACATGTCGTAGGCGATATGAAGGTTGGTTCATATGAGACCATTGAAGAAGCTGCTATAGCCTACAACAAGGCGGCTGATATCCTAAAAATGAAAGGTGTTAACAAAAACTTTAACACAAACTATCTTGCAGACATAACTAACAGAGAATATGCCACTATATATTCAGAAATAACTATTTCAGAAAATATCATAAACTACAAACCATAAAAAGGTACAGCTTTGAGGACTTATTACCAGACATCAATGCCGTACCTTTATATTTTAATTAAAATACCATTTCCAATCCAACATGAAGCATTTGAAGTTTATCACCTAACTTTTCCTTCAAAATACCGTATGCTCTGTCTTTAGTGCAATGGCCGGTACATACAAACTCAATCCCGGTCTTATTGATATCATCAGCAAGCCTGTTAATTTCTTTTGCAGACTTATTAAAAAGATGAAATCCACCTATTAAGCCGTAGACTTTCTTATCCGGAAAAGTTTTGGATACTTCCTTTATAATATTTGCTGCACCGCCATGCGAACAGCAATTAATAATAACTAGGCCCTTAGAAGTATCAAGAACAAGACTCTGTTCATGTGAAAAGTCATCAGGTTTAAATCCGCTTGGAGTTTTCACATACATCGATTCTCTTCTTCCAATCTTGGACAAATTATCTGTTTTATGACCAATTAGATATGCACCATCAAAAAGTTTATAATCACCATCAACCATAATGCATCGATTGGAAAATTCTGATAATACATTTTTAGGAATACCAATATACTTTTTTACGAATAGCTTTTTAAAATAACAGTTATCCGATACTTCTTTTCTTAAGTAAAAAGAAGCTTTTTCATTTTCGTTAAAAAACCTTGGCATACCATTGGAATGATCATAATGTGCATGGCTAAGCGTTGCATAATCTATATCTTTAATATCAAAACCTAACTTTTCAAGATTTGTTGCAAAGAGTTCAGATGCCCCAACATCTGCCAGTATCTTCTTATCATTATGCTCGCATAAAATAGATAATCCCCATTCACCTTTAATATCGTTCATAGAAATATTATCAACTATAACCGTAAGTTTTGTACTCATATCTCACCTATTTAATAGAAAAGTCAGTGAAGCAGACATTGTAATTTACTGCCCCTTTAACACCATCTGCAGTTCCATTATTCGTATACTGCCACATAGCAAACTTATAGGGAAAATCGGGAAGATTTTCAAACTGAGAAAGCCATATATCATAGTGTGATACAATCTTTGTCAAATCAAGATACTTTATAAGCCAAAGCTTAGTACCATAAATCATGGGCTTATATCCGGCAGCCTTAATTCTATCCATAAACCTCATGGCAATGGCTGTCTTTTCGGTTTTATCAAGAATTTCGACCCTCGATGTTTCATTTTCTGTATATTGCATTACATAGCAAACAGGATATGTAAGTTCATAATCTCGAAGGTTTTCTATTACAAGATCAGCTTCTTCTTCGGCTTCTAATTCCGTAATGGCCTGAGACATAAAATATATTCCTATTTTCAGACCTGCATCATTGGCTCTTTTGATATTATCAAGGAAATAATCATCCATAATAAGCTGACCGGTCTGATAACCTCTCGCGCCAAGTCTTATCATTACAAAAGACACTCCTGTTTTGGCCAACTTATAAAAATCAATATAATCATTGTCCTTAGAAATATCGATTCCAAGAGTACTTGTAACTTTACCATTTTCATAATATTCCATTTCGCCGGAACGATTAATAAGATTGGTAAAATCATAATCATGAGTCTGAAGATAAGGATTAATGGCTACCCATTCTTCGGAACCATCCTGCCATACTATCTTAGTATGTTTTCCATCAGTTGTTTCATCAACTTCAGCCTCTTGCTCTTCTTCTATTAATTCTTCAGATGTAAGAGCACTAGCAACAGTTGTATCTTTAGGATACATATCATAAAAATCAAGATCCGAAACATGAGTTTCATTTTCCAATATGGACGCATAAGAAGAAGCAGAAACAGATATTTCTTCTGTTTCTGCACTGATTGCTGATGACGAAACTGAAGTTTTGGTTTTGGTCTTGGATTTATTCATTGCAAGAACAATCCCAATAACAGTTAGCATAGCCAATATACAAATTACTCCCGCTACAGATATATTAAAACCTTTATTCACGGAATTATAATCATCATAATCATTTAACTTCATAATTATTTCTTAGTTCTAAAATCCTTAATAATTTTCTTAGGGCACTTCTGAGAACATAAGCTGCAATTTACACACTTATCATAATCAATTGTTGCGTTAAAGTTCTCGACAGTAACGGCTTCTTTAGGACAGTTCTTCTGACAGATTCCACAGCCAATACAACCGACCTTACACTGTTTTCCGGTAATAGCACCCTTCTGCTTATTTGAACAGGCAACTGCAAATTTTGAATCATAAGGAACAAGTGATATTAAACGCTTAGGACATACAGCAACACATTTACCACATGCTTTACACTTTTCACGATCAACAACAGCAACACCGTTATCGACATGAATTGCATCAAAAGGACATTCCTTTACGCAGGTTCCAAACCCAAGACAGCCCTCATTACAGGATTTAGGTCCGCCATTTGGAACAAAACTAAGCATTCTGCAATCTTCAACACCGTAATAATCGTAATCATTACTTGTTTCATCACAATGACCACTGCATGCAACAAAAGCTACCATTTTCTTGGATGAACCAGCTTCTTCACCTAAAATTTTAGCAATTTCGGAGGCAACTGCTTCACCACCCACAGGACACTGATTTGATGGTGCCTGACCATTAGCTATTGCAGCGGCTAAACCTGAACATCCGGGATATCCACAGCCACCACAGTTGTTACCGGGAAGTGCATTTAGAATCTGTTCTTCTTTTTCATTTACTTCAACTTTAAATACAATTGCAGCAATTCCAAGGAATAATCCCACAAAAATACCAAGGCAACCAATTACAAGGAGTGCTGTTAAAATAGATGTAAAATTCATACTTAATCCTCCTTATAATAATCCTGAAAATCCGCAGAAAGCAATTGCCATTAATCCTGCTGTTACTAAAACAATGGGCATGCCCTGGAAAGGTTTAGGAACATCATTGTACTGCATTTTTTCACGAATTCCGGCAAGTATTACAATTGAAATTGTAAAGCCAACGCTTGTGGCAAAACCATTTACAGTTCCCTCTAAAAGTGAATAGCTCTTCTGAACATTTGTAAGAGCAATACCTAAAACTGCACAGTTAGTTGTAATAAGGGGTAAATATACACCTAAAGCTTCATAAAGAGGTGGAATAAATCTCTTTAAAAACATCTCAACAAACTGTACTAAAGCTGCAATAACAAGAATGAATACAATAGTCTTCAAATATTCTATACCGAAAGGATCTAATATAAACTTATAAATCAGTCCGGTTACTATTGAAGATAATGTAATAACAAAAATAACTGCAGTTCCCATTCCAAGAGCGGTTTTAATCTTTTTAGAAACTCCAAGGAAAGGACATAAACCGAGGAACTGACTAAGTACTACGTTATTTATTAAAGCAGATCCTAAAGCAATCAATAATAAATTTTTCATTACTTATCATCTCCTCCTTTAACAGTTTCTTCGGCCTTAAGTAACATCTCTTTAGCCTTATTCATTCCGTTCTTTCTTCGTACAGGTTTATTTCCCGGCTTATTATTTTTGCTCTTGTTCTCATTTAAAGCCTTCTTGTAATCAGAAAGTTCAATAAATTCAAAAGAATCATCATCAGTTTC
>JAKSRS010000073.1 GCA_024403515.1 Lachnospiraceae bacterium
AATATTGCATTTTCTTTTTAATGTTATATTCTATTGCTTGAGTGATTTTTAGGAGCATTAGAAATGAATAAATTGCAGGAAAACTCATCCTTAAAGATGATTATCATAAATATACTTATTGCGACAGTATCTTTATTTGTAAATGGTTTTGGTGTATACCTTACAATTCATGCAAATATTGGTGCAGCACCCTGGGATGTATTTAATCTGGGGCTTTCACATACATTTAAGATTCTATACGGAACAGCATCAATTACTGTTTCCTTTATAATTCTTGGAATCGACATTTTAATGAAAGAACCAATTGGTATTGCAATGATTATAGACGCCATTGTAGTCGGTAAATCAGTAGATTTCTTTAATTTCATAAATATAATTCCTGTTCCTAAAACAATTATTGGTTCGCTACTTATGACATTTATAGGCTTAATCATCATAGGATATACACAGGGAACTTATATGATGGCAGCATTAGGATGCGGACCTAGAGATACCCTTTTAGTAGGATTAAAGAAACGTCTTAAAAAGATTCCCATCGGTCTTGTAAGCATTATGCTACTTTGCATTGTTACATTGATCGGATACCTTTTAGGTGGACCTGTCGGACTTGGAACAATTATCTGCGCCTTATGTGCCGGTCCAATTATGCAGTACGCATTTAAAACGCTTAGATTTAATGCAGTGACAATAAAACATCAGTCCATTATTCAGTCATTTAAAGTTATAACAAAGAAGGAATAAAATAAGCCATTGTCTTATTTGGCCAAAACTCAAGACAGCAAACAATAAGCCACTGTCTTGTGAAAAGAGTCTAACTTCTGTGAACTTATAAAGTTTCTTTTCACTCATACAGTGGCCTTTTATTATTCATATACATCTAGTCCGCTTTCTTCAGAACCTTCCAATAACTTGATTATTTCACTTCTGCCATCGGCAAAAGAAAGTTTCGCTTCTATATAGTTTCTCTCGTATCCACCTCTAATAAAAGTCAGATCCGAAAGTCCGCCAAGATGACAAACCAATCCGTCAGTAACTATTTTATGCTCTTCATCGTCATACTTGTCAGCGCCAAACTCGATTTGCTGGAATTCTCTTTCATTTACAGATAAAGAAATATGTGAATCATCGACAAAATAAATTTTAATATCAGCATATTCTCCCATTCCATAGAAACTTGTATCATTCAACGCATTTGTCCAGTAGTATGGCTCGATCATTGCGTCATTATTCTTAGAAGATTTAAATTTTTCCTTGTACTCTTCTATCATTTTATTCCATTCTACTGATGCTTTCTTTTGCTCACTAATCCCTACAAGTTTAGTATTTGTTGCAAAAGAAGCCTTTCCTTCATCACTGGAATAAAAATCAACTGAATCAGACTTGGAAACGACTTCTTTTAAATTATTACAACCAGAAAACGCCTCTTTACCAACACTTCTAAGGCTCTTTCCCAGAGAAACACTTTCAAGAGATGAACATTTTTTAAATGAACTGTCGCCAAGATAAGTTACCCTATCCGGGATATATAATTCGCCCTGAAGACTAATACATCCTGAAAATGCGCCCATTTTTATATTAAGAAGTGAATCCGGAAGCGTTACCTTGGAAAGATTTTCATTTTCATAAAAGGCATTACGTCCAATACTGGTAAGTCCATCAGCAAAGACCAGTTCTCCTTTGATGTCACAAGATTCAAAAGCTTCGTCACCTATGATTTTAAGGTTTTTAGGTAAGGTAACTTTTGAAAGAGCGTTACAGCAAGAAAATGCACTTTTTCCAATTACCTCAACCGAATCAGGAATTATAACCGCTTCAATCTTAGAACAGTCTGAAAATAGACTACCATTTACTATTTTTATATTTGAAGGAATAGTAACACAACCCTTAAATCCGTCATATGAGAATGCGTACTCTCCAATTTCTTCAAGCCTATCATTAAAAATAAGGTTCCCATCAAAGCCTGCGGATCTAAAGGACTCTCTTCCTATCTTTTTAACTTTACCGGGAATTACAAGATCCCCCTTAAAGTTAGTACATAAAATAAAGGCATATTCGGTTATCTCTTCAATATTTTCGGGAAGTTTTAGTTCACCGTCAAAACCGGTACAATAGCCAAATGCGTACTGCTCAATACCTGTCACTGTATCAGGAATAATCAAATCTCCGGTAAAATTATCGCAGACGTTAAATGCTCCTCTTTTAATTGTCACAAGACTAGCAGGAAGCTTAAGATTTCCCGTAAACTTGCAGTGCTCAAATGCCTCTTCTCCAATACTTGTCACACTATCAGGTAAAACAAGTTTACCTTTCAAACCTTCACAGTCTTTAAACGAATAATCTTCAATTTCAGCAACTCCATCAGGAATAACCAGATCACCGGTTAATGACTTGCAGCCATAAAAAGCAAATTCTCCAATCTTTTTAACACTTGAAGGAATATGAAGTTCGCCTGTAATCTCTCCATGTCCGTAAAAAGAACTTTTAGCAATTTCTGTAACACCTTCATTAATAATCAGGTTTTTAATGGTCATCCCACGAAATGCATCCCAGCTGTTCTCAGGCATAGGCCCATTTCCCGAAATTTCCAATGTTTTTGAAAAAGAATTATAAGAATATGTAAGATTTTCCCCTAACGAAACATTTTTACTCTTTCCACATCCAAACATAAGCATCGATACTCCCATAAGTGCCAGTAAACTAAAAACTACGTACACTTTCTTTTGCATTATTACTCTCCTCATTTACACCAATATCTAGTAAACAATCAATTATTCTTCCATGTCTTAAATGCTATTCATTCAATAGCTCAACAATTTCAGAATATGATAGTTCTTCCTGTGGCCTTATTGACTGGCCTAAATCAAAACAAGCGTTTCTCTTTTCCTCAAATTCCTCCTTGGATATCTCTTTTCCCTCCCACTCGTATACATATCGGGCAGCGATATCTTCATAGGTCTCTACTTCAGACCTTAGATTTTCCGGAAAATAATATATCCCCTGCTCACGGATTTTGAATTTACCCTTCTTTAATTCGTAAATAGCTATCGGGTAATGGTCCATATGACCTGTATCGGAATATATGAGACCACTTTTCGGAATGTATACCGAACCGATTCTATCAAGATTCAACGCTTCCACTTTGCCTTTGCAAGAAGAAAGAATATATTCTCCGTTTGCACAAACGTTTGCGTTAATCCATAATTCAGGAGCATCATCCTCATCGATATAAACAAGCGAATATCTGAAACCATCATACAAATCACTCTCATATTGCTTTATATAGTCAAGATAAAGTTTCTTCCAGTCACCTTCTTTAGAATCCATATTTCCACATGATGTCAAAAGAAAGAGCCCTGCAATAATCATAATCAACAAGGACCATCGTCTATTTTTCATATTCTTTTTTCTCCCCTAAGCGAAAAAATCATGAACAGTTGCAGCTAATACTTATTTCTTCAGTATTGTCAGGTAAGGATGTTTCTTCATTAAAAACTTCTTCTACATCTTTTTCGTCAAACTTAGGGAAACACCTTTTAAGGGTCTCAAGGTTCATGCCGGTTCTGGCCATTGAAGCCACTGCGGCTCTGTCTTTTTCATTTAGCATAAAAATTCCTCACAATTAGTCATTATGAGTTTATTTTATTATAAGAGTTTATATAAAGCAAATATCCCCTTCTACCGGGCATTGATAGAAGGGGATATTTATTAAAATGAGCGAAGATGTCTTTTTTTCATTGTGTTCCAATACACATATAAAACGCCTGTTGTAGCGGCTACTCCAGCTAACTCAGCGAGCAATACCAGGAGTGTAATTACTATGTAATTCATTTGATTCCTTTTCCTCCTTAACTACTTTTACTTGTGACTTGCTTCTATTCAAGTAATAGAAAGGAAGTCCAACGAGGCAGGAGCCTCCAAGAATATTTCCAATTGTTACTGGTATAAGGTTATTTACGATCATATTCTTTATATTTAAAGAAGCTAATTGTTCAAGTGATATTCCATAACTTTCCATTGCAACCGAAGCATATGAAGGATTGGCCTTAGCCATTATTCCTGCTGTGATATAGTACATATTTGCAACGCAGTGTTCAAACCCGGAAGTTACAAATAACATAATTACGAAGAATGAAACTAAAAGTTTTCCGGTTACATCTTTAGAACAAATGGCCATCATTACTGCAGCGCATACTAAGACATTACAAAGAATACCTGAGGATAATGCCTGCATAGGGCTTATTGCTACTTTTCCAAGTGCAACCTTAATTGTATATGCGCCTAAAAGACCGTTTGAATAATTGAGCTGTCCGCTCATAACTACTAAAGCAGATAAAACCAAACCACCAAAGAAGTTTCCTAAATATACAAGGCCTAAGGTTCTGAAAAATTGAACCGGAGAAATATCCTTCTCAGGAAGTCCAATTGAAAGCAGGCAATCTCCTGTAAATAATTCAGCACCCATAAGAATTACCATCATAAGTCCAACCGGGAAAACAACTGATGCTACAAGTCTTGCGAGACCTACATTTGATATATTGTGAGCTGCCACGCTGGAACCTGCTGCGCCAAGTCCAATCATCATTCCTGCAAAGAAACTCTTTCCAAGAGTAAGACCTGCAGACATTTCACATTTAGCCTTACAACCATTTTTATATGTATTTACTGCGTCTTTAATCGTTAAAAACATTTCAAATCATTTCCTTATACTTTATTACCTCACATAAGTTAGCACAGCGAAAATGATTTTAATAATATAAAAAAAACAGACTGCCATATATGTTCACATATACAGCAGTCCATATTAAAATGTGCTTGTTGATACGTCGACCTTGGATTCGTACAATTTCTTTTGAAATAAAATATCATACTCATTAAGGCGATAGTCTTTTCTAAATATCATTACATCTTTATAAAGGTTATTATCTGCTTTGCAAACCTTCTGCACGAGCTGGTTCTTATCAAGCAGGCTCTGCGGAATCGGCGAAACCCACATATATGTTGTTGGAACATTCGCAAGTAAATCGAACTGACTTCCTCGTTCATATACATAGATTACATTTCTTGAATGACTCTTTTTGGCCTTATACTGACCATCATGAGGAAGGTCTATATCACCATGAGTAATCTTGGTATATTCTTTAAGATCTTCTCTTGTGATTTCTTCTTTATCTGCAAGAGGATGCTTTTTAGACATTACAACTACATACTCAAATTCCCATAAGGTTTCATACATAAGATGATTGTTTTTAAGCATTGTAAGATAGTAATCTTCATTTATTACCTGATATCGGATTATGCCAATGTTATAACCTTTATCTGAGACATTACTTATTGTTCCAATATCATTTGTTTCATTTACAGTAACTTCCATTCCCTTTTCAAGTTTAAGATCTGCAACAAATGCAGTAAAACCTTCAGCAATATAGCTTCCTCTCGGAATGGAAATCTTGTATTTAAGTTTTTCGCTTCCGCTTCTTTGACTGATTCTTTTAACAGCGCTAAGCTGATTTGATATATTCTTGGCGTAGTATAAAAACTCCGCTCCTTCTTCTGTCGGCTTAACACCATTGGCTGTTCTTTTGAATATTTCAAAGCCAACTTCTTTTTCAAGTTCCTTGATTGCCTTGCTTAAGTTAGGCTGTGCCATATAAAGATTCTGTGCTGCCTGGGTTATCGATCCTACCTTTTCTATTTCAAGCGCATACGAAAAATATAATGTATTAATAATAACGCCTTCTTCCTATATATAAAAATTCACATAGGATAGTATACACATATTTTCCAATATATACAGGGTTTTTCTCATATTTTTTATTCTTGTTTGTCATATATTTTTGTATATATCTCATAATGAGCTATATATTTTTTAAGCTGTGACATATCGATTTTAGTATGATATTAACCTATTTATGAGTTACTCGCAGTCTATTTTTTGTCAAATTGTGTAAAAGCTTCATATATCACAATATCAGAGCCCGGTAATAAAAGTTCAACTTTGTACATAGTTTGTAAACCATCATAAGGTAAAATGAACTCAGATTCATAATCACTTTTATCAGTAGGTTCAAAACTATGTATTTCATCAAAATATTCAGACACGCCGGAAAAGCCCTTGGGTATATTTAATAATTCAGCATTGGCCACATCATCATTAGTATAATTATCTTTAAGGCAAACGCTGGATAGTCGTACATCAACCGGGATTTTTTTATCAGAAATTGCGGATATTATAACCTTCATATAATCCGCCCCTGTTTCAGGTATTGAAGATAACTTGAACTCTTCATTATCTAAAACGTAGTATAATTTATAGCCTACATCAACGACGCTATCCCTATCACTATACTTTTCTGTTAAGTCGTCACAAAAATAATCTTTTGAGGGTTCTTTATAATATTCTGCCAAGAAAGTACACATTCTTTCTGCTGACGACGAACTTAAATGATCCAGATTATAAAAATCTCTTAAATCAAACTTTAAGTACTCATCTTTAACAAGATTTAAGTCAATGAAATCAAAATCTTTTCCACAAATATCATTTTTAACATCCTCACATATTTTACTATAATCTTTATTTCGTAAAAGATATACTTCAGGATATGGATTTACAAAAATGTGCAGTCTTATTTTTTTCTTTCTACATAATTCAGCAATTTTTTCTAAATGCTTCCACTGTTTTTTGTTTCTTTGATCATATTTAAAAGGCTTAATGTAAGATGACCCTTCCAAATTTATTGCCCCTGTTAATCCTATTCCAATCTCTCCATTTTCTATAAACTGTCCTCTGCCGCCATATGATGATACATTAGTAAAATCTTTGTATTTTTCACTATTTTTTTTGTTAACAATTGATTTATAGGAATCAATAGAGTCAATATCTAAAGGATCAATATTTCTTCTCAAGCGAGAAAATGCATTTATATATCCATCAGGGCCTACGTCACTCATAATTAACTGACTTTTTATTACTGGTGAACTTATATAATCGGAAATTATATATAAAGCAGTGCCTCCACCTTTTGGTCCATCCAACTCCAATCTGGACGGTGATAATTCTAAGAACACTTCTTCTATATTCTTATTCTTCACTGCATCTTTTAATACATAATAAGCTTCAATGTAATTTTGCCCTGATGTACAAAGATTAAACACTTCTTTTCCCATATCTTTGGTCAGTTGCTCAGCATTAACAGACTTAAGTCCATGTGATGTACCCAAAAAGATAATGCAAGCTTCACTTTGATAAAAATCATGAAATGTTATTCTTGTGAATGATTTAGTATCATCGGCAACACAATAATCTAATACTAAACATATCAAAAAAATACCACAGAAAAAAAGAATGATTGACACAAAACGTTTTAGATATATTTTCAAATTTTATTCACCTTCCATTATTATTCCAATGAATATTATACCTTTTAATAAAAATATTGCCAACTAATAAACTTCCATCGATTTAAGAAAATCAATTCCCATTAATATGTACATTGTAGTATAGTAAATATAATAAATACTATTACACTTTAGCTAAAACCTGAAAGGATTCTCATTTATGAAAAAAACAATAGGAATATTACTTGCATTTTTAATGACTTTATCACTTACCGCTTGCGATGACTTCGATATAGATGAATTCTTAAGCTACGATAGCAATAATCAAACTACATATACCAGTTCGGTTGAGGATAATGAAACAACCAACTCTATCGTTTCAGAGATAAATGAAGAGAATGTTGATGATACTATCGAAGAAAACAGTGATAAACCCGATGATAAATCAGACAACGAGATTACCGGGGAATTTTCTTTTGCCACCAAAGACATAAATGGAAATGACGTAACAAGCGATATTATTAAGGATGCCAAGCTAATAATGGTTAACTTCTGGGAGCCATGGTGCAAACCCTGTGTAGGCGAAATGCCTGACCTTCAGTTGTTATATGACGCTTACAAAGACGAAGGATTTCTTGTTCTCGGATTCTACACAACAGAAGGAATGGACAGCGAAATTAAATCTATACTTGAAGATTGTGGTACAAGCTACCCTATTCTTCTTGCTACATCCAACCTCACTAAGTTTATGACAGACTATGTTCCTACAACTATTTTTGTGGATTCCAAAGGAAATGTAATTTCTGCCGATCCTTTTATTGGTTCTAACAGTTATTCAGGTTGGGAAGACATAATAAAGGGATATCTTAACTGATTCATTGTTTAAGCGATTTAAAAACAGGTAAATTTATTCTTAAAGCAAGGGGCTCTATGAAAAAGAAATATGCTACTTTTATTGCACTCCTTACATCGATTTTATTTATAGTTATTGGTCTTATTAAAGGGCAAAATGCATCAGTGCTTGCCAAGGCCGTAAAAATATGTTTGGAGTGTATCGGAATTGGATAATAAAAAAAG
>JAKSRS010000074.1 GCA_024403515.1 Lachnospiraceae bacterium
GATGAAACATGTAAAAGAATTCAATCTCGAGTATCTTTATTCATTGCAGAAAGAAAGTGATGTTTACTGGCTTTTTGAGGCTATAAAATTATTTTTTGCAAAAGAAAAAAATCGTTTGACTTTTATATTTTACAATGCAATAATATGAAACAGAATATTTCTCGGGAAAACGGACTAAGGTCCGACACAAAGTCCATAGAGATTTTGCGTAACGAGTATTGATTGAGTTAGAAGCTCAATTTTTATAAGTTGATTACTATATAATCAGTGCATGTGCACATCATCTTGTGAAAAGGTCAATATGCGTTTAGCAACGTTACTTTATGGTTAAAGAAGACTTTACTTAGGCTGGTGGCATTTGCTACCAGCCATTTTTTTTAGCGAGGAAGGAACGGCAAACAAAAAACCGTGAGCATTAGCACGGTTTTTTCTCGCGGCGGAGCCGGTTTGCTAGCATATGCGAATGCATATGCGTTAACTTTGACGCGACAGCGGCAGGAATTTATGAGTTAGAGGAACGGCAAACAAAAAACCGTGAGCATTAGCACGGTTTTTTCTCGCGGCGGAGCCGGTTTGCTAGCATATGCGAATGCATATGCGTTAACTTTGACGCGACAGCGGCAGGCATTTATGAAGGACAACAAACACATGGATATGAATCAGAAGAGCGCTCCGATTTATGAAGCTTTGGAGCGAGTTAGAAGACAGAGAATAGTTCCCTTTGATGTTCCGGGACATAAGAGAGGAAGAGGAAATCCTGAATTAGTGGAACTACTTGGACAGCAGTGTGTTGGTATCGATGTTAATTCCATGAAACCACTTGATAACTTAGGCCACCCGGTTTCGGTAATCAGGGAAGCGGAGGAATTAACTGCAGATGCTTTTGGTGCTGCAAGAGCCTTTCTTATGGTAAACGGAACTACAAGTTCAGTTCAGACAATGATTATGAGCGTGTGTAAGGAAGGCGATAAGATAATTCTTCCAAGAAACGTTCATAAGAGCGTTATTAACGCCCTTGTTCTGTGTGGAGCGGTGCCCAAATATGTTCAGGTAAAACTTAATCCTAAGATTGGACTTGCGCTTGGCGTTGAAATTGAAGAAATAATCCGTGTTATGGATGAAAATCCGGATGCCAAGGCTATTTTCATTAACAATCCGACTTATTATGGCATTTGTTCAAACATTGAATTAATAACCAAACTTGCCCATGAAAGAGGCATGAAGGTTCTTGTAGATGAAGCACATGGTACTCATCTTTATTTTTCAGATGAACTTCCAATGTCTGCAATGCAGGCAGGTGCTGATATGGCAGCAGTATCCATGCATAAATCGGGCGGAAGCCTTACCCAAAGTTCAATCCTTTTGTGCGGACCGGATATGGATGCTGATTATGTAAGGCAGATAATCAATCTTACTCAGACTACATCCGCGTCATACCTTCTTTTGTCAAGCCTTGATATTTCAAGACGTAATCTGGCACTTAGAGGTAAGGAATCCTTTACAAAGGTTGCCAAGATGGCTGAGTATGCAAGAAATGAAATCAATGAAATTGGTGGCTATTATGCATACGGCCGTGAATTGATAGACGGCGATAGCGTGTACGACTTTGATGTTACGAAGCTTTCTGTATATACGCAGGGAATTGGGCTTACAGGAATCGAAGTTTACGACCTTTTAAGAGATGAATACGACATTCAGATAGAGTTTGGTGATATTGGAAACATTCTTGCCTATATTTCTATCGGAGACAGAATTCAGGAGATAGAACGACTTGTTGGTGCGCTTGAAGATATCAAGCGAATCTATGGAAAAGATGGGTCAGATCTTTTCTGCGGTGAATTCATTCAGCCGGAATGCGTTATTTCGCCCAGAAAAGCCTTTTATGCCAACAAGGAACTGGTTCCTATCAGGGAGACGGTTGGAAGAATTTGTGGTGAAATTGTAATGTGTTATCCTCCGGGAATTCCGATTCTTACACCCGGAGAAGTCATTACAGATGAAATAATTGACCTTATCCTTTATTCCAAAGAAAAGGGTTGTTCACTTCAGGGAACTATTGATCCGCAGGTTGACTGCCTTAATGTAATCGTGGAGGAATAGAAATGTTTGATAATTCCAAGATTGATATCTGGTTTTCGCAGATGGATACAGATAACGTCAAGACCAGTGTTCGAGTGGAAAAACAGCTTTACAGTGGTCAGAGTGATTACCAGAGAATAGATGTTTTCCAGTCTCAGGAATTTGGAAAGATGATTGTTCTTGATGGAGAAATAATCTTTTCAGAGGCTGATGAATTTATTTATAACGAGATGGTTGTACATGTTCCGATGGCTGTACATCCGCATGTTAAGAACATACTTATTATCGGTGGCGGCGATGGTGGTGTGGCAAGATTATGCACAGACTATCCAGAGGTAGAACATATTGATGTTGTTGAACCCGATGAACTTTTTATTAATGTAAGCCGTCAGTTCTTTCCATCAGCTGCAGAAGGATTTAATGATCCCAGAGTATCGGTAATCAATATGGATGGTCTTAGATATCTAAGAAGATACACAGACCACTACGACTTAATTATAAACGACTCAACTGACCCCTTTGGTCACACAGCCGGATTGTTTACTAAAGAATTTTATGGTTCCTGCTTCAGAGCATTAAAAGAGGACGGAATCATGGTTTATCAGCATGGAAGCCCCTTCTATGATGAAGACGAAGAAGCTTTCAGATCAATGCACAGAAAAGTGTGCAGGGTATTTCCTATAAGCCGAGTATATCAGGCATGCATCCCTACCTGTCCTGCAGGTTACTGGATGTTTGGATTTGCTTCCAAAAAGTATCATCCTCTTACTGATTTTGATCCTGCAAGATGGAAGGCGAGAGGATTAAGAACATGGTATTACACTATAAATCTTCACAGAGGCGCATTTATGCTTCCTAAATACGTTGAGGATTTACTTGAAGAAGAGGAGGACCGTAAATAATGGGTAAATTAATGATTATTGGATGTGGTGGCGTAGCAAGTGTTGCAATTCATAAGTGCTGCCAGAACAGTGATGTTTTTGAAGAGATTATGATCGCAAGCCGTACAGTGTCAAAGTGCGATGCATTAAAAGAAAAACTCGAAAAGATTACTAAAACTAAGATTACAACAGCTAAGGTTGATGCTGATAATGTTGAGGAACTTACTGCACTTATTAAGTCTTATGGGCCTGATGCAGTTTTAAACGTGGCACTTCCTTATCAGGACCTTACAATTATGGATGCCTGCCTTGAAGCAGGTGTTGATTACATCGATACAGCTAACTACGAGCCCGAGGATACAGATGATCCTGCGTGGAGAGAAATCTACGAAAAAAGATGTGAAGAAAAGGGCTTTTCAGCTTACTTTGATTATAGCTGGCAGTGGGCATACCAGAAGAAGTTTGAGGAAAAGGGCCTTACAGCTTTACTTGGAACAGGCTTCGATCCCGGCGTAACTTCTGTATTTGCAGCATATGCTAAAAAGCATTATTTTGATGAAATTCATACAATCGATATTCTCGACTGCAATGGCGGTGATCACGGATATCCATTTGCTACAAACTTCAATCCTGAGATTAACTTAAGAGAAGTATCTGCACCCGGTTCATATATGGAAAACGGAAAGTGGATTGAAATTCCTGCAATGAGTATTAAGAGAGAATATAACTTTGAAGGCGTAGGAATGAAGGATATGTACCTTCTTCACCACGAAGAAATCGAAGCACTTGGACGTAATATGCCCGAGGTTAAAAGAATTCGTTTCTTCATGACATTTGGACAGAGTTATTTAACACATATGAAGTGCCTTGAAAATGTCGGAATGCTTTCAACTACTCCTATCGACTTTAACGGAACCAAGATTGTTCCCATTCAGTTTTTAAAGGAACTTTTACCTGATCCTGCTTCACTTGGCCCTCGTACCGTAGGAAAGACCAACATCGGTTGTATCTTTACAGGTATTAAAGACGGCAAGGAAAAGACACTTTACATCTACAACGTATGTGACCACCAGGAATGCTACAAGGAAGTTCAGTCACAGGCCATTTCCTACACAACAGGAGTACCTGCGATGATTGGAGCTTCGATGGTTCTTGAAGGCAAGTGGAAGAAGCCAGGTGTATTCACAACTGACGAGTTTGATCCCGATCCTTACATGGAAGCACTTAACAAGTGGGGCCTTCCCTGGGTAGTTGATGAAAATCCTGTATTAGTTGATTAATATGCAAAAGAAAGCGTAACGGTTAATAAAGTTTTTGGAGAGACAGATGAACTTATCAGAAGTAAAAACTCCCGCTTATATTATTGATGAAAAGAAGCTTGCATTAAATTGTAAGCTTCTTTCTGAAGTTATGAAAAAGGCTGATTGCAAGATTTTGTTGGCACAGAAGGCTTTTTCAACCTTCTATGAATACCCTCTTATCGGAAAATACCTAAGCGGAACAACTGCCAGCGGTTTATACGAGGCCAGACTTGGAAAAGAAGAAATGGGACTTGAAAACCACTGCTTTGCACCGGCTTATAAAGAAGAGGATTTAAAAGAAATTGTAGAAATCTGCGATCACGTAATTTTCAATTCAATTTCTCAGCTTAATAAGCACAGAAAGATATGGGAAGGTAAGACAAGTGTAGGACTTAGAATAAACCCGGAAATTTCAACTCAGGAAGGTCATGAAATATATGATCCCTGCGCTAAGGGTTCAAGACTTGGAGTGACATTAAAAAATCTTGAAAAGGCATTAAGTGAAGACGAGCACTGCCTTGATGGAGTTGAAGGACTTCACTTCCACACTCTTTGTGAGCAGAATTCGGACGATTTAAAAACTACAGTTGATGTTGTATTTGAAAAGTTCGGAAAGTACATTTTGGGAATGAAGTGGCTCAATATGGGTGGAGGCCACCATATAACAAGAGAAGATTACGACATTGATTTATTGGTTAACATAATTCGAGAAACAAAAGAAAAATTCAACCTCGAAGTGTATTTAGAACCGGGCGAGGCTATAGCACTAAACGCCGGTTATCTTGTGACAGAAGTTATGGATATAGTTGATAACGATATGGAAATTCTTATTTTGGATGCATCCGCAGCCTGTCATATGCCTGATGTTCTTGAAATGCCCTACAGGCCACCGCTTAAAGATTCAGGCCCTAGTGGGGAACTAAAATATACATATCGTCTGTCTTCAATGACCTGCCTTTCAGGTGATGTTATCGGTGATTATTCTTTTGAACGAAAGATTAATGTCTCAGATCGTCTGGTGTTTGAAGATATGGCAATTTATTCCATGGTTAAAAACAATACCTTTAACGGAATGCCGCTTCCATCAATCTATGGCATGGATGAAAACGGTGATTGCCATCTGATTAAGGAATTTTCTTATTCAGACTTTAAAGGAAGATTGTCGTAAATACAGCTTGTGTAGCTTGAAGGTGAACACTTTATCGTGCACCGACTTTACTGGTGAAATGGAGACTGGTGTGAAAAAACTAAATTCGATACCTAAAAACGACGGCTTTTATATGCCTGCGGAATTTGAAGAGCATGAGGCGACTATACTGATCTGGCCGGTACGTCCGGGATCATGGCCTTATGGCGGAATTGAAGCCCAGGCCAAGTTTTCTCAGATAGCAAGAGAGATAGCTAAGTCTGAAAAGGTTTATATGCTTGCCAGAAATGACCATTTTGAAAAAGTATGTGATGTTTTTAGGGATGATAATAACATTGAAGTTTTAAATATAGAAAGCAACGATTCCTGGGCCCGTGATGTTGGACCGACTTTTTTGAAGAATAAAGAAGGCCTTATAAGAGGTGTTGACTGGCAGTTCAATGCCTGGGGTGGCGACTTTGACGGTTTGTATGCAGATTGGGATAAGGATAATATGGTGGCTTCTTTCTTTTGCAAGAAGAAAGGATACGACTATTACGATAAGCAGGATTTTGTGCTTGAAGGCGGTTCAATCCACTCGGACGGTGAGGGTACAATTCTCGTGACCGAAAGCTGTCTTTTAAGCGGGGGAAGAAACCCTTCGATGAGTAAAGAAGAGATTGAAAGAACTCTTTTAAACTATCTCGGAGCCGATAAGGTTATCTGGCTTCCTAAAGGTATTTATAACGATGAAACCAATGAGCATGTCGATAATGTCTGTGCCTTCGTTGCTCCTTCGGTAGTCGTGCTTGCATGGACTGATGATGAGAATGATCCTCAGTACCAGATGAGTAAGGCGTGCTTGGAAGTTTTAACCAAAGAGACTGATGCCAGGGGACGAGCGTTTGAAATTCATAAGATGTACATCCCTAAAGAGCCTGTGACTGTATCAGTCAACGACCTTGAGGGCTATGAGTTTGAAGATGGCGAGGATGTAAGAGAAGTTGGAGAAAGACTTGCGGCAAGTTATGTAAACTTCTACATAGCCAATGACAGAGTATTAGTACCTCAGTTTAATGATGAAAATGATGCCAAAGCGGTCGAACTTTTAAAGAGACTGTTTCCGGCAAGAGAGATTGTTGGAATTGAGGCAAGATGTATTATAGTAGGTGGTGGAAATATTCACTGCATTACACAACAGATTCCGAGAGGATAAAATATGAGAAATGTGACTGTGGCAGCAGTTCAGATGAGCTGTTCAAGAGTAGTTAAGGAAAATATTGAAAAGGCCGATAAAATGGTCAGACAGGCAGCCTCAAAGGGTGCACAGATTATTCTTCTTTCAGAACTTTTTGAAAGACAGTATTTCTGCCAGGAAAGAAGATATGATTATTATGAGTTTGCAAGCTCGCTTGAAGAAAACGAAGCTGTAAATCATTTTGTTAAGGTAGCCAAGGAATTGTCTGTAGTTTTGCCAATAAGCTTTTATGAAAAGGACGGAAACGTTCTTTATAATACAGTAGCTGTTATTGACGCTGACGGTACTATTTTGGGCATTTACCGAAAGACACATATTCCGGATGATCATTATTATCAGGAAAAATTCTATTTCACCCCAGGAAATACAGGCTTCAAAGTATGGAAAACCAAGTATGCGACAATCGGCGTGGGAATCTGCTGGGACCAGTGGTTCCCGGAATGTGCAAGAGCAATGGCACTTATGGGTGCAGAAATTATTTTCTATCCCACTGCTATTGGTTCGGAACCCATTCTTGAAAGCGACAGCATGCCCCACTGGCGCAGATGTATGCAGGGCCACAGTGGTTCAAACCTTGTTCCGGTGATTGCAGCCAACAGAGTAGGACTTGAAGAAGTCGACCCCTCTGTTGAAAATGGTGGACAGAAATCAGCACTCAGATTTTACGGTTCATCATTCATGACAGATGTTACAGGTGAACTTGTTGAATCAGCAGGAAGGGAAGAAGAAACTGTTCTTCTTCATACTTATGATCTTGATGACTGCTATGAATATAAAATGAGCTGGGGAGTCTTTAGAGACCGTCGCCCTGATATGTATGATGAAATAACTAAATAAAATAGTTTGATAAGGCATTAATGACCTTCAAAAGTTAGATTTAAAAGTCTTTCTTTTGAAGGTTTTTTGTTATGCAAAAGAAAGAGAACATTGTAACCCTATATGATAAACTTACTGAGGCGGGTTTTGCTGACAAATTTAAAATATCTATAACTGATTCTCACGAATTTTACGGATATACTTATTTGATAGAACCGGGTGATTCAAATGCTGTAGTAAAGATGATAAAACAGAAATTTGAAAAATAAAGAAATGTATTGCAATTTAAAAACAATGATGATAGTATAGCCTTACAAACAGAGCAAGGGAGTTCACAATTTGTGGGCTCCTGTTTTTTTTTAAGAACAAAGGCGTTCAGCATCTTGCTGAGCGCTTTTTTGTATATTGAAAGGGAAAAATTGGAACATTCTTTCAGGAACCATTACATAGCGAAAGGACAGGGATATTTATGAAAAATCTTGAATTACTTGAGCACACTGATACGGTTAATGAGCTGCTGGCCAGATATGGTGTTAAATTCGGAATCTATAAGAATAATGTATTCAAAGAACAGCTTTTTCCCTTTGATGCAATTCCAAGAATAATAGAGGCTGATGAATTTGATTATCTGGAAAGGGGCCTTAAACAGCGAGTAGTTGCACTTAATTTATTCCTTAAGGATATATATTCTAAAAAACAGATTGTAAAGGATGGGGTAATTCC
>JAKSRS010000075.1 GCA_024403515.1 Lachnospiraceae bacterium
ATCTGCCGTTCGCCAATGGCTGAATTTGTTTTAAAGGACCTGGTAAATAAAAGAGGAGTAGCTGATATGTTTGAAATCGCATCGGCTGCGACCAGCACGGAAGAAATCTGGAATGGAGTTGGTAATCCTGTGTATCCTCCTGCAAGGCAGGAACTTAGTAAGCATGGAATATCATGCGAGGGAAAGCGCGCTGTGCAGGTTACAAGAAGCGACTATTTACATTATGATTATATTTTATGTGCGGATACGATGAATATCAGAAATACTAAAAGAATAGTAGGTGACGACGCGGATGGTAAAATTCATCTTTTACTTGATTATGCGTCAAGGCCTGGAGAAAGCATTTCAGATCCCTGGTATACAGGCGATTTTCAAAGAACTTATTCAGATGTTTTGGCAGGTTGTGAAGGATTTTTGGATTACATTTTTAAGAAAGAAGATTAAAAAAGAGGCACAGATTTACTGTGCCTCAAATCATGTCCAAGATAAAAATATTACTTAAATGCTACTT
This sequence comes from Lachnospiraceae bacterium, assembly GCA_024403515.1. Classification (GTDB taxonomy): domain Bacteria; phylum Bacillota; class Clostridia; order Lachnospirales; family Lachnospiraceae; genus UBA1258. The sequence continues at coordinate 512 of JAKSRS010000075.1, forward strand.
AACCGGTGCAAGTGCTCCAACTGTTGATAGAATCGAACTTATGATAACTATAATCTGAAATGGCAATGTTCCAAGGAAACGACATAAAGGGGATGCTCCTTCACGTTTTCGTGAACGGTTATAAGCGACGATAACTCCGATTCCTGTTGCAACCTGAATTACACTGGCAATTCTTGTAAAACCAACAAATGTTTCCATTCCGATTAATGCGATAATCAAGCATGGAACAGTAGCAGCGAGGAAAGAGACTCTAGTACCCCATTTTACCTGCTCGTTTAAGATGTCTCTTAAATTCAGGGTGTTAGCCCAGAAAGATGTCGAAAGAGCAAGTAAAGAAAAAATAAATCCAATGGTTCCAACCCATCCGCCAAGGGCCCCGGACAAATCGACAAGAGCACCGTTCTGCGAAATGTTTCCACCACATGCCATAATAGTCATTAGCGTGATAATGATAATAAGAAATACGTTTACTCCGGTGCCAAGGGCAATTGAAGATTTTATTTTTCTGATGTCACCGTTTAATCCCTTTACAACCTGAGGAACACTCATAACAGCTGAAAGAGAAAATGCAACCATACTGTATAGTGCAACGATATTGGAACCGGCGATAAACTTACTGTTAAAATCGCTGTGCTCACCCACAATGGCAGCAACAAAAAGAATTTCAATTACAAAGACCATTGCAAACACTGAGATCTTTTCGCAAATGCCTACAATCTTCATGCCGAATAAAACTACCAAAGAAACCAAAGCGTAGTAGATAATGGTACCGGCCCAGGCAGGAATACCAAACCAGGCTTCAAAAACAGCAGACCCACCGGCAATAAAGCCACTTACATTGGATATAACTGAAAGACCCAAAAGTGCGAAAGCAAACCAGGTCACTACCTTTTTAACGGTGCCTGAAAAAAGTTCGTTTTCAATACACTTTATGAACTGGGAACCATTATTGTTGTAGGAAAGCTCAGCAACCATAAAATGCATAACCAGGTTGATGAAGTAGACACCCGCAATTATTAATATGATATCTCGCCATGAGTTTCTTGAAGCGAGGTAAGGAACCGATAAAATTCCGGAACCCACGCTGTGACCAATGATGATACTGGTAGCCTCAAGAAATGTTAGTTTAGCTTCACTCTTTATTTCCCTCATATTAAACCGCCTCTAAAATGAAAAAGTTTAAAAATACCCACGCGAAAATAAACCACAAATACCAACCAATGACAGATTATTTTGCAAACTTAGCCTCAACGACCTTTATAGCCGCGTCATAGAAGAGAAGTAATGCAAAAGAAAGAATCACACCACCAAGAATATCTGTAAACCAGTGTACACCACAAAGGAAACGTCCCACAACAGCAAGAAGTGAAAGAACTACTAAAGCGATAGAAGCATACTGCTGAAGGCTTTTCTTTTTAATAATGTACTTAAGCTGATAAATAAGTGAAATCAAAACGCACAAAGAAAGCATTGTGTGAGATGAAGGATATGATGCTTCAAGGCTTCCGTCGCTTTCAAGAATAGGACGGCAGTTAATAACAACAACTTCAAATAATGCATAGAAGAATACCATTACAGCATAGAAACCTGCGAGCACATAAAGGGCAGGATTTACGGCCTTAAAACTTTTTCCTTTAACTAACTGAACAAGGCCAAGGCAAGCCATTGCAAGCATTATCACAATTGAAATGTATCCAATGAACTCTGTAAGTGAGTACCAGAATTTGTTGTAACCATGTAAAAGCATAAGGTTTAAACTTGCACAACCAACAGATGAACCATTAGGCCCAATAGGTTTAACATCAAACATTTTTATCCATAAAGTGCAGGCAATGAAGATTACCATAGCAATTATGGGGCAAATCCATGAAGGCTTCTTCTTTTTCATTTATATTCTCCCGGCAAATTTTATATTATCGATTTGAGGCAAAAGAAAGTCTGCAAATCGTATAAAGACTAATAAAAAAGGGACAGCCATCGGACTGTCCCTGTATTTTGCTTACTGTACTTTCACAAGGCCCATTGCGTATTCAAGAACTTTCTCACGCATAGCCTGCTGCATAACAAATCCTTTTCCGTAAGTTTCTTCAGGATACTGTTCGGTCATTTTCTGATAATCTGCATCTGAAACAGAAAGGCCGCAACTTTTAAATGTAAGCTCGTATGTTAATGTGGCAGCAGCAGTTTTCTTGGCTGCGTTCTTTAACACTACTTCGTAATCGTGACCTTCAGCACCGGTGTAATCGCTTAACTTATTGTAAGGAGTATATCCCATATAAGCGCTGTAAAAACTGTTGTAGTACTGATACATCTGCTCATCTGTATATTTCTGAAGTGATCTGAGGTTTTTAATGTAAGCACTGGGAACTGACTTGGCAGAAGCATTGTCTGCAACATACTTTTCAAGGTAATTTCTAAGATTTTCCTTGTAACCTTCGTTCTTAAGGAAAGCACGATAGCCTTCTGCAGTAGAAGCCTTATCACTTAAGTGCTCAGCAACGAATTCATCTGTAAACTCAGGTGTTACACGAATGCTGTTAATCTTTACATCAAAAGTAGCTTCCTTACCGGCCTTAGAAGGATCATTTTCATATTCTTCAGGGAAAGTAACTGTTACCTGGAATTCATCATTAATTTTGTGACCAATAAGCTGATCTTCGAAGTTATCAATTAACATCTTAGTTCCAACTGAAATGTTCTGACCATTTCCATTTGTTGAACCATTTTCAAATGCTACACCATCAATGTAACCTGTGTAGTCGATGTTAACGTCATCGCCATCTTCAACAGCCTTATCAGTTTCAGTATCATAATATGAATAACCGGTAAGCATTGTGGATACATCTGAACTAACACTGTCATCAGTGTATTCAACTTCGCTCATAGGAACTGTAACGCTATTAAAATCAATAGAAGTAACTTTGGTAAGGTCAGCACCTTTGATTGTACCGTCTTCATTTAAGCATAAGCTGTATTCTGAAGAAGAAGTAGTTACATCAACTGAGTACCAGATTCCCATTCCGATAGCTACTACAAAGATTGCGGCGATTAATATACCTATTAATGTACCGATTAATTTTTCAAGTTTAACTTTGTTTTTAGAAGCTTTAACTTCTTTACGACGTGCTTCACGCTTAGCAGCGCTTTTTGTCATTTCATTACTCATAAATAAAACCACCTTAAGTATTTAGTTAATGTAAATTTTTCTTTAGGCAAAAGAAAAACACACACAAAATAGTATAAGATTTTTTGCCACATATGTAAATACTTAATACGCTTTTGTGCATTGTTATAAGGACTGTGATATTGATTTTTAGAGCTTTAAAAGCCCCTCTTTCCGTTGCTATTTGCATAACATTATTTTATAATATAACTAACAAAATTTTGCTTTTTGGGAGTTTGTAAGAAATGGAAAAGTTTTTCAGATTCATGAATGGCAGCCCTACAGCCTTTCATACTATTGCCAATATTGCCGAGGAACTTGATGAAGACTGCTTTACACGTTTTTCTGAAAAAGAAAGCTGGCAGCTTTTTTCGGCAAGAAAAGGGTATGTGGTAAGAAATGATTCGGCGCTAATCGCTTTTGCGATGCCATTAAAACAGCCTAAAGGTTTTAAAATCTTTTCAGCCCACAGCGATTCACCATGCTTTAGAATTAAGGAAAATCCTCAGATGCCATTTGAGGGTAAATATGTCCGACTTAATTGTGAAAAGTACGGCGGAATGATTCTTTCTTCATGGCTTGATAGGCCCTTATCTATCGCCGGAAGAGTAATAGTAAATAATGAAGGCGAGCTTGAAACTAAGCTTGTTAATGTCGATAAGGATGTGGCTATCATACCTAACGTAGCAATCCATATGAATTCAGACATCAATAAGGGCTATGAATATAAAGCTCAAAACGACATGCTTCCTCTTTTATGTGAATGCGGAAACGACAATGCATTCGATGAGATGATAGCAAATGAAGTCGGCTGCAAGACCGAGGAAATATTAGGAAGTGATTTATTCCTTTATCCAAGACAGAAGGCAGGCTTTGTTGGAATGAATGACGAATTCGTTATTTCACCAAGACTGGATGATCTTGCATGTGCCTACTCAGGTATGCGAGGAATAATTGATGCCGAAGGCGGCGATTACATCAAGGTTCTCGCGGTATTTGATAATGAAGAGGTTGGAAGTTCAACCAAGCAGGGTGCTGATTCAACCTTCCTTGAAGATACACTCTACAGAATTGCGGAAAGTCTTTCTTTTTCCAGAACTGACTATCTGAAGCTTTTAGCAGACAGTTTTATGGTATCAGCTGATAATGCTCACGCAGCACATCCTGCGATGGCATCCAAGGCTGATCCTGTAAATAAGCCATACATGAACGGTGGAGTAGTTATTAAGTTCAATGGCAACCAAAGATATGCGACCGATGCTTATTCAGCCGCTTATCTTAGGAAACTTTGCAATGAGAATGATATAGCGACACAAAACTATGCCAACAACTCAGATATTCCCGGAGGTTCAACACTTGGAAATATTTCAACAGCTCATGTTTCAGTTCCTACTGTAGATATAGGACTTGCTCAGCTTGCGATGCATTCAGCAGTTGAGACAATGGGCGCAAGGGATTTGAGTCAGATGGTTAAGCTGTGTACAAAGTTCTTTGAAGCTTAGTTATTAATGGGGGGATTTCCAAATTTTTGAATGGAGTATTTTTTATGGAAAATAACATTTTATTTGAAAATTCTGAATATCCCGTGAATGTTAGCTTTATTGAGTACAAACATGACGATGTTATGTCAACCACTGAAGTACCTGGCAGAGATGCCATAGAAGTACTTATAGTAAACAACGGAACTTTAAGAATTCTTTGTGATGATCAGATGTTTACGGCAACTGCCGGACAGGGATTCATAGTAAACAGGAATAAAACCCACAGATGTACACCGGTTGGTAATGAAAACTGCGGTGTTTACAGCGTTTTATTTGGCCTTGATATCATTTCGGGCGGAAGTTCATATCTAAGCGAGAAGTATGTTACACCCTTCTTTGAAGATAATGAAATAAGCGTTCTCGTTCTTTTGGAAGATAATTTAAGAGATGAAAAGGTTATCGATTCCTTTAACAAAATTATCGCTGCAAACCTTATTAAAAAGAACGGCTATGAGATGATAACAAAAGGTTATCTTAGCATTATCTGGATAACTTTACTTGAATACGTTGCCGGTGAAACTGACAGCACATCGGGAAAGGGTGCACCATCGGCAGATGAAGTAAGAGTATACGCAGCGCTTTCGTATATTTCCGAAAACTATGCTGACCAGATTACCTTGGATGATCTGGCAAATCACATTCATGTAAGTACCGGTGAATGTTGCAGGTGCTTTAAGAGAGTACTTATGAGGACTCCGTTTGATTACATTATGGAGTTTAGAATTTATCAGGCACTTAAAGTGCTTTATAAAAATCCTATAGCAGCAGAAAGTATTTTTGATTTGGCGATGATGACTGGCTTCAACAATATCAGCTATTTTAATAAAGTCTTTCGAAAATACACACAATTAACACCTACTGCATTTCGTAAACTTATAAAGAGTGATCCCGAACGAGCCGAGGATTTGTACAGACGAGTTCAGGAATCTGTAAATGAGTTTATTTAAATATGGGAAAGCCCTTTTTCATAAGAATAATAGGGAAACTTTCTGAATCGGAGGACAAAATGAAAGTATTAGTTACTGGTGTAAAAGGTCAGCTTGGTTATGATGTGGTAAACGAGCTTGAAAAAAGAGGAATTGAAGCCGTTGGTGTTGATATCGATGAAATGGATATCACTGATGCGGCAAGCGTTAATAAGGTAATTAAAGATACCAATCCTGATGCAGTAATTCACTGTGCTGCGTATACAGCCGTTGACGCTGCTGAAGATAATGTAGATATTTGCAGAAAGGTTAATGCGACAGGAACTGAAAATATCGCTAAGGTATGTAAGGAACTGGATTGCAAAATGGTTTACATAAGTACGGATTATGTCTTTGATGGAGAAGGCGAACGTCCTTGGGAACCTGATGATAAGCAGGAACCTTTAAATGTTTACGGTCAGACTAAGTACGAGGGAGAGCTTGCAGTTAAGAACACACTCGACAAATTCTTTATCGTTAGAATTGCCTGGGTATTTGGTGTAAATGGCAAGAACTTTATTAAGACAATGCTTAATCTTGGAAAGACAAGAGACTCGCTTACTGTAGTAAACGATCAGTTTGGTTCACCTACTTATACATATGACCTTGCAAGACTTTTAGTTGATATGGTATTAACCGAAAAATATGGTTTCTATCATGCAACCAATGAAGGAATCTGCACATGGTATGAGTTTGCATGCGAAATATTTAAGGTTGCCGGCATGGACGTTAAGGTAGCTCCTGTTTCGGCTTCTGAATACCCTGCCAAAGCTAAAAGACCTTCTAACAGCAGAATGTCCAAAGAAAAGCTTACACAAAATGGTTTCGAAAAGCTCCCTACATGGCAGGATGCATTGACAAGATACATTGATACCTTAAAAGAGAACGGAATGTTTTAATGATGGATAATAAAGAGAATAAAAACCAAATTGAGGAGACACAAGACATTGATGCCGAATATGAAGAAGGCTCCAAAAGTCCCTTTCTTCTTATATATGCATTAATTGTTTTTCTGGCGGTTTTAGTGGGTGTCGGATTATGGATTGTTAAATCCATTAGTGCAGACAGGCCGGTTGATAATACGCAGATTTCGGCCTCTACTGTTACTTCAACGTCAACTTCAGACACTAACTCACCTGCGTCAACAATCGGTGGAGAAGATGCCCCGGTTATAGAAGCGAATGACAAACCGCTTGTTGGTAAAGAAGAAAAGATTCAGCAACTTACCAAGATGGATAAAGAAAGACTTACGAGTGAGCAGTATGAGGGTGTATTCCTTAAGATGCACAATCTTTCGGCCATAGATGATAAGCTTTTTGAAAAGTTCAGAGGCCTTCATATAGTTTGTACTGAAGGGATGGTTTATAACGCTGAGGATATTTTGACTGCCTTAGACATGATCTTTGGTAATTCAAGGACAATGCCTCAGATGTATATGGAGATAGATCCATATGATTTTTGGATTAGTGCCGGAGCTAATGATAACGAAAAAGAAGCAAGTATTAGCAGAATTCTTCGCTATGTTGAAACTCATCCTGAGACTACTTTTGAAATAATGTATTCTTTCCCCAATATAGAATATTGGAACAGTTTGTCTGACGAACAGCTTTCATCCTGTCAGGAAATATATTATCACGTAACAAATCGATTCCTTAGCTATGACAACGTGATTGTATATGGTCCCGGAAACTCAGACTGGCTTACAGTTAACAGAAATAACTACACCAGTTTATATGTTCCCAACGCAGATGTACTGACTAAGGTGTTTATCAACTGTTTCTGCGACAGGGATTATCAGTTAAAACTGGAAGATGTACTTAAATGGTTTTCAGATGTTAAGTATATTTCTGATAGCGACAAGCTAGGAATGTATAAGCACGAGCTTCCGCAAGGAAGTAAAATTGTCCTTTTAGGTGACAATACAATTACCGGTTACACGACCGCAGGTGTCGCAGGAACATTGGCCTATATGACGGGTGCAAAGGT
>JAKSRS010000076.1 GCA_024403515.1 Lachnospiraceae bacterium
TCAGACAGGGTGGATGCGATCTCTCGCAGTTGAGAATGAACTGTATCATTCAGGATATGAATAGCATGACGGGACTAATGCAGAGGTGGATAACCATTTACTAATTTGTCCAGCAACGTTACATTTGCATCATAACAGTTTATATTTACTACCTTAGCATCAACTGTCTGATTAGGGTGGGAATGGGGAATTTAACGAAAATAAAATGATATTGTAGAGAAGAAGAGTCTCATCGGAGAGACCTCTCTACAAGTCATATTGCTTATAAATATTAAGTTTGTTAGGGGTAGCTGACCGTGAGGTTCGCTATCCATTTTTATTTGATATAATCTGTAAAAAACATCGTGTTTTATGGGATTCTTTTAAGAACTTAATAAGGAAATACATAAATAACGTCTAAAAATATCATTCTGCCGACTAAGGATAGAAAAACTCTACCTTTAGTCGGTTGAATTGTTATATATAAATATGTATATTTGCACCCGAAATACTATAAGAATCTAACACATGAAAGAGAAATCAGAAGCAAACATATTATTCGGCCGCAGATTAGCAGCGCTTCGTGTAGAAAAAGGTCTCTCGCAAGAGGAGCTTGCTGCAGCTTGTGATCTCAACCGTACTTATATCGGAACGATAGAGAGAGCCGAGAAAAGCGCTACCGTAAACACGATTGTTAAACTTGCTCAGGGTCTCGGAGTTTCACCAAAGGAATTCTTTTAGAATATTAATAACCAGTTATCATTATTATGAAAAATCTTCAGATTATTCAAGAAATCAATTCAAAATTTGCTGATTTTTTTCAGATTAGTAATTTATATTTATCAAATATTGGTAATCGAGTAACTAATATTCCAGACGATAAAAAAGATATTATTACAAAAGAAATACCTGCTCTTTTGTATAATTTCTTTGATAGCAACAGATATGTAATAAAAGGGTCTGTGGGTAAAGGTCGTTTATCTAGAACCCCATGGGTTGCAATAATGGATAAAGAAATAACGACCACAACGCAAAAAGGAGTATATATTGTATTTCTTGTTTCGTCTGATATTAAGAACGTATACATTACTCTAGGACAAGGGACCACTGAAGAAGGTCAATTTGGAAAGCGAACAAAGCCATATGAAATTTTTGCAAAAAGGGATTACTATAGAACCTGGTTAAGATCAAAGTCTACCTCATTGATTGAAGACGATTCTATTGATGTGGCAGATGAAGGTTATAAGAATTGTGTCATGTTCGCTAATCTTTGGAATCTTGACAGAACAGATGATAAAATAGAGATTCTTGATTCTTATACTAATACCTACAATTATTATAAAGATAATTTAGAGCAGATATCTGCATCATTACCACAGAATCCTATGAATAAATTAAATGAATCACTTGATTATTTCCTGGATTGTTATGAAGCAGAGTTGCCGGTTTTTTGGAAAGATGAGAAATACAAGTGGGAGGCTATAAAACAGTTTCAAGATAATTGGGATATTGAAGCGAAAGATTTTGGTTCTATGTTTGATCGTGCTACGAGCAAACATGGAAATTTATTGTCGGCTGCACAATATTTCCCTGCTGGAGCTATCAAAGCATTAGCAAAAACAGATCAAGAGCGTACTCGTGAAATGTTTAGGTTCTTGTTTGATGAAACACTTGATTTGACAGAACGAGTCGAGATCTTTATGACTGAAGCTGAAGATTTCCGAAAAGATAAACATTCTGAATGGAATAATCATTATCAAGATCTTCATGCTATCAGCGTTTATCTTGCATCAAGATATCCAGATAAATACTATATATATAAATACAAAGAGCTTAAAAGAACAATAGACTTATTAGGAAGACAATTTTCTTTCAACGGAAAATCAGAACCTTCTTTTTTGTCAACATTCTACACCTTTATGAATTCCCTTAATCTTGTAATTAAAGGGAATAAAAAGTTATGTTTGTTACTTGATAAGCAACTATCAGAATCTGATAGTTGCTATAATGATAACAATCGTAATATCTTAACTGTTGATTTTGTATTTTATTTAGGGAAACGTTATATTGCATCTTCAAATACTTCCGAAATAGATGAATCCGGAAAAACTTCATGGATTATTCCAGGTAACAATAATCGATTTAAGGTAATTCAAGCCTTTGAGGAAAGGGGGGTAGTTGATTGGAAACAAGGAAATTATAAGTTTAAGAAAGGTGATATCTGCTTTATTTATTGTTCAGATGAATATCAGCGAATATTGTTTAAGACTGAAGTAACTGAAATAGATATTGATTCAGAGCAATATATAAATGATGCAAAATTCTGGGTAGATCAAAAAGCCTTTGAAGAACGTAATATGCAGAACAGATATGTTCGATTAAAACTAATAAAAGCCCTTGATCCTACAGATGATCGCCTTTCATTAAATGTTCTTAAATCATTGGGGTTAAATAGCAATATTCAAGGTCCAATGAAGGTTCCAACTAAAGAAATGCTTGACTCAATTAATTCTATTTTTGAAGAAGATATTATTGAAAAAATGAACTTTGAAGTTTCTCCAAACTCTAGATACTGGATATATTCTCCTGGTGACCAGGCTAATAGATGGCCTACATGCCAATCGAATGGAATCATGAGCCTTGGCTGGGAAGAAATGGGAGATCTTAAAGCATACGCTACTGCTGACGATATGCTTTCAAAGTTACGTGAAATATATGGCGCTGACAGTTCTCATAAAAATGACAGATTAGCATTATGGCAGTTCTGTCATGATATGAAGCCTGGTGATGTTATCTATGCTAAATATGGCAGAAGTATTATTGTAGGAAGAGGTGTAGTTCAGTCAATATATAGATATGATGAAAGCTTTGATGATCACAATAATGTTTGTGATGTCAAATGGTCTCATATTGGTAGTTGGGATGCTCCTTTTATATTGCCGATGAAAACTTTGACTCGTATTGGAACGAGTTCTGAAGATAAGAAACTGGTAGAATCATTAGAATCTCTATTCGCAGAGAATAAAAAGATCAAGCAGATTCCATTCTCAATGGATGCAATGATTAATACTATTCTTTCAACAGGTTTGCAATATGATCATACTCTTATCAAACGATTTACTTTTAGCCTTCTTTCAAAGCCGTTTGTTATTTTGAGTGGCCTCGCAGGAAGTGGTAAGACTCAGCTTGCTGTAGCTTTTGCCAAGGCTATGAGTGAGTCAGCGAGCCAATATCGTATTGTTTCTGTAGGTGCAGATTGGACTAACAGAGAACCTTTGTTAGGTTTCCCTAATGCATTAAAGAAAGATGAGTATGTTAAGCCTGAAAATGGTGTTTTACAGCTTCTTATTGATGCAAATAATAATCCAGATAAACCTTTCTTTTTGATCCTCGATGAGATGAACCTTAGTTATGTGGAGCGTTATTTTGCAGATTTCCTCAGTGTAATGGAAAGTCATGGAGAAATTGCATTATGGGAAAAACCCGAGGAAAGTGAGGATGGTACACCAGATACAGTAAAACTACCAAAGAACCTTTTCATCATTGGAACTATTAATGTGGATGAGACTACATATATGTTCTCTCCTAAGGTTCTAGATCGTGCTAATGTAATTGAGTTCAAGATCTCTTACGAGGAGATGTTTGATTTCTTAGGTAGCATACGAAAGATCGATACTGATGTCGTGAGAGCTATTGCTGCTCCTATGGGTGCTAATTTCGTAGAATTGGCGGGTAATAAAGAATTGGCAAGTAGTAGTGAAAAGATAACAAATACATTAGCGTCATTCTTTAAGGAGCTTAAGTCTGTAAATGCAGAATTTGGTTATCGTTCTGCTACCGAAATATATCGCTTCATCAATCAAGCAATGAAGAATGACAATACAGCAGAAAAAATGTCAGAATCTGAGATTTTGGATGCTGCTATTGTTCAGAAATTGTTGCCAAAACTACATGGTTCACGAAAGAAACTTGAGCCAGTTTTGAAAAAGCTATGGGAGCTTTGCAATTCTAATGAGAATAATGAAATTGGTTATACACAAGAGCTTGCAGCAAAAGCTAAATATCCTATGGCTGCGGATAAAATAGCTCGTATGTATGCTGCTGCTCAAGATAATGGTTTCACAAGCTTTGCAGAGGCATAAATAAATGATTCTAGAACAAGAGATACTAACTCTTACCATTCCAACTCGGTGGGGTGACATAGAGCTCTATATTGAGCCAACTTCTGACCACGACAAACTCTATTTTGAGGATGCAACGTTGCCAGGAGAGTCTCCATATCATTTATTGGAAGGTTGTAGCTATCATTATTTTCTTAATGGTGGACAGTTTGGCCATGAATATAGATTGGAACAACGTTCAGAAATTGTTTTCTGGAGACCAAAGCAAAGACATAGGAATGAAGGAACAATCAAGACTGGTATATATGTAGGTACCCTAAAGCTTGGTGTTTATGATATAGATACAAATGAGCGTGTTGCTGATATCGAACTTGAAATCCGATCTGTAAAGACGGATTATCAGACTGATTATCGCATAATGCTTGATGAAATAGCAGAGTATTATACAGATCTAGTTCTTCAACAAGGTTCACCTGTTACACAAAAGCTTGAAATTGATGATACTCTGACATATACTACACTTTATCAGAAATTTTCTTTTGTAAGATCAATTGTTGAAAGTGATGCATTTGCGGAAGCTGTCCATAAAGTTATATTAAATCCTGTTCGCAAATGGTCTGAAGCTGTTAAGGAAAAGAATATAGTTTCTATAAAGCGGTTGAGTCGTCAGAATATGCGACAATTAGCTTCGTCATCAGACAGAATACCTTTAAGTGCAGATCTTAGAGGTAGATTGCCATACGGCTTAAATTCAATACCTCGCTATCTTACAGTCGTATCTAAAGAGGATACAGTAGATAATCAAGAAAATCAGTTTGTCAAGTTCGCATTAAGATCTTTTATGCAGTTCTGTACAGAATTGCGTGTTAAGAAGAATTGCAGTAATCCATTAAAAGCTGAAGTAGAAAGAACAATAGATATCCTTAATAGTTTTTTAGATAATCAGTTCTTCAGACAGGTATCTATGCCGTCTCATATGAACATGAATAGTCCTGTTTTACAAAGAAAAGAAGGTTATCGTGAAATACTTCAGTCATGGTTATTATTTGATTTGGCGGCTAAACTTGCTTGGAGAGGAGGTGACGATGTCTACGATGCTGGAAAAAAGAATGTTGCAGTACTATATGAGTATTGGCTCTTCTTTAAGCTTCTTGAACTTATCAGTGGCTTCTTTGATATTAGTCAGACTGATAAGGAGAACCTCGTTAAAATGGATTCTGATGGCATAAATCTAGATATTATTCAAGGAAGAATGATGATGATCCAAGGAGTTCATAAGACAGATTCAAGACTTGTTAATATCGCTTTTTATTATAATCGTACATTCTCTAAGGTTTCAGAAAAAGAGGACCCTATACATAAAGCTGGCTCTTGGACAATGTCCATGCGTCCAGATTATACATTATCATTGTGGCCAGGTGAAATATCAGAGATAGAAGCAGAAAGCCAAGAGCTGATTACCCATATTCACTTTGATGCAAAGTATCGTGTTAATCAAATACTCCTTGACGATAAGAATAATCAGGTTACAGAAGATGGCGATTTCCTTTTGGAAGAAAAGAAACAACAGGAAATGGGCATATATAAACGTGCAGATTTGCTAAAAATGCACGCATATAAAGATGCAATACGTCGTACAAGTGGAGCTTATGTCCTTTATCCTGGAGATACAAATAAGGAGATTCGAGGTTTCCATGAGATTGTTCCTGGGTTAGGAGCGTTTGCTATAAGACCTGGACATTTTGCCGAAGATTCTATTTATCTTCGTCAGTTCTTGGCTGAGGTGAAAGCTCATTTGCTTGATAGAGCATCTCAAAGAGAGAAATTGTCATATTATGATTATAATATTCATAAGGAAGCTAAATCTCAAATGGTGATGGCTGAGATGCCAGAGCCAATAGGAGAAAACCGAGGGTTCATTCCTGATGAAACAATAGTTTTGATAGGTTATGTCCCAGATAGTAAACATCTTGATTGGATTCTTTCTAGACGTTTATATAACTATAGAGCAGGAGATAGAAGAGGCTCTGTTTCTCTAGATGCCGAAACAATTACCGCAAAGTACTTACTTCTTGTCGGTCCAGAGAAGAGCTATGGCTTGTATTTGTTAAGTTCTGACGGTCCAAAGATTTTGTCAAGAAAAGAACTGACTTCTAATAAGTATGGTTATCCGGTAAGAATGAATGCTACAGGAGAGGTGAATTTGGCTTATGAAAATAGTAAAGCTGATAATCTTTATCTTGTTTATAGCATAAAACCGGCTGAAGATGTATTTAATAAGTATAACTGGAAAACAAAAAATCTGCCAGATTATAAGAAAGGATTTAAGCAAACAATAAAGCTGAGTGATTTGATAACTTTACATGAATAAACTTAGTCAAAATAAGAAGGAACATAGACTCCGATTAGCTTATTCAGTAACCAACGGTTAATGTTTTATTGAGAAGCTAAATCTAGCTAAAACGCGAGTTAATGAAAGCTAATCCTTTGGTCATTTGCCAAGAACCATATACCTTAGCTGCAAAAAAGCTATGAGTATAGAGAAAAATGATACACCGGCAAGGTGTTATTTGAAGTATGAGTTTTGGTATGAAGATGTACATCATAAAGGATGTGTAAATTTGGACGAGGAAACATCTAATGTCCAAATGGAATATGATGACCATGATTTTGAGATTACATGGATCAAGCGTATCAGACATAAAGGAAGATACATTGAACTGAGTATTGTCATAAATGATGATGCATACGATCCAGATGAAGGAAAAGTAGTTGCTTCTGCATGGGTGTGTGTATATTCTTTGAAAGACAGATTGCCTCGTGATATAATCGACCAATTTGAACCTGATCAATGGTCATATATTGATGAGAGTGACGATTCTAGGAATGTAAGCAAAGAAATATTCTACAAAGCGTAAGATTTGAAAACTTTCTGATACCCCGTTTTGAAAAGTGTATAAAATAATGATACACATTTTTCTTTAAGGATTAAAGTATAAAGTCTATCTTTGCACCGTCAATTTTTTATACTTATTAATATGGAAAAAATAACTACTATCGGTGAAATGATCAATGATGAGATTAGAAGACAGCAAATCTCAATCGTTGAATTTGCAAAGAAGATTAACTGTGAGCGTTCCAATGTGTACAACATCTTTAGGCGAAACAATATTGACATAGAATTGCTCAAGAGAATCTCAATAGTTCTAAATCATAACTATTTTGAGGATCTTGCCAAGAATATGGACTTGGCAAAACCTGTGGAGATCTCTGATGAAGAAATAAAAAGACTGCAGTCAATAGACAACTTTCATGAAGCTGTTCCAAACGCTTTTGAAAGATTAGGTATTGATATTACGATTACACATGGTACAAAGCAAGGCTTAGAAAAGGGTATTCCTGTGCCAGATTATTTTTTGTCGGACTTTAATATTACGTTTACTCTTGGCAAAACATACGAAGAGAAATGCAATGGATTTTGGGGCGATCGAATACGCTTTACTGATCATCTAGATAATGGCTTAACCAATATGGTTTGTTATTACACGCTAGTTAATGGCGTACAATTCCTGAATATAGCCATTGTATATATGACAGAAGAAGAATGGTATGATACTATTCGATTTGCCTTGAATGAGATTGAAACCCTATATCTTCCAAATACTT
>JAKSRS010000077.1 GCA_024403515.1 Lachnospiraceae bacterium
ATACATTCATGCATATATTAGTTTCCGTATAGGAATCCTCCTGCCACTTTCCTATACATTCCTCAACATCGCCGCCCCTGTATAGAAATCGTCCCGCCTTGTTCCTATACATTTCTTCACTTATTATCTTCTGTATAGAAATCACCCCGTCGCTTTCCTATACATTCATGCATATATTAGTTTCCGTATAGGAATCCTCCTGCCACTTTCCTATGCATTCCTCAACATCACCGCCCCTGAATAGGAATCCTCCTGCCACTTTCCTATACATTCCTAAGCATCACTGCCTCCATATAGGAATCGCCTGCCATTGTTCCTATATATTTCTCAACATCACCGCCTCCGTATTGGAATACGCTCTCCACCCCTATGCAAGTCGTTTTCTGGAATCAAAAAACCGCAAACAATACTTCCAAAAACAAAAACCACAAGTTCAAAAATCACAAATTCAAAATCACGAAACTAAAAAACATACTGAAAGGAAAATACATGAAAGATTTAATTATTTCACATGCACAAGACGAATTAAGAAAGCTAGAAAAACTGGAAGCTGAGTTAACGCAACGAAGCAAAGAACACCCCGAAGGCAAGCTAAACATTATGGTGAAAAGACAGCGTTATCCGCAGTTCTTTTTTATCGACCAAATTTCAAACACTAAAGGAACCGGCAAAAGATATATACGAAAAGAGAATATGTATCTGGCTGAGAAGCTTGCTCAAAGGGACTATGAAACAGAACTGCTATCAAATACCAGAAGAAGAATCTCTGTTCTTAAAAACTTACTCAGCGAGTATTATGCAACCTCTGCGAAAGACATTCTTTTGCATTTTCACCCTGCTAAGCGAAAGCTTGTCAAACCAATATATGGGTCAGACGAAGACTTCATTTCAAATTGGTATCTTGCGAATCCCAGTTGCCTCAATCCATACCCCATAAAAGCCGAATACGATACGAATCGCCACGAAACTGTACGTTCTAAATCTGAGAAGATCATAGCAGACGCTCTTTTGGTACATAACATTCCATACGTGTACGAGTCACAAATCAGGCTTAAAAACAACCGACTTATTTACCCGGATTTTAAAGTTCTAAACGTGGGACTTCGCAAGGAATTCATATGGGAGCATTTTGGTTACATGGGTGACCCCAATTATAGCGCCGACATGGTAAACAAATTAGATAGTTATTATGAGTTGGGTTTCTGGCCCGGCGAGAACCTTCTTTTCACCTGTGAATCATCTGAAAATCACTTAAACACCAATCAGGTTAATTCAATAATTCAAAAATATCTTCTGTAACCCCAATTGCAGCATATCAGCATCCCCCCAGGCAAAAGAAAAAGAACCTCTTGCCGAATCATAATATGTATATACCAAGTAATCCGTATGGCGGATACATATCACTTTCAGCAAGAGGTCCTTACTTTTTAAATTTACTTATCTTCTACACATTAAGGCCTTTGGTCTCGTCGCAGCCAAGGACTATGTTCATGCACTGCATTGCTGCGCCTGAAGCTCCTTTTCCGAGGTTATCAAATCTTGTGGCTACGATAACGCGGTCTTCGTTTCCTGTTACGAAAATTTCAATTCCGTCCCAGCCTGAGCAGCCATCTGAGAAAAGAACGCCACCTTCTTCTGCTTCGGCACCAAAAGGATTAACCTTTATGAATTTCTCGCCCTTATAGTAGTCTGCAAGAAAATCTCTGATTTCCATAGGCGTCTTCTTAACCTTCAAAAGATCTGTATAGATTGGAAGCTGTACAAGCATTCCGCTGTAGTAGTCTGTTGTAAGTGGTGAAAATAAAGGTTCTTTATTAAGTCCTGTGATGGCCTTCATTTCCTTAAGGTGTTTGTGGGTCTGACCCCAGGCGTACATGCGCGCTGAACCGAACTTAGCTTCTCTTTGGGGATCTTCGTACTGGCCAATGAGCTTTTTGCCGCCTCCGCTGTAACCTGAAACTGCAAAAATTGAAACGGGATAATCTTCAGGTAAGATTCCGCCTGCAACAAGAGGATAACCCATTGTTATAAATCCTGTTGCATAGCATCCGGGAACTGCAATTCTTTTACCGTTTTTTATAGCATCTCTATGGTTTTTAGAAAGTTCCGGGAAACCGTATGCCCAGCCTTCGTTTGTTCTGTGAGCTGTAGATGTATCTATGATTACAACATTATCGTTTTCAACTAAAGAAACTGATTCAACTGCTGCTGCATCAGGCAGGCAGAGGAAAGTAATATCTGATGAGTTGATGAGTTTTTTACGTTCATTGGGATCTTTTCTAAGTTCAGGATCTATTGTAAGAAGTTCGATATCATCACGCATCGAAAATCTCTCATGAATTCTAAGTCCTGTTGTTCCTTCGCTTCCATCTATAAATACTTTGGTCTTCACTCTTATTACTCCTTTGATGAATTATAATTACATATATTATCACAAAAGTGCCTTATTTCAATAGCAAAATAATCTTTTATACATTGATAATGAATATTTTTACATTTTGGTATGAAACTGCTTCTCTTTCTAAGAAGCTACGGTCTTCAAATCCTTGTGCCTTGCTAAGTACTTACTATGCCTTTTCGTGCTTTTTCTTTTGCCCGATTGTCTTTAATATAGCTTCAGTAAAAATCCTGTACAAAAGATTTATCACCACAGCCATAAAATAAGCTGCTGCAAGCCACAAAAGCACTGCAACAAGCCAGCCAAGATAAGGCGCCGAAATCTCATATACGATGTGGGTAAATTCTCTAAGTTCGGGCTCCAAAAGAAGAACGCACAGTGTTGCTGAACTTAGTATTCGTACTTTCCTCTCGTCCAAACGGTGCTTTTTCCCAACGTTCATAAAGAGCTTTCTTCCCAAAACATAGAGGCCGATTGTCATGATGAAGTATGAACCGTTCATCTCCGGAATGATATTTCCTGCAAGATACATCTTGTGCGTATACAGTAAATCCGCGGCAAAGGCCAGTATCGCCGCTACGTAAACTACGGCTCTTACGCTGAATTTTTCAAGCCAGTCTGAAAGAACATACTCAGCGCAGTATCCTAAAAGCGGCAGGATTATTATGTCGGTAAGTAAGGGTACTGAGATGCTTATTCTTGAAAGATCCATAAGGATTTCAAAATAGCTGCATCCAAACTCAAATATTGTCAAAAGAACGAGTAAATAAAGGGCGGTCTGCTTACTTACCCCCTTAGCGATCATCCTAAGGAAGGGAAGCATAATTAAGAATGCAAGATATGCGTGCAAGAACCAGTACTGCTCCAAAACATTTGTCGAATAGATTGCACTAAACCAGCCTTTAAAGGAAAGTTTTGTCCCTGAAGCGATGTTATAATATATTAATCTTGTGGTCTCAGCCAAAAGAATGATCACGCCATATTTAAGTACTCGCTTTAAAAGAACGGTTTTTAAATCTTCTTCTTTCTTTAAAAGAAGGGCCCCCGTTATCATAAAAAACATATAGGAACAGGTATGCGCATATTCACGTAAAAAGAAAGAGGCATAATGAGATAACCCTTCTGTCGTTTCGTATATATGCATTCCATCGTTTCCGGTATGGACGTACATAACACAAAAGATACTTATTACTTTTAATATATCCAGATAGTACTTTCTAGCTTCCTTCTTCATAATCTGCGTATTTCCCAATCATTGTACATATTCTTTAAGGACTAATTTTCAATTTCTTTTTAATGATAGCACAAATATTGGCTTGAAGAAAATCATTTCCTGTTGCATAATGGGTTTATGAATAATCGAACTTATGTTTGCATTGATTTGAAATCTTTTTATGCATCGGTGGAATGTATCGCCAGGGGCCTAAACCCATTTACAACCAATCTTGTTGTTGCAGATCCCGAACGCAGCGAGAAGACTATTTGTCTTGCTGTTTCTCCGGCGATGAAAGCTCTTGGTGTTCCCGGCCGCTGCAGAGTCTTTGAGATTCCCAAGGATATTAACTACATCATGGCCGAGCCAAGAATGCAGCTTTATATCGACAAATCAGCCCAGATTTATGGAATATATCTTCGATTTATTTCCAAAGAAGACATTCATGTTTATTCAATAGACGAAGTTTTTATGGATGTTACTGATTATCTTGGAATGTACAAGATGACTGCCAAAGAGCTTGCTGTTAAGATAATTGATACTGTTTTACAGGAAACCGGTATCACTGCGACTGCCGGCATAGGCACAAATCTTTACCTTGCAAAGATTGCCATGGATATTGTTGCCAAGCATGTTAAAGATCACATTGGATACTTAGACGAGGAAACCTACAGAAAGAAACTTTGGGATCACCTTCCTTTAACTGATTTTTGGCGTGTTGGACGAGGAACTCAGGCAAGGCTTGCAAAAAGTGCTATATATACCATGCGCGATATTGCTAATGCCGATGAAGACCTCCTATATCATCTTTTCGGAATCGACGCCGAGTTACTGATTGACCATGCATGGGGGCGCGAATCTACTACAATGGCCGATATTAAGTCCTACAGGCCCAAGACAAACTGTCTGTCAGCCGGTCAGGTACTTCCCAGAGACTACGGGCACGAAGCCGGTCGACTTATTGTCCGTGAAATGACTGATCAGTTGTGCTTAGAGCTTGTTTCGAAACGCAAGCTGACGGAGAATATTTCTCTTTACGTAGGTTACTCCAACTCAGCTCACGTCGAGCCGGATGGAGGTTCCATAAGACTTTCTTCTCCCTCCAGTTCAATCAAGGAGATTGGTCCCTGTGTCGAAGAACTGTACGAAAGAGTTAAAGATCATGATTTGGACGTAAGAAGGCTGTCACTTTCTTTTAACAACATCACCGACGATGATTATCGCCAGCTTGATTTATTCTCCGATCCTGAAGAATATGAAAAAGAAAACCAGATGCAAAAAGCTATGATTTCCATAAAAGAGCGTTTTGGAAAAAATGCAATTCTTAAGGGAATGAATTTAAAAGAAGATGGCACCATGATAGAAAGAAACAATCAGATAGGTGGTCACAAGAGTTAATTTCAATTGTTACATAACACTTTTACTTAGAGGTACAAAATGCCGAATAAAAAATACAGACCCCAAATGAGTCCTGAAGACAGAGCCAAACAGTTTATGCCATTCGCCGCACTTAAAGGGTACGAGGAAGCTCTGCGTCGCGTTGAGGCCTTGTCAGAGAACAATTTCAACAACCTGGTTGAGCACATTAAAGAGGATGAATCCGAAAGTGAAGAAGAAAAATAATATACCCCCGGCAGATGCATGCAATCGTTGAAGTTTTCAACTTATTGCACGAACTGCCGAGGGTATTATATTTTTGTTTTTAATGTCAGCTTATAACTTTATTTATGCCAGTGACAGTTTCTTGGCTACTACTTTATTTACGCCAGTGCCTGTTTCTTGGCTACTATTTTCTTCATTACGAAGAGGAAGGCGATTGTAAGGACAATTCCTACAGGAATTGAAACCCATACAGCTCCTGTGTAGCTTAACAATCCGGCGATAATGTAGGATACAAACGAAATCACTGCTACGGAGATTACGTAAGGAAGCTGAGTCGATACGTGATCGATGTGGTTACAGTGAGCACCTGCGGATGACATGATTGTTGTATCCGAAATAGGTGAACAGTGGTCGCCACAAACTGCTCCGGCAAGACATGCTGAAATGCCTACAAAGAAAATCGGGCTTGATTCAGGGAATATTGCTGAAACGATTGGAATTAAGATTCCAAATGTTCCCCATGATGTTCCGGTTGCAAAAGCAATGATGCAGGCAATCACAAATACTATAGCAGGCAATGCCCACTGAAGATTCTGCGCATTTGCCATGATGTTTCTGACAAATTCTGAGGCTTCAAGGCTGTTTGTCATTGACTTAAGCGATGTAGCAAGAGTAAGAATTGTCATAGCGGGTACCATTGCAATAAAGCCCTTAGGAAGACATTCCATAGCTTCTTCAAAAGAAACTATCTTTCGAAGTACCATATAAAGAATGATAATAACTAAGGCAAGAATACTTCCCCAGGGAAGTCCTACATATGCGTCTGTTTCAGAGAAGGCATCGATAAGCGTTCCTTCTCCTCCAAGTGAGTCATAACCATTTTTAACAAGTCCCCAAATGCTGAATGCTATAAGAATCACGATGGGGATGATAAGGTCAAAAAGTTTTCCCTTATGAGGATTTGCAGGACCTTCTTCGTTAATCATTCTTTCCTGCTTTTCATCTGCTAACTTCACATCAAGAATACTTAAGTCTCCGGTCTTTTCGGCCTTTATTTCAAAGTCAGCCATTTTTCCGTAATCATATCCTAAAATCGCAAGCACGATGATGAATACAAGCGAAAGAATTGAATAAAAGTTATAAGGAATTGCTCTGATAAAAAGCTGAATTCCTGAATAAGATGTACTTTCAACGCAACCTGCTACTGCTGCTGCCCATGAAGACACGGGAGCTATCATACATACAGGTGCTGCTGTTGCATCAATAAGGTAAGCTAACTTAACTCGTGAAATTTTCTTGGAGTCTGTCACGGGTGCCATTACAGAACCAACTGTAAGACAGTTAAAATAGTCATCGATGAAAATTAATACACCAAGAGCAAATGTTGCAAGCATTGCGCCTGTCTTGGTCTTAATGTTCTTCTGAGCCCATTCACCAAACGCTCTTGAAGCTCCCGACTTATTTACAAGTGCTACTACTGTTCCTAAAAGAACCAGAAACAGAAGAATACCTGCATTATCAGCAACTGCCGCCGACAAAGCATCGACTGTGATTGTATCAACTGTACCAAGAAAACTGCACTTGGCATTCATTAATGCTCCAAGAACAATTCCTATAAACAGTGATGAATATGCTTCTTTAGTAATCAGTGCAAGAATAATAGCTACAAGTGGAGGAACAAGCGCCCAGGCTGTTCCGGTAAATGTGATGCCATTTGCATTAACTATGGCGATAACAGCAACCATAACAACGAAGATTATAGCTGCAATAAGTGCTGATTTTTTCTTCATGTCATTCTCCCTTTTAATTTCACTGTTAAGCTGGTTTATTTACTTATTTCTTTCTTCTTCGGGAATTTCTTCTCTTATTGTTTTGTTATTGATTTCATCTGTAATCTGTGCAATGAAATCTGCGATTGACTTGCTTCCCTCGTCACCGGCAAAACGGCTTCTTACTGATACTGTGCCATCTGCTTCTTCTTTTTCTCCTACTACTAACATGTAAGGAAGCTTATCAAGTCTTGCTTCACGAATCTTGTAACCAATCTTTTCAGCTCGGTTATCGATTGTTGCATCAACTTTGTTTTTCTTAAGTTCATCGCAAACCTTCTTAGCGTAGTCCATGTACTTTTCAGAAATAGGAAGTACACGTACCTGCTCTGCACACATCCATGTAGGGAACTTTCCTGCATAGTGCTCGATAAGCCATGCAAGTGTTCTTTCGTAGCAACCCATTGATGTTCTGTGGATGATCCAGGGTGTTGTCTTGTTACCCTGTTCATCGATGTAGTACATACCAAACTTCTTGGCAGCTGAGCAGTCAAGCTGGATTGTTACCATTGTATCTTCCTTGCCGTAAACGTTCTTGGCCTGGAT
>JAKSRS010000078.1 GCA_024403515.1 Lachnospiraceae bacterium
GAAACAAGCTTGGAATCATTAATATAAATGTCTGATCTGCTGCCAAAAGTTGTTATAAGCTTGTCACTAAGCATCGTATCTGTTGTAAGCACAAGTCCAAACACAAATACGGAGCAGATAAAAAGTGAAAGTACAATAGTTAAAAATCTCTTGGGTGCGCTCAAAATGTCGTTTACCGCTAAAAACAAAGCATTCTTTAAGTGCGATTTCTTCAACGATAAGATGCTTTTTTTACCGAAGCGTTCGCCGCTCTGACCACTTCTTATTGCATCTACAGGTGTAAACTTCTTTATCTTAGATGTGCAAAAGAAAGCAAATCCAACCATTACAACAATAACTAAAATTGTTCCTATAAGGTTCATGACAGGTCCGATGTCGTTTCCTAAAACCATCTTTGCAGTAACTGATTTCATTAAAAGTTCACCGAAAGGAATGCTGATAAAAAATCCGATGACACTTCCGACTAAAGCTATTGCAAAATACTTAACTATGTATAAACTTCGTATCTTAAAGTTCTTAATACCAATAGCTTTCATAACACCGATTTCTCTAAAGTCTTCATTGATAGAGAAAGTGATTACAAATTTTAATAAGACAAAAGAAACAATACAAAGGCAGATACTAAGTACAAGCACTACCATTGCTACAATCATGTCCATAATGTAGCTTTTCTCGATAATTGCCTTGCTGTCTCCGAAAAGGACATTTTCAAGACCGGATGTTTCCTTTCGAAAGGCTGCCGTATCATCGGTATCAACCATAAAAAGACATCCCTTGTAAGGGTCTAAGGACTTATCATCTTCATAGTCCTTGTAGTCTTCGTCGCTTATAACAAATCTTGTGTTTCCCATCATATCGGAACCTAATAAAGCATCTTTTATTTCGCCCTTTATGGTGTAAGACTTTTCAAGTCCGTGATACGAAATATCGATTTTATCTCCAACGGCTGCATTATTTTCCTTTAAAAATCCGGCTGTAACGCGAATCTCACCTTTGGAGATTTCTTTAAGCACCTGGTTATCTGTATCAAAAAGAGTAATTCCATTCTTTCCAATAGGCTGAATGAGTATGTTATTGCTCTTTGAAACAATCTCCCGACCCTCTACTTTTACCTGTTCTATGCTGCCCCAGTAGCAGTTATCTTTTCTGTAACCGGAAACAAGTTTAGATTCATCAACAAGCTTTCCTGCCTGTCCTTCTCCATTTTGAGTAATAATGATGTAATCACCAACTCCTGCCTGATCAATGAAATAATCAGTTCCATTCATAACTGACACTACATTACTAAGTCCGCTTGAAACGAATACCGAAGCAAGTATAGTGAACAGAAGAAGGATTACATTCATTGTTTTCTTTCTTTTTAAATCTTTCTTTAAGATGTTGAAATACATTTTTTAACCTCACTTCTATTTTGTAAGTTCACTATACCTGTCAAATTATTAAACAATCCTTAAATCCATTTAACAAGTTAAAAGATGTAGCAAAGTATCTGCTACATCTTTCTAATCACGATTGTTACGCTAAATATATTGTCGTTGCTCTTAGCAAAAATATCCCCCTGCATCTTGTGCATGAGTTCTTTACAAATATATAAACCAAGACCATTTCCGGGAATGTTTTCACTGTTTGAGGCCCTGTAGAAGGAATCAAATATCGAGACCATTTCTTCTGACTTAATATTTGACCCGGTGTTTGAAATGGTTATTAGCTTGCAGTCCTCTTCTTGCCCTATATCAATTGAAATTTTCTGACCATCGCCGTATTTAATAGCATTTTCAATGATGTTTTGCATCACTTCCACGAGCCTGTCTTTATCAGCATAGATAAGGCAGTCGGTAAAATCACCCACCAAAAAATCTGTGTGGTTAAGTAAAAGTTTTTCTTTATAGTACTTTTGTATTTCGCCAACAACATCTTTTAAATACACTTCTTTATTCTCAACCTGAAGTGCCAAAAAATCTTCTCTTGAAGCATCTGCTATCTGGCCAACGTACTTTTTAATGTCGGCTACATTTCTTTCGATTGCCGCTAATGCTTCTTTTTCCTTCACAGGATCATCGTAAAGATTTTTAGAAAGGGCTTTAGCATAAAGTTCGATTGCCGAAAGCGGGGTCTTTATGTCATGAGAAAGCGATAAAATCAGCGTTTTACGGTCCTTTAAAAGTTCGTACTCACGGTTTTTATCATCTTCAAGCTTTTCTCGTAGCATATCCATGCCCCATAAAAAGCTTTTAAAATATCGACTCTTCTCCTGCTTTATGGGCCTTGAAAGGTTACCCTTGGCAAGTTCTAAGGTCATATCGTTCATTTTATTAAAGGGGGTAATTAGTTTGTTATCAAGATATAAAAAGAGGCCTAATGTAAATACCATTACAATAAGCAAAAGAAGGTTTATGGCCCCCCTTAAACGTCCTGAATTATCAACCTGATATTCAAAGCAGTAAAGAATGCCGTTTATGTCCTTTACCTGATATTCGTTCTTATAACTTTTTTTAGCGTCAAAAGGGGTTATGTTTTTAATATACTTATATTCAGACTTGTCAATAAGATCCGCTACCAGCGTTTCGGCGAGAGGGGATTTTGAAGTTCCCTCACTGACAGTTTCTGAAAGATCAGCTGCAGCGCGGCTTATCTCAACTTTATAAAGACCTTCTTCGGAAGACTTATAATAGTCTTTCCAAAGAAGGTTGAATGCTACAGAAAATATTATTTCCAGTAAAATGACCAAAATAGCCACTTTTTTAAACTTACTCAAATCTGTACCCTACTCCCCATTCAGTTAATATATGCAAAGGATGCTTAGGATCCTCTTCTATTTTTTCTCTAAGCCACTTAACATGAACTGTAAGTGTCTGGATTTCCGATTCACTATCACTTCCCCAAATTGTATTAAAAAGATACTCCTTTTTCAAGGTTGTTCCTTTATTTTCAATGAAAAGTTTTAGTAATTCAAATTCCTTCTGGGTACATTCTTTGGCCTCATCTTTAACATAAAGGGTATTCGTAACGCAGTTAAGTTTGATATCTTTATATACCAGTTCGTCTGTCGCGTACTTTCTTTTGAATACACCTTTAATCTTGGCAAGTAAAATGTCTATATCATAGGGCTTTTCTATATAGTCGTCCGCGCCAAGTTCAAGGCCCTTTAGCTTGTCGTCCTTGGCATTCTTGGCACTTGCTATCATTATGTGAGCGTTGGAGTTTTCTCGAATCTTAGAGCAGACATAAAAACCGTCCATTCCCGGCAACATGATATCAAGGATGATAAGCTTGGCCCCGTATCTTTCAAATAAGTCCAGAGCCTTCTCCCCACTTGTTGCAAGGCTGACTATGTAATTTTCGCTTCTTAAAAAATCACACAGAAGTTTTCCTATTTCTTGGTTGTCTTCAACTATTATTATGTCTAGCATTGTCGTCCCCTATGAACTATTACTCTTTTGCTTGGCGCCAGCCCCATAGGCTCACTCACACTCTCACTTAATCTCAAATGTTTCAAAATCCCGACTCATCTTATCGATGACAAAAGAATACTTTGCTTTACAAGCTTCATATTCGCTCTTTGAAACCTGCAGTGGTCCTACTTTATAGTTTTCCTCAGTAACAGTACTTTCTTCATAATCTTCAGAAAATTCACGAGTCTGATTCATTTCAAAAATGTAATTTGCCGGGAACAGCTGCGGAATTTGAACTAAATAGTCATGTTCGTATCTGATTTCTCCTGCTCCTTCATAATCACTGTCACTAAAGAAAAGGTAATTATCTTTAACACCCATTAATGTTCCATCAAAACTTAAAACCTGATAGTCCTTTGAACCATTAATAACAATGTCAGTATAGCACTTATCTCTTAATCCCAAAGCACCCTCAATTATAAGATCATCAAGTCCATCATCGTTTACATCATAAAGGTAATAGTTCGAACCACAGAATGGTCCAAACGCCTCTGATACATAATCATCAGTAAAGTTTTGAGTTCTTTCTGCAAGAAAAGCCTTGAAATCTGTTGTTTTTTCAATATCTTTAGAAATCTTTTCAATGTTTTCTTCAGTAGTTTCATACCAGATAGGCGAAATAACGTTTTCAGGCTTAGTAAACTCTTCAAACCACTTCTTGTAATCAGAATCATCTAATAACTTACTTTCAGCACCCTGACTTACTTCATATACAAATCCGTTATTGTCTTTATCAATATCCGCAGGGAAGTCAACTCCTTCCCAACGTTCTTCCAGCCACATTTTGTCGTAACCATCAACAGAAGCTGCTTCTTCGTATACTCCGTCTTCTCCGGCTACATTCAGTATATATGGCCATTTACTTCCAAAATAACCCTGATTGTGTGATAAATAGTCTACCACCACTCCGTTATTGTAAATAGTGCAACCATCAGTTGTCCAAAGAATCTGCTTACTTTCTTTTGCTGTAGCATCACAAGAAAAAGCATATTCTACAAGACTGTTTGAAAGTTTTACTAAAAGTTCGTCTTTACCATCTGAATTAATATCACATACGGCAAAAGAACAAGCATTGTCATTGGTATCATATGAATAATCAATTTCATTTAATACGCTTGTCTTTAGAAATTCCTTAAGTAATGCCTTGTAGGCATCGTATTCGCTTTCAGCGTTTAATAATGAAACATCATCATCCATTTTATCAGTTTCAACGGAAGTTTCATCTTCTTTTTCTACACTTGTTACTTCTCTTCCTGAAGTATCTTCCACTTCATCCTCTTTTACGTCAACAGATACCTGACTTGATTCTGTCGACGAGTTATCTGCTTTTTGTGAGCATGCTGCGACAGAAAATGCCATGACAGCCACAAAACCCAAACATAACCACTTCTTTTTCATATCCACTCTCTCCTCGTATTGATTGTAATAACCTTATTTAATTAACTACATTAAGGCCCCACACAAATACATATATTATCAATATTTAGAGGAAAAAGGAACAAATAATTTATTAAATTCTGATTATGAATGTTTCTATTGGAAACCGGTATTTATATACACTGGGATGAGGTCCTATATCGTTAATAATTCGGACACTTTCTTTTGCTAGAATACGGTCATTATAGGTGAACCACCCCACCAAGAGTAAAAGAGGAAAAGAGGAAAATTTTTATGGAAAAAAAGCTATTTGAAAGGTTGCTGAAAATCGTTGCTGTTGCAGCCTTATTTGCTCTTGTGCTTGTATTCTTGTATCAGTTTATTACAAGCAAAAAGTCATATAAGGATAATGCGACCAAACTCTTCGTTCAGATTGAACAGAAAATGATCAGTAACGCCAACGAAATTGAAAGACTCACCCAGTCTGTTGGTGAGAACAACCTTGCCAAGTCAAGAGCATTTGCTGATATGCTGGCTCATGACCCCGGTATTCTTAAAGACGACAATAATCTCACTGAGATTTGTGACCGTCTTATGGTTCGTGAATTACACGTAATTGACGGCAAGGGATTTATCACAAACAGTACCGTACCTGCTTATATTGGATTTGATATGGGTAGCGGTGAACAGTCTGCTGCTTTCTTAAAGATTCTTGACGATCCCAGCTATGAGCTTGTGCAGGAACCTCAGCTTAACGCCGCTGAAAATGTACTCGTTCAGTACATCGGTGTTGCAAGAAAAGATGCTAAAGGTTTTGTTCAGGTTGGTATTGAGCCCACCGTTTTACAAAATGCCCTTTTGGAAACTTCAATCGACGTTTTGATGAGTTCAATCAATACAGGTATGGAAGGCTGTGCTTTTGCAGTTAACAACGAAACCGGACTTGTCGAAGCTTACAGTAATAAAGACCTCATTGGTAAGAGTGCTACCGAAGCCGGTTTCCCTGCTAAGTTTGCTGCATCAGGTTCTTTAAAGGTAGATGGCAAGAAATTTGATTACGTTTCTGAAGAATATAACGGATACACTATCGGTATCGCATATCCTTCTTCTGAATACATGTTACCTGCAGTTAGAAACTCAGTTATCTTGTTCCTTGTTATCCTTATTATCGATATCATCATTCTTATTTTCATCAGAAAATATGTTTCAGGCGAAATCGTAAATGGTATTGTGTCAATTACCCAGATAATGGATGAAATCAGTAAAGGTAACTACGATGCATGCGCTGACGTAAATAATTCCCCTGAGTTTGTTATTTTAAGTAATGCCATCAATAAAGTTACAAGTACTGTTAAGGAAAATATCGAAGACAACAAGTCCTTCCTTGAAAAGCAGAAAGCTGATGTTGAAAGCAGCAAGCAGCTTGTTGAGGATGTTAAGAACGTAAGCCGCAGAATTGAAGATGCAGCCGCTGCTACACTTGAGTCAGCAGGTGCAATTACTGAAAGTAGTGAAGAACAAAGCAAGGTTGTTACACAGCTTTCATCTACTCTTGCAGACTTATCTGTTGCCCTTAAAAATAATGCCGATGATACCAAAAATGTTTCTAACGATACAAAGACTGCTGTTGACGAATTAGTTGTTGCTAAAGAAAACATCTATAGTCTTTCAAGCTCAATGGAAGAGATTATTGAATCATCATTTGAAATCAAGCGAATCATTGAACAGATTGATGAAATCGCAAGCCAGACCAACTTACTTGCACTTAATGCTTCTATTGAAGCTGCAAGAGCCGGCGAACTAGGAAAGGGCTTTGCAGTAGTTGCAACCGAAATCGGTGATCTCGCAACACGAAGCGCAGATGCGGCAAAAGAAACTGACACACTCATCAGAAATTCAATCGAAGCTATAAACCACGGTTCCGAAATAACAAAAAACACAGTAAACAGTTTCGACGAAGCAATGCAGAAAATCGAGCAGGCTTCCGCTTCTGTTATCAGAATTACAGATGAAGTTATCACAAACTCTTCTCTTATCAACAGTGTAACCAAGGATTTGGAACACATTGAAAAGGTTGTAGTTGCCAACACAGAAATTGCGAAGCAAAGCCGAATGGTTGCTGAAACAATGTCTGAAGAAGCCAGAACACTTAACGATATAGTATCTTAATGAAACAAAAAGGGCACTAGTATACCATTGCGGTTACTAGTGTCCTTTTATGTTGTTTAGGCAACACAGGTAAAATCATCGAAGATGATTAATGCCCTTTATGCTTTTCCAATCTCTTTCGTTGCTTCAATTCAAACATTCTCTGTTCTTCTGCTTCTTTTTGTTCTTTGCTTCTTATTTTTCGTTCCCGCTTACACTGTTCATGTTGTAATTTCAATGCCTCCTGGGATTTTGTACCCACGCTTGTAGTTTGAAGTTGCTTCTTAGCCTCACGCTGCATTCTTTTTGGATTTCTTTTAGTTTCTTTTACAACAGTTGTCACAGCCGGACTGAATTGCAAACTATAGTAATTTTTTAGGACAAACTCCTGTGTCTCATATTCCTTTGGTTCTGCGCCAAAAGTCACCTTACATACAGACAACTTTCCGTTTTCAATGCGTTCGAAAACGCCTATCCAAAATGGATTTTCAAAAAATACTGTTAGTTTGCCTATCGCTTCACCCATAATAATCCCT
>JAKSRS010000079.1 GCA_024403515.1 Lachnospiraceae bacterium
ATTCGTTTCCAGTTTGTTATTCCTGAAGATGAAACAGCTTTTGCTAAGGACAAATATGAATCAGACGGCTTCCTTTCTGGAAGACAGGTTATGTTTGTTGATGATAACGAAATTAACCGTGAGATCATTCGTGCCATCTTAGAGGAAGAAGGTATGATTATGCATGAGGCGGTAAACGGAAAAGAAGCTATTGAAGCAATCGATAAGGTTGGACTTGACTTCTACGATTGTATCCTTATGGATATTCAGATGCCTGTCATGAATGGTTACGAAGCTACAGAATATTTAAGAAAGACCTACCCCGACAGCAAGGTTCCGATTATAGCACTATCAGCTAACGCCTTTGAAGAAGACAGGCTTAAGTCTTTACAGGCCGGAATGAATGCACATGTATCCAAACCTGTTTCGGCCGTTGTACTGTATAAGACCTTGGCTAAATACATACAAAATAAAGAATAAAGATGAAAAAATATTGAATTATTTTCAAAAATTGTTATTATTTTGTACATAGTGTTTTACTAGGAGGACAATTATGAGAACAAAGATTAAGCAGCTTTTTAGAAGCACAGCTGAATATGCGTCCAAAGAAGTGACTGTATGTGCGTGGGTACGTACAAACAGAGCACAGGCACAGTTTGGTTTTTTAACAGTTAATGATGGTTCATTCTTTGAGCCTTTACAGGTTGTATACGAGCAGAATCTTGATAATTTTGAAGATATTTCCAAGATCAGAGTTGGTGCATCTGTTGAAGTAACAGGTACCATTAAACTTACACCTGATATGAAACAGCCTTTTGAACTTAATGCGACAAAGGTTACTCTTTTAGGCGATTGTCCTGAAAACTATCCCATTCAGCCTAAAAGACATACAAGAGAATATTTAAGAACAGTAGCACACCTTCGTCCTCGTACAAATCTTTTCAGTGCAGTTTTCCGTGTACGTAGCGTTGCTGCCATGGCAGTACATACATACTTCCAGGATAGAGGATATTTATATGTTCATACTCCTTTAATTACAGGAGCTGACTGTGAAGGTTCTGATCAGATGTTTAAGATTACAACTCTTCCTATGAATGATCTTCCTTTAACAGAAGATGGTAAGGTTGACTTTTCTAAGGACTTGTTTGGTAAGCAGTCATTTATTACTGGTTCAGGCCAGCTTCAGGGTGAAACCTTTGCTATGGCTTTCGGTGATATTTATACCTTTGGACCTACATTTAGAACAGAAAATTCAAACACTCAGACTCATGCTAATGAGTTCTGGATGATTGAGCCTGAAATGGCTTTCTGCGACTTGAACGGACTTATGGATATTGAAGAAGAGATGCTTAAGTTTGTTGTTTCTTATGTACTTGAAAAGTGCCCCGAAGAAATCGACTTCTGCGATCAGTTCGTATCCAAGGGTCTTAAGCAGAAGCTTACAGACCTTGTAAATTCAGACTTTACAAGAATTGCTCATCACGATGTAATTGATATCTTAAAGAAAGCTGATGTTAAGTGGGAGTTCGAACCTGATTACGGTGAAGATATTGCCAAGGAACATGAAAGATACATCGTTGATTACTTTAACGGTCCTGTATTTGTTACAGACTGGCCTAAGGATATCAAGGCTTACTACATGAAGGTTAACCCTGATAACAAGACAGTTGCAGCTGTTGACTTATTAGTTCCTCAGGCGGGCGAGCTTATGGGCGGTAGCCAGCGTGAAGAAAACCTTGATAAGCTTATTGAAAGAATGAATGAAATGGGCGTAGACAAGGAAGGTATCGACTGGTATCTTGATACTCGTAGATACGGCGGATGCATCCACAGCGGATTTGGTATGGGATTTGAAAGACTTATCATGTACCTTACAGGTGTAGAAAACATTCGTGACGTTATTCCTTATCCTCGTACACCTAAGTCTTGTGATTTCTAAATAGGATAATTGTTCGGCAGGCCCAAAAGACCTGCCGAAATTTTTATGGAGAATTATTATGCGTAAGATTTTAATTACTAACGATGACGGAATTGATGCACATGGAATAAAGGATTTGGCCCGTGCTGCCTTAAAATATGGGGATGTGTGGGTTATCGCTCCTGACGGTCAGAGAAGTGCTGCTTCTCACAGCATTACATTAAGAGAATCAATGTATGTTTATGAAGATAAGGACTTTGGCGTTGAGGGTGTTAAGGCCTTTAAGACAACAGCAAGTCCTGCGGACTGCGTAAGATTTGGTATCCGCAACTTCGTTAAAGATGTAGACGTGGTTTTTTCAGGTATTAACAATGGTTATAACATCGGGTCAGATATACAGTATTCAGCTACAGTAGGAGCGGCTATGGAAGCTGCAACAAGTAAGATTCGTGCCATTGCCTTTTCACAGTCCTTTGATGGTGACGGATACCAGGAAGTTACCGATAAGTACTTAGATCAGATAATCGGAGAACTTATAGATGCCCCTTTAGAGGACAACCAGATATGGAACGTAAACTTTCCAAACGTACGTCTTTCGGATTTTAAAGGAATCCTTAGAGACAGAAGCGTGGCAAGAAACAGCTTTTATATCGATTCTTATAAAGAAGAGAAGTTAGAAGATGGCGGTTTGAAACTTACAGTTTGGGGCGACAGAAACGAACTAACTTCTGAAGGAACCGATTTCAAGGCACTTTTAGACGGATACATTTCGATAGGAAGAGTCAATAATCTTAGATAGATTAAACGGAGAATTGCTATGTATGAATTTGAATCAAGAATCAGATACAGTGAGGTTGGGCTTGATCAGAAGCTTAGATACACAGCCTTAATGAATTATCTTCAGGATTGTTCAACTTTTCAGTCTGAAGACCTTGGTATAGGGCTTGAATACCTATATAACTTTGATCTTGCATGGGTTGTAAACAGCTGGCAGATAGATATTATTAGGCTTCCTAAATTAGGCGACCGTGTTATTATAGGTACCCTTCCTTATAAGTTGAAAGGATTCATTGGATACAGAAATTTCTACATGAAGGACGCAGAGTCAGGAGAGTATCTTGCAAAGGCCAATTCAGTTTGGACGCTTATCAATCTTAAGGATGTAAAGCCTGTTAAGGCAACACAGGAGATGATAGATGCTTATGTTTTATCTGAACCGATAGATATGGAATATCTTGACAGAAAGATTACTCTTACCGGTAAAGAAAACAGGATGGAGCCGATTAGTGTTACAAGGGACAATCTTGATTCTAATAATCATGTAAATAATGAACAGTACATCCAGATTGCAATGAGATATCTTCCTGAAGGCTACAAAATTAATCGCTTACTGGTAGAATATAAAAAGTCAGCATATCTTGGAGATTCTTTTTATCCTGTACTAATAGAAAATGATGATTATATCGGGGTTTCATTAGATGATTCGGATGGGGATACTTTTGTAAAGGTTCGTTTTTCATGATAACTTTCGCTTTATTTGTGAATTCTAAGAAGCCTTTGAAGTTTATATCCTAAATGAAAAGAGTAGTAGTAATGAAAAAGAAAGTTGTTTTATACGAGGAGGTAGCTTACCTTATTGGCATTTTACTCCTCGCCCTGGGAACCGCCTTTTCGGAAAAGGCTAACTTTGGTATGTCAATGGTTGTAGCACCGGCATATCTTATTCATCTGAAGGTATCCCAGTATTTACCGTGGTTTTCCTTTGGAGTGGCAGAGTATACCTTTCAGGCTGTTTTGCTTATAGCGCTTACTCTTACGATGAGAAAGTTTAAAAAGGGCTATTTGTTTTCTTTTGCCACAGCAGTTTTTTATGGAATAGTACTTGACCTTTGGGTTAAAGCCGTTTCCTTTATACCGTCAGATACTTACGCAGTAAGAACTGTTTTATTTGTATTTGGAATGCTTTGCTGTTCTTTGGGCGTTGCCTTTTTGTTTAATACATATATCGCGCCTGAAGCTT
Organism: Lachnospiraceae bacterium; assembly: GCA_024403515.1. GTDB lineage: Bacteria > Bacillota > Clostridia > Lachnospirales > Lachnospiraceae > UBA1258. The sequence goes on from JAKSRS010000079.1 coordinate 3,918, forward strand.
ACGAACTTATCGTAAAAGAGGTTTCATCCAAATCCAGCTTTAAGATAAGCAGGGTGAAAACCATTTATGACTGCATAAGCTGTGTTGTGGGTATTATTCTTTCTTTTACATTCTTTGGGATGTTTAAGTTTGTGGGTGTAAGTTACGGAACAGTTATATGTGCTTTATGTAACGGCTTTTTGATAGGAAAATTCAGCGGTCTTATTGAAAAGACCACAGAGAGTAAAAGACTTATATAAAAAAACAGGACCAAGGAAATATCTTTCCTCGGCCCTGTTTTTTTATTTATTGGAGTGTCGAAATCATTACTAGTCAATTTTGAATACTGATACAAGTTTATCAAGGTCATCAGCGATATTTTTAAGTGTAATAGCACTTGCTGATACTTCCTGAACGCTTGCGGATACTTCAGTAACAGAAGCACTTGTTTCTTCTGTACTTGCTGCATTTTCTTCAGCGATAGCTGAAAGGTTGGATACGATATCTACAACCTGCTGTCTTGAAGTATTAAGAACGCTCATGTTAGATGAGATTTCATTGATTCCTTCACGAGATGAAGAAATACCGTTCATTACTTCTCCGAAAGTCTTACCTGTTTCAGAAACCATAGCACTTTGTCTGTCCATAATTTCCTTAACCTGGTTCATGGTTTCTACTGATTTTTCAGAATCAGCAATAAGTGTTCTTATGATTTCTTCAATTGTCTGAGCTGACTCGTTGGACTGTTCAGCAAGCTTCTGAATCTGTGAAGCAACGACTGCAAATCCGCGTCCCTGTTCTCCGGCTCTGGCAGCTTCGATTGAAGCGTTTAAAGAAAGGAGATTTGTTTCTTCGGCGATAGCAGTAATGAGGCTTACAGCTTCATTAATCTTAAGCGCTGATTCATTAGTTGTATTTGTCTGAGCATAGATTTCATCAATTGCTGTCTTGGTTTCTTCATTTACTTTTTCAAGTTTTACCAGTGTTTCAGCAGCTGATTTACCTTCAGCTTCCATTCTTACAGAAATTTCTGTTAAGTTTTCAACGCTTGTGTTTGTAGCTTCAACAAGATCACCCATTTCGATAACCTTAGTTGTTGCCTGTGTTGTATCAGCAGCCTGACTTGTAGCACCTGTAGCGATGTCTGTAACTGCTGACTCAACCTGTTCAATGACGTGTGCACATTCTGCAGCGGCTTCATCAAGAGTAGTAGCGCTGGAATCAACATTGTTACTTTCATTGATAATGTTCTTAAGCGCTGTACTGATCTTGTCGGTAAGAGCATTTACACTTCTTGCAATCTGACCACTTTCATCCTTAGATGCCATCATCTTATCTGTTACGTGTACAGTAAAGTCGCCTTCAGCAACCTTATCGATGATTGCGACACAATTAGTAAATCTTTTAGCCATCTTTGTGGCAAGGAAAATGTCAAGTGCGATAAAGAAGATAAGTAAGATAGTGGAAACAGCAGCTGTATTTGAAACAACGCTTGAAATTGTTCCGGATACGACTTCTTTTTCCATACCTGCAAAAATCATACCGATTACATCGGCGCTTGTCTTGTTGGCATTTACATCGCCGTTATAAATGGGAATGTAGTAGCCGTAATATTTTACGCCTTCAAGTTCGATGCCTTTTGCAAAGAATTCTTCGCCGTTTTTTAATACTTTTTCAATTGCTGTAGCTCCGGCCTTAGAACCTAAGATTCTTTCACCGGCTGCGTTTGTAAGTGATGTTACTACTCGAGTGTCCTGATAAAAGACAGTGAGTGAGATGTCAGTTTCTTTCTTTAAAAGGTCTGCCATTTTTGTATCATTTGATACGTTGTAGCTTTCACCGTTCATCAAAGAACCTGTGTCAGATAAATAGTAATCGTTCGATACTCTGTCTGAAATGGCATCTCGGTATACGTAAGCAGTTGCCTGTAGTGACATACCGATAGTCTTTTCCATCGAAGCAGTTACTTTGGAACTTACTACCATACCAAGGATGATAGCAGTAGCAAAAAGGGGTGGTAGTGAGAATGCTAAGATTTTTCCTCGTAATTTCATTATTCAATTCTCCTCATTTTGTTTTGTGTGCCCGAAAGGGCGATTCCCGAAAATTTACAAACTGAGAATAAATCAGCACAATTAATGGCTAATTAAAGGAAAAAAACGAAAAAAACGCAATGACGCTCGAATCAGAGTCTGGATGGACTTTCCAACTGTAACGCAGTCGAATAAAAAAAGAGATATCCGATTGGATATCTCTTTTAAAGAGCGCGAGACGGGGATCGAACCCGCGACCCCCTCCTTGGCAAGGAGGTGCTCCACCGCTGAGCCACTCGCGCATGTTATTGTTGTCTCTCTTGAAGACAAGAGTTATTATAGCAAACCAAAACAAAATGTCAACACTTATTTTTAAAAAATTTTTCGATTTGTTTCAAAAAACAGAAAATTAACTCAATTGTACATTTGAAGGTATCGGAAAGAAGCAGAAAAAAGTCATGTTTGATGCTTTTTAAAAAGGGGGCAGATTATTGACATGTATAAGATACAAAAGCTATAATATACTTTAACGAGTAGAAGTAATAAAGCGACAGCAATATGGGAATCTTTTTCAAAGGATTCCCTATATTTTTCGCAGATGGGGAAGGATTACATTATGCCAATTACTGAAATACTGGCTGAAAATGTCAGAAAGTACGCAAATGATGTCTGCCTTGTGGAAATTAATCCCGAGGTTATGGAGACAAGAAGGGTTACATGGAAAGAATACGAGCTTATGGAGCCCAATCCTACGACTCATTATCGTAGGGAAATTACATGGAGCATTTTTGATGAGAAGGCCAACCGCTTTGCAAACATGCTTCTTTCAAGAGGGGTAGTAAAAGGTGATAAGGTTGGCATCTTACTTATGAACTGTTTGGAATGGCTACCTATTTACTTTGGTATTTTAAAGACAGGAGCACTCGCAGTTCCTCTTAACTTCAGATATTCATCTGATGAAATTGAATATTGTTTAAAACTTGCTGATGTTGATGTGCTGGTTTTCGGTCCGGAGTTTATAGGTCGAATTGAAGAAATCGCTGAAAAGATTTCAAGAAACCGCCTTCTTTTTTATGTAGGAGAAAACTGTCCAAGCTTTGCTGAAGATTATGCACAGTTAACTGCTAACTGTTCAAGCAAGGATCCTAATATAGCTATTACAGATGACGATGATGCGGCTATTTATTTTTCGTCAGGAACAACAGGTTTTCCTAAGGCTATCTTACATGCCCACAGAGCGCTTGTTCATGCTGCCAAGGTAGAGCAGGCTCATCATGGACAGACCAAGGATGATATATTCCTCTGCATTCCGCCTCTTTACCATACAGGCGCCAAGATGCACTGGTTTGGAAGCTTTTTGGTGGGTGGTAAGGCTGTTTTATTAAAAGGAACTAAGCCTGAGACTATATTTGACGCAGTGTCTAAAGAAAAATGCACTATCGTATGGCTTTTGGTACC
>JAKSRS010000008.1 GCA_024403515.1 Lachnospiraceae bacterium
CTGTGCGCTTATGCGGTATTAGCACCTATTTCTAAGTGTTATCCCCCTGTACAAGGCAGGTTACCCACGCGTTACTCACCCGTCCGCCACTAAGTTATTTAAAAGCAAGCTCTCAAATAACTCCGTTCGACTTGCATGTGTTAAGCACGCCGCCAGCGTTCATCCTGAGCCAGGATCAAACTCTCGAAAAAAGAATTTGTACTGGTTAGAATTTAGCTTGGCTAATTCATCCATTACTGTTTTTGGGTAGTTTTTTTATAGTCTGTTTACTTCAGACTTCTGAAAATGTTTTCTCAAAGATTTTCAGGGTTGCATATGCTATTAAGTTGTCAAAGTAGTTTGAACAAAACGAAGTTTTTCAAACATCGAATGCAGTCATCTTTAGGAATGCATTCGCGAACTCCGTAGGAGTTCTTTCCGCTTATTCGTTTGAATAAAACGAAGTTTTTAATGTTTTATTCAAGTTTGTTGCTTCAGCAGCAACGAATGTTATATTAACATAGACGTTTTTGCTTGTCAACAATAATTTTTTAAATTGTTTCAAATCATACGATTTTCAGGAACAATTTAAGTCGCTCTCGCGAACAAGACATAATTTATCACTTTGCTTCTGGCTTGTCAAGGCTATTTTTCATCTTTTTCAAAAATTCTTTTAAATCGCAAAATATGGCGAAAACACTGCGTTTTTACAGTATTTCCGCCATATATATTCTTTAAATATCATGTTTTATGTTGCAATTTTCAGAATTCAACAAACAATTCGAACTATTTCATTAATTGTTTAGTTACTACATTGCCTTTAGTATCCGAAATTCGCAAGTCAATAGAATTTATAGCCTTACCGGACTCAACTTCTCCTATCAGCACAAGAGTTTTGCTTTCGCCTACGTTGAAATTGCCGACGTACTCGGATAAGTCATCATCAAGCATTGTCTTATAGGCTGCATGGAATCCTTCATTATTAATAGAAAGCTTAAATGTTAAATTCTTACTCATAACATCGAGTTCATCCGATTCAGAATTCATATTAGTAGCATTTAGCTTTACAATCAAAAGATCATGTCCGGACGTTGCATCCATAGAAAAGAAGAAATCTGTACCATCTTCCGGATAAGTCTTTACCAGAGAATAATCCATATATGAAATGTCATAGTTAACACCTAAAAACTGTCCGATAGTAAGTGTATCTATAACAGTGGCTCCACCGGTTCCTGAATTATCACTTTCAGACCTGTCTATAACTTCTTCTTTGCTTTCTTCCTTCTGCTGCTCTTTCTTTTTCTTCTTCTCTTCCTTGGCTAACTGCTTTTCATATTCAGCCTTAGCTTCGTTATACTCATCCCAGGCCTTGTTATACTTTTCAAGAAAAGCATCTGTATCAATCAGTCTTGAATGCTTGGTCGAGTCATATTTAAGAAGAAGCGAACTCGCATATTCTGTAACAACCTCACTCTGTTCATTTGTCATTTTAGGCAAATCACCACATCCGCAAAACATTACAGATGCCATAATCAGTACGCCTGCCATAACGAACGGTTTATTCATCTACTCTTTCTCCCTCTGTTGAAGAAACTGCGGTTTCTTCGTTAACCATATTATCAGCAGGAACTTCCAATTCGACCATCGCTTCGGCCTCTTCGCGTTCCTTCTTCTCTAAATAAAGATAAATGATAGAAATTGTAATTGCAATAGTACCAACTACAAGAAATACAATAAGTCTTCTAAAATCATCTGCTTTTCTGAAATCGAAAAGCGCTACTTTAATACATACAATAAGCGAAAGAATGAGTCCCGAAAGTCGAACTTCAAACTTATTAATGTGACATCCATATCCAATAAGTAAAAGAGCGACGATCATAAATGAAACGCTTAGCCATAAAGCATCATTTAAAAATGAGAAGCATATCATCGCAATACAGGTAAAGATTACATGATAAAGTTTGTATTTCTTTACGATAAAACAACCGGCAACTGCAACAATCGCGATTATATATACTAAAGGATTCTTATAATAGTAAAGCATTCCAAACAACGCAAATACTGTAAGAACACAATCGTATACATTAAGCACTTCAGATTCCTTGTATATCATAAGTTTGGAAATAAGTAATGCTGCAAATATCATTAAAATAGATACAACCGCTGTGTCAAATGTTGCTGACTTAAAAAATACAAAAGTCATGAAGATAATGTATCCGGTCCATCTTTCCTCGCTCTTCCTATTATATAAATAGAGAATTAACGAAACAATGGCCACTGCGAGTAATGATGCAACAAGAGCAGGTATTTCCTTGTTCTTGGAATCAAGTAAGAACAAACAGAAAATACTTAAAGCAGTTAAACAGGTATACTTTACAGGTCCTTCCTTACTATTAAAGATGTAGCCTACAGCAAATACGAGTGCAAAAGCAAGGCAGATACCACCCTTAAACCAGAAACTGATATATGAAAAGTCACTTGAAACAACCAGGCAAAGGCCGGCAACTATCATGGTTATAGTTCTAATGATCTTGGATACAGCTGTTGAATATTTTGCATCAAAAATGTAGAAAATCACATTTACAAAGGCAATAAGTCCGCCCAAAAGAATGAAGGTCGATTCTAATCCTTCCCTTACAAAAGGAAGAGCTACGCATGCAACGCCTAAACCCGCGACAATCTCGATAAGATCGGACTTACAGATTCTGTTAAGTAACAATGCAATAATTGATATTACTGCAATTAAAACCGCACAAACATAAACACCAAATATATCCTTCTTTATATAGGAATAAAATGTTGTAAAGTAAGCCAGTGAAAGTCCAAACGATGTAACGACATGTGAAATCTTTTCAAACTTCTTGGCAAGTGCCAGTCTTGAAAATGCAATCAATCCGGCCGAAAGTGCATATAAAATGCACATCATTATTGCATCTGTAATGTATTTTCTGCCAAAAGAAAAAAGTCCGTATAGTATAAATGCAATACCGAATACGCTTAAAACACCTACGCCGAGGCTGTATTCAATTTTTTTATTCTGTTCTTCTTTCTTCTGCTTTTCCTGATTGGCAGCAATTTCAAGGTACTTCTGATAGTTTGCATCAAGTTCCTCAATAAACTGCTGTGGTGTCTTGGCTGAATTGGCCACTTCAACAATCACACTATCAAGGTAATTGTGAAAACTTGTATCAAATGAATTGGCCTTATAATATGAAATTCTTTGGTATACAACCTTATATTCTTCTCTTGCGTTCTCCATACTTCCCTCACTATTCTTTGGTATCGAGTGTAAACCAGAATGTTACTCCGTCTTCTTCATTATTTACACCGTATTTCTGACCATGGCTGTCCATAATCGCTTTAACAATGGAAAGACCAACTCCGGAGCCTCCATACTCCCTCGTTCGCGCCTTATCAACCTTATAAAACTTATTCCATAAAAGTTCAATACTGTCTTCAGGCACAAGTTTTCCGGTGTTAAATATACTTACTTTAACGGTCTCATCAGCTTCTTCAAAAGAAACCTTTATGACTTTCTGAGACTGTGATTCACAATGATGAATTGCATTTGTGAAGTAATTCATAAATACCTCTTCTATCATAAATTCATCAGCCCATACATATATCGGCTTATTTGAATCAACCATTACCATTATATCATTTTGCTTGGTCATAATTTCTGAAGATTGAATGAAATTTTGAATCAAATCAACTATATCAAATCTTGTTATTGTAAGACCCATATTGCCGGATTCAATTTCAGAAAGTTTCAAAAGATTAGAAACCATGGTGTTCATCTTCTTGGCTTCATCTATTATTACATCGCAGTAGTAGTCTCTTTCTTCTGCCTCATTAACACCTTCCATCAGACCTTCTGCATACCCTTGTATAAGAGCGATAGGTGTTTTAAGTTCATGAGAGACATTTGAAATGAATAACTTACCACGCTCATTAATCTTTTCTTTATTAGCAAGGTCCATTCTAAGTTCAACATTGGCCTGCTTTAGTTCTGAAATCTTCTCTTCCAGAGTTTCACTAAGGTAGTTAATATTTTTACCAAGAGTAAGAATTTCGGATGTCGCACTTCCTGTGTAGCGCGCATCAAAATCCATATTTGCCATCTTACTCGAAATATCCGACAATTCCAAGATTGGCTTAGAGAATCTGTTGGTAAAGAAATAAATTAGTAAACCTGAAATTATTGATGAGCCAATCGCCACCATAAGTAAAAACCTGTTGGCTATATTTACACTTTCACGAATACTTTCAAGTGCTGTTCTAAGCATAAAAAAGCCGCCACCGGGGATATTGCCCCACATTTCAATGTACTCAGACGACATATTACGATCAAACTGCCTTACAAGAACGTACTCATCAGTTTTGGAAATAACACTAATAGGCTCATTAAACCCTAAAATATTATTCTCAAGTTCTCTAACAAGATAATCTGAAGGTTCATTTGAATAAATCCTAATCGGTTCGAACAAAGATGTGATGATGATAATGCTTGAATTTGTTGAACTGCTGTAATACTGAAGGGTCTGCCCAAAAGCTTCGGATGTAAGCATTTCGTTTTTAGCAGCATCACAAATCGATGTATAAATTTTTGTAAGAGTTTTTTCTTTATTATTAATATAATACTTTTCCAAAAAGAACTGATTTATGAGCCAGCATGCAACAAAAGAAAGAACCAGAATAGATACAAATACTGAACTAATCTGGAATGTAAGCGTGCTTATATGCTTCTTGGGATTAAATTTCTTTTTCATTCTATAACCTTCTGAACTACTTGATTTATTATAAGTATATCAGAACTTTGTGTTAAATGTGTGTAAAAAAACAGCGCATCGAAACCGATGCGCTGTAAGTAGTTAAATTAGTTAGCCTTTTCAAGAGCAAGTGTTCTTGTTGTAAGATCACAAACTTCAGCAGGTCCGTAGTACTGAATAGCACCGGGGAATGTGAAGCATGTTTCAACAGCCCACTCTTCTCTATGAGCTTCGAAGTATTTGAAAGGAGCTCCGTCAAGTTCAACGAGTGCCTTTCTGATAACGGGCTTGTCTTCACCGTTTCTTCTTTCCATGTTCATCATCTTAGTGATGGGCATACCACCTGCAACCCATTCTTCAGCAGGTCTTGCAATGTTAGAAACCTTTGAAAGGTATCCTGTATAACCATACTGAATAAGCATGAATGCATTGTAACCAAGTGAGTAGCAGTAGTCAGCATCGAAGTTTGAAGGGAATGCACATCTTCCTTCGTAACCGAAGAAGTGATGCTGTGCACCAAATTTACCCTTGTATGTTCCAGCTGCTTTTCTCTTAGCAAGTTCTTCTTTAACCATTTCTGAGAAGAGCTTTTCAGATTCAATAAGAGAAACCTGAACGTTACCGTGAGGATCTCTTTCAAGGAAGAGCTGCTGCTGAATTCCTGCAGGAAGAATATCAAATACTGCAAATGATTCAGCTGTAAGTCCAGCCTTGATGAAGTTGTATTTAGCTGTCCAGTCAGGAAGAGCATTGAACTCTTCTGTCTTGCTACCAGCAAGAAGTTCGTTGATTTCAGCGATAAGCTTAGAGAATTCAGGAACGAATTCTACGATACCTTCAGGGATAATAGCAACACCGAAGTTATTGCCGTTGTTTCCTCTCTTTTCAACTGAATCAGCGATGTAGTTTGTAATCTGAGCAAGTGACATCTTCTTAGCAGCTACTTCTTCACCGATAAGGCAGATGTTAGGCTGTGTTTCAAGAGCACATTCCAAAGCTACGTGTGAAGCTGAACGACCCATAACCTTGATGAAGTGCCAGTACTTCTTAGCTGAGTTAGCATCTCTTTCAATGTTACCGATTAATTCTGAATATGTCTTTGTAGCTGTATCGAAACCGAATGAAGCTTCGATATCTTCGTTCTTAAGGTCTCCGTCGATTGTCTTAGGACATCCGATTACCTGGATACCTGTGTTGTTTGCTGCCATGTATTCAGCAAGTGTTGCAGCGTTTGTGTTAGAGTCATCACCACCGATGATAACAACTGCTGTAAGTCCGTTCTTCTTAGCGTTTTCAGCTACGATAGCGAACTGTTCTTTTGTTTCAAGTTTAGTTCTACCTGAACCGATGATATCGAAACCACCTGTGTTTCTGTAAGCATCAATAAATGCATCATCAAATTCAACATAATCGTTCTTTAAAAGTCCATCGGGGCCGCCCTTGAAACCTAATAAAACGTTGTCCTTGTTTGTAGCCTTTAATGCATCATAAAGACCGCTGATAACGTTGTGTCCGCCGGGAGCCTGTCCACCTGAAAGGATAACACCAACTACCTGCTTTTTAGCAGCTGAAGTGTTCTGTCCCTTCTGGAATGTAACTTCGGGTTTACCGTATGTGTTAGGGAAAAGTGCTGCAATCTTGTCCTGGTCAGCAACGCTTGTTGTAGCTGCGCCTTCGTTTACACAGATTTCAGCAATACCGTTTCTGAGCATGCCGGGAAGCTTAGGGCTATACTCATATCTTGCTTTCTGAAGAGGTGAAATATTCATCATCTATCTCCTTTATATATATAGTTTATAACAATCCAATATGTATAGTATGATACTTTTACAAAAAAGTAAAGTCTATGAAGGCATTAATCGGCTTCAAATTTGTAGCCCATGCCCCATATGGTCTTTATAAGGTCACCCTTGTCTCCCATTTTACTTCTAAGCTTCTTAACGTGGGTATCAATGGTTCTTGCATCTCCAAAGTAGTCATAGTTCCATACGCTGTTTAAAATGCGTTCGCGGGAAAGAGCAATTCCTTTATTTTCAACAAAGAAATTCAAAAGTTCGAATTCCTTGTAGCTTAATTCGATTTCTTTGCCTTCAACCGAAACAATGTGGGCAGATCTGTCAATCTTTACGCCGCCACATTCAATTATATCTTCGCCAGCCTGACTGGTTCGCCTTAAAATAGCCTCAACTCTGGCAGTTAAAATTCTGGGGCTAAAAGGCTTAGTTATATACTCATCGACGCCAAGTTCAAATCCCATAAGCTCATCATGCTCTTCGGCCTTGGCTGTAAGCATAATAATAGGAACTTTTGAGTACTGCCTGATTTCTTTACATACCTGCCATCCATCCATAACAGGCATCATAACATCAAGAATTAAAAGACCAATTCCCGACTCATCCTCAAAAAATATATCAAGCGCCTCTTTTCCATTAGACGCTTCAATAACCTCGTAACCTTTCTTGGAAAGAAAATCATTTACGAGTTTTCTCATTCTGCTTTCATCATCAACAACTAAAACTTTAATCTTATCCATATAAGCCTCCTCATAGCCAAAGTATAAAAAACAAATATGTTAAAACTGTGTTTTATGGATTAATTTCAAGTTCGCGTTCTTTTTCCCTAATTACTCGCTCTCTTTCAGTCAGATCCTGCTCCCAGGCTGAATACTGATTTGTGATTGCGTTTTTGTAGTTAAGAATGTTGGGAGTCGTTCCGTTTAATGTTATTGCAAGCATTGCAAAAGAAAGTATTCCAAAAATAAAGGCAACAAGCACGGCATTTCTGTACTTAACTCTAAGAGTCTGCTCTTTCTTCTCGGCTCTGGTCATACGTCTTTTAGCAGGTGCATCGTTATTGAAGACCATGCGGTGGAAGGTTGAATATAGCGGTATCGGTTTAAGTTCATCTTCGGGAATTCCGGAGTCTTTTAAAATTGTCCAAAGGTTGTGCATATATTCAAGGCCGATGGGCGTTGTAAAGGCACGAGTCTCCAAGGCCTTTTCGTAGACCTTCTTTATAACCGACACATTGGTTAAATCCGTGTGAGATTCAATGTATGCTATTTTTTTAATCTCATTTTCGGCCGCATCGGCATCTTCCTCGGATGCAAAAATGTAACCGCCTACTGTAAGTCTATCAATGTTTTCCATTGCAATTCTCCCAATAAAAAAGTCCCGGGAATTAACTTCCCGAGACTTATTTTATCAATTAGTGATTAAAGTGTAAACATGCTGATATTCTGCTGTAATTCTTCAGAAATTCCATCAAGCTTGTTAGCGTTCTGAGAAATATCATATACGATTGATGATACTTCAGTAACTGATGCTGATGTTTCTTCTGTTGAAGCTGCATTTTCTTCAGCAATAGCTGTAAGGTTCTGAACTACGTCAACAACAACGATTCTTGCATCGTCAAGTCTCTTAGTATAACCTGCGATTGTTGTGATACCATTGATTGATGATTCAATACCGGTCTTAACTTCGCCAAACATCTGAGATGTCTGAGAAACCTTTTCAGACTGTTCTTTCATGATATCCTGAACTTCGTTCATTGTTTCAACAGCCTTAGATGAATCTGTAATAAGTAATTCAGTAATTGTTTCAATCTGTCTTGCTGATTCGTTGGACTGTTCAGCAAGCTTAGAAATCTGTGATGCAACTACTGCGAAACCTCTACCCTGTTCACCAGCTCTTGCAGCTTCGATAGAAGCATTAAGAGAAAGAAGGTTTGTTTCTTCAGCAATTGAAGTAATGATTGATGTTGCTTCACGAATCTTATTAGCAGATACGTTTGTTGTATTAGTCTGTTCGTAAATAACGTCGATTGAAGCCTTAGCCTTAGAGTTGATCTTTTCAAGACTGTCAAGTGTAAGAATAGCTTCTTCTCCTGACTTCTTCATTTCGTTGGCTGTTTCTGTAAGCTTATCAACTTCTGAATTTGTTTCTTCAACCATGTTACCCATTAAGATAACATTTTCTGTAGCCTTCTGTGTTTCCTCAGCCTGTGAGTTAGCACCATCAGCGATTTCAGATACGGCCTTTTCAACCTGTTCTACAGTGTTAGCTGTGTCTCTTGATGAAGTATTAAGCTCAGCTGCAGCCTGCTTAATTGCTGTACTCTGTTCCTGTAATGAAAGGATAACGCCTGAAATCTTTTCTGTCATTGTTGCTACGGCACGAGACATAACACCAACTTCGTCTTTTCTTTTTACTAAAGCTGCAAGATCAGGTGATTCTGTAAAGTCAAGATCACCGTTCTTTCCAATGATTGCTGTAACCTTATTGATAGGTTTGATAATTGCATTTGCAACAAAAAGTACAATAATCATTGAGATAACGATAACAAGAACTGCAATAACTATAGACATAATTACGATTGAATTTAAATCAGCCATAATTTCTTTTTCATCTACTGTAGCTACAACAACTGTGCTCTTGTCAGATGTTACGTAGTAAGCGGCATACTTAGATGCTCCCTTAAATACGTATGTAACGAAGCTTGCTTCTACCTTCTTGCCTTCTGCAAGATCAGCGCAAACGCCTTTAACTACTTCGTTGGTTACAGGTTCTCCTACCTTAGATTCTGTAGGATGATAAAGCATTGTACCGTCAGCACTTACAACATAGATGTAAGATGTGCTCATGCCCTTGATTCCCATTCCTGTGAAAATCTTTGCAAGGCTTTCATAGTCAGTACAGTTTTCGAGTCCGTTATTTACGATCTCTTTGTTTAATCTTTCCCCGGTCTGAACAGCAATATCATAAAGATAATTCTGGTTGACCTCCTTCAATGCTCCACTTGTCTTGCTAAGCAACGCTGCATCAAGTGCAACGCATGCGATGATAAGTGCACAAAAAACTGTGATAATCAGTTTAAAGCGAATTGAGTCGAATGCACCTACTTTACCATCATTGGTATTACTCTTACCCATTCTCTTTTATTCCTCCGTGAGTGGTTATAAAATTTATTACAAAGGCTAATGCCCATTGTAACCGCAAATTAAAACATCGACCCCTTTTTCGACGTTACTAATTCCTCATCGTAAGCAATTTTCAATGTCCTGTTTACTTGCCATTATAGTACCCTGGAAAGAAGTATCCTTTCCGCCACCTTTAATGGATAATTTTTCTTTCATCTCATTAAAAATGTCTTTAACGGATTCTCCGTGTCCCTCGAGAATGAAACGATATCCCCTTTCGTCATTTCCCGAATAGATAAAACAAGGTAAATCAACAGACTCTATTAACTTGTCAATTCCGAAACGTAGCAAATCGGCATTGTCCTCTCCTGCAAAGAACAGGAAAACCGAACCGGCCGTAGCTACTTCAACGCTTTTATTAATCTCATTTATTAATGACTCTCTTTTAGCCTTTCCCATGGCAAAAGAAAGCTCAGCGTTATCATTTAATAGTTTATTGACTCCATCTATAAGCTTATCAGGTGAAGAAGAAAGTTTTCTTGATAACTCATTTACAGTTTCCTGCATGTTATCTAAAAACTCATAAGCTCTCTTTCCTGCAAGATAGTGAAGTCTTACACCACCTTTGTAGTTTTCAAATTTAACGACTTTGAAGATACCGATTTCAGATGTATTTCTTACATGAGGTGCGCAACATGCACACAAATCGATAGTCTCAACCTCAACCATTCTTACAGAACCTTCAATTCCGCTTTTAGATCTGTAATCAAGTTGTGATAACTCGTCCTCATCCGGATACCAGGTATTAATCTTTAATGCTTTCCAGATAGCCTCATTTACCTGTCTTTCAAGCTTCTTGATGTCCTCACCATCAAGCTTACCGTTGTAATCCATCGTGGCGTCATTATCGCTTAAATGAAACCCTACATTGTCATAACCAAATTGCTTATGTACTAATCCCGAAAATATATGCTCCGCTGAATGCATCTGCATATTAGAAAAACGTTTTGCCGTGTCTATAATACCACGTATTTTTCGACCAACTTCGACCTTTTCGGCCATTGTATGTACAACTTCTTGACCTTCAATTGATACGTGCAAAACTTCCTTGTTATCTAAAAAGCCTTTATCCGAAGTCTGTCCACCCTCCTCAGGGAAAAACAGTGTCCTATCAAGAATGACTCTAAAGCCTTCCTTACAAGGCTCACAACTTAGGACTGTTCCTTCAAATTCGTTTTCGTATGGAGCAAAATCATATAGTTTTTCGGTCATAATATTTCCAATCTTTAGTCTTATTTTTATATCATCTTTTCCAGCTCAGCTTTGTCATTTGTATGAGCCATCGCAGCCTGCTTTGTAATCACTTTCTTTTTAACCAAATTTACCAGGTCTGCATTCATTGTATGCATACCAAGAATCTTACCTGACTGAAGCGCTGTTGTGATCTGGTTAGTCTTCTGTTCCTTAATAAGGTTTGATATTGCCTTGGTATTAACCATAATCTCAGTCGCTGCTACTCGGCCGTTTCCGTCAGCTCTTGGAACAAGTTCCTGAGTAACTACACCTGAAAGAATATTAGTAAACTGGTGAAGTATTGTTCCTCTTACTTCTACAGGACATGAACTTATAATACGTTCTACTGTCTGGGCTGCACTCTTGGTATGAAGTGTTGAAAGCACCAAATGTCCTGTTTCAGCAGCTGTTATTGCTGCACTAATTGTTTCAAAGTCACGCATTTCACCTACCATGATTACATCAGGATCTTCTCTAAGTGAAGATCTGAGTGCTGAAGTAAAATCACGAGCGTCGATTCCTATCTGGCGCTGATGAATCATAGCTTTTTTATGTTTAAAAACATATTCAATCGGATCTTCAATTGTAATAACGTGTCTTGACTGATTTGCATTAATGTATTCAACCATTGATGCAAGTGTTGTTGACTTACCTGAACCTGTAGGTCCTGTTACCAGAACAAGTCCGCTTCTTAAATCAGCAAATGTTCCTAAAATATTACCGATTCCAAGTTCATCAAAAGTTGGTATTTCTTTTTCCAAAAGTCTTATACTCGCTGCAAGATGGTTTCTCTGATGGTAAACATTAATTCTAAGTCTTCCATCTGTTTCATCCGTAAGCGCTACGTCCAAGTCATTTCCTGCTCGTACGTATTCGATTTCTTCATTACTAAGCAGCGAAAGGATCATTCCTTCGGCTTCTTCCAATGTCGGAAGAATGTCAAGTACATGAAGTACCCCGTACCTTCTTACTGCTACTTCGGTTCCCGCTGTGATGTGCAAATCTGAGCAATTATCCTTGCGGGCATTAGCGATCAATTCCTGTAATGTCATTTCTGACCTCCCCATCTTTATATTGTTTTATTTTTATTTTCCATATAAAAAACCTATGGAAATATATCTCTTTTTGGCACTAAAATCATAGATTTCGTGTGTTATTTATAAAGCTTACCATTGACATAATAAAGCGGCAAAATGTATTATTGTATGCAATTTAATTTTGTAAAATCCTGCATTTTAGTGGCTTTTTAAGTCTGTTTTAGATTGTTTTCCCTCTTTTAACTTATGTTTCGTTGTGAATTGGCGAATTTACGGAAAGGTTGTCTTTTTCTTGGTTTTTTCCGTAATTTTTTGAAATTCAAGCTTGCTTTTGGTGGGGTTTTCTGGTGTTTTACGGAATGGTTACTTGATTCTTGACGCTGTTCCGTAATTTCCCGGTTTTCTTACTTGTTTTTTGTGGGGCTTTCTGGTGTTTTACGGAATAGTTGCTTGTTTTCTGCCGCTGTTCCGTAATTTGCTAGTTTTCAAGCCGCACACATGCAACTTAGGCTGCTTATTTACGGAAATTATTCTTATTACTAAGCTTGATTCCGTAAATCGATAAAATCACAATTGAAAGCAATCCCAAAAGTCCAAGGATAATTCCAAGTTTTAATCCATCAGGGAAGTATAATACTTCTATTTCATGTTCCCCTTTAGGAATATCAACTCCTGTAAAAGCTGTATAAATCTTCCTGGCTTCAACTACTTCTCCATCAAGCTTAACGCTAATTCCGGGAATGTATGGGATTGAGAAGAAAAATAATGAAGCTTCATTTAAGCTAACTTTACCGCTATAGATACTTCCTTCGCTAAGATAAGGAGCTATAGCATTTGAAGAAAGAACTTCCATAGCCTTTTTGTATTTATTTAAATCAAGTGTATAAGATATACCTTCACCTATATTGAAGTTTGATTCAATATCAAGTCTAATCACATCACCCTTATGCGCTTCAAAAAGGTAAAATGGATTCCAACCAAGATTTTCTTCAGTAATGTAAACATCACCAGTAACAATTTTAACCTTGTCAGATGGAATCATATAGCGTTCCTGCGGAGTCTTTATCAGTTCCTTTATCGCTTTCATTCGCGCTTTATGTTCTTCCTTGCTTTCGCCTTCAAAATAAATATATAAAGGTCCATCCTGTGAAACTGTTATATATACTTCATAAGTACGGTTACCCTTTTCGTCAACTGACTCTGTCTTTTCAAGTTTATTCTCAACGTAGATATCATCAATTCCACTCATTGCCCTCGAAAGACTATTGTTGTTTTCAAAAAGATTTCCATTAAAGAGTTCATCGCTTGTTGCATCGCATTTAACAGCAAAGCCCAGAGGCAGCGCCATCTCGTTTTTATACAAGAGGTAATCTCTCGATTCATAAAGAGAACTCTGCAGGGGATAATCAACCTTCGCAGACGAATAAAGATACTTACCACCAAGTACACTTCTTATAAAAGGAGTCATCTCATCACTCTCAAATACGTAATCATGCTGAAGAAGCCCCATATACTTTACAAATTCCAATACATCATTGTTGTAGGTCGATGAGAATGATGAAAAACCTTTATAGCCAAATAACATAGCATCATTGCGACCAATTGTCTGTTGGCCATCTATTCGATAAAAATCCACATCTTCTTTTGGAATAAATGACAAAACATCCCATGTTGTGTCTACGATATTTCTATACTTATCTTCTGAAATCGAAGGACACTCAAGCCTCAAAGATCCTATTATCTGAGAACCATTAAGCCAAAGTTCAAATGCAGTCACAATGTAAAATACCGGGATGACATATTTCTTGACGGAACGTAAAACATCACTATTGCTATTGGCATCAAAAAAGTTCCGTACACTCTTAGCCCCATCTACAGCAAGTATAATTACCATAAATGAAAAAACAAAGGAGTATCTTCCCGGAAAACAGATAGGTACGTTAAATCCATGCCAAATCATATCCAGTGGTTTTATCCACATTGATATGATTAAGAAAAAAAGTACAAATAAAGAATACAGTCTTTCAAGAAGTCTTCTATTTCTATCAATTAGATATATCAGTGCAAGAATTAAAACAAATGTTCCAACAAACAATGATGGAGTTCCATAATTGGTTATTGAATCATACTGGCATGAGAAGAGTTTTTTGAGTATCTTCAAAAGGTTATTAGTAACTTCTATTTCAAAAGAAGGACTCTCACTACCTTTTCCAAGTGTTAATCCCTTAACTGTTGTCACGAGTACAGGAGCCGCAAGCATGGCAGCAACTATACCCGATATAGCATAGTTAATAAAATCTAATAATGCTTCTTTTGCACTTTTTTTATTTCTTATTTCACAGTAAATAAAATATAAAAATGAAAAAAGAACCACCATATAACCAATATAAAAGTTGGCATAAAAAATCATTGAAAGAAAAATTGAAAATAAAACTGCTTTTCTTTTGATTATCAATCTTTCAAGTAAAGCCATGGTAATCGGAAACAAAATTACTGCATCAAGCCACATAAGGCTCATGGAATACATAACCATATATGACATTAGGCCAAAGCACATGCTAAATAAGACAGTGCTTTTAACTGTCATTTCATTTCTTCTTGTAAGCACTAAAAATATAGACATTGATAGTGCTGCAAAAGCAAATTTGGAAATTGTAAGAAAATAGACTACAACCGGTAAATCATTAATAGGAAACAAAGCAACAATAAGATTGATAGGATTACCTACATAGTAAGCCATCTGACAAATATTGTTACCGCCTAAGAAAATAGACCAGTTATACAAAAAGTTTGTAGGTGAATCAAACAGGTATCTGGCATATCCCCAAATGCCGTAATACTGTGATAATTCATCATACAAAAGAATTGTTTTTTTAGCCCCCGGATATACACCCTCAACGTAATAAAACAAAGCAGCAAAGAGTCCAGTAATAACAAAGGACAAAATGCAACTTAGTGCTATTTTTCTCTTCCTCATTCTCCACAACCGCAATTCATCATTAAAGCCCCCATTATTGGGGGCTTTAAATTATTTTTATCTTACCACCAGCCAACTTTTTCTTTAATAAGTTGCTTGATTACTTCAGGCAATCCTGACTTATTCATCTCATCTTTACTCTTAAATGTTGTTGAATTTACAGTAAAGGTCTTAGGATCTGAACCCTTGTATGAATAAGTAAATCTGTTATAAGTTTCTCTATCTACAGAAACAAACATCTCACCTGAGTTACCGTTTTCAGTATAGTACATAAGCTGATTTCCGTATCCGTCCCAAGCTGTCTTTTCTTTAAATTTCTTCTTTTCATAAAGCTTGTTGTTGCATACGAAGTAATCTTTGGCTAAATATACTTTTCCTTCGAACTCAATGAACTTTTCGTTCCACTTACTTGAATTCTCATTGATGCTGAAGTAGAAAATACCTTTTCCGGTAACTTCATCATAATACTGATAATCTCTTGTATTTCCTGTCTCAACATATGAATCTGTAGCAGGTACATATCTTGTATAAGGAACCTTCACGTGTGACATAAGTACACGATAGTTTCCTTTATGATGGAAGGCGATGGTATCAATACCATCTGTTCCCTGTCCATTTCCATTCATTCTTAAGTAAATTGCATAAGGATCATTGAAGTTATTATAATCCTGGAAGGAAGAAACGTTTTCCCATGTTCCATCTTCTTTTTCTCTCTGAATGTTAAAAGTAAGAAGCATCTTATCAGCATCATTCTTGATGTACTTAACTTCGGCTCTTGAAATCCTTATATCAACACCAGCAGGTGCTGTACATGCCCCTCCAACACTCTTACTAAGAAGATACTGAGTGCTCCAGTTTACACCTGTATAGGTAGCATTAACGGAAATCGATACAGGATTTACAATACCTGTAACCATGTACTCATCTTCCTCAGTAACACCGGGAATCGGATATACTTCATTTCCGTTTCTATCTAATACGAAGAGTCTTAACTGAACCTGATATGATTTGTCACAGTCCAAAGAAGCGGTTGCAGCAGGTCGCATGTTAAGTGAATTACCTTTATCCTGCTGTGATGAAGTTCCAAGATATCTCCAGTTAGTCCAGGGACCGGCTGTTAATATCTCGCCTTCTTCATTAACTGTAACTTCTCTAAATCTATGAGATCTCATAATCTTATCAGAGTTCCAAGCTTCAGAGTTTACTCTGTCATTTCCGTAATAAGCTCTTAAAATGTTAATGATATTGTCTACGTAAATCTCACCCTGAGGATCATCAGATGAACGGCTGAAGCCATTTCCGTTATATCTGTAAACATCTCTGTAAAGGACCCAGGTCTTACTAACATCATCATACTGTGCTGTAACAAGGTTAGTTTTTTCAGTGTATGTATTTCCGGAAGCATCTGTTCTTTCAATACCACCCATAGGATGTTTAGCCTTGGCTGTTACAACAATCTGGTCACCTGTATCAAGGTTAAAATTAAGTTTCACCTTAAGTGATGGTGAGGGGCCTGCGTATATTGATTCTACAGGTGTACAAGTAACATAAGAATCGCTGTAATTTCCATTGAATTCCTTCTCGTACTTAGTTTCACCCTTAATAATCAGTTTAAGGCTCCAGATAATATCTTTGGTATTTACAGTCTTATAAAGACCATCTGTGCCGTCTTCGTTTTCATATCCGGGGTCAGTAATTGCAGGTGCCTTGTTTTCAAGGTTATTACCTGTACCTTCAGCGGTTATCTTATAAACTTCACCAGAACGACCATTTCTTGTTTTATTTCCAGTTGTCTCGTTAATGAAATCAAGCGCAACATCTGTTACTCGTCTAACATAAATAGATACAGTCTTTTCAACCAAAGGAGTAACGCCATCAGGCATCTTTCTTTGGGATCTTGCTGTAAGATAAATTATATTAGCATCTTCATCTTTACCAATACTAATTGTTTTCTTTCCGGTAGTCGGATCAACACTAAGTACTGTAAGTGTATCGTTATTTCCTGTTATTGACCAGTCAATTCCACTTCCATCACTCATCTGAGCTGATAATGGCTGTGTCTGGTTAGGTTCAAGAACATATTCTTCGGTGATTGTCATTGTGATATCACCACCGGGAATGTTATTATTTCTAGCTATGTTTCGTGATGAGATGGTGAAACTGCCCTGGAATGAGTTTTGGTTAGGATTAGAAGGGTCATAATCATCAACACAAACACAAACTGTCATAATAACAACACCGTCATCATCAAAGTTTGTAACATCAAATACAACAGAATCAATATGTTCTGCTAACAAAGCCGTAGCACCTGAAGATGTGTCTGTATAGTTTAGCTGATGATTACTTGCATCATGAGTTAATACATACTCCGTACCACTTGAAGCCTGTTTAATTGTCAAACTACCACCCTTGTTAGCCACAGATGGTCCGTCTGTCCATGCTGCTTCAGAAGCAAACTGAACCAGTCTTTCAACCTGATTAGATAAAAGCTGGGCTTCTTCCTGAAGAGCTATTTCAGCTGTACCTCTTGCATATGTATTGGAACTAACTACCATTATTCCTGCAACTGCACCGGCAAGAATAACAATAATGGCCATAGCACATACAAGTTCAACTAGTGTAACACCACTGTTATTAAGCTTTCTCCACTTTTGTAATAATTTCCTCACTTTAAAACTCCATTCTTTGCTCAATAAAGAGCCTTCCCTACTCAGTCTTGGTTTTACCTGTTAGCTGGTAAATTCTAAATGCAAACGACTTACTGTTCTTTTCAGCTTTAAAATGTAAGTCATCTGAAAAATTCTTCAACGAACCACTACTTCTGTCAAATTCGATTGCAATACCGGAAGAATCAACCTCTGTAAATGTAACATTATCAGCCGAATAATA
Organism: Lachnospiraceae bacterium; assembly: GCA_024403515.1. Taxonomy (GTDB): domain Bacteria; phylum Bacillota; class Clostridia; order Lachnospirales; family Lachnospiraceae; genus UBA1258. Next base: position 17,863 of record JAKSRS010000008.1, read on the forward strand.
TAACTTCACCTTGTCAGAAGCAATTTTTTTGTCTGAAGAATAAGGGCCCGAAGGTAATGTATATGATTCGGTCACATGAATTCCATCTGATTGTTTAGATATAACTAGTTTGGCGTCCTTTTTACCAAGACTCACTGTTCTGTTGGCATTAACAGAGCCCCTTAGCTCATCAATACACTGTTGTGCCTCTTTTCCTGATACTGCTGATAATCCAATAACTGAAGCAGTTGAAAGGATACCTATAATGGCAATAACAACTATTAATTCGACTAAGGAAACGCCTCTATTATCCTTTGGCATTATCCTAACCCTTTCATTATAACAAATTATTGTTTAATCCAATTAGCATAGTTAACGCAATCAGATATGTCGTAATCAAATCTTTCATCCACCTTGTCTTCTAAAGACGGATCAACTACGGTATATGAAGCATCAATACCCCAGTTCATCTTAGGTGTTGTAAATACAATATCGGTTAAAATCTCAGATGTATAACCATCTGCATTTGTAAACGAAATCAAAATATCTCTAATATAAGCATGGTTAGGATCTGTCGCAATATCAAAATAGAAAGCATCATCTCCTATTGTGACTGTTGCTCCGGTATCAACCATTGCCTGTAAAGCATCTGTATAAGTAGAAACGCCATAATCTGTCAATAAATCATTTTCCCAGATACGCTTGCATTCATTAAAGAAGGCATCTCTATATGTCTCATAGCGCTTATTAGCTGTTGTAACATTGTACTTAATAATGACTTCCATATAAGCTTTTTCGGCAGCCTTGGCACATTCAAGGGCTAGTTCAGCCTTTATTTCTTCGGCAGCAGTTTCAGTTTCATAAAAGCTTTCTTTATTGTGTTTATCGTTTGCTTTAACTGAAAAATTAGCTCCTGCTATAAACAAAAAAGTGGTCGCCAATATACTAATGAACATTATAGCGATAATTACAGTTATTAAAGACGCACCCTTATTATTCAATTTATTGAATTTAACTATCTCTGTACGCAATATATATCTCCCAAATAATTACTCGCTCATAGTACCTTCCAAGGTATATAAAGGCGGATCTGAAAACGTATCATACTGACCTTCTTCAAAAATTTTTACAACAACCTTGTAAAGCATCGCATCATCATCTTCTTCGTATAAAGAAGTATGGTTAGTTGCCGTACCTAAAAGAGAAAACGGTGATGTTTTTCCGGTATGCATCGTTTCATTTCCCAGGTTTGTATCTACATTATGATACAAAGCAACATTTCTTACTGTTCCAACTATTGGATATAAGTTTTCACATGTAACCAACTTATCCGAAGCAATTGTTGAATTATACTGCTTTATGAAGAAAAGCTTTATATCTCTTGAACCGCCATATGAAATATCGTACTTATCTTCTTCGAAACGGTATCCAGAGTCCGTTGTTTTGTAAACAGGATATACAAATAAATAAAGATTATCCAGTTCAGCACCGGCATCTGAAATAGCTGTAGTATCATAGCATACTAAATCTTCTATTACGGGAGAAGCGGTATAGTTTAAAAGCTGAGTATATCCGTAGTTATCGTAATAAGGATAACCTGTAGCTTCGGCTTTGTATGTAACCTTAACTTCAACCTTTTTATCCTGAATTGTTACCTTGCTTTCTCTATAAACCTTGATTTTATTCATATCAAGAGAATTAGGCTTATAACCTCTCGTAGGATCGGTTCCAATATAACCGTATACTTTATCCACTTCATTTAACTTAGATGCTATCTGAGTAAGTAAAGCGTAGTAGCTATTTGTTACGTCTTCAAGATTCTGAGTATATACACCATCTTTATAACCGTTCATGCGGCCAAAATGGTTATATTCTTTGGTTCCGTTATGTGACACCGAAGAAGCACTCTCAAATGGTTCAACTCTTACCATTGCATCATACTTAGCGCCTTCATAATCGAGTCCTTTCAATGAAAAGACAGCTGTATCAACCACAGTAGCAGTGCCCTTATTATTTGTTGTCGAAACAGCTAAAGATGCATCAGTTGTAGCATCAGAAATAGAAAATGCCTCAAACTTATCCCCGTTGAGTATCTTAATATCTGATTTGCCAGCCCCCTTAAACTGCTTAACAAGCTCATCATAATGATAAGCTTTAAAACCTTCCATTACACTTTCTGCAGCTGCTGTAACTCTCTGCATTTCTTTGGCTCTGGCACCTACTCGAATAGAAGTAATAAAACTATTAAGCAGAGGAATTGCAACAATTGAAAGGAGTATTACAGCTGTAATAACTTCAACCATCGAAAAACCTTTATTATTAAGTTTTTTCTCCTTCCAAATCTTCTTCATTTATTACTCTTCCTCAGTTTCTTCCTTTTCTTCTACTAACTTGAAAAGTTTCTCAAGTCCCTTATCGTAATCATTCATTTTTACAGGAACATATTCTTCACCGTAAACAGGAACATAAAACATTGCTACTTCTAAAGTTCCCTGAAGATTATTGTATTCTTTGTTCTTCTCAAAAAGAACATTTGTAATCATGGTTTTATAAGGTCTGTCAAGCACATCCTTAATCATTACCTTTAATGAAGGATAATCATTCTGAGCCACATAGCTTGCTTTCCTATTAACAAAAAGCATTGCCTGCTTACTATTGAACTTGTCATTTTCATCATCAGAAAACTTAACAGGCGCAAAAAGTTCGGCCGGAACAGTATAAATAACTTCAGGAGCAACAATAGATGCTGCTGTGTAAACAAGTTTATCCGCACTTGTCATGGAATTATGAGCCTGCATCATTATATCTTCTTCTATTGCAAGTGTTGAAAACTGTTTCATTGAATCTTTGATTTCAGCCTTCAATTCAGCTATCTTTTCGATATAGTCATTCTGATTTTCATAATACTCTTTTAACTGATCAACCTTTTGCTGAAGTTCCTGGTTTGAGCTTCTCTTTGCCGCTGCTCTATTCTGAAAGTCTTTATATACAAACATATAAACCAAAACAACTGCAAGAATAGAAAGGACAACAATGAGTAACATTAACTGTTGTGAATTAGATTTCTTTTTCATTATTTACCCTCCTGTCCTACTGATTCATCAGTTGATTTATTAACACCATAACCTACAAAGAATTCATAAACATAGAAGTAATCAGGAACTTCTAATTCCTCACCATCTTCCTGCTCAAACTTTGTTACTAACAATCCATCTTCACCTAATAACTCGGTAAGTTCTTCACTGAACTTATCAGCCTTTTCCTTGTCAATTACTCCAAGTGCAACAAGAAGATCTCTATATTCAGGCATAGTCATCTCTTCAGTTTCAATATTTGTTACTGTTATTGAATCCTCAGGACAAACGCTACGCATTACATCAAGGATTTTGGCACCTTCTTCAAGTGAATACACTCTAACCTTAACGGTTGCGACCTGACTTGCTGAATCAGTACAGTTAGACTGGAATTTAACAACTTCTGCGTCGGAAGGCAGGTTCTTTTCAAGTTTATCTAAAAAGTCAAGAAGGCTGTCATTATATGAATCAGTCATTGAAACACCGACCATAACACTATCATGTAATTCTTTTGTCGCGTTATATTCGTTATATACGACCTCTGCAGGAGCATATGTTGCATATAACTTTTCAAGAACTTTTCCCTTAGCCTTTGCAGATTCGAGTTCTGAAAAACCAAAGAAGTATAATGAACCGCAAACAACAAGCGCTGCAAGTACTGCGATGATAGCAATGTTTCTATAATTAACATCACTTATATCGCTTTTCTTCTTTTCTTCATTAATAAATCCAATGGGGGCAATTCCTGCACCAATTGTTGCAACATATCTTCCGCTACTTCCAAGTCCTGCAGACTGATTCCAACCAATGGAATGAATGTTTTCACAAACGAGAGTCTTAACACCGATTTCGTTGGTTATAAGTTTAGATAATCCGCTGATTTCGGCTCCAAGACCAATGAGTCTTATCTTCTTTACGGGATTATCAGAATTCTTGGAATTATATAAATCAAGCACTCTTGAAACGTTACCGATTAATGGAGCCAAAGCTTCGGTTATTTCACCCATAGCTCTTGCAACCTTTTCGCTAACTTCAGGTGCATCTTCTTCTTTTTCAATCATTACTGTATTCTCGTTTAAAACAAGACGAATACAGGTAATTCTTCTTAATTCTTCCATCGCCTCTTCATATGTCTTCTGAGTAAATGCTGAAGAATTCATAAGAGTATAAACAGCATTCTCGATACCATATGAGAAGTTTCTCTGCATTATCATATTTGTAGAAGTCATGATAGTTGCGATTGAGTTTTTATCTTCAACTTTAATTACCATTTCTACTTCATCTTTGATTTCGTTCTTCATCACCTGGTATACAGAATTACCGGTAAAATCAACACTTACTAAATGTAATCCGCATGCATTGCAAAGGTTATCATATGTTTTAATAAGCTGCTTGTTGCATGCCATTACAAGAACTTTAAGCTTACTGCTTCCGTCCTCATCTTTAATATTTTCAAGGACAAGATGGCCAAGTTCATAGTCATTTAAGTTAATAGGGAAATATTCGCTGGCATTAGCTTCAATTAATGCTTCTACCTGATTCTTTTTAACTGATGGTATGATTACTTCTCTTGTTGCAATCTTACTTGATGTTATTGTACAAACAACCTGTTTGGATTTCATCTTATTAAACTGAATTGCCTGCTTTACTGAAAGGGCAAATGCAGGATTTTCATCTATAAATCCATCATCATAAACTCCTTCAGGGGTCTGTATTGTACAGTATTTATATACCTTAGGGTTCTTTGTTCGAAAATCCATTTCGCAGATCTTCGTAACAGAGCTTCCTACCTCAATGCAAATGATCTTGTTAGCCATAATTCTCCTTTTATCCTCTCCACTTTATATTCCAAGCATGGAAAGGTACCATTTCAACAAAGTATCTCCCCATAGGGCAGCTACTCCTACCCCAATCGACAAATAAGGTCCCATCGCCAGAACCTTGTCTGCTTTAGAAACTTTCATTCTAATAACGTGTACTATCGCTCCTATTACGCAACCTGCGCAAAAAGCAAATATAACCAACTTCCATCCCAATAATAGTCCGCAGGCGGCCATAAGTTTAATATCGCCACCGCCAATTGCCCTACCCTTTGTTGCAAAATAAAGGATAAGCAAAAAACCTGATACAGAGCCTAATCCTATAAGATAATCGGCCCAATTGGTATAATTTAAAAACAGATTAATAATTCCAAGAGCGGCAATAAAATAGTTAAAACCGACCGGAATTTCGTAAGTTCTAAAATCAATGACACTAAGTGCCAAAAGTGCTGAGAAAAGCAGGCAGTAGAGTAGGGATTCTACCTTCGCCCCCTTTACTATAAAGACCACCACATAGAGGACTCCGTTAAGAGCCTCTATGAGTGGATATTGTACAGATAGTTTAGTACCGCATTTTCTACATCTGCCTTTAAGAAAAATATAGGAAAACAGTGGGATTAAGTCAAACCACTTAAGTGTATAACCGCATTCCATACAATGAGATCTTACAACAACGATATTCTCTTTTTTAGGAATCCTATAAATGCATACGTTAAGGAATGAACCAATAACTATGCCATACACAAAAGAAAGAACCCACATAACAATTCTCCAATATTCTTAATTAGTCGATATATGAAGCATATGCAGTGTCAGGTGTAGGATATAACTGCTTGCTGTTAGCAGTAACAGTTACAGCTAAGTTAGAATCTACAGCCCATGAATATGTCTGATCTTTACCAGCACCAACATTAGATTTTGTCTTAGGTAAAGCTGTGATGCTTGTAAGTTTTGCATCAGGAACAGCTGCGATTGAACCACTTTCACCTGCTGCAATCTTGCCTTCAGCGATAGCTACTTCTACTGCTGTTGCGATTTCAGAAGCTGTCTGAATATCTGTTGAAACTCTTGATCTTTCAACATACTTTGTGAACTGAGGAGCTAATACAGCTACAAGAATAACCATAATAGCAATTACGATAATGAGTTCGACTAATGAGAAACCTTTGTTATTTAACTTTTTCATTTTTTATTCTCCTTTTAATAAGAAAGTTTTTTATATAAAGGCCTTGTCCCTACAACCCGGCCTAAATACCTTATAATCTGTCGATTGCTGCGTACATACCGACCATTGGAGCCATACAAGCGGCTATTAAGAAACCTACAATACCTGCAAGAAGGATGATAATCATCGGTTCCATCGCTGCTGTAAGAGACTGTACTGCCATTTCTACTTCTTCGTCGTAGTAATCAGCAAGCTTAGTAAGCATGCCTTCTGTATCACCGGTTTCTTCACCGATTTTTAACATGTGATAAACCATAGGTGGGAACAAACCACATTCTTCAAGAGGTCTTGAAAGTGGCTGGCCAATCATAATCTCTTCCTTGGCATTCTCAAGTGCATCTCTAAAGTAAACATTTGTCATTGTTCCGCTAACAATCTCAACTGCTTCAACAAGTGGAACACCGGCAGCCATAAGTGTTGAAAGCGTTCTGGCCATCATTGATGCTGACTGTTTAACTTCAAGATTGCTTAATGCAGGAATCTTAAGCTTAATTGCATGTAATACATACTTACCAGACGAAGTTGTTGACCACATCTTAATGCCAGCAACTACACCGATAATAACGGGAATAACTATGAACCAGTACTTAACCATGAAATCACTCTGTGCTTTTACAAATAATGTGATTCCGGGAAGCTTTGCATCCATCTGATTAAACATTTCTGTATATCTTGGAATAACAATAAGAAGCATTGCAATAATAACTACTAAAGCTACACACAAAACCACAACAGGATAAATCATTGCTTTTTTAACAAGTGCTTTAGTTTTAGCTGCCTTTTCAAAATGCGTACCCATTCTATCAACGGCGACATCAAGTGAACCGGAAGATTCTCCTGCGGCAACCATATTAATCATAAGGTCAGGAAAGACCTTGGGGTATTCTGCAAGGGAATCAGCAAGAGTTTCACCTTTTTCAACGTTTACTCTTACGCCTTCGGTTGCTTTCTTTAGCATTTTGTTTTCAGTCTGATCTGCAAGCATTCGTAAGCAGTCGATTAAGGTAACGCCTGCTTTGGTCATACTTACAAACTGTCTACAAAAGATAGCCAAGTCTCTGGGCTTGGGTTTAGAGTTGATATCCAGGTCGATATCTTTTTGAAGAAATCCCTGCTCTTTGGCTGATACAAGTATCAGCCCCTGGGATTTAAGAATCCCTTTAACTTCTCCGATTGCATCAGCTTCAAGACTTCCTTTAATGGTCTTTCCTGATGCGTCAATTGCTTCATAACCAAATGATGCCATCTACAAATTCCCCACTTTTCTATGAATCGAATGAAACTTTCATCATTTCACTGAAAGATGTTGTTCCATCAAGTACATATTCTGCAGCACTCATTCTTAAGGTATGCATACCTTCTGAAAGTGCAACTTCTTTAATCTCATCCGCATTTCCACCTCGGCTTATAAGTGTTTTAAGCTTGGGTGTCATTTCCATAATTTCATATACACCAATACGGCCTCTGTAGCCCATGCCATCGCACTTTGTACATACGTGGTTAGGGTCTTTGATTCGAGGTTCGTATATTATGTGCTTGCTGGCGCTATCAACTCCAAGAATGTCACATTCCTCTTCTGTGGCAGGTCTTGCAATCTTACACTCAGGACAAAGTCTTCTAACAAGTCGCTGTGCGATTACACCAATTACTGAGTCGGCGATAAGATATGATTCAACGCCCATATCTTCAAGTCGTGTAATTGTTGATGCTGAAGAGTTTGTATGGAGTGTTGATACTACCAAGTGTCCTGTGATTGAGGCCTGTACTGCAATTCCGGCTGTTTCCTGGTCTCGAATTTCACCGATCATGATAATATCAGGGTCCTGTCGAAGAATTGATCTTAAGGCTGTGGCAAATGTAAGGTTGGCCTTAGGATTTACCTGAACCTGGTTGATTCCATCGATATTTGCTTCTACAGGATCTTCTACTGTAATAATGTTAACGTCTTCTTTGTTGAGTTCTGACAAAGCAGTATAAAGTGTTGTTGACTTACCGGAACCTGTAGGACCTGTTACAAGTAAGATTCCATGAGGGTTCTTAAGGATATGGTCAAACTGCTTCATTTCACCCGGCTTAAGACCGAGCTGACTCTTTTCTCTATTAAGTGCTTTCTTGGCCGCAAGACGCATAACGATCTTTTCACCATATACTGAAGGAAGCACAGAAACACGGATATCGTATTCAACACGGTCAACGATCTGGGTGATACGACCATCCTGAGGTTTTCTCTTTTCGGAAATATCCATTCCACCGATAATCTTTACACGGGCTACAATTGCAGGTAATACCTTGATGTTGTATCTCGCTCTTTCATATAAAGCACCATCGATTCTGTAACGAACACGTACTTCTTTTTCAAGGGCTTCAATATGGATATCGGATGCGCGCTGTCTGGCAGCTTTATCAATCATTTCCTTAACGAGTGATACGATAGGTGAATTGTTGATTTCTTCCTCATTTTCATCAACTTCGGTGTTAAGGAATTTTTCTTTTGCGTATGCTTCAAGTCTTTCCTGCATTTCATCGGAACCATAGAAACGGTCCAATGCAAGCATTACGGCTCTGGGTGTTGATACTAAGGGCTCAATCTGGTAGCCTGTGATAATTGCAAGGTCATCAATGGCATTAATATCAGTAGGATCAGCCATAGCAAGCTGAAGGATATTCATGTTTCCTTCGGCGAATGCAACAGGGATTACTCGATTCTTCTTAAGTACCTTGCTTTCAGCAAGTTTAAGAATATCTTCTTCTATCTGAACGTTCTGAAGTTCTATTAACTTGTAGCCGAGTTTCTCGGAAAGTGCATTAGCTATCTGCTCTTCTGTTACGATGTTATTTTCAACAAGGTATTCACCGATTTTCATGCTTCCCTTGTTGGCTAATGCTTCTTCAAGCTTATCTTCAGTTAATACATCTGCCGCAACAAGTATTTCACCAAGTCTAAGCTTCTTCTGTCCATAATATGCCATTTTTTTCTCCAATTACATGTTATTTAACTTTAATTTCATTCCTTCAACGTCCTGAGCAAATTCAACTGCTTCGTCGAAGCCGATACGATTGCAGTAATAAAGGTTCATAATCGCATCGTCCATTGTCATCATACCCATCTTGGCATTGGTCTGAATTACGCTCATGAGCTGATGGCTCTTTCCTTCACGGATAAGGTTTCTAACTGCGTAGTTAGCATGCATAACTTCAAATGCTGCTACTCGGCCTTTTCCGTCTTTAGTAGGAATAAGCTGCTGTGAAATAACTGCCTCTAAAACGTTGGAAAGCTGAACTCTGATCTGCTGTTGCTGATCAGGAGGGAATACGTCGATGATACGGTCTACTGTACTTGCTGCACCGATTGTATGCAGTGTTGATAATACAAGGTGACCGGTTTCAGCTGCTGTGATTGCTACGCTGATGGTTTCAAAGTCTCGCATTTCTCCTACTAAAATTACATCAGGATCTTCACGAAGTGCAGCACGAAGAGCACCCGCATAAGACTGAGAGTCAATTCCGATTTCTCGCTGGTTGACCATACTCATCTGATGTGAATGCAAATATTCAATAGGATCCTCAAGTGTAATTACATGAGCATCTCTGGTCTGATTAATGTTGTCGATAATTGAAGCTAATGTTGTTGATTTACCTGAACCTGTAGGTCCGGTTACAAGAACTAATCCTCTCTTACGCTGTGACAAATCAACAACGCTGGAGGGTATTCCAAGAACATCAGGACTGGGAACTTTAGTTCCTACAAGTCGAAATGCCATAGCAATAGAACCACGCTGGTGATATACGTTTAAACGATATCTACCAACTTCAGGAATCGAAAAAGACATGTCAACTTCACCTTTTTCAATCAGTCTTGCCTTCTGTGTCTCGTTCATAATCGAGTCAGCTATCGCCTGAGTATCAGGTGGAAGTAACTTGTCAAATTCCATGTTAAGAAGTTCACCATTAACTCTCATCTTAGGCGGAATACCTACGGTCAAGTGAACATCTGATGCGCCAGAATTTTTGGCAATTGTCAAAACTTCCGATATGTTTAGCAATGTTTTCCCCTCCACTAATGTCATTATACAAAATGACGAGTGTTTTATAAAAATATTATAAACTTTTGGATATAAATGTCAACGCAAAGTGCCGAATTTAGTATACTTCCGCAACAATACAAACATTAACAGTTTCCGTTATACAAAATAACGGAATAGTCAAACGTTTCACCATACAATATATTGATTTTTGCTATTTTCAGATTTTTAGTGAAATTCCGTTTTTTGTATATTATTCACAAAGAAATATAGTATTACTTCTGCTACTGGCAACCCGGACTTTCAAATTTGGACGGTATGTAACGCATTATCATTTCATCCATAAATACTAACCAAAGCAACAGCATAAAAGGACTCTTTTCATACCTGGTGAATATTACAGTTTTAAAGACTTTCTGCCACAAGGCGGGAGTCTCCCTCGGCTGGTGCCTCGCTCCTCCCGGGTTTGACTTCGCTCTGCGAAGAGCAGACGGGAGTCTCCCTCGGCTGGCGCCTCGGCGCCTAAACGCGGTCCACTGGACCGCAGGCGCGTCTCCGAAGCTGCGCTTCGGACATAAATAATTGACTCCCGTCTGCTCCATACGAAAAAAAGCTGGAATCTTATTCCAGCTTTTTTTCGTATGGAGCAGACGGGAGTCGAACCCGTGTCCGAAGTCCCGTCCACCGTTCTTCTACAAGCTTAGTTAATTATTTGGATTGCTCCCATTCCCGCAACATACCGGAAATTAACAGCCGATATGAATTGGTAGCTTCATGATACGCCCGCACACGCAAAGCTTAATGTGCGTCGTTTCCTACGTAGTCGATGCCCGGATTCTAATGCGTAGGTGCACTAGAGCGGACAGCTGCCATTAGGCAGCGTATGCTAAATTATCTTCAGCGTTTAATTTTAATTTTGCGATTAACGTGTCGCAACGGCTTGCTTCACCGGCTTCAAAAACCCCGTCGAAACCTTGACTGCCCCGAGTTTGTGAAACCAAATATTTGGTTGCTTTGAAATTACTGATTAGTAATTTCTGGCCTTGAATTCACGCTCGATTTCTCGCTTGGCGTCCTTTTTGGCCATATCTTCTCTTTTATCGTAAAGTTTCTTTCCTTTGCAAAGACCAAACTCAAGTTTAGCTTTGCCTTCTTTAAAGTAAACTTCAAGAGGAACTAAAGTATAACCCTTTTCTGTTATTTTTCCAAGAAGCTTCATAATCTCACTTTTGTGTAAAAGTAACTTCTTGGGTCTTAAAGGGTCTTTGTTGAAGATGTTGCCCATTTCATATGGGCTTATATGCATTCCGTATGCATAAACCTCTCCGTTGTCGATTCGAATAAAGGATTCCTTTATCGAACACTTGCCAAGTCTTAATGACTTAACCTCCGTGCCGTGAAGAGACAATCCGGCTTCGAACTTCTCTTCAACAAAGTAATCATGATATGCTTTTTTGTTGTTGCAAACTAATTTTCTAGGTTCACTCTTAGCCATGCTCGTCTCCTTTCCGCACTCAATATCTTATCACACAAATACGATTTTGCAACTGAACTAATAGTTCAATATGCAAAAGAAATTTTACGACTTATAACATAAGTAGTATTCTTTTCAAAGTAGCATCGGACTGATATAAACTATCCACGGCGTCCATTCTTATAAAAGTCATGAACTGCGTCGTTTTCATCGAAGTCTGCTAAAATGAAATCAACTGTTCTTTCGGCCAGATCAACGTCATGAACCATAACTTTAACCTTATCGCCAAGTTTGTAGCTCTTGCCACTTGATTCACCCACAAGTTCAAACTTACCTTCATCAAATCTATAGTAGTCACCTGTCATTGATGATACGTGTACAAGTCCTTCGCAGGTGTTTTCAAGTTCAACGTAGATACCCCAGTTGGTTACGCCACTAATAAATCCTTCATATACTTCATAAAGATGACGACCCATGTATTCGGCTTTTTTAAGCTTGGTCGTTTCTCTTTCAGTTTCTTCGGACTTTCTTTCGTTACGTGAGCAGGAAGCTGCCACGCTGTCGAGTATATCTTCGTAGTGTTTGATTCTGGCAGGTGTCAATCTTCCACGAATAGAATCTTTGATAATTCTATGAATCTGTAAGTCAGGATATCTTCGAATTGGTGAAGTAAAGTGACAATAGTATTCACATGCCAACCCGAAATGTCCCGTGCACTCTGTCGAATACTTGGCCTGCATCATGGAGCGAAGCGCCACTCTTGTAATCAAAATTTCCTGATCGGTTCCTTCTATCTTGGCAAGTAACTTCTGAAGTTCCTTGGGATGAAGTTCTTCGTTTCCAACCTTAAGCTTAAGTCCGTAGTTTTTAATAAATGTCTTAAACTTTTCAAGTTTGCCTTCTTCAGGACTTTCATGAACTCGATATACAAAAGGTATTTCCTGCCAAAAGAAATGAGACGCTACGGTTTCATTTGCCATAAGCATGAACTCTTCAATGAGTTTTGTTGCTTCATTTCTATCATAGGGCTTAATGTCGATAGCCTTGCCCTGGTCGTCCAAAAGGACCTTGGACTCAGGAAAATCAAAGTCGATTGAGCCGCGCTTAGTTCTTTTGGCCCTAAGTATCTTGGCAAGTTCATACATCCTCATAAACATATCTGAAAGCTCGCCATACTCAGCAATAAGCTCTTCGTCATGCTCTGAGATGATTTTATTCACTATTGTATATGTCATTCGACGGTTAACGTTTATCACTGATTCAACTATGTCGTAATCCTTGACGTTTCCTGCATTATCAATCTTCATGATGCATGAAAGGGAAAGTCTGTCTTCTTTTTCATTAAGTGAACAAATGCCGTTTGAAAGCGAATGAGGAAGCATGGGAATAACTCGGTCAGCAAGGTATGTACTTGTTCCGCGCTTGATTGCCTCCCTGTCAAGAGCTGAGTTTTCCTGAACATAGTTCGAAACATCTGCTATATGAACGCCAAGAACATAGTCTTCTCCTTCCATTTCAAGCGAAACCGCGTCATCAAGATCCTTGGAATCTTCCGAGTCTATGGTTACCATATTTAAACTTCTTAAATCGCTACGGCCTTCCATATCAGCTTCTGATACTGCAACATTTAACCTGTTGGCCTGATTTAGGACTTTTTCAGGAAACTTGGTCTCTATTCCAAATGCCAGTGCTATCGAAAGAATGTCTACGCCGGGGTCATTGGCGTGTCCAAGAATTTCAACAATCTTGCCTTCCGGTTTATGTCTGTCATCGCCGTAATCGTAGATATCAACGATAACCTTGTGACCGGATACTGCTCCCATTGAATACTGCTTGGGAATAAAAATATCGTTTATAAGCTTAGAGTTATCGCACTTTACAAAGCCAAAGTTTTCGGAGGCCTCATAGGTTCCCACTATCACATCCTTAGAACGCTCCACGATATTTACAATCTGTGCTTCTGCACGGCTCGAGGTTGTTGCTTCTTTAATAATCTTGGCCTCAACTATATCGTTATGAAGGGCATTTAAACTCATTCCCTCAGGAACAAAAAGATCCTCGTCCATCCCTTCGATTTCAACAAACCCAAAACCCCTGGAATTTCCGATATACTTTCCCTGAAAAAGCTTCTCTTTCTTTTGCTTCTTAGATTTTTTTGAAGAAGTTTCAAGACCATTTTCATCATTTTGGTCAAAAGAAAGTGCATCGTTCTTTTCCTTAGGCGCCTTCTTCACTTTTCCAAGAACGAGTTTTCCTTTCTGGGTAACAGAAATATAGCCTTCATCTATAAGTCCGTCTATTATCGAATCAAATTCGGCGCGGTTTTCATCAGAAACCTGCATAAACATTGCAAGTTCCTTGCGCTTCATTGGAACGTAAAGGTCGTCTTTGAAAAGTTCCTTTATTAACTTAATTCTCTTATCTTTAGATTTTTCCAAATATCTTACCTCTTAACTGCACTTATAAGGAAAGTGCCAACCAAAACTACATAAATATTATATAGGACATACATTCCTACAAATTAAAAAGCCACTCATAATACTATGAGTGGCTTCAGTAACTACCATTTCTTAATTAGAAAATGTTCATATTGAGAACTACAGCAAGTAACATAAATGCGATTGCAAGATACTTTGTAATCTTTTCAAGCATTCCTTCCATGCTACGGCCCTTAGCCTTACCCCAATATGTTTCAGCTGCACCTGAAATTGCTCCAAGTCCTGCTGATTTTCCTTCCTGCATTAATACAATAACAAGAAGTGCTATTGAAACCAATATAAATAATATAGTAATAACGACTCTTAATGCTGCCATTTGTAATCCTCCTTCAAACTGACACTGCACCATATTAGCACACAAAGTGCTCTTTTTCAAGCACAATATTGTAATATCAGTTTTTATCTAACGATAAGGCTCTTTCCTGTCATTTCTTCGGGCTGTTTCATTCCCATGCACTCAATAAGTGTAGGAATGATATCTGCAAGGCATCCGCCTTCACGAAGCTTAATACCATCTTCGTAGTTAACTAAGATGAAAGGAACAGGGTTTGTTGTGTGAGCTGTAAATGCTTCACCTGTTTCGTAATCAACAAGCTGTTCAGCGTTACCGTGGTCTGCACAGATGAATAATACTCCATCAACTTCCTTAACGAAGTTTACAACTTCGCCAACGCACTTATCAATTGTTTCAACAGCTTCGATTGCTGATTCAAGAACACCTGTATGACCAACCATATCAGGGTTAGCGAAGTTACAGATGATTACATCATATACTGAACTTCCATCTTCATTCTTGGCTGTAATAGCTTCAGAAAGCTTATCACATACTGTGTAAGCACTCATACGAGGTTTCTTATCATATGTAGGAACGTACTTGGGAGAATTTACGAGGATTCTCTCTTCACCTTCGTTGGGAGCTTCTACACCACCATTGAAGAAGAAAGTAACGTGTGCATACTTTTCTGTTTCAGCAATACGAGCCTGCTTTAAGTTGTTAGCTGCAAGCCATTCACCAAATGTGTTTGTAACAGAAATCTTGTGGAAAGCAACTTCCTTGTTAGCGATTGTAGGATCGTAATCTGAGAAGCATACAAATGTAACACCAAGTCTTGCTCCTCTTTCAAACTTATCAAAATCATCATCGCAGAAGCAACGTGTAATTTCACGAGCACGGTCAGGACGGAAGTTGAAGAAAATGATGCTATCCTTATCCTGAATTGTTGCAACGGGCTGTCCGTTCTTCTTAATAACTGTAGGCTTAACGAATTCGTCTGTTTCGTCTCTGTCATATGAAGCCTGGATTGCAGCAAGTGCATCATCAGCTTCAAGACCTTCGCCCTTAGTCATTGCATCGTAAGCAACCTTAACTCTGTCGTAGTTATTATCACGGTCCATTGCATAGTAACGACCGTTTACTGTAGCGATTTCACCTACGCCAAGTTCAGCCATCTTATCCTGAAGTTCCTTGGCATATCCAAGACCACCTGTAGGAGGTGTATCACGTCCATCAAGGAAAGCGTGAACATAAACCTTTGAAAGTCCGTTTCTCTTAGCAAGTTCAAGTACTCCGTAAAGATGTGTGATGTGTGAGTGAACACCACCGTCTGAAAGTAAACCAAATACATGAAGTGCGCTATCGTTAGCCTTGCAGTTATCAATAGCCTTCATAAGACCTTCGTTTGTGAAGAATGTCTCATCCTGAATTTCTTTAGTAATTCTTGTAAGTTCCTGATAAACGATACGGCCGGCACCCATATTAAGATGTCCAACTTCAGAGTTACCCATCTGTCCATCGGGAAGACCTACAGCCATTCCGCTTGCGTTACCCTTAACGAAAGGATATTCCTTCATAAGTCTGTCCATTACAGGTGTTTTAGCCTGTGCAACTGCGTTTCCTTCAACCTTATCATTAAGGCCATATCCATCAAGGATTAATAAAACAACAGGTTTCTTTGCCATGATATATCTCCTTTATAAAAATGTATTTGTAATTGAATTTTGTCCGCAGAAAATTATACACGATAATTGCCGTTTTTACAAACTTTTTTCAATGTATAACATGCGTTATTCAGCATTCGACACATAATCTCTGTCAACGTTTACGACTGAAAAGAGTTTGTTGTTCTTTTCATTAACACGCTTGGCTATATCCATCGCTATTTCTTCATCAGTTTCCTTTTTGTCAAAAGAAACAACCACATCAAAAATTAGATTCGTATGAGTATTTCCAAGTACTACCCTAAAATCATGGAATGTAATCGATTCGTCATACTCTTTTATGACGTCTTTAACAAGTTCTCTTAACTCGTCAACTTCCGGATTTCCTATCTCAACAGGGTCCATATGAATAACCGCATGCGCACCAAGTATAGTTCTAAGTT
Organism: Lachnospiraceae bacterium; assembly: GCA_024403515.1. Lineage (GTDB taxonomy): Bacteria > Bacillota > Clostridia > Lachnospirales > Lachnospiraceae > UBA1258. The sequence continues at coordinate 34,336 of JAKSRS010000008.1, forward strand.
CAACTTCTGTTACATCAATAACATCGTGGATTTCATTTATATCGGCCTTGCTTGATACTTCGGCATGAAGCGAAATCATCACTCGGCCGGGACCGTAGTCATGGACGATAAGATCATGAATTCCAACTATCTCTTTATGATTAAGTACGATTCTTTCAATTTCATTTACAAATTCCTTGGTAGGTGGCTGACCCAAAAGAGGCGAAATTGTTTCTTTTGCCGCCTTAATACCTGCCCAGATAATCAGTAAACCTACAACTAAACCGCAAAATCCATCGAGCTTAAGTCCAAAGAACTTTCCGATTAATGCTGTAATTACTACTACTGTTGTTGAAATTGTATCTGAAAGTGAGTCTGTCGATGTTGCAAGAAGTGTCGCTGAGTCGATTTTCTTTCCTATCCTTTTACAATAAAAGGCCATGTAGACCTTAACAAGAATTGACGCCATCATTATTGCAATTGCCAACCATGAAAAAGAAATTGCCTCGGGATGAATTATCTTTACAAAAGAATCCGTCACCAGTTCATATCCCATTAAAATGATAAGCACCGACACTGCAAGTCCTGAAAGATATTCAATTCTTCCATGACCGAAGGGATGCTGAGGATCAGGTTTCTGACCTGCGAGCTTAAATCCCACAACAGAAATAAGTGACGAACCTGCATCTGAAAGGTTATTGAAAGCATCTGCTGTCATGGCAATTGATGACGACAAAACACCTGCAATATATTTACCTATAAACAACACAATATTTAAAAATATACCGTATCCGCCACAAAGAACTCCATATGATTCTCTAACTTTAGGATCAGTGGTATTTTCGCTATCTTTAACAAACAATTTAATCAATAAAGAAAGCATATTTCCCCCTTTCTTGCATGTTTCTTCCAAATCATAAAAAAAAGTATAGCATTGAAAAAATACTGTTGCAATACAGAACAAACTATATATAAAAGCAGCGAATTATACTTCTATTAAACTCAGGAAAAATTAATTTTTCGAAAATTTAGGGTTGACAAGATTAATTTATGGTCGTATTTTGTTTGTAGTCCTTGTGGGACGTACACTTAAGAAAGGAGGCATACAAATGTCAGTAATCAGAAACAATATGACAACTAACTTAATAACTTTAAATTCGTATACCTCCGGAAAAGGTATGTTCATGTAATTTATTTTTGAATTAATAAAATTATGCGATTTCAATCCGGTAGTATATTTCATGCTACCGGATTTTTTTATGCAAAAAAGGGGTGATTATTTGAAAAACAACACATTGTTTAAACATTTGAGAAAGCATATTGGCGGATACTGTGTTGCGCTTTTCGCTTTACTTGTAAGTGTATTTTTATCTATGCTTTCTCCGCAGATAACTATGCACATCGTTGATGACGTTATTACTGCAGGAAATAAAGAACTTCTTCCGAAACTTTTACTTGCAATACTGCTTGTGGGTGGCGGACGAATGCTCTTTCAGTACATCAAAGAATTTACCTTTGACAGAATGTCAGTAAATGTATCTTCAAATTTACGCAGAGATCTTTTCACTCATATTCAGTCACTTGATACTTCATTCTTTGATAAGACCAATACCGGCGAAATAATGGCAAGACTTAAGGATGACATCGATAAAATCTGGAATGCCGTTTCCTTTATTTCCATGCTTTTACTGGAAGTTTTTGTTCATACAGTAATGATTATTTACTGCATGTTCAGACTTAATCCGATTATTACCATTGTGCCTGTATTGGCCATGATCTTTTGTGCCTTTCTTGCTCTTTATATGGAAAAGAAGCTAGATAAGGTATATGAAGACATTTCAGAAGAAAACGCTGTATTAAACACTACCTGTGAAGAAAACATTGCGGGTGTTCGTACAGTTAAAGCCTTTGCAAAAGAAAAATACGAAATAAAGAAGTTTTTGGAGCACAACGAAAAATACTGTGAACTCAACATCACGCAGTCCAGGATTTTCGTTAAGTACTACCCTTACTTCTCTTTCATAGGAAGAATCATTCCTCTTATCGTTGTATTCCTTGGCGGATACTTCTATATAAAAGGTCAGATGACTCTTGGTGAGATTACAGCATTCATTTCTTATGCCTCAAATATCGTATGGCCTATGGAAATGCTTGGCTGGCTTACAAACGATTTTTCTTCTGCCGTAGCATCCGTAAAGAAGATAAACAAGATTTTTGATGAAATACCTACAATCACAGACAAGGACGACTGTCATGCTCTTGATCATGTTGAAGGTAATATCGTATTTGATAACGTATCCTTCCATAAAGAAGACATGCACAACATTTTATCAGGCATTTCATTTACAGTTCCCAAAGGACAAACACTTGGAATTATGGGAGCGACAGGAGCCGGTAAGTCTTCTATCATCTCATTACTTACTCGTCTTTATGATGCAACAGACGGAACCATTACTCTTGACGGAGTAGATATTAAAGATATTCCATTAAAACAGCTTAGGGGAAATATTTCCCTTGTTATGCAGGACGTTTTCCTTTTCTCGGATACAATCTCCGAAAACATCAAGATGGGTAACCGTCAGAACATAACTGCTAAGCATATTCGTAAAGCCAGCCAACGTGCAGGTGCAAGCGAATTCATTGAAAAAATGGAAAACGGTTATGAAACTGTCATTGGCGAACGCGGAGTTGGTCTTTCAGGCGGCCAGAAGCAGCGAATCTCTATCGCTCGTGCCCTTGCCAAAAACCTCCCTATCCTGATAATGGATGACTCCACTTCAGCCCTTGATATGGAAACCGAAAAAGAAATTCAAAAAGAATTACACAATTTAAAGGACATGACAAAGCTTATTATCGCTCATCGTATCAGCTCAGTTAAAAACGCCGACGAAATAATAGTACTTGATGAGGGCAAGGTTGCTGAACGCGGTACACATGATGAGCTTCTTAAAAAGAAAGGGCTCTACTACGAAACCTATGTTTCACAGTATGGTGAGCCTTCATTACAGGAGGTGATTTAATGCCTGTTAATTCATTTAAAGAAGATGAAACCCATGCCCAGGTAGCTAAAAGTGTCACCGTAAAAAGACTCTTATCCTACATGCTGGCATACAAGAAACAGATTGTATTAGTACTTATTATTATGGCTTACTGCGTATTTGTAAGTCTTGTAAATCCACTTATTATGGAAAGCGCCATTGATGATTATATTTCAGTCCACGATTTTAAGGGCTTGTGTATGATCATGGGCCTTGCTTTACTCATTAACCTTTTATGGGTAATACTTGTCAAAGCAAGAATGCTCATTATGGCCAAGGTAACTAACTCAGTTATTAAAACCATTCGTGAAGAAATTTATATGCACCTTCAGACTCTTGATTTCAAGTTCTTTGATTCAAGACCGACAGGTAAAATCCTTTCACGAGTTATGGGAGATGTAAACTCTTTAAAAGATGTTTTAAGTAACTTTGTTATTACTCTTCTACCCGATTTTATTTTACTTATATGTGTAGTAGTAATAATGCTTTTTAAAAATCCCAGACTGGCACTTGCAACAATGCTTGGCCTCCCGCTTCTGATTATAGGTCTCTTTACAATCGAGACCCTCTCAAGAAAGCGCTGGCAGATTTTTAGAAAGAAGTCTTCTAACTTAAACGCATTCATTCATGAGGATATGTCCGGAATAAGGATCGTTAAAACTTTTACAGCTGAAGATGAAACATTAGAGACTTTTAACGAACTTACAAAGGAACATAAAGATTCATTTATCGATGCAGTTAAGATTAATGACGCATTCGGATCCGTAATAGAAATTAGTGAAGCGTTAAGCTTAATCGCTCTTTTCTATGTTGGTGTAAAGTCCTTAGGAGATGTTGTTACTATAGGTACATTGGTTGCCTTCACAAGCTATTTGTACTTATTCTGGCAGCCAATTACAAACCTTGGAAACTTTTATAATCAGTTAATATCAAATATTGCTGCTGCAGAGCGTGTATTCGAAGTAATGGACACCAAGCCCCTTATAGAGGATGCAGACAAGGTCGGAATCATGCCCCCTATTGTTGGTAATGTCCGATTCGAGAATGTATCGTTTTCATACGAAGATGGTGTTGAAGTTCTAAAAAATGTTGACTTTAACATCACCCCAGGTGAAACTATTGCTCTTGTTGGTCCAACCGGTGCAGGCAAAACAACAATTGTAAATTTGATCTCAAGGTTTTATGATGTACAAAGTGGTAAAGTTATAATTGATGATAAAGATGTAAAAGATGTTTCCATTGAAAGTCTCCGCTCTCAGATGGGCATTATGACTCAGGATAACTTTCTTTTTACAGGCACAATAAAGGATAACATACGTTACGGTAAGTTAGATGCGACTGATGAAGAAATCATCGCAGCAGCCAAGACGGTAAATGCTCACGATTTCATTAGTAAGCTTGATAAAGGATATGATACCGAACTTACAGAACGCGGTGGCGGTTTAAGTATTGGCCAGAAGCAGCTTATTGCTTTTGCAAGAACAATACTTTCAAATCCCAAAATTCTTATTCTTGATGAAGCCACCTCTTCTATCGATACCAAAACCGAACTTTTAGTTCAGGCAGGTATCGAAGCAATACTTAAAGGTCGTACATCTTTTGTTATTGCCCATCGTTTATCTACCATCAGAAAGGCCGACCGCATATTCGTTATTCAGGATGGCGGTATTGCCGAGGAAGGAAATCACGAAAGTCTGTTAGCCAAGAAGGGCCTTTACTACGCTCTTCATACAGCTCAGCTCGAGTAATTGATATGTTTTTATTTAGAGTCAAAAGAAAGAAAACAACCGTAAAAAAAGAAATTTCGCCCCACGAAAAAGAATTAAGGAAACAGGCGCGCGAAATTATTACACAAAAGGCCTTGTATTATTCCAGTCTTTTGGGTGTGAAATATAATCGAATAGCAATCAAGGATACATCAACAAGATGGGGAAGCTGCTCTTCTTTGGGCAATCTTAATTTCTCATGGCGCCTAATACTCGCCCCCGATTATGTTCTTGAATATGTTGTTATTCACGAGTTGTGCCATCTTCTTGAGATGAATCATTCCAAGGCATTTTGGAACAATGTTGCTTCCTTGCAGCCTTCATACAAAATATCACGCGACTGGCTCAAAAATCACGGCCAGGAGCTTATGCAGTATAAACCATAAAAATATGCATTTAATACCAAAGAAAGCCTCCGGTTCTTATATTGAATCGTACCTCAAATGTTAGTTTGGGGTACGATTCAATATAAGGGCCGGAGGCCTTTTCAACTTAATGCATGTTACTTTTAACGTTTAAAACCTGTGCCCGATTATTATTAAGCTTACCTTTAAACGCTATGCACAATTAACGTTTAAAACCTATAACAGATACATTGTATGATGCTACATCAATAAATTTAACTGTATTGTATGCAACAAGTTCATTATTTGTCGTTGTAGTAAGATGAATCAGTCCATCGCTGTCAGGAGTATAATCACTATATCTTCTTTCAAAATAGTCCTGATGTCCCGGATTTAACATGTACATTTCACATACTACGGGAGCTTTGTATACATCATTATATCTATATACATAATGAATGTCTGTATCAATTAAAAGTGACTTAAGACCATATACCAATGCACCGGATTTACCGGAAGCCACCGCATCATCTTTCTTTTCAGTAGCATATTCCTTTACACCACCTGCTTCAACAAGTGCACCTACCATAGACTCAACATCCGAAAAATCTTCCTGGTAAGTAGAATCAATTGAATCAGTTACACCTACTACATAGCCACCTAAAAATCCACCTATGAATCTTCCCAGTCCATTGGCAAACCCTGAATTTTCACTATCTTTTACATGAACATCCGCAAAAACAAAGTCATCCTTCTGCTCTATATCAATCTTATAGCCCCTTGCTGCAGCCCAGACTTTAAGTCTTTCAAGATCAAGGTCCATAGCATATTCATAGGGAAGAGAACTATAATCATAACTTGCAAAAGAAAGATTAAAAAGACTCCAGTCACCGTTATATGTATGGCTTCCAACTTTTCTTACAGTTCTTAGATATACTGAAACAGGTTCACCATCCTGAAGCGAGGTAATTCTTGTACTGGCCTGATCTAGTGGATATACAGTTCCAGCTTCAGAAAGTTTAACCTCGTAACTTGTTGCACCTTTAGCTTCACTCCAGTTCATTTCCAAATATGAACCATTTGTCCAGTAATTAATAGTTTGAACATTATCTAAAGTCAGATCAATATTATAAGTAATAGTAGTCCAATCCGAATAGAACTTCTTACTCCTTCTCGCTCCTACTGCTCTTACAGCAATCTTATATTCAACACCTTCTTCGGCATCATTGAATACAAGAGCATTTTCTTTAGTCGAAGCTGCATATTCACTAATTGTAACCTCATATTCAGAAGCTTTATCCACAGGATTCCAGTTTACTTTTAAATTTCCTGCTCCGTCATATGTTGCCATAACATTTTCAGGTGCTTTAACCTTCATCGGAAGCAAAAGCAAAAGAGCTGCAATTCCTACAATTATACATGCACATCCGATAACTAACCTAAGTTTGTTTTTCATTTCACTACCCTTTCTTTCTCATAATAGAATAGTATACCAGTTACCTGTTAACATGTCATTTATTTTAAGGCAAAAGAAAATCCCCGGAAGGTCAACCAAATCACAATGTCATAAAACATTGAAATTTGTCTAACCTCCGAGGATTAATGAATTCTAATACATTAAAAAGTCATTATTATCTAACTACAACTTTAACAATATTTGACTTAACAGTATTCTTAGTTCCGTTAATCTTCTTAACACCTGCTACATAAACATAGTATGTAGTCTTTGCCTTAAGTTTCTGTGAACCATACTTCTTAAATGAAGCAGTAGTTGCACCCTTCTTAGCTGAAGCTACTTTTCTAAAGCCTGTTTTAGCTTTTTTAGATGCATAAATTTCAAATGAATCGAAATCCTTAGCATCCTTCCAAGTAAGCTTAGCAACGCCATCCTTTAATACAGCTTTTGTAAGTTTAACATTGGGGAAGATCTTCTTGTAAGGTGTCCAAGGACCATACTGAGTTCCACCTGTAACGAAGTATTTAGCGCGAACTCTGATAAGATAACCTTTAGAAGGATTAAGACCCTTAATGGTAGCCTTTGTCTTTGTAATTCCTGATTCCTGTTCAACAACTCCACTAAGTTTGGCAATCTTCTTACAATTTAAATCAGCAACTTCATATTCATAGTCGCATGCAACCTGAGATTTCCATGTAATCTTAGCTGATTTTCCATCTTTAGCAGGTGTAAGTGATAATCCATCAACCTTACCGGGCTTTGTTACTAAACAAGCATGTAATACTCTCTGGTTGTATTCACGATTACCATCTTTATCAACGAGTGTACACTGAACATTGAATGCATAAGGTGTACCGGGCTTTAAGTCTCTAAATGTAATCTTATTACCTGATGAAGTAGCTATTCTATAATCTTCCCAATTTGTACATGTGCCTTCGTTCCAGTAAATAGTGAAGCCTTCTGCTTTCTTATCTCCGTAGAAGCTTGCATCCCATGAAAGGGTAATTGTTGTCTGTGTTGAGTCATTAACAAAATAGTATGCATGAGCATCTGCCTGAACCTTCTTAAGTCCAAAAGCAACAACAACTGCTAAGGCTGTTAATAAAACTTTTTTAAATCCTCTTTTCAATTTTGATTCTCCTTTGCTTTGTGATAAATATAGGGTAGCTTACGCTACCCTATATCCTGATTAAAAATAACCGTCTAAAAGAATTATAACCAACAACTTGCGAAGTTGTCAATATGTAATCACTTGCGACGCAGTTAACGCTTACGCGGTCTTTCGTGATTGCATTGCAATCACTTGCGACGATGTCAATGCTTACGCAGTCTTTCGTGATTGCACGGCAATCACTTGCGACGCTGTTAACGCTTACGCATTGACGATCTGTCCGAAGTCGGGCTTTAATGCTGCACCACCGATAAGTCCACCATCGATGTTGGGCTTAGAAAGTAATTCAGCAGCGTTTGAAGCGTTCATAGAACCGCCGTACTGAATGCGAACAGCTTCAGCTGTAGGAGCATCGTACATTTCAGCGATTGTTTCACGAATCATCTTGCAAACTTCTTCAGCCTGATCAGCTGTAGCTGTTTCGCCTGTACCGATAGCCCAGATGGGTTCGTAAGCGATAACAAGTTCTTTAACCTGATCTGCTGTTACGCCTGAAAGATCCCAAGTAATCTGTCTCTTGATCCATTCAGCGTATGTTCCTGCTTTACGAAGAGCTAAAGACTCACCGCAGCAAAGAATAGGCTTAAGGCCTGAGGCAAATGCCTTCTTAACCTTAGCATTAATAAGAATATCGTTTTCTCCGAAGATATCTCTTCTTTCTGAGTGTCCGATAATGATGTACTTAACACCAGCTTCCTTTAACATGGGAGCTGAGATTTCGCCTGTGAAAGCACCCTTATCTTCAATGTAGAAGTTTTCAGCGCCAAGTTCTACATTTGTTCCCTTAATAGCTTCAGCTACAGGAACGATATCAATAGCAGGTACACAGTAAACAACGTCAACATTGTCGTTCTTTACTAAGTCCTTAAGTGTTGCACATAATTCAACTGCCTGACTGGGAGTCATGTTCATCTTCCAGTTACCAGCAATAATACGTCTTCTTGCCATTAGTTTAAATCTCCTTATTAATTAAAAAGTTGCGTTACTGCAAACAATTATTTGTCATCAGCAGCGTAAACGCCGGGAAGTTCCTTACCCTCTAAGAATTCAAGAGAAGCACCACCACCTGTTGAGATGTGGCTCATCTTATCAGCAAGACCCATCTGGTTAACAGCTGCAGCTGAATCACCACCACCGATGATTGTTGTTGCTGTTGCTTCAGCAAGAGCTTCTGCTACTGATAATGTACCCTTAGCAAGTGTAGGATTTTCGAATACACCCATAGGTCCGTTCCAAACAACTGTCTTGGCAGCCTTAACTGTTTCAGCAAATAATGCTGCTGTCTTAGGTCCGATATCAAGACCTTCCTTGTCAGCAGGAATAGCTGTTGAATCAACTACTGCTACTTCGATAGGTCCATCAATAGGATCAGGGAAACCTGCAGCTACTGTTGTATCGATAGGAAGTAAAAGCTTCTTTCCAAGCTTTTCAGCCTTAGCGATCATTTCCTTGCAGTAATCAAGCTTTTCGTCATCAACAAGTGACTTACCGATTTCATAACCCTGTGCCTTTAAGAATGTGAATGCCATACCACCACCGATGATAAGTGTATCAGCCTTCTCAAGGAGGTTATCAATAACGTTAAGCTTATCAGCAACCTTAGCACCACCAAGAATTGCTACGAAAGGACGAACAGGGTTCTCAACTGCGTTTCCAAGGAAATCGATTTCCTTCTGCATTAGGTAACCAACTGCACAGTTACCACCCTTAGCACGAACATATTCTGTAACTACAGAAACTGAAGCGTGTGCACGGTGTGATGAACCGAAAGCGTCACATACATAGTCATCGCAAAGAGCTGCAAGTTCTTCAGCGAACTTTGTACCAGCCTTAGCGGGCTTTGTTTCTTCTTCCATACGGAAACGTGTATTCTGAAGAAGGATTACATCTCCTTCGTTCATAGCAGCTACAGCAGCTGTTGCAGCATCGCCTGTTACTGAGTAGTCAGCGATGAACTTAACTTCTTTGCCAAGCTTTTCTGATAAAGCCTTAGCTACAGGTGCAAGAGATTCCTTTTCGCTGGGACCTTCTTTTACCTTTCCTAAGTGTGAGCAAAGAATAACCTTTCCGCCATCCTTCATTAACTTTTCAATTGTAGGGAGAGCAGCCTTGATACGAGTATCATCTGTAATCTCACCATTCTTCAAAGGAACGTTAAAGTCGCAACGTACAAGTACGCGCTTGCCCTTTGCAGAAAAATCGTCAACTGATTTCTTGTTTAAAGACATTTTAGTATCCTCCATATAAAAAATTAAGGGTCCGGCCCAAAATGACCGGACCCTATAGGTCTAAATTAAAAACTGATTACTGTAATTCAGCGAAGTACTTAATTGTACGAACCATCTGAGATGTGTAAGAGTTTTCATTGTCATACCATGAAACAACCTGAACTAAGTTGTCTGCGCCAACCATAGTCTGTGTTGCATCAAAGATTGAACCAAATGTGCTACCGATGATATCGCTTGATACGATTTCATCTTCGTTGTAACCGAATGATTCAGTTGCAGCAGCCTTCATAGCAGCATTGATTTCTTCCTTTGTAACGCTCTTTTCTACTGTAGCAACAAGAATTGTTGTTGAACCTGTAGGAGTAGGAACACGCTGAGCTGATCCGATGAGCTTTCCGTTAAGTTCAGGAATTACAAGACCGATAGCCTTAGCAGCACCTGTTGAGTTAGGAACGATGTTGATAGCACCAGCACGTGATCTTCTAAGGTCACCCTTTCTCTGAGGACCATCAAGGATCATCTGGTCACCTGTGTAAGCATGAATTGTGCTCATGATACCAGACTTGATACCAGCTAAATCGTTAAGAGCCTTAGCCATAGGAGCTAAGCAGTTTGTTGTACATGAAGCTGCAGAAATGATTGTGTCTGTAGCCTTTAATTCTTTGTGGTTTACGTTGTAAACGATTGTAGGAAGATCGTTACCAGCGGGAGCTGAAATAACTACTTTCTTAGCACCAGCGTTGATGTGAGCCTGTGCTTTGTCTTTGCTTGTATAGAAACCTGAGCATTCAAGAACTACGTCTACATCTAATTCACCCCAAGGGCAATTGTTTGCATCCGGGAATGCGTAAATCTTAAGTGTCTTTCCGTCTACTGTGATAGAATCTTCACCAGCTTCAACTGTGTGATTCTTAGCGTAGTTACCCTGTGAAGAGTCATACTTTAAAAGATGAGCTAACATCTTAGGTGAAGTTAAGTCGTTGATTGCTACAACTTCATAACCTTCAGCACCAAACATCTGTCTGAATGCAAGACGACCGATACGGCCGAAACCATTAATTGCTACTTTTACTGCCATTTTTATTTCCTCCTAAAGAAATTTATTAATATAGTTTGACGTATTTCCCGCAGGACTTTGTCAAAACTTTGTCAGCGCTCTTATTTTAATGTAATTTCGCCAAAAATTCAATACTATATTTCAAAATGTATGGTTTGAATAAAAAGATTTTGCATAGTATACTTTTTTTAGTAATTATGATAAATAAGTATAGAAAACGAGGTATTAAAAATTCATCTATTATATAAGGAGAAATCACTATGGCTATTTTAGCAGACTTTCACATGCATACCGCATTTAGCGCCGACTCTGAGGCTCCCCTTACTTCAATGGTTGAAGGAGCTATAAATAAAGGCTTAAAACATATTTGTATAACAGAACATATGGATCATGACTTTCCTATATATGAAGACCTTGAAAATCTTGAGTGGGAAGTAAATGTTGACTCATATCTTTATGAGTTACTGAATGCAAGAAATAAATATGAAAAGAATATCAATGTAGGTTTCGGTATTGAACTTGGTCTTCAGGAATCAGCTTTCAGGGCTAATGCCTTAACAGCTAAAGGCCATGAATTTGACTTTATCATCGCCTCAATCCATCTTGTAAATAAAGTTGATCCCTGGTTACCTGAATATTTTGAAGGCCGCTCTGAGCGCGACTCTTTTGAAGCATATTTTAAAGCAATTAAGTCAAACATCGACCGCTTTAACAATTTCGACGTTTTAGGTCACATGGACTACGTAGTCCGCTACGCTCCTGACAAGGATTCAAATTATAGTCCAATAGATTATAAGGATCTTATTGACGATATTCTTACAAGTCTTATTGAAAATGAAAAAGGAATTGAGATTAACACTTCCGCAATTTATAAAAGCGGACTTAAAGATCCCAATCCCCATCCTGATATTATCAAGCGTTACAAAGAGCTTGGCGGTGAAATCATAACAATAGGTTCCGACGCCCACAAGCCTGAACACATTGCTCTTTCTTTTGACAGAGCCGAAGAAATTCTTAAAGAATGTGGCTTTAACTACTACGCAACCTTCGAGCAGCGAGTTGCTCACTTCAATAAATTATCATAACAATTTTCAAACATAAGCTTCCGGTCGTTTCCCCAGGAAACCGCCGGAAGTATTTATAATCTGATTCCCTGAAGGTATTTTACGGACTCTGTTATTACCTTGGTAGCTTCTACAGCTTCTTCCATCGTATTATCGATGCCAAAAGAAAGTCTTATGGCTCCCCTGCTTCTATCCGATGATAATCCCATCTTAGTTAATACTCTTGAAGGTTCCTTCTTTCCCGTTGCACAGGCGGAGCCTCCGGATACCAGAATTCCTTTCATATCAAGAGTCATGATTAATGACTCAGCTTCAATGTATGGAAAAGAAATATTTAATATAGAAGGAATTCGGTTGTCAAGGCTTCCATTAACTACTGCCCCGTCAATTGCTTCTAAAAGTCTTTCCTGGACAAAATCGCGGATACTTCTTACTCTCTCATTATCCGCATCAAAATTAGCAAGGCAATACTCAAGGGCCGCAGCGTATCCTGCAATTGCTTCATTGTTTATTGTTCCGGACCTGAAATTTCCCTGCTGACCGCCGCCATGAATCAGTGGCTTTATGGTTTTAAAATCCTTTACATATAAAAAACCAACGCCCTTGGGACCATGCATTTTGTGGGCGCTTGCCGAAAGAAAGTCGATATTCATTTTTTCAACATCAATTCTTTCATGTGAAATCGCCTGGACAGCGTCTGTATGAAACAATATGCCCCTTTTGTGAAGTTCATATCCAAGTTCTTCAATTGGCTGGAGTACGCCTGTTTCGTTGTTTGCAAACATCACACTCACTAGTACAGTGTTGGGCTTTATAAGCCTTAACACATCCTCTGCCTTAACTCTTCCATCGCTTCCCACTTTGGCAAAAGAAACTTCAAGGCCTTTTTGTGCCTCTGCTTTTAGTGTTTCATATATCGCAGGATGCTCAATCTCAGTTGTGATAATATGAGGATTAGTTATATCAGTAGCTTCAAGGACTCCTTTTATTACCATATTGTTGGATTCAGTTGCTCCTGAAGTAAATAAAACATTATTAGGATTGCATGAAATCAGGTCTGAAACTGCCTTTTGGGCTCTTGTTACAATCTTTCTTGATTCAAAAGAAGGTGTATAACCCGAAGATACGTTGTACCAGTTATTTTCAATTGCATCATTTACAGCTTCTGTAACCACCTTAAGTTGCTTTGTGGTTGCTGCATGATCGTAATATATCTTACTCATTCTAATCTCCACTTTTAAGATTTTATATTAAGCAGAATATCAACTTCTTATTACAAAAAAAACATCCGCACACTGTGCGGATGTTAGTCAATATCTAATGTAATTCATCCTGACTATCTTCTCGGATGTGCTTTGGAATATACCTCTCTGATTCTTGAGTGATTCAAATTGGCGTATATCTGTGTTGTTGAAATATCTGAATGACCAAGCATTTCCTGAACTGAACGAAGGTCTGCTCCATTTTCAACCAGATGAGCGGCAAATGAATGTCTTAAGGTATGAGGTGTTATATCAGCTTCTATGCCTGCTTTCTTGGCATAATACTTAATTAGTTTCCAAAATCCCTGGCGGCTCATAGGCTGACCTGAACAGTTAACAAATAAAATATCAGAAGCCTGATCTTCAAGCATAGCATCACGCGCTTTTTCAAGATAAGAAAGAAGTGCTGCTCTTGCCTCGTGTCCAAAAGGAATTACTCTCTCCTTATTGGAATCTTTACATACCACAAAACCCATCTGCAAATTCACATCGGAAAGCTTAAGCGATATTAATTCAGAAACTCTTATTCCGGTTGCATATAAAAGTTCAAGCATTGCCTTGTCTCTAACTTCCTTGGGTGAATCTCCCTTAGGCTGTTCAAGGAGTCTTATGACTTCCTTGGTAGTCATAATTTCAGGAACCTTTTTAACCACCTTGGGGGCTTTAAGGTTTTCACTCACATCAACTTCAACTTTTCCCTCTTTGTGAAGAAAATGATAGAAAGATTTTAAGCAGGCAATATTTCTGGAAATTGTTGCTGCAGAAAAATTATTATCCTGAAGATAGGAAATATATTCCTTAAGATTTTCAGCAGTGATATTGGCAGGGTCATAAATCCCCTTTCCTGCCATATATGTACTCACTTTTCCTAAATCCCTTTTATATGAAAGTTCGGTATTAAGAGACATCTTTTTAACATTATGTAAATATGTTATAAAGGTCGAAATTTCCTTTTCCAAGTCCCTAATATTCCTCTCATAAACGATTGCGACTAATATTTTCCCGGTCGCAAAAATCATTATACATATGATTCTTTTAAAAGGCAATTGTGATTTTTGCCTATTTTTCGGCTCTTTTTGGCAGGCAAAAGAAGGCACACCAAATATAGTTATGTGAGTAATTATTCTCACAACATGTCGAAAGCAAAATCCAATTTTATGTAAATCGAATTCAAAAAAGATTAACATAAAGCAATAAAAAAGTAACTAATTATGTAAAACAAAAACTCTGTGTCTTATCTTTGGATAAAACACAGAGTTAAATTCGTCATTTCTCACAAAATTTACTTTTTGCAATATTGTTTTTAAAAAAACACCCGTTTTTTTGCGACCAAAAGTCATTTTTTACTGACAGACATATCTTAAGCCGTATAAAAAGTTTTCAAATATTATTTAAGTTCACCTAAAAACTGTTCAATACGATCAAGACCCTTTGCAATACTTTCCATGCTGATTGCGTATGAAAGTCTGATGTGCTTAGGGAAGCCAAAGTCTGCACAGGGAATAACCGCAACTGCATAATCTTCAAGTAAAGCCTTGGCAAGGTTGGCTGCAGTTTCAAGCTTCTCTCCCTTATATGACTTTTCAAGAACTTCAGTCATATCCATAAATACGTAGAAAGCACCTTCGGGCTTAATAACGCTTACGCCAGGTAACTTGCTAACGCGGTCATACATATAAATGCGGCGCTTGTCAAATTCAACTCTCATTGCTTCAACAGCGTCCTGAGGACCATTTAAAGCTTCAACAGCTGCATACTGAGCGATTGAGTTGGGGTTTGATGTTGCGTGAGACTGCATAGCACTCATAAGCTTGGCAATTTCAACGCTTGAACCTGTATAACCCATTCTCCATCCTGTCATGGCATAAGCCTTTGAAAGACCTGAACAGGTAATTGTGTGATCATAGATTTCCTTACCAAGTGAAGCGATACTAACATGCTTTTCATCACCATAAATAAGGTTTTCATACATTTCATCAGCTACACAGAAAATATCTTTTTCAACGATAACCTTGGCAAGAGCTTCAAGTTCGCTCTTTGTATAAATCATACCCGTAGGATTGTTAGGTGAGTTTAATACAACAGCCTTGGTCTTATCAGTTACTGCTGCTTCAAGTTCAGAAGCAGTAAGCTTGTATCCGTTTTCTTTGGATGTATATACGATAACCGGAACACCATCTGAAAGCTTAACCATTTCAGGATAGCTTAACCAGAAAGGTGCAGGAATAATCACTTCATCGCCAGGGTTAATAATTGCATCAAAAACATTTGTAAGGCCATGCTTTCCACCGTTACTTATAACAATCTGGTTTGGAGCATAATCAAGGTCGTTGAATTCTTTAAACTTCTTGCTGATTGCTGCCTTAAGTTCGTTGGTACCTGATGCAGGTGTATACTTTGTAAAACCAGTGTTGATAGCTTCAATAGCTGCATCACATACATTCTTAGGTGTATTGAAATCAGGTTCTCCTGCTCCAAATCCAACTACATCGATGCCTGAAGCTTTAAGTTCCTTGGCCTTAGCTGTGATTGCAAGAGTTGATGAAGGTTTAACCGCCTTAGCTTTGTTAGACAATGAAAGTGACATAATAATTAATCTCCGTTTCACTATTTATAAAAATTCACATCTTTGATTTTTACATACTAAATAATTGAAGTCAAGAGATTTCGGGATAATTGTATACAATTATACGTATTGCATACAATTAGCGTTTTTTAGGCCCTACTTTTGGTACATGTGAAATATATAATCTGATATTTCAGGCTTATTTGTTCAAGCAAAGACCTCGCAGCGCCCATCTTTTCGTCATCGAGATTAACAAACGGATCGTCCAAAAACAAAACAGGCCTTTCGTTTGGGTACATGGCATCCACAAAAGAAATTCTCAGGCAAAGCCCAATAACATCTCTAAGTCCCTGACTTAAAGAATATATATTACGTTGAATTCCATATTCTTCCACTGTAATATTCGAGTTGGCGTCCATAAAAAACTTATCATCATCACCTGCAACAATTCCATAGTAGTAATTAAAACTGGAAAGTAATGGTCTTGTGTATTCGTTTGTAAGCTTTTCCTTGGCCTCAACTAAATACTTTTGTGAAAGTTCAACAAGCTCGTACTTTTCTTTTGCAGCTTCTATCTTACCTTCAAGATCATTAAATCTTTCCCTCTTCTGCAAAAGATCATCGCTTCTTTCATATAAAGAATCAAGTGAACGTCTGTCGAATGCGATATCGTCAACAAGCTTCGCCTCTTCTTTTTCAAGTTCACTCATTCTTATATTTATGTCGTCAAAAGAAAGTCCCTCGTCAGATAAGGCTTTCCCGGAGATTTTGGTCATATCGTTTTCTTCAATAAATATAGCAAGTCTTTGACTTCTTATTCGTAAATCAGCAAGCGCACGTTCAAGTGCAGTCTCTCCCGCCGTCTTTTTAGCGATTAAATCAGTTTTCTTTCTTAGTAAAAGATCGTACTCTCTTGCCCTGTTATTCACTGTTGATATACTCTCGTAAAATTCTTCCTCAGAAGCGTAAATATCATGCCTTGAAAGCATTTTCTTTAACTCATCCGATATATCTGTCAAATCAGCCTCTGCCGCTTCTATCTGTCTTGAAAGCAGGTTCTTTATTGCCTCGTTAGGATCTTTGACCGATTTGGAGTATGGTATCTGAAGAAAAATAAAAACTAATGCTATTCCTGAAAATGACACTCCAACCGTCATATCAACCAGGAAAAATGCAGGAATTGAAAGCATGAAAAGTATAATTCCAATAACAAGCATAAACGGAGACTTTTTAGGCATTGGAAGCGACATATAATAATCAAGTTCCTTATTCTTATCATCTGCTTCTTTTAAAAGACGCTTGTAATCTTTATAGCATTCTGTAATCTTTGCTGCCTCATCAAAGTAGTTTTCTGTGCCCGAAAACTCGGCCTGCAAGTTTAAAAACCTGTCGGAATCATCTGAAGATAAGGAAAAATCTTCATCAATGCTGCTTAGTCTATCGACCTCTTTTTGGGCTCTTTCTTTTTCCTGACAAAGATTTTCATAGTTGGCTCGTAGTTTATTATTTAAAGCATCCTTTTTAAGTTCCTCGTCTCTTGCCTTTAATGACAGTTTTTCATTATTAATAATGTCGAGTTTATCGGTATTTTCTTTAATGCGCTCTTCGTGGGAGCGAATGGCCTCATCTATGGATGTCTGCTTTAACAGTTCGTTGTATAGAGCCGAACGCTCATCGTTCATTCTTCGTATTGAGCCTTTTGCAAAGTTTGGAGAATTCTGATTCAAAAACTTTTTAAATATTTCATTGGCTTTATCAAAAGAATCGATATCGCCTGTGTTATCTGATATGTCACCAATCTTGGCATTGATACTGTCAGTGGCAGAGGTCACACAGTCGTTTTGGGAAATAAAGACCGAACGAATGAAGGAGTCGTTATTTATCTTAAAGAGCTCTTCGCCGATATTGGAAGAAAAATCCCGGCTTATAAGATTGGTCTCATAGTCTCTTAATTCAAAAAAGTCGTCAGCTTCCTTGTCTGCAAACTGCCTTGTAAGAATATACTTTTTATCATGAGCAACAAACACAAGGCTTCCGCCAAATATTCCACCCTGCCAGGGGCGGTAACGCCTGCGGTCGTTATCAATATCATTTTTCTTATTGTTGTTCTGAAGACCAAAAAACATTACACGAAGAAATGCTGCAAGAGTACTTTTACCCCAGCCGTTGTCCTCACATATCGTGTGGATATCCTGCGAAAAATCCAGGGAATAGTTATGAAGTCTTCCGAAATTTTCAATGTTGCATGAAATTAATCGCATAGTTCTATCCCCTCATTTCTAAGTGCACTAAGTCCATAAGATATGATTCTTGACTTCTTTTCTTCTGATAAATCATCCCGGGCCATGACAACTCTTACAAACTCGCCCTTTAAGGATTTATCCAGTAAATAACTTTCAAAGTCTACCTTTACGCTTGTCTGGTCGTAGATTTTAAACATAAAGAAGCCTGACTCAAATCTTTTTTGGATTGAAAGAAGGTCAATATCGGCCTCAACGTCTATCTGGCCTGTCAAAACAAGTTTTAAAAGGTCTTTACCAAGTACGCCCTTTTCGTTTATTTCTTCATCAATTTTTTCAATGGCCTCATATGTATTAAACAGTCCCGAAAGGTCTGCATTTATTTCAACAGCATTTCTTGAGGCAAAAGAAACAAACCTGTGAGAGCAAGTCTTAGCTTCCTCATCTATATCCAAAAGAACAAAGCCATGCTCACCGCACTCGTCAAAGCCTCTGGGATCTAAACAGCCGGGATAGACCATAAGGCATCTTCCATCAATCATTTCTTCCTTATGAGAATGTACATGGCCAAGTGCAAGATAATCTATATTTTTATTCTTAAGTAAAGAAAGATTAATAGCCTCGGCTTTATCCGGCGAAATGTAACCTCCCGCCTGACCGTGAAGCATAACTATATTGAATTTATCAAGCGGTAAAAACAGGGAATCATAAAGAGTATTATTGTTGGATGAATCGATTTCTATACCCGAGATACAAACACTGGTACTTACGGAATAAGTTTTCCATTCATCAGTAAAAAGAAAGAGATTTGAAGGAATATCTTCAATTCCTTCAAGAAATGAATTTATGTCATGATTACCTTTAAGATAATAAAAATCAATATCGGAATGGGCAAAAATCAGGCTCAAAACCCTGTTTCTTGCATTGGCAGATACCTTTTTAACATCGAAAAGGTCTCCACTAATAAGTATGGCATCAACATCATTTGCAGACGCATACTCTACCATTGAAACGAAATTTTCAAGTATTTCGGCCCTTCTTGAAGAAGCAAGCTGGCTTGATAAGTTCCTTTCAAGTTTAGAATCAAGATGAATATCCGCTGTATGAATTATCCTCAATTTAACCCTCCCATCATGCCAGACTACCCCGTATATTTACATGAAATATGAAAATATCACCGCGAAAAGTACCGAAGGAAGCAGGCTTGCTACTCTTATCTTCTTATCCCAGACAAGATTTATTCCAACACAAAAAATAAGGATTGAGCCAACCATTGAAAGCATTGAAATTGCATTAGCATTTAAAAGAGGCTCAATAATTCGTGCAAGAATTGTTACAAAACCCTGAAATATTGCTACGGGAATAAATGAAAAAATCGGCCCTTTCCCCAGAGAGCTGGCCATTACCATTATAATAATAAGGTCCAAAAGTGCCTTGGTAAAAAGAATGGAATAATTATGATTAATTCCATCTTCTATTGAACCTATAATTGCCATTGCTCCAATGCAAACCGTAAATGATGCAGTTAAAAAGCCGCTTACAAAGTTGTTATCCTTGGAGTTTCCGGTCTTTTTCTTTAGCCATTCACCAAATCTTTCAAACTGTCCTTCTATATTTAAAAGTTCGCCTACCAAAGCGCCAAGAGAAAGGCTCACTACTATAAATACTGCCTTTCCGCTTAACACATGACCATCTTCAACCCTTAACATTCCTTCAAGGGCTCCCGCTATTCCAAGAAAAAGAACTGATACGCCGGATGCTTTAATAAGACTGTCCTGAACTCTTTCGTTTAAGATTTTTCCAAAGAAGTGACCAAGAAGTCCACCTATAATAATTGCAACTGCATTAATAATCGTACCTAAACCCGGCATATTCTTATCTCCTAATTATAGAAATATAGTGTGTCATAAAAGTCACACCTAAAAGATAAGCCGGTTAAAAAACCGGCTTAACACATTTAATACATTTAATCTTATTTCAAAAATCCATTTATAATCTGCTCTTCGGCTTCAGCTTCAGAAAGGCCTAAAGTCATAAGCTTAACAAGCTGTTCACCTGCAATCTTACCGATTGCTGCTTCATGGATTAAGCTTGCATCAATATTTGCAGCTGTAAGTTCAGGAATTGCAGTAACAACGGCCTCATCCATAATAATAGCATCACATTCTGTGTGGCCGTTACATTTAGCATTACCATTTATCGTAGATACAAATTTCTGGAATGATTTTTCTTTGGCAACTGATCTTGAAACGACATTAGCGCTTGAATCTACACCATTTAAATCAACGGTAAAATCTGTAGTCGCCTGCTGTTCGCCGTGAGTCATGATTTTTTCATGAATAACCAGGGTTGCATTATCTGCCAAAGTTCCCTTGGTAACTCGGTGAGTTGAATCAATTCCTTTAATCTGCGTTGTTTCCATCTCAAGATATGAACCTTCAGATAATTCAATAATAGTTGTAGGGTTCATAACATTCTTTCCAAGGCCATCACCTGCGCCGTAGTGCTTTTCAATGTATTTAACCCTTGCATTCTTGGCAAGATGGAAAGAATGAATTCCATCGTGGGCAGATTCCTGGTCACCGCAGTTGTGGATACCACATCCTGCAACGATAACAACATCCGCATCTTCACCGATGTAAAAATCATTATATACAAGATCCTTTAATCCTGTTTCGGAAATAATGACGGGAATATGTACACTCTCATGTTTGGTTCCCGGTTTAATAATAATATCGATTCCTGACTTATCTTCCTTGGTAACGATATCGATATTGGCTGTTGTATTTCTACTGTCTAATTTTCCGTTGGCACGGATATTATAAGCACCTTCCGGTGTCTCATGAATATCTGCAACTTCTTTAAGAAGATTCTTTTCTATTGTATTCATAGCATTTTCTCCAAATCATTAATCCTGAAGTACTGAACAGGAACCTGTATTTATATTAGCCTCGGTTCCTTCAAGAAGCTTGGGTAATACTTCATCTCTACTTCCATCGTTAATTAGTTCACCATTCTTCAGTACAACGATTCGGTCAGCTGTATTAAGAATTCTTTCCTGATGTGAAATGATAAGGATAGTTCCATTAATCTTATCATGCATCTTTTCAAATACCTTATTAAGGCTTTTAAAGCTCCAAAGGTCGATTCCTGCTTCAGGTTCATCAAAGATTGAAATGGCGGTTTCTCTTGCGATAATCATTGCAATTTCAATTCTCTTTAACTCACCACCTGATAAGGATCCGTTTACTTCTCTATTTATATAATCGCGCGCGCAAAGTCCAACTTCTGAAAGAATGTTGCAGGCATCATTAACTGATGTATCCTTTCCTGCTGCAAGAGTCAAAAGGTCCTTAACTGTAAGTCCTTTAAACTTAACGGGCTGCTGGAAAGCATAGCTTATGCCCTTCTTGGCACGCTCTGTAATAGACATATTTGTAATATCTTCACCGTTAAGAAGAATCTGTCCGCTTGTGGGGGTATAAATACCGGCGATCAGCTTGGCAAGTGTTGACTTACCACCACCGTTCGGACCTGTTATAGCAATAAAGCCATCATCAAATGTGGCACTGATATTTTTAATAATTTCTTTACCATCTACTGTGTAACAAAGATTTTTAAGTTCTAACATATATCGTGTAACTCCTATTATCAATACAACGAATCATAGGTATTATATATTAACCACAATGCAAACTCAACAAGTAAAAAAATAGGGGCCTTCCTTAACAGAAGACCCCTCTACTCTTCTTAAAATTACTTAAGAATCTGAATTGTTCCGATAACGGGAACAGGCTTTTCTTCGTCCTTAATAGCTGAAACAAATCCTAAAATCCAGAATACAAAAAGTGCGATTGAACAAGCCCATGAAATAAGACCTCCAAATGGGATATGTGATAACACTCCTGAAATAATAGAAAGAACGATTTCAGCAATTGCAAGAACTAAAGACTGATTGAGGTGGAACTTAGCGCCTTCCTTATCACCTGTAAGGTAAGCAATAAGCCAGCCGACAATTGTTAAGTAAGCAATGATACCTGTAGTTTTCTTATCCATTTTATACTCTCCTCCAATGTATATATTGTTGTTTTCCAACGCCTCTTATTATATATCAGTTTTGGCTAAAATGCAATATATACATACAATATGTAGTTATCCAAACTGTTTTATGATACTATAAAAAGCATAAGTCAAAAGAAAGATTACGCAATAGTTGTTTTTTTCACTTTTAACACTTTATATGAATGGAGTTATTCATGAAAAAACTTTTCAAATACTTAAAAAACTACAAAAAAGAATGTGTCATTGCACCCTCTTTTAAGATGCTTGAGGCCTTATTCGAGCTCTTTGTCCCCCTTGTAATGACAAAGATTATCGACGAAGGTATCAAAGCATTAAATACTTCTGTCGTAATCAAAAATGGTATAATCCTCTTCCTTTTAGGATTTGTAGGACTGACATGTTCTCTAATCGCCCAGTATTTTGCGGCCAGAGCTGCCATAGGCTTTGCAAACGGGGTTCGAAAGGATTTATATAAAAAGATCCTTTCTTTTGCCCATGAAAATACTGATAAGATTGGTTCGTCATCATTAATCACCAGAATGACAAATGACATCAACTCGGTACAAAACGGCGTGAACATGGTTTTAAGACTTGCTCTTCGTTCACCCTTTATTGTATTCGGTGCCATGATTATGGCTTTCACAATCAATGTTAAGGCCGCAATCATTTTCACACTTGTTATTCCGATTCTTTTCGTTATTGTTTCATATATTACATTTACCACCATTCCAAGATATAAAAATATCCAGAAAACTCTTGATAAACTTACTCTTCATGTTCGAGAAAACCTCTCAGGTGCCAGAGTTATAAGAGCTTTCGATGCTTCAGATGAAGAAGAAAAGGAATTCAACGAAGATAACGATCTTTTCTACCGCATGAATATTGTTACTTCAAGAATTTCTGCAGTGTTAAATCCTGCAACAATCATCATAGTTAACCTCGCGCTTGTGGTTGTAATCTATCAGGGTGGAAACTTTGTCAACAACGGTATCCTTACAAACGGTCAGGTTATCGCATTGATCAACTATATGTCACAGATTCTTATTGAACTTGTTAAACTTACAAATCTTTTTGTAACTATTAATAAGGCTCTTGCCAGTGCAGGACGAATCAGCGATACACTTTCTACCGAGGTTGCTCTTTCCGATGATGGTAAACTTAACGCTGAAGAAGCCTCTGACTTGGGCGATACAGTATTGGAATTTAGGGATGTTTCTTTTGCCTATCCCGGTGCAGGTGACAACTGCCTTGAAAATATATCCTTTAAGCTTCATAAGGGTGAGACTGTTGGTATTATTGGTGCCACGGGTTCAGGTAAGTCTTCGCTTTCACATCTTATGATGCGCTTTTACGACACCGGTTCAGGTAGCGTTATATATAAAGGAAACGATGTAAAAGACTATACATTGACTTCTCTTAGAAAGGCCATTTCGATTGTTCCCCAAAAGGCACAGCTTTTCTCAGGAAGTGTTAGAGACAACCTTACTCTCGGATGCAAGGATAATCCTGTTTCGGATGAGAGAATCTGGGAAGCGCTTAGTTTAAGTGAAGCCCGCGAAATCATTGAAAAGAAGGGTGAAGGCCTTGACTACATGATCACCGAAGCAGGTTCAAACCTTTCCGGTGGTCAGAAGCAAAGACTTACAATTGCTAGAGCCCTTTGTGAGGATTCTTCATTACTTATTCTTGATGATTCTTCAAGTGCTCTTGACTATGCAACCGATGCAAGACTACGCGCCAACCTAAAGAGTTTAAAGGATAGGCTTTCAGTAATAATCATTGCCCAGCGTGTTGTATCTGTTAAAGATGCTGACCACATTCTTGTTCTTGAAGATGGTCGCATGGCCGGCTTTGGAACTCACGACGAGCTTTTAGCAACCTGTGATGTATACAAAGAAATTGTGGCATCTCAGTCAGGAAAGGAGGCTATGTAATATGAAAAACCGTGACATTTACAAGCGTATTCTTCTACTTATAAAGCCCCACCTGTTTTCAATTATTCTTTCACTAATATTTGCTGCAACCAATGTTGTTGCAACGCTTTACATACCCATTTTAACTGGTAGGGCTGTCGATTTTATGATTGATAAGGGGCAGGTTGATTTTGTTTCAATAAAAAAGATTATCGTTCTTTTGCTCATAACCTTATTAGTTAATGGTATTACAAACTTTTTAATGACACTTATAAACAACAGGGTTACCTTCAGTATCGTTAAAGACGTTCGTAGCAGGCTTCTTGTTAAGATGCACAAGGTTCCTGTTGCCTACCTTGATTCAATGGGCCATGGCGATATTTTAAGCCGCGTCATTTCAGATGTTGAAAGACTTTCAGACGGATTGCTTTTAGGCTTTTCCCAGTTGTTTACAGGAGTTCTTACAATCATCGGAACTTTGATTTTCATGTTTGTTACCAACGGAATCATTTCCCTGGTTGTTGTTGTGCTTACTCCTCTTTCACTTTTTGCTGCTTCATTTATTTCCAAAAAGACCTATGGTCACTTCAAAGCCCAGGCCAAACTTCAGGGCGAAATGACCGGCTTTATAAATGAAACAGTTAATGCCCTTAGACTTGTTAAGGCCTTTGGTGCTGAAGAATCAGAAGAAAAAGCCTTTAATGAAATCTCTGACAGGTATGCCAAGACAAACTTAAAAGCGGTGTTCTACTCTTCAACAACAAATCCCGTAACTCGTTTCGTTAACGGTCTTGTGTATGCAAGTGTTGGTGTATTCGGTGCACTTCTTGGAATTAAGGGAAAGCTTACAATCGGTACTCTTTCCTGCTTTTTAAGTTATGCTAATCAGTATACTAAGCCTTTCAATGAGATTTCAGGTGTTGTAACGGAATTTCAAAACGCCGTAGCCTGTGCAGGAAGAATCTTTGAGTTTTTGGATGCGAAAGAAGCGTTAGATACAGTAACACAGTCCAATGAAAGCTTAGCCGAAAAGATTAAAGGTAACATTGAAATTAAAGATCTTGCTTTTAGCTATGATAAATCCAAGAAACTTTTATATGATATCTCATTTAAGGTATCATCCGGTTCTCACATAGCCATCGTTGGTCCTACCGGTTGCGGTAAGACAACCTTTATAAATCTTTTAATGCGCTTCTTCGAACCCGACTCTGGAGAAATCATATTCGATGGAATCAAGTCCAACGAGCTTAGTAAAAAAGATTTAAGATCAAACATCGGTATGGTTTTGCAGGAAACCTGGTTAAAGTCTGCTACAGTTGCTGAAAACATTGCCTATGGCCACAGTGAAGCTACAAGAGAAGAAATTATCGAAGCTGCTAAAAAGGCTCACGCTCACAGCTTCATAAAGCGATTAGAAAACGGTTACGATACTATGCTTACCCAGGACGGCGGTAACCTCTCAGCCGGCCAGAAACAGCTTTTATGTATCGCAAGAGTTATGCTTAATCTTCCACCGATTCTTATTCTGGATGAGGCAACCTCTTCTATCGATACACTTACGGAAGCACGTATCACTAAAGCCTTTGAAACACTTATGGAGGGCCGTACAAGTTTCATCGTAGCCCACAGACTTTCAACTATTAAAAATGCCGATTTAATTCTTGTTATGAAGGATGGAAATATTATCGAGCAAGGTACTCACGAAGAACTCTTAGATAACAAGGGCTTTTACTATAGTATGATTAATGCTTAAGCTATAGTATGTATAATGCTTAAGCGAATAGCCTTCTTTTGCCAACGCAAATCCGTTGTAAGAACATAATGCAAAATAAAAAAATCCCTGAGGATTGAGTTATGCTCAAAAGTTTTCTCTTGAGCCCATCTCACTCCCCAGGGATTTTTCGGGTTGGGCTGTATCATAAATTATGATAACCAAATTAAGAATATAAGAACCAGTCTGCAAATATTGCATATAGTTCGCGAATATAAAAGGCAGGCAAAAGTGCAAAAATCGATTTGGCCGGAACCAGGTTGGCTTCAATTCCAAGTCTTTTAGCTATGCGGCCTGCGCGATAAACATGAAAATCATTTGATACAATAGCCATATGTTCATTTAGGTCATTGTCCATTATTACCTTTTTAGAAAAAGAAAGGTTCTCTCTTGTATTAGTTGATTTATCCTCAAGATAAAGCCTATCCTTGGATATGCCTCTGTCAATGAGATAGTCACTCATCCCCTGAGCCTCAGACCAGGGTTCATCTGCCCCTTGTCCACCGGATAAAACACATATCATATCAGGATACCGATTTAAAACCTCTATAGCAGCATTTAAGCGATAACGCGTCATGGCAGACGGACCTGAGCGTTTTACCTGACTTCCAAGTACAACCAGTGTTTCATTTCCCTGCAAAGTATTATGGCAGGCGGATACTATACAGACTGTTTCAATTCCGGCAAGACTCAGACCTATTATAAGAAGAGCTGCCATAAGTGATAAAAATGGTTTCCCAGCCTTTTTAGACCACATTCTTTTGACAAACTTTTTAAACTGTCCAAAGAATATTGTTATAAGAATTAAAAGGCTAAACAGGGCCATCCCGGTGAGGTTACCGATATTAAGCACCCTGTAGATGGCATAACCTGAAATACACCAAATAAGAAGAAGTGCTTCTACCACCAGTAGAAGCACTTTAATAATCTTAGTCATTCATTTCTCCGTTTGAATGCATTGATTTAATCAGCTTGAGTTCTTCTTCAGGAAGCATTGAGTACGCGATATTTGTTAAGTGATCCGATACTCTTTCAAGACCTGAAACAACATCAGAGAAAATCATACCTGCCTGAGGTGTGCATTCACCCTTTGTAAGTCTGTCAACGTGGTTCTGCTGTAACTTACGCTCAAGATTATCGATATAATCTTCAAGCTGTACTATATCTTTTATATGCTCGTCGTTTCCTGTTGTAAACATTTCTACAGAATATCTGAAGATAAGATTTACCTTATCGATCATTTCAGTAAGCTCTTTCTGAGCTTCTTTACTGATAGGAACTCCGGTATCTTTTCTACGAACGGCACAATCAGCAACGTTTTCAGCGTGATCACCGATTCTTTCAATATCGTTAACTACGTGGAATAAAGCACCAATGCTCTTTAAGTCTTCGATAGGAAGTGTTGACTGGTTAATCTTTACAAGATAATCAGTAATCGAATGGTTCAAAAAGTTTATATTCTCTTCTACCTTGTAAACTTCATCAATGTCATCTTCATCTAAAGTTACTAAAGCGTTCATGGCACGGTTGAGGTTTTCACCTGCTAAAAGCGCCATACGTTCCATTTCGTTTATTACATCAACTACTGCGGTAGCGGGGTTAAATACAACCTTGTTACCAATATATTTAAGCTGGAAGTTTTCTCTGTAACCAACCTTGGCTTCTTCACCGGGAATAATAAGCTTGGTAAGTTTAACCAAAGGACCAATGAAGGGTGTCATTATGATTACCTGAATAACCTTAATGAATAAGTGTGAGAAAGCAACTACTCTACCGGCATCATTTCCTGCAATACCTGACATGATCTTTACAAACAAGTCAACGTCAAAGGCAAACAGTATGTACATGAATATGGTACCTATTACGTTAAATAAAACATGGATTGCTGCTGCTCTTTTAGCATCCTTGGTACCGATAAGTGAAGCAAGCACGGCTGATGTACATGCACCAATGTTACAGCCAAGAGTGATATACATACACATCTCAAGTCCCATAAGACCCTGATTGGCCATAAGAACCATGATACTTACTGTAACTGAGGAACTTTGGATAATTGCAGTTAATACTAAACCTAATAAAACTCCTAAGATTGGAGACTGCAATGACTGGAAAACATTTAAAAGTTCGGGTGAGTCTTTCATGGAACCCATGGAAGCTGACATTGAGCTAAGACCCATGAACAAAACACCGAATCCAACGACTATTTCAGCAACCTTCTTAACCTTCTGCTTTTTACCAAACATTACAGTAATAACACCAAGCAAAAGAATGATAGGCGCAACTTTTTCTAATTTAAAGGAAACCAACAAGGCGGTAACTGTTGTACCGATATTAGAACCAAAGATAACTCCGGCAGCCTGATAAAGATTCATAAGCCCCGAGTTTACGAAGCTGACAACCATAACGGTACAAGCTGATGAAGACTGGATTATTGCAGTGAAAAACAAACCAACAAAAATACCCATAAAACGGTTAGTTGTCAGTTTTTCAAGAATTGAACGAAGCTTAGCTCCTGCGAAAGCCTCAATGCTTTCACTCATAATTCTCATTCCAAAAAGGAAGAGTCCCAAACCACCACATAACGTAAGTACTACTGAAAATCCCATATATATACCTCGCATATATACATTTTAGTATTCAAAGTCAATCCCAATGTAAATCCTAACAAAAAAGGAAATTCTACACAAGCAGTATTTCCCTTAAAAATTGCAAAAACTATTTTAAACTTCTAGTAATGTTTACTAATATTATAAGCCAAGCATATCATTTGCATCCGAGGATGCACCTTCTTTTATGGCATCATGTATTCTTGATGAAGAAATATCCTCTCCCTTAAACTGAACTTTTTCAATAATCTTAACTGAAAAATCGTAATCAGGGTCATCGGCTATTTTCTTTAGAAGGTCAGCATTTCCCATTCCCCTGTTTCCAAATGTAACATCAGCTCCCGCAACAACTACTGCCCCATGAAGTCTTTTAATAAGAATATCCTTTACAAACTTTTCAGGGTCAATTGATGCAGCTTCTTTATCAAGCTTATATTCCACTAAATAATCTACACCAAGACTTTCAAAAAGCTTTCTTCTTTCGTCCTCAGACATCAGCTTATCGTCAAATCTGTAGGTAAATAAGGAATCATAAGAAAAGGTAAAGACAAGGCTTTTATAGCCCTTCTCTCCATCAGTTATCTCGGATATAAGTTTACGATGTCCCAAATGAACTCCATCGAACTTACCAATGGCGATTTTGGTTTTACCGTCATATTCAATTTCTTTGGTTCCATCTATAATAATCATTACGCCTGGTTAATCCTCTTTGGGTTCTATAAACATTTTGTAGGGTGAGTAAGAGCCTTCTTCACTATTATAAGTGTAAAGTCCCATAAACTTACCGCAGTCACGGTAAACTCTGACTATCTGGCCGTTTTCGGGCTTAAAATCAGCTTTTACCATCTTTTTGTATAGCTTATTTCCGTTATCTATTGCCTTACGATAATTTTCAAGAACTTTAACCTCACTGAATTCATAGAAATATGAATCTGTAGGTGTAACTGCTTCAAGCAGTCTTCCTTCATCACGAAGCTTCTCTAAATCAGATATTTTGTAGGCAGACTCGGCGTCAAAACACATAACCCTAGTTCTCTCAAGCTCTGTCATTACAGCAAGTTCGCCACACTTTTTGGCAATGTCTTCACACAAAGATCTTATATATGTTCCCTTGCCACATAATACCCTTATCTTAACTATAGGAAGTTCTATAGAAACTATCTCAATATTTTCAATATTTACAAATACCGGCTGTCTTTCAACTTCACGTCCTTTTCTTGCGAGGTCATAAAGTCTCTGACCATTTACCCACTTTGCTGAAAACATGGGAGGAATCTGGTCATAACCGCCAATAAAACTTTTAATGGATTCTTCGATATCTTTGGGAGTACAGGTAACTTCTTTTTGTTCAAGTACTGTACCCGAAATATCCAGCGTATCCGTTCTTTTGCCAAGCATAAAAGTTGCGACATACTCCTTGGATTTATCCGTCAGCATGTCGCAAAGCTTAGTTGCATTTCCTAAAGCTATGGGAAGTACTCCTGTTGCATCCGGGTCCAAGGTTCCTGTATGGCCAATCTTTCGCTGGCCGCTGATGCCTCTTAAGATGGCTACAACATCAAATGAAGTATATCCTTTTTCTTTATATACATTAATAAGTCCGTTAATCAAGTAATCACCTTACTGGCCTAAGGCCTTAAACTGTTTTTCTATTTCTGCAGTTAAATTGTTAACTACGTCGTAAAATCTTTCGTTTACAATGCATCCTGCTGCTCTTTTATGGCCACCGCCACCAAAAATTTCGCAAACCTTGGCAACATCGATGACACTTTTGGAACGAAGCGAAACCTTGTAGGCTCTTGAGGGAAGCTGATACATAAAAATACCCACTTCAACGCCTGAAATCAGCCTTAACTGGTTAACAATTCCATCAAGATCACTGGGCTTGGCTTCATAAAATTCCATAGTCTTTCTATCAACCTGGCAAACAGAAACCTTTCCGTCCATCATAAGAAATGACTCTGTTAAAGCACGACCCATAATCTGTGTCTGAAGATAAGTCTTTTCAAAGAAAGTCTCATCTATAAGCTTGGGAAAATCAAAGCCATAAGAAATCAAATCAGCAACAATTCTAAGTGTCTTGGGCGAAGTATTTGAATATCTGAGCACTCCTGTATCATGGATAATACCGATATAAAGGGCAAGTGCTATGTCCTTATCCATCTTGTCAGCATCGAGGATGTCAACTACAAGTTCACTTGCACTTGAAGCATCGGGAACAATGTAATTTACATCACCAGTTCCTGAATTTGAGATGTGATGGTCGATATTAATCTTTTTAGCGGCCCTGTCAAAAACCTTTTCACTGTTACCTAATCTGTCTTTTCCGCAGTCAAGGGCAAAAAAACAGTCCAAAGAGCCCGTAAACTTATCGGGATCTTCTATCATTTCTATGTCTTTTATGCAAAAGAAAATTTCTTCTGCAGGTTCATTAAATATATGCACTTCCTTATCAGGGAAGTTTTTCTTTATGTACAGATAAAGACCCATTGTAGAGCCAAAACAGTCGCCATCGGGGCGCAAATGTCCCCCGATGCCGATAGTTTGTACATTTTCAAGTTCTTTAGCAAGATTAATCATCAGTCTTATTTACATCCTGTATAAGTTTAGTCATGTTAACGCCATACTCAATTGAATTATCCATAACAAATGTAATTGAAGGAGTATTTCTAAGGTTAATTCTCTTGGCAAGAAGGCACTTAATGAAGCCCTCGGAACTTTTAAGTCCCTTATAGGTAGACTTCTGAGCTTCTTCGTCACCAAGAACACTGATATAAGCCTTGCATGTTTTTAAGTCCGGAGCGACCTCCACAGCCACCACGCTTGTCATGGGGCTGATACGAGGATCTTTAACTTCTCCACGGATAATGTTGGCAAGTTCTCTGTAAACTTCCTCATTTATCCTTGTATTTTTGATACTGTTCTTTCGCATATTTCTTTCCTTATACTATCTGGGAACTTCAACCATGATATAAGCTTCTACCTGGTCGAATTCCTGCATAGAATCAAATCCGTCGAATACAAGACCACATTCAAATCCGGCCTTAACTTCCTTAACATCATCCTTAAATCTCTTGAGTGATGAAAGTTCGCCTTCATAAATCTGTTCACCTTCACGGGTGATTCTAATCTTACAGTTACGCTGGAAGATACCATCAAGTACGTATGAACCTGCGATGTTACCGATTGCAGATGCCTTGAAGATCTGACGAACTTCAGCATGTCCGATAACCTTTTCTTCGAATACAGGATCAAGCATACCCTTCATAGCTGCTTCAACGTCTTCGATTGCCTTATAAATTACGTTATAAAGTCTAACATCTACGCCTTCATGCTCTGCTGCTGTCTTAGCAAGAGGATCGGGACGAACGTTAAATCCGATGATAATAGCGTTTGATGCACTTGCAAGAGTAACATCAGATTCATTGATGGCACCAACACCGCCGTGGATGCACTTAACAACAACTTCGTCATTAGAAAGTCTTGAAAGAGACTGCTTAACGGCTTCAACTGAACCCTGTACATCAGCCTTGATGATGATGTTAAGTTCCTTAAGGTTACCCTCCTGGATCTTACTAAAGAGATCATCAAGTGACATCTTAGCCTTGATTTCATCAAGTTTCTTTTCCTTGTTCTGTGCAATGAATGTATCAGCAAATGACTTGGCTGTCTTATCGTTATCATGAGCGATAAATACATCACCTGCTGCAGGCACATCGTTAAGACCGAGAATTTCAACAGGTACTGAAGGTGTAGCAACCTTAACCTGCTTACCCTTATCGTCGATCATAGCACGAACCTTACCATGGCTGGCACCTGCTGAAATGAAGTCACCAACCTTTAAAGTACCCTTCTGAACGAGGATAGTTGCTACAGGACCGCGTCCCTTATCAAGCTGAGCTTCGATAACAAGACCACGTGCCTTACGGTTAGGATTAGCCTTAAGTTCCATAATATCTGCAGTAAGAAGAATTGTCTCGAGAAGGTCTTCGATACCATCTCCTCTCTTAGCTGAGATATTAACAAATTCTGTAGATCCGCCCCAGTCATTAGGGATAAGTTCATATTCTGTAAGTTCCTGCTTAACCTTATCAGGCTGTGCGGCAGGCTTATCAATTTTGTTTACAGCAACGATGATTTCAACACCGGCAGCCTTAGCATGGTTAATAGCTTCAACTGTCTGAGGCATTACACCATCATCAGCAGCAACAACTAAAACAGCGATATCTGTTGCTGTAGCACCACGCATACGCATAGCTGTGAAAGCTTCGTGTCCGGGTGTATCAAGGAATGTAATCTGTCTTCCATCAACATCTACTGTATAAGCACCGATTGCCTGTGTGATACCACCGGCTTCACGGTCTGTAACCTTAGTCTTTCTGATTGCATCAAGAAGTGAAGTTTTACCGTGGTCAACGTGACCCATTACACAAACTACAGGAGGACGTGTAACAAGTTCTTCTGCATTTTCTTCATCTTCTTTAAGAAGCTCTTCGATAACGTCAACCTTAACTGCCTTTTCACAGATGATTTCGTATTCGATAGCAATATTTTCAGCTTCTTCAAATGTTACTTCAGAGTTTACGTTAACGATCTGGCCCTGAAGGAATAACTTCTTAACAATCTGTGCAGGCTGAATCTTCATCTTGTCTGCAAGATCCTTGATTGTGATAGTTTCATCAACAGTGATTACCTTGATTACTTCTTCTTCAACAACAGGCTTCTTTTCAGGCTTAATGAACTTACCTGTACGACGCTTCATTTCAAGTGTCTCTTCGTCGTCCACCATCATGTAGTTCTTGTTACGTGATTCTCTTTCCTGATTACGACGCTTATCGGACTGCTTCTTTTCGTTGTCCTTATTGTCGTAGTTTTTATTCTTGAACTTGTCATCACGTCTGTCGCTACCGGGCTTAGCCATTCCATTGGATGCAAAAGAAGGCTTTTCTGCTCTCTGAGGACCGCCGAATGAAGGTCTTGACTGTCCACCCTGATTGTTTCTGTCGCGGTTAAATGCAGGTCTGTCGCCACCCTGATTGTTTC
>JAKSRS010000080.1 GCA_024403515.1 Lachnospiraceae bacterium
TTCGATTTTCGTTCTCTCCAAGAGGTACTATTTCGTTTTTAAGTTCGTTGCTGCCGCATCCTTGCAAAAGAAATAGTGCGGCTAACGCTAAAGTTATTAACTTTTTCTTTCTCATCCGCTCCTCATTCCCTTTAAGACGCAGTTTAACTTATATATTATACAACCAATGCAGATAAAAAAAAAGCGTGCAAAGATTTCTGTTATACCCTTGTTTAATCTTTGGGCATCCTTTCTTTCTCTGCACGCCAAACTATTTTATTTTAAGATACCAAATCTACATGCTGCATAGTTCCGACATCACCGTTTTCATATAAAAACAGCCCGGTCTTTCTGATAACAGCATCGGCTTCCATTGAAGAAGTTTTCGTAAGTGAGTACTGGGTATCCTGACTTCCAAGGTATATGGCACCTACATTCTTGTCCTTTAATGTATAAAGAGTGTCATTTCCCTTCTCATCTTTAACCCAGATTTTTAAAAGATTAAATACTGAATCGTTTTCATCAATCCAGCCATTGTGGTCTTCATCGTAGGCTGCAAGGTCTTTAAAACCATCGCCTGATTTGGTTCCGAAAAGTTCACTTCCGTCGTTTATGATGCCATCATTGTTCTTATCAATGGCAAGAAAACCGCTTCCCTTTCCAAGAGATGATAATTTCTCTTCTTCACCATCACAGTCTAAATCCAAAAAGAAATTCTGGTCCGAAATTTCTGCACTACCGACATCCAGGTTAATTACCAAAGGATCAATGCACTTAAGAGTGGTATAGATATTTTCCATCTTAAATGTTGATGTAAAGCTTCGGCTCATGGATACATTGATGTCAAAGTCAATCTCCCTGCCATCTGCGGTTTTTACGGTTCCCGTTGTTGAAAACTTTGTACACTCAAACTCTGAATAGGTCTGTTCAAACTGTACCTTTTCAGTAACAGGAATTAAGTCGTAAGTTCCAAGTGAAGTTGAATAACTGACACCTGAAGCCGGCATTTCTTCCTCAAGACAGGTATTTGCTTTATTTCCTAATCCATGTCCAAATAACATCTCAAAGATATGTTTTATACATAGCTCTCTGAGTCTGTGGAAGGAGTCCTTAGTAGCCCAGTCACTACGGTTTATGTAGTTCGTTGGCTTAATTCCTCCCATTTTGTTGAGGGAATCGGAAAGGTTATCGTCTCTTTTAACTTCTTCGCCGTCCTTCCCATTTTTTGAGTCCTCATCCTTAGGTAAAAACTCTGTAAAGGATGATAATTGACCTCCTGTCGTGTTGCCCCCCTCTGTGGCAACAGCACTTCTTACGCGAGTGCTAAATGAAGACGTATAAAGTCTTGCGGATTCCATTCCTACATGTGCGGAATCGATAATCAAATATGGTTCTCCTTTCTGCCTTTTGCGGCAATAAAAAATATAGTTTCTCCCCAAAAGGGATAAAAATAGCAGGTGGAAAAGGAAAATCCTTTTCCATCTGCCATCCATGTGTCTACTATATCGGCAAACTATCATATTTGATTAATAGCTTTTATCGAATTTTATAATTCTTATAAAACTATAATTAAACTCTGTTGTAGTTAATCAGGCATCCCTTAAGAATAATCTGACGTTCTTCATCAGTCAATTCGCCTAATGTAAGTTCAAATTCTTTAAGTCCGTCTTCTTTAACAACGTATGCCTTAATAACTGCTGCCTTCTCTTCAACTGCCTTTTTAATTCCGGGAACAAAAATGTAGTCCAGATTCTTGAAAGGAAGGTCTCCCTTTTCAATGATGAAAGGAAGCATACCCCAGTTGATGAGGTTAGAACGGTATCTCTTTGTTGCATATTCGTTGGCGATGTTAGCCCATCCGCCAAGAACCTTCTGACAGCTTGCAGCCTGCTCACGGGCTGAACCATCACCGGGCTTAACTGCGAAGATTGTTGAACCGATTCCGAAGTTTTCTTTAGAAACTTCAGGGAATACAGCCTTAACCTTTGACATAACGCCTTCAAGTTCAGGAAGTTCTTCGCAAGGCTTCTTATCGCCCTTACCTTCAAGTAATGCTTCTCTGGCCTTTTCAGCCTTGGAAACTTCCTTGGCACGTCCCACGTACTCAGGATCTTTTCTTGAAAGAGTAAATTCAGCAAGTCCTAAAGGATTAGATCTGTAAGAAGATGTTTCACCTGAAGGAATAAGTTCGTCTGTAGTTGTTACAGGGTCATGAATTTCAGATACAACCTTAAGAAGAAGGTTATCTGTAAGGGCTACCATTGAAGGCCAGTCCTTAATGTTGGGACCAAGTACAATTTCAGCGCTTTCGTCTGCAACACCCTTGGAATCGAATACACGATTAGCATAGATATTTGCATCGAAATGATATTTGTATTTTCCAATTTCAGCAGGAACATCTGTTGCTGCTGTAAGCACACCCTTATTTGCTGCTGTTGCTGCAATTGAACGTGCGTCCATAAGTGCAACAGAAGAAATCTGACCGCTCTGAAGTTTAGAACCTTCACGGTTAGGGAAGTTACGTGTTGAATGTCTGATACTGAATGCGTTATTTGCAGGTGTATCTCCGGCACCAAAGCAGGGACCACAGAATGCTGTCTTCATGATTGCACCTGTTTCCATAATTGTTGCTGCACAGCCATTCTTAACAAGTTCCATGTAAACGGGCATTGAAGCAGGGTAAACACTAAGAGTAAATGCATCGCTTCCGATGTAGCTTCCCTTAAGAATATCAGCTGCTGCACAGATGTTTTCAAATCCACCACCTGCACATCCTGCGATGATACCCTGGTCAACCATGAACTTGCCGTTTTTAACCTTGTTCTTTAATGAGAAATCAACCTTACCGTCCAAGCTTACAAGAGCTCTCTTTTCAACATCATTTAAGATGTCATCAAGGTTGTTATTTACTTCTTCAATTGTATATACGTTGCTGGGATGGAAAGGCATTGCAATCATAGGCTTTATTGAACCTAAGTCGATTTCAATTACTCCATCGTAGTAAGCAACTTCGCCGGGGTTAAGTTCTTTGTACTCTTCTACTCTTCCGTGGATGTCATAGAATTCCTTAACCTGGTCATCTGTTCTCCAGATAGATGATAAACATGTTGTTTCGGTTGTCATTACATCAACACCAATTCTGAAATCAGGTGATAATGATGAGACACCGGGACCAACAAATTCCATTACTTTGTTCTTAACGTAACCGTTATTAAATACTGCACCAATAATAGCAAGAGCAACGTCCTGAGGACCAACTCCGCGCATGGGTTCACCTGTAAGATATACAGCTACAACGCCGGGCATATTAATATCATATGTCTGTTCAAGAAGCTGCTTTACAAGTTCGGGACCACCTTCACCCATAGCCATGGTACCAAGAGCACCATAACGTGTATGTGAGTCCGAACCAAGAATCATCTTACCGCCGCCTGCGAGCATTTCGCGTGCGAACTGATGGATAACTGCCTGATGAGGGGGAACGTAGATTCCACCGTATCTTTTAGCACATGAAAGACCAAACATGTGGTCATCTTCATTGATTGTTCCACCAACAGCACAAAGTGAGTTGTGGCAGTTTGTTAATACATAAGGAATAGGAAACTTCTTAAGTCCTGACGCACGGGCAGTCTGGATGATACCAACGAAAGTGATATCGTGTGAAGTAAGCTTATCAAACTTAATCTTAAGCTTATCCATGTTTCCTGAAGTATTGTGTGACTCGAGAATTGAATACGCAATTGTTTCCTTGCGGGCTGATTCCTTGTCTACAGTCTTTCCTGTAAGACTTGAAATCTCTTTAATGGCGTCTGCGCTTTCAGGAACTACCTTGGTTCCATTAACGAGATATGCGCCGCCTTCTAACAAATTAACCATAATGTTCTCCGTTCTTTTTTTATTTTTGGAACAGCTTACTTTAATGTTACCTTCTCAAGGTGCCAGATATCTTCAACATATTCTTCGATAGTACGGTCAGATGAAAACTTACCGCAGCTGGCGATATTAAGAATAGCCTTCTTAGCCCACTGTGCCTCATCAAGATACCACTTACCAATCATTTCCTGCGCCTGCGCGTAAGAACGGAAGTCCTTTAAGATGAAGTATCTGTCGGCTCTGTCTGATTCCTGAGTATTGAGTAACGAATTATACAATGAGCGGAATTCTTCGGTGTTATTAGGACAATATGTTCCATTAATCAGCTGCATTAAAACTCTGCGAACATCTGCATCGTTATTGAAGATATCCATAGGGTTATATCCGCCATTAT
Organism: Lachnospiraceae bacterium; assembly: GCA_024403515.1. GTDB lineage: Bacteria > Bacillota > Clostridia > Lachnospirales > Lachnospiraceae > UBA1258. The sequence continues at coordinate 4,247 of JAKSRS010000080.1, forward strand.
TTTCATAGTTAATTACTTCGTCTGATGACAGACCAAAGATTACTGCGTTTTCAGCACCAACTTCTTCAACAATTTCAACGTTAGCTCCGTCCATTGTTCCCAAAGTAATGGCACCATTTAACATAAACTTCATGTTACCTGTACCTGAAGCTTCCTTGGAAGCTGTAGAAATCTGCTCAGAAATGTCACTTGCAGCAAAGATCCACTCAGCATTTGAAACACGATAGTTTTCAATGAACACTACCTTAATCTTGCCGTCAATTGAAGCATCATTATTGATTACATCAGCTACAGAGTTAATAAGTTTAATTGTCTGCTTAGCTGTACGATAACCTGCTGCTGCCTTGGCACCAAAGATAAATGTTCTGGGGTAGAAATCCATTTCAGGATTGTCTTTAATCATGTTGTAAAGATACATGATGTGTAAGATGTTAAGAAGCTGTCTTTTATATTCATGAAGTCTTTTAACCTGAACGTCAAAGATTGAGCGGGGATTAACATCGATTCCATTATGCTCTTTAATGTATTTTGCAAGACGAACCTTGTTCTTGTACTTGATGTTCATGAATTCCTGCTGGCACTTTGCATCGTCAGCATAGATCTTAAGTCTTGAAATCTGTGAAAGATCTGTAATCCATTCGTCACCAACATATGAGGTAACCCAGTCAGCAAGAAGGGGATCTCCATGTAAAAGGAAACGTCTTTGTGTAATACCGTTTGTCTTGTTATTGAACTTATCAGGGAACATTTCGTAGAAGTCACGTAATTCCTGCTTCTTTAAAATCTCTGTATGAAGTCTTGCAACACCATTAACTGAAAATCCTGTAACAATGGCAAGATTAGCCATCTTTACCTGTCCATCGTAAATAATGGCCATCTTACGGATCTTTTCATTGTTTCCGGGGAACTTAATCTGAATCTGTTCAATAAATCTTCTGTTGATTTCTTCAATAATCTGATATACACGGGGAAGAAGTCTTGAGAAAAGTTCGATAGGCCACTTTTCAAGCGCTTCAGCCATAATTGTATGGTTTGTGTAAGCACAGGTCTTGGATGTTACTTCCCATGCTTCGTCCCATGTAAGATTATATTCATCAAGCAAAATACGCATAAGTTCAGCTGTCGCTACTGTAGGATGAGTATCGTTAAGCTGGAAAGTTACCTTTTCGTATAACTTCTTAATATCCTTATGTGTACGCATGTACTTGTCTACTGCTTCCTGAACTGAAGCTGAAACAAAGAAATACTGCTGCTTTAATCTAAGTTCCTTACCTGCATAGTGATTATCGTTAGGATATAAAACTTCAACGATATTTCTTGCAAGGTTTTCCTGTTCAACAGCTTTCTGGTAATCACCCTTGTCAAAAGAATCAAGCTTAAAGCATTCCATTGGCTGAGCATCCCAGATTCTAAGTGTATTTACAATGCCATTACCGTATCCAAGAATAGGTAAATCAAAAGGTACTGCATTTACAGACTGATAACCTTCAAGTCTGTAGTGGTTACGACCTTCTTCATCTGTATCGAAGGCTGTATATCCTCCAAACTTAACTTCCTTGGTATATTCAGGACGTCTAAGTTCGAAGGGGTTACCATCTTCAAGCCAGTTATCAGGTACTTCTACCTGATAGCCATCTCTAATCTCCTGCTTGAACATACCATAGCGGTATCTTATGCCGCATCCGTATGCAGGATATCCAAGTGTTGCGAGTGAATCAAGAAAACAAGCTGCAAGTCTACCAAGACCACCGTTTCCTAATGCTGCATCCGGCTCTTCATCTTCAACTGCATCAAGATTGATTCCAAGTTCATCTAAAGCTTCCGCAGCATCCTTATAAGCTTTAAGGTTAATAAGATTGTTTCCTAAAGCACGACCCATCAAAAATTCCATAGACATGTAGTAAACAATCTTAGGGTCCTTTTCATCATATGCCTTCTGTGTCTCCATCCAGCAATCAATGATCTGGTCCTTAACTGCATAGCATACAGCCTGGAAAAGCTGCTTGGGTGTTGCCTCCTTTATGGTCTTTCTGTAAAGTGTCTTTACGTTGTAGTTAATGCTTCTTTTGAATAGTTCTTTGTCAAAAACGATATCCATGTGCTTATCCTCCGATTCTAGTCTCCCCTAAGCCCAAACTATCAGACTTTTTCAACACCAATTGTAACACTTTCGCCATTTACATTCCATTCTTTCATGTTGGCAACTTCAACATTTTCGCTGATATCTTCAGCCAAAACCTTAGTTGCGATGGCTTCTTTATTACGTAAAACAATATCTGCAACCTTGCTGTTGTTGTTAACAGCAACCTTAATGTGATCCATAACTTCAAATCCGGAATCTTTTCTCATTGTCTGGATCTTAGAAATCACTTCATATACAAAACCTTCTTCGATAAGTTCTTCTGTAAGGTTTGCATCAAGTACTACAGTAACAACGTTATCTGCTTCAGTTACGTAGCCTTCCTTCTGTGCGATGTTGATAAGAAGGTCTTCTTCTGCAAGACTTACTTCTACTCCATCTACGTCAAAAGAAAGTGCTCCGTTTTCCTTAAGAGTATCCATAGCGCTGTTTCCATCTACAGAAGCTAAGTACTTCTGAATTCCGCCAAGCTGCTTTCCGTACTTAGGACCTACAGTTCTAAGCTGGGGCTTGAAGGTGTATGATGTGAATTCTCTTACGTCATCAGTAAATACTACATCCTTGACGTTAAGTTCATCTTCGATGATTTCTTTGAAGAATTCATCAAGTGTATAAGGAGCCTTAACAAACATTGTTGCGATAGGCTGACGATTCTTGATATTTGATGTGTTTCTTGCAGCACGTCCCATTACTACTGTCTTAAGTACAGCGTCCATGTTAGCTTCAAGATCCTTGTCCACAAGCTTTTCGTCGCAAACAGGGAAGTCACATAAGTGAACACTGATGGGAGCCTTGGAATCTACTGAACAAACGAGGTTTCTGTAGATGTCATCTGCCATGAAAGGAATCATGGGAGCTGCTGCCTTGGCAACTGTAACTAAAGCTGTGTAAAGAGTCATATAAGCATTAATCTTATCCTGCTCCATACCCTTAGCCCAGAATCTTTCACGTGAACGACGAACATACCAGTTACTCATTTCAT
>JAKSRS010000081.1 GCA_024403515.1 Lachnospiraceae bacterium
GTATTGAAATCCTGGAACTGCATGATGTTGTTTTCACCGGGCTTATACCAGTACATAGGAATAAGAACACCGTTTGAAATATAATAACCTGCGCCTTCTGAAATAACGTTGTAGATAAGATATCCGTTTTCATCAAGCTGGTTATATGTAACGTCAAGAATGATTACGTTTTCGAATGACATAACCTTGTTGTCGTCCAAAGGATCGATGTGAGCGTCACCATATACGTAGTAATCATATGTTGTTGTATCGGGGTTGTACTTTAACTCTGTTGAGTTGTGAGGATAAGGAAGTTTAACTCCGTCAACGTATGCATAGATTTCATTTATCTCATCAAGCTTCTGTGTCTTGTTTGAGAAAGTGAAATGATTTCCCTGTGCATATTCATTATATGTTCTTGTATACTTAGCACTATCAATTCTTGAACCAAGTCCGGGATATGACATTCCTTTTTCAGCATTTGTGTAGCTTTCGGATGTAACATATTCTGTAAACTCAGTTGCTTTACCGTTTGAAAATCTTGCAAATCCACCTGAAAGGTTGTTTGTGTAATCCTTAGCAACCCAGTCATTGATGTAGAAAGGGCCACCATCATGGACAAGAATTGCATTGTATTCTGCAGCAAGCATAAAGTTTGTAGGACGGGCACTTCTTACTGAACCAAACTGTTCAAGCTTGTCCCAATCCTTAACAATAGCCATAAGACGTGTAATACGTCCGTTAGCTGTTGAGTTCATTAATTCGTAGACGATGTCAGCACTATTAAGACCGATATGAGGAAGTGCTTTGCTTTCATTATCGACCATAACCGCGATGGGTCTTTGATCTTTAAGACTTTCGTCAATCCACTCGTTAGTAAGTTCGCTTCTGTACATTCCTTCACGTACTTCTTCGACTTCTTCCTCTTCCTCAACGGGAGCCTCTGTTGGCTCGAGGACGTCGACGACTTCCTTTTCAGGAACAGATTCTGAAATTGATGTTTCAACAGTAGCAGGTGTTTCATCTACTGAAGCCACTTCCTTATTGCCACATGCTGATAATGTTAAAGCTGCCGCAACAAGAATAAGAAATAATTTCTTCTTCATAGTAACTCCTATTAAATATTGTAATCTAAGTCATTTAATGCAATAACTCAAATCAATATACCATAGTGTTTAAAAGTTTTCAACACTTGTGGCTATACTAATCAAGTTCTTTTTTTCCTGTATAAAGTTCGTAGTAACGGCCCTTCATTTCAAGAAGTTCTTCGTGACTGCCTCTTTCGATTACCTGACCATGTTCAAGAACTATAATTGCATTTGCATTTCTAACAGTTGAAAGTCTGTGGGCAATTACAAGCGTTGTCCTATCTTTCATAAGTCGGTCCATACCATGCTCGATATGCTTTTCTGTTCTTGTATCAACAGAACTTGTAGCTTCATCAAGAATAAGAATGGGAGCCTTGGATACAGCAGCTCTTGCAATGTTTAAAAGCTGACGCTGTCCCTGGCTTAAGTTTGAACCATCACCATCAAGCACTGTATCGTAACCGTTTTCAAGTCTCATAATGAAAGAATGCGCACTTGCAAGCTTGGCTGCTTCAATGACTTCTTCATCTGTCGCATCAAGTCTTCCGTATCGAATGTTCTCTCTTACCGTACCGCTGAAAAGGTGTGTATCCTGAAGAACCATCGCGATATTCTTTCTAAGGAAGTCTCTTTTAATATTTCTAATATCAACTCCGTCAATCATTACTGATCCGGAATCAATATCATAAAACCTTGTAATAAGGTTAGTAATTGTTGTTTTTCCTGCGCCGGTTGAACCAACAAGGGCAATCTTCTGTCCGGGTTTTGCGTAAAGCGAAACATCCTTTAAGACTGTCTGTCCTTCTGTATAACCAAATGTTACATGGTCAAGAACAACATCACCTCTGAGGTTCTCAATTTCAACCGCGTCCTCATTATCCTCAGCTTCAGGTTCAGTATCCATTACATCAAATACTCTTTCGGCACCTGCAAGTGCTGAGAAGATTGATGTAACCTGCATTGAAAGTTCGTTTATAGGTCTTGAGAACTGTCTTGAGTAGTTAACAAAGATGGTAAGACCACCTACGTCAAAGCCTCTGGCTACACATAATACACCACCAATCATAGCGGTAAGTGAGTATGCCACCTGGCTTAAGTTACCCATTACAGGTCCCATGATACCACCGATAAACTGTGCAAAAAGCTGCTTTCCTTTGAGCTGTTCATTAAGGAATTCAAATTCATCATTTGCGAGGTCTTCGTGGTTGAATACCTTTACAACCTTCTGACCACTTATTGTTTCTTCAACGTATCCGTTTAAGGCACCAAGTGCTGCCTGCTGCTCCTTGTAGTACTTACGGCTCTTTTTACCGATAAGCTGTGCAACAAATACCATTAAGGGGGCTGACGCAAAAGTTACAAGAGTAAGCCATACGTTGGTATAAAGCATGAGGGCAATTGTTCCAATAAGTGTGATTACACCTGAAATAATGGAAACAATTGTGTTATTTAACATATCTCCTACAGCGTCAACATCATTTGTAAATCTTGACATAATATCGCCGTGGTTGTTTGAATCATAATACTTTAAAGGAAGTTTACTAATCTTCTTATTTAAGTCATTTCTAAACTTGAATAATGCATTCTGTGAAACAGTGATCATTATTCTTGACTGCATATATTGGGCAATAACTCCTGCTCCATAAATTGCAGCCATTGCGATAATGCCGTTTAAAAGGGTCTTTATTGTACCGTTACCGCTTGCCATAATGTTGATTACAGGTCTTAAAACATAAGAACCCGCAAGTGAACAGCCGGCGTTGATAACTACTAAAAATCCTACGATTATAAGTTTGGGAGTATCGGCTTTCATATATGAAAAAAGTCTTTTAATACTTCCCTTGGCATTCTTGGGCTTTCCCTTAAATCCACCGGAGGCGGGACCTCGTCTTGGACCGTCGTTTCCGTGTGACTTTAAATATTCTTCTCGTTTCTTGGCATACTTGGCTTCAAGGCGTGCTTTAGTTACTTCGTTCATTTCGCATCCTCCTTATCCATCTGAGAGTAATAAATCTCCTGATATGCCTCACAGGAAGACATAAGTTCTTCATGAGTTCCAAGTCCGACAACCACGCCGTCATCCAGAACAACAATCTTGTCAGCCTCTATAACTGAAGAAATTCTCTGTGCAATAATAATCTTTGTAGTCTCAGGACAATAAGCCTTTAAGTTCTTTCTGATTTCAGCTTCTGTTGCTGTATCAACAGCACTGGTTGAGTCATCAAGAATAAGAATCTTAGGTTTTTTAAGCATTGCTCTTGCGATACAAAGTCTTTGCTTCTGTCCCCCGGATACGTTTACACCACCCTGTCCTAAATCTCTTTCGTAACCTTCTTCAAATGAAGTTACAAAACCATCAGCCTGGGCAAGTTTAGCAACTTCTACGATATCCTCATGGCTTGCACTCTCATCACCCCATAAAAGGTTCTCTTCGATGCTTCCTGAGAATAACACGTTCTTTTGCAAAACAACGGATACGCCATCACGAAGGTTCTTAAGTGAGTAGTCTCTTACGTCGACTCCGTCAACATAAACCTTACCCTCGTCGGTATCGTAAAGTCTTGGAATAAGTGAAACAAGTGTAGTCTTTCCTGAACCTGTTGAACCGATGACACCTACTGTTTCACCTGATGCGATGTCAAAGTTAATGTTATCAAGAACCTTTTCACCGCTTTCCTTATAATATCTGAAACTTACGTTTTCAAATTTTACTGAACCTGTATCTACAGTCTTTTCAGGTGAAGCTGCATCTGTATCTACAATATCAACTTCACAGTCGAGAATCTCATTGATTCGCTTGGCTGATGCAAAAGCACGTGAGCTTTGCAAAATAACCATTGAAACCATTAAAAGTGAAAAAAGAATCTGAGTTACATATGTAATGAAGGCTGTTAAATCACCGACCATCATCTCGCCGACGATAATCTGCTTACCGCCAAACCATACAACCGCAAGAGTTGTGAAGTTCATCATAAATCCCATTAAAGGCCAGGTTGTAATCATAACCTTGAAGGCACGCATACCTGTATCTTTAAGGTCTTTATTGGCTTCTTCAAATTTCTTTTCTTCAAAATCATCTCTTACAAAGGACTTGATTACACGAACGTTTTGTAAAGACTCTCTGATTGTAGAATTGAGCTTATCAATCTTGGCCTGAAGTGCCTGGAATCTGGGGAAGGCAATGTTCATTACAATTATGATAAGTAAAATAAGAATCGGCACAACAACTACGATAACGAGTGCTAATCTTCTATTCATGGCAAAGGCCATAATAACAGCACCGATAAGCATTCCGGGTGCACGAAGCATCATTCGTAGTGCCATGCTTACAAGATTCTGTACCTGAGTTACGTCGTTGGTAAGTCTTGTTACCAAAGAACCGGTACTGAATTTATCGATATTAACAAAAGAAAAGGTCTGAACCTTTTTAAATGCGTCTCTTCTTATATCTGCAGCAAAGTTAATTGAAGCCTTGGTTGCAAAATAAGCACCGCCGATTCCGCCTAGAGCCATAATGATGGCTGTAAGGATCATCAGACCGCCGGTCCTTAAGATATAAGGAATGTTTCCGTTTACCGTTCCGACATTTATAATTCCGGCCATAAGCTTAGGAAGTACAATTTCCCCTAGTACTTCAACGATCATAAGCATTGGTCCTAATATAAATGCAGATAAATACGGCTTTATATACTTTCCGTATCGCTTCATTTTCTTCCTCCAATTTATATATTCACAATAAGGAATTGTAATTATCTGATTTTATTAAGTCAATTAACGCGACCATATTTTTATAAAAATTTTAGCGTAGTTTCCTTAGGGAAGCTTATTTACTTTATGATTGTAACACCTTTTCCTTTTTGGCCTTTTTCATCTTGTACATTTCCTTATCGGCCTCTTCAACGCAGGCTGTTAAATCCTCAACGTCTGCTATTCTTGTAACGTAGTGGCCAATGGAAGCTGAGATGTTATAAACACTATAACGGGTTTCATTTCTCTTTTTAAAAGCATTTTCAATCTTTTCTATTCTAAGAGCGACTTCAGTTTTACTGCATTTTGGCGATAAAATAACAAATTCATCACCGCCATATCGCATAATAAGTTCTTTATCTTCGAGCTGTTCCTTTAATATAGAGGCTACTTCTTTAATAAGTTCATCACCTGCGTCATGACCATGAGCATCGTTTACCTGTTTTAATCCGTCAACATCAAGAAAATAAACTGCTAAAGGTGCACCCTTTGATCTTGATTCAGAAACCAAAGGCTCGCAGAGTTTATAAAATCCTGCGCGGTTGTAGATTCCTGTAAGTGTATCGTAAATCCACATTCTGTCCAGAGTATTGATCATCTGCTCCATGATGGTTTTCTTTCTGAAGTTTTCAAGCGCATTTCCAACGAGTGTTACCCAGTTAGGGAAGAAATCATTTCTGATTAATGAACCTGTTCCTCCTAAAATAGCGTAACCAAAATTTCTATCAAGATAGTTAACCGGGTAAAAATAGTATGTAACACCTTCTTTTCTTCCTGAATTAGGAGGGAAAAGTTTCTTTCTGTTAAAGGTCACCTCTTCGCTTATGCACTTACCGTCACTGATGTTGATGATACATTTTATATCGTCAGTATAGTCTCTTTCATTTTTCCGATTCCCCCTGACCACAGCCTCTGAATAGCCAATGTAGTCAATTTCAACAGCTGGTCTGTCATTAAGGCAAAGGTATAATTCCTGAGGATTTAGCGATAAAGCATAGTCTTCCATGTAACTTATGAGGTTTCCGTAGTCGTTTTGTGACATTAAGCCGGCTGACATTCTTTTGACAACCTGGGTAAGTTCGGCCTGTTCATACAAAGCTTCCGCGAAATCTTTTCCTTCCGAGAAACGAAGGCGTCTTCTATTGGAGCAGCCACAGCTTTCATATATCTTAATCTTTGTTTCGGAGTTTATAACTTCTCCTTTTTTATATGTGGCAAAAGAATGCAGAATCTCAACCGACTGCTGACCCTTTTCATACTGAGGTCTTTCAAAGGTAGTTAGACTTGGAGACATCGCTCTTGATGCAAAATCGTAGTCAATGCCAACGACCTTAACGTCTCTTGGAACCTTAAATCCTTCTCTGGACAGTTGTGATATGGCGCCTACTGCCATCTGGTCGTTTGCACAGACAATCGCATCGACCATCTTTTCATTTCTTTCGACAAAATATTTAACAGCCTCAACTCCATCCCTAAACTCGTAGTTTCCAAGATAGAAGTTATCTTCATCGTATGAAATATCATTTATGGAAAGTGCTTCTCTAAAGCCTGCATATCTGGCTTCTGAGTCGCTTCCCCCTACAGTTCCTCCTATGAAGGCAAAGCTTTTACAGTCGTGGATCTTTATAAGGTGCTCGACAAGCTCGATTGTTGCCTCATATTCATTGTTGCAAAGGTTAACAAAATCATCATCTATTCCATCAATGCAAACGCAGGGCTTTCTGGCTTCCTTAATTCTATCTGAAATACTTTTGGTAAGTTCCTGATCTTTAAATGTGTTTCTTACAAAAATCACACCGTCATAATTATTAAAATCCGGCAGATCAAAAATCTTGTACTCGCCGATTCCGTACAAATCATTTTCAAATACATTTACATGGCAGCAAAAAACAGAGCACACATCGTTAAACTTCTGCACGCTCTTTTCGATTCCTCTCATTAATGCCTTTTGACTGTCAAAGACAACGCCGCTTAAAAGTACCGCTAAATTCACGTTTTTACCTTCTTTTTAACCTATAAACCCGCACAATTTTTCCACACATATTAGACTTTAACAAACAGCTGTTAACTGTCTGGCAACTTCAAATTGCAAGTTAGCTCCGTCATGTTTAACATAACAGTCTTAAAATGGTTTTCATAACACCCAAAAGTGGATTACATAACAATATTGACCGATTCAGTATTTGCAAGATTTCTGCATTTTTGAACTTTCAACAATTGTGAATAACCTGTTGATAATTCAGTCCCATAAATGGCACTTTAAACGTAAGAATCAACATTATCCACAAAGTTATCCACATTTTCTGACATCATATCCACTTTTTTACGTGTCATTTTATGCAAAATGAATGTCATTTCTTGCCTATTATAACACAATACTGGTACCTTTGGACTATATACATAATGTGTTTACATCAAAATGTGTTATGTGAACCTTAGAAAATCCACTTTTATTACACAAATGGATAAAAAGTGAGGATTAAGCAATAGGAAAAAGAAGG
>JAKSRS010000082.1 GCA_024403515.1 Lachnospiraceae bacterium
TTAAGGTTTTTCATAATAGAAAGAATTCTTTCTTAAATAACCCATCTCTTTGTAATTAATAATCTGTTCAGTACTTCCAATGAACAAAATACCCTTACTTGCTAATGTATCATAATACTTTCTAAAGACTTCATCTTTGGCCTCTTCAGTAAAGTATATAAGTACATTACGACATACAATCATATTGCAGTCCTTTGGATAAGCATCCTTCAATAAGTTGTGCTGTTTAAACTCAACTCTTGATTTGATTTCATCTGAAATCTTATATGCTCCTCCAATTTCGGTAAAATACTTCTTCTTTAAATCGGCCGGTACATTTTCAATACTCTTTGCAGAGTAAATACCAAGTTTAGCCTTTTCAAGAATCTGCTTATCAATATCTGTAGCAAAAATCTTAATCTGGTTAATCGGAATGTGTCTGGATAAGGCCATAACCAAAGAATAAGGTTCATCACCTGTCGAGCAGGCAGCACTCCAAATCTTTAGGTTCTTTCCAAACTTACTAACAAGTTCAGGAATAATTTCCTTGTCCATTAATTCCCACTGATCCGGATTTCTGTAAAATTCCGAAACATTAATAGTTAAATAACTTACAAACTCTTCAAATCTTTCTTTATCAGTTTGAATAAGTTTAACGTAATTCTCATATCCCACAACCTTTAGCTTGTCGATTAGTGTGTCAATACGACGCTTCATCTGCTTCTCTTTGTACGAGTTTAAGTCAATTTTTGTCATATCAAAAATTGCTTTTTTGAAGTACTCATAATCATAAGCCATAGGTCATTACCTCATTATATTTATTTTTTAAATTATTCAGCCTCGTTAGCGATAACTGCTTCAATATCTACAGAAGCAACATCAGCATCATCTTCAGCGGTCTTAACTTCTTCGGGAGCTGTTAAAGCCTTGATTGAAATGCTTACTCTCTTATCTTCAAGGTTAAAATCAACAACTCTTGCTGTTACTTCATCGCCAACCTTTAATACATCTGAAGGCTTTTCGATATGATCCTTTGAAATCTGAGAAACATGAAGTAATGCATCGATACCTGATTCAAGTTCTACGAATGCACCAAAGTCAGTCATTCTCATAACCTTACCTGTTACTTCATTACCAACTGCATACTTTTCTTCTGCATTGATCCAGGGATTTGTATCATTAAACTTAAGTGATAATGCAATCTTATTTTCGTTGATTTCTTTAAGAAGAACCGTAAGCTTATCGCCAGCCTTGTAATTCTTCTTAGGGTTCTCAACACGTCCCCAGCTCATTTCTGAAATATGTAAAAGTCCATCAATGCCGCCAAGATCAACAAATACACCGAAGTCTGTAACGTTCTTGATAATACCTTCAACAACATCTCCTTCTTTAATTGTTTCAAGAAGCTTCTTCTGTGTTTCCTGCTTTCTTGCAACAAGGATTGTCTTTCTATCACCAATGAAACGACGCTTCTTAGGATTGTACTCTCTAATTACAAATTCAATTTCCTGTCCGGCATACTTAGAAAGATCCTTCTCAAATGAATCTGAAACAAGGCTTGCAGGAATGAATACTCTAACTTCTTCAACTACTACACAAACACCACCATCAAGTACCTGTGTAACCTTAGCCTTAAGGATTTCCTGTGATTCAAATGCTTCTTCAAGTTTCTTGGAGCCTCTGTCAGCTGCAAGTCTCTTGTATGTAAGAAGAACCTGTCCGTCACCATCATTTACCTTAAGCACTTTAACATCCATTGTGTCGCCAACTTTTACAACAGTTGTAAGGTCAACATTGGGCTCGTTTGTATATTCATTCTTTGAAAGAACACCATCTGACTTGTAGTCGATGTTAAGGATGATTTCATTGGCTTTAACATCGATAACCGTACCCTCTACAACCTCTCCAGTATGAATTGTCTTAAATGATGCATCAAGCATCTGTTCAAAAGTCATTTCTGACATAGTTTTGAACCTCCTCAATAATATATTTTGGGGTAGAAGCCCCGGCTGTTATACCAATAGATTCGACTGAATTACCAAGAATCCCCTTTAAGTCATCCACCGTCTCTACAAAGTATGTTCTGCTACACTTGCTACTGCATATTTCATAAAGCTTTCGACTGTTGCTACTAAGCTTATCACCAATTACAATCATAACATCGCAATCCTGTGATAATTGTTCCGCTTCAGCCTGTCGAATTGCAGTCGCATCGCAAATTGTATTCATAACATTGATATTGTAACTGTTTTTAGCGAAAATATCAACTAATTCTTCAAATTTCTTGCGATTAAAGGTGGTTTGAGAAACTATTGTTATATTTTCATTTTCTTTTGCAACAAATTCTGACGCTTCTGAAGCGTTTTCGATAACTGTAGCACCGTTACAGCTCCAACCTACAATACCCTCTACTTCAGGGTGCACAGGGTTTCCTATTACTACTATCCTGTCCCCTAAAAGACTCTGTTTTTCAACAATCTTATGAATTCTTTTAACAAATGGACAGGTTGCATCAAATACTTCAAATCCGGTAGCAAGAATAGCTTCATACTTTTCTTTTGACACACCATGCGATCTGATTATAATTTTACCCTTTTTAAGATTTTTAAATTCCTCAATATTATTTACAACTTTTACACCTTTTTGTGCAAAGCCTTCAACAATCTTAGTATTATTAAGAATAGGTCCAAATGTATAAATTGGAATATCATCATTTATCGAATCTTCAACAGCCTTATATCCCCTATTTGCTCCAAAACAAAAGCCGGCATTTTCGGCCAATATTACCTTACGTTCCATTATTTACCCTTTACTTCAAAATAAAGTTCTTCTATCTTTCCTGCAACTTCATCAATTGTCATATAAGATGAGTCAATATACGTAGCTTCAGGCACACGAACAAGCGGAGAATTATCTCGATGCATGTCCCTATAGTCTCTTTCGGCAACATCCTTCTCTATTTCAGTCAAATCGCACTTTTCACCCTTAGCAACAAGTTCATCATACCTTCTTTTGGCACGAACCTTAACATCAGCATCAAGATAAACCTTTACTTCAGCATTCGGAAGTACTGCAAGCGAAATATCTCGACCATCCATAACAACATTTTCTTTTAATGCAAGCTTCTGCTGAAGTGCAACGAGCTTGGCTCTAACTTCTTTATGTACAGATACAGAAGAAGCTGCTTCACCTATCTGTGGCGTACGGATAAATGCATTGACATTTTCACCATTTAAAAATACTGCCTGCTCTCCATCAATATACTTGATGGAAACATCCATTTTATCTAAGTTTGCATATACTTCTTCTTCGTTATTTGTATCAATATTGTTGGAAACGCAGTAATAGCCCATCGCACGATACATTGCTCCTGTATCTACATATACAAAACCAAGGTCTTTGGAAACCTTCTTGGCAATGGTGCTTTTACCTGCACCGGCAGGCCCATCTATTGCAATTGAAAAAAATCCGTTCATTTAATAATGTCCTTTCAATTAATTTAAACCCGCAAGAAATCCTGTTGACCAGGCAACCTGAAGATTGTATCCTCCGGTCATAGCATCAACATCTATTATTTCTCCGGCAAAAAAAAGTCCTCTTACTAGTTTGGACTCCATACTTGAGGCATCAATTTCTTTAACATTTATACCTCCTCTTGTAATAATAGCTTCATTAATAGGTCTTACACCCGTAATGCTAATATCAAGATTCTTCATAACATATCCAAGTTTAAGACGTTCTTCTTTGGAAATCTCATTAACCTTTTTCATAGGGTCAATTCCTGACTTTTCAACGATTACAGGAATAAGTCTTTGTGGTAATAATTCATCAAGAGAATTTTTAAAAATCTTGTTCTTGGCCTGTTCAAAGTCTCTTCTGATTCTTAAATCCAAAGTATCATAATCAAGTGCAGGCTTAAGATCAATAACGCACTCAACACTTTGATTTTTATCACATGCATTCTGATAATAAGCACTTGCCGACAAAACAAGCGGACCAGAAATTCCAAAGTGAGTAAAAAGCATTTCACCCAGTTCACTAAACAAAGTTTTCTTCCCGGATATAAGTTTTAATTCTACATTTTTAAGTGATAAACCCATCAAATCAGGAATCCAGGCATCATCAGTTACAAAAGGAATTAAAGAAGCTTTAGGCTCGATGACAGAATGACCCAAAGCCTTAGCCATTTCGTATCCATCACCCGTAGAACCGGTTAATGGATAAGATGCTCCTCCGGTAGCAAGGATTGCCTTGTCTGCAAGATAGTCTTTCCCTTTGACCTTAACTTTAGTGACCGCTCCGTCTTTAGTTTCAATTGATTTAACACTTGTGTTTAATACAACTTTAACGCCATTTTCCTTAACTTTATCTGATAATACTTTAATAATATCTGAAGAATGATCAGAAACCGGGAATACACGATTTCCTCTTTCAACCTTTAACGGACATCCTCCACTTTCAAAAAAATCCATAACAGCATTATTGTCAAAAGAATAAAAAGCGCTATACATAAACTTAGGATTACGATTAAGATTATTGAAAAATACATCTGCATCTGATGCATTTGTTACATTACATCTGCCTTTACCTGTTATAAAAATCTTTTTACCGACTTTTTCATTCTTTTCAAGTATAGTAACCTCATCACCACATAAAGAAGCACTATATGCGGCCATAAGGCCGGCAGCTCCCCCACCTATTACTACTACTTTCATTAATCTTCGTCCTCATCATCGGATACTTCATTTTTCAATGAATAATTTAGTACCGGTTCATCATCAATAAAATTAATTTCATCATTAAGATAAATCTGATAATTACCCCAAACTTCTTCAAGAGTCTTTAAGTTCTTATTTACTTCATTAGGAAGTCTTAAGCATAATGCAACCACAAGCGCATTAATTACGCTTAGAGGTGCAACTAAAGAATCAACAATTGAAACCATATCGCTTCTTGCAATCAGATTACATGATGAATATAAGTTCATAGGCGAATGTGCTGAATCAGTGATTGATATAATACTGGCATTTCTATCCCTGGCAAATTCCATAGCCTTCAATGTTCTCATTGAATATCTCGGGAAACTTATACCAATAATACAGTCTTCCTCGCCGATTCTTATCATCTGTTCGAACATCTCACTGGCACTTGTTGTTTTAATCATGAAAACATCGGGTCTTATCATGTTTAAATAGAAATGCAAAAACTCAGCCAAAGGTTCACAGGTTCTTAATCCTACAATATATATTTTTTTAGCCTTTAATATAATATCAACAGCCATCTCGAAGGCATTAACATCAAGATTTTCAAGTGTATCTTCAATCTTTTCAATATCAGCATGTAAAACAGAATTAACAAGGTCAGACTGAGAACTCTTGCCATATTTAGCTCCAATTTTCTGAACAGAATTCATCTTATCTTTATACCAAAGAGTAAAAGCATCCGAAAATTCAGGAAACCCATCAAAGCCTAATGCTGTCGCAAATCGAACAACAGTGGATTCACTTACACCAACTGCTTCACCTAATTTGGCAGCAGTCATAAAAACAGCCTGGTCATATCTGTCAACAATATATGCTGCAATTAATTTATGTCCCTTACTTAATTTAGGATATTTTTCATTTATAAGAGTTAATAAATTTATACTTTCTTCCAAAACAGTTACCTTCCTTTTATGCCTTTAAAAAGCACTTATATGCTTCTTCCAGCTGAACTTTTGTTTCATCTTCAGTCAAGTCATAGTCACCGGTTATGCACATGCATGCAGCACCATGAATAAGCATCCACATCTTCATAAAGATCATTTCCGGACTCTTTACACCATCTTCACGTGCAAGATTCATCTCATTCATAACACATCCTGTTCGTGCATTTAAAAGAGAATACATGTTTAATCCTTTATTATTGGGAGACATAAAAAGAAATGAAAACAAATGAGGTTCCTTAGTAGCAAAAGAAATATATGCAATTCCAAGATTTACAAAAGGAACTTTGCTAGTCTTTTCATAACTATTATTGTAATCATCAAAATATTCTAAAGACTTGTCAAAAACGCAACACAAGCATTCTTCCATGCCTGAAAAATTGCGAAAAATAGGTTGAGTTGAACAACCGGCATAAGTAGCAAGCTTTCTTGCTGTAACTTCCATAACACCCTGTTCGCTTGTCATCGAAAAAGCCGCATCAATAATGTCATTGCGACTTATAATCTCTTTTCTAGCCATTTTCTTATCCTTCCATACCATTCTAATAACATTCGTTATTATACACATAAAAAAAGGCCCTCGCAATATGCGAGAGCCTAAGTTTTTAAAAATTATACAGGATAAGCTCCATTTTTAGTATCAGCTGCACCAGCATCAATCTTTGTCTGCTGTGCTTCACGATACTTGAAGAAGTCTGTAGCAACCTGAGGGAATAAAGCATATGATAATACGTCTTCATCCTGCTGCTTGTACTGCTTCATTTCTGCTTCGATTGAAGCAAGTTCGGGTTCTGTATGACCTGTAGCTTCAGCTGAACGAGCAGTTGATCTGGCTTCACCGGGGATAACCTTATCAATAACTTCCTGGTTCATAGGCTTAACTGTCTGACCATAGTTACCACGAAGGAGATCCTTAAATTCACCAGTAGCCATCTTATATCTTTCGCCCATAAGAACGTTGAAGATAGCCTGTGTACCAACGATCTGTGAAGAAGGTGTAACAAGCGGAGGCTCACCGCAGTCCTTACGAACACGAGGAATCTCTTCAAGTACTTCTCTGTACTTATCTTCAGCATGCTGTTCCTTAAGCTGAGATACCATGTTAGAAAGCATACCACCAGGAACCTGATAAAGTAATGTCTTAATGTTAACACCAAGAACCTTAGTGTTAAGAAGTCCGCTCTTTAAGCATTCTTCCTTATAAGGTGCAAAGTAATCAGCGATTTCTGCAAGAAGGTTCTGATCATATCCGGTATCAAATTCTGTACCTCTGAATGTTTCAACCATAACTTCTGTTGCAGGCTGTGATGTACCAAGAGCAAAAGGACTCATTGCACAGTCGATTACGTCAACACCAGCTTCAACAGCCTTAAGGTATGTCATTGAAGCAACACCAGA
>JAKSRS010000083.1 GCA_024403515.1 Lachnospiraceae bacterium
CGAATCTTGGAAATAACACCAACCTCAAAGAATCTTCCATCTAAAACCGTAGGGTCGATTCCTTCCTTTTGTGTAATAACAAAAACCATCTGGTCGGTTGACATAACTTCTTCAAGTTTATCCAGCGCCTGTGGTCTGTTGATATCAAAATTTATAATATTTCCCGGCATTATAACCATTTCTTTAAGCACTAATGCTGGGATAGTTCTAGTCATACTCATATATATTTCCTTTCAGTGTCGAATGTTTATAAACATTCATCTGCGAGGGAATACTCGCGTTTTTTCTTTTTTTTACATAAAGTAAAAAGCGCTGCACCGGTTCCCCGAAGCAGCGCCCATGCTTTAAATTAATTTAAGGCTTTACCCTTACCATCCATTACCTTGGGTGATGCGCCCTCTGTTACGGAGCTTTCTGTAATAATGCATTTCTTTACTTCATCATCTGAAGGAATTCTATACATTACATCCATCATAATGGATTCAAGAATTGAACGAAGTCCTCTGGCACCTGTCTTTCTTTCGATAGCTTTCTTAGCAATTGCTTCTACAGCTTCTTTTTCAAATTCAAGTTCCACTCCATCCATTTCAAAGAGTTTCTTGTACTGTTTAACTAATGCATTCTTGGGCTCAGTAAGGATTCTTACCATAGCATCCTTATCAAGACCTTCTAATGAAACATTAATCGGTACACGACCAACAAATTCAGGAATAAGTCCGAATTTGATTAAGTCCTGAGGTGTAACATCCTTAAAGACTTCACCGATTTCTCTGGTTGATTTGGAAACAACCTCAGCATTAAATCCGATTGAACCCTTATCAAGTCGAGCTTCTACTATCTTTTCAAGTCCGTCAAATGCGCCACCGCAGATGAACAAAATATTTGTAGTATCTATAGGAATAAGTTCCTGCTGAGGATGCTTACGTCCACCCTGGGGCGGAACATTTGCAACAGTACCTTCAATAATCTTTAAAAGTGCCTGCTGTACACCTTCACCTGAAACGTCTCTTGTTATAGATACGTTTTCACTTTTCTTGGTAATCTTATCGATTTCATCGATATAGACGATACCTCTTGATGCCCTATCAACATCATAGTCCGCAGCCTGAATAAGCTTAAGCAAGATATTTTCAACGTCCTCGCCAACATAACCTGCTTCGGTAAGTGTTGTGGCATCTGCTATTGCAAAAGGAACATTAATAATCTTTGCAAGACTCTGTGCTAAATAGGTTTTACCGGAACCGGTCGGTCCCAGCATGATGATGTTACTCTTCTGAAGTTCAACTTCGCCTTCGGAAATTTCTGAAGAAATTCGTTTATAGTGGTTATAAACCGCAACTGAAAGAACTTTCTTGGCTTCTTCCTGACCAATAACGTATTCATCAAGAAATGCCTTAATTTCCTTGGGCTTTAAAAGATTGATTTCATTGGCGTCAAAAGAAGCTGAATCAAACTTTTCTTCTTCAAGTTCATCCTCTATGATATCAGCGCAGATTTCTACACATTCATCACAAATAAAAATATTATTAGGACCCGAAATAAGCTTGGATGCTAAATGCTGTGGCTTTCCACAGAATGAGCAGCAAGGCTCTTTAGATCCCTGGTTAGTCGTTTTAGCCATTGCTATCTCCGTTATTTCTCGTGATTGTAAATAACTTCATCAACCAAACCGTATTCCTTGGCTTCTTCAGCACTCTTCCAGTTATCACGTTCTGTATCAGCACAAATCTCTTCGTATGAACGTCCTGTGTTTTCTGCAAGGAGCTTGTTTAATTTAGCCTTGGTTCCAAGGATATGCTTAGCAGCGATTTCGATTTCTGTAGCCTGACCCTGAGTTCCGCCAAGAGGCTGGTGAATCATAACTTCAGCATTGGGAAGAGCATATCTTTTACCCTTCTTTCCACCTGCAAGGAGGAAAGCTCCCATGCTGGCTGCCATACCGATAACAGTAGTTGAAACATCACACTTTACAAACTGCATTGTATCGTAGATGGCCATACCTGCTGTTACTGAACCGCCGGGGCTGTTGATGTAAATATGGATGTCCTTTTCAGGATCATCAGCTTCAAGGAAAAGAAGCTGAGCAACAACAAGACTTGCTGTTACTTCAGTAATTTCCTCTCCAATGAAGATAATTCTTTCTTTAAGTAATCGTGAATAAATGTCATAAGAACGTTCTCCACGACTTGTCTGTTCAATGACGTAAGGAACTAAACTCATAATTTAACCTCACACTTTCCGAACTGATTACTTTCCTTCTTTAGCATTTGAAACTACGAATTCAACTGCCTTCTGGATAGCAAGGTCGTTCTTAATCTGCTTCTTAGCGTTATCATCAATGATCTCGTTAAGCTTTTCTACTTCCATCTTGTAAGCATCTGCCATTCTCTGGATTTCTGCTGCAAAATCTTCATCTGAAACTTCAATGTTTTCAGCCTTAGCAACACCTTCAAGAACAAGTCTTGACTTGATGCGGCTTTCAGCCTGAGGAGCAACCTGCTCAAGAAGCTTATCAGCTGTCATGCCTGTAAACTGCATGTACTGTTCCATTGTAAGACCCTGTGACTGGATTCTCTGTGCGAAATCCTGGATCATGTTACGCTTCTCTGTTTCTACCATTGCTTCAGGAAGGTTGATTTCTGATGCTGCAATGATTGCTTCAATAACAGCTTCTTCCTTCTGGTTCTTAGCGTCTTCAAGTTTCTTGTCCTGAAGGCTCTTTACTGTAGCTGCCTTGTATTCATCAAATGTATCGTATTCAGATACTTCAGCTGCAAAATCATCATCGAGTTCAGGAAGTTCTTTTTCCTTAATTTCGTTAATCTTGCACTTAAATACCGCTTCTTTACCCTTTAAGTCTTCAGCGTGGTAATCTTCAGGGAATGTAACCTTAACTTCTACTTCATCACCCTTCTTAGCGCCGATGAGCTGGTCTTCAAATCCGGGAATGAATGCACCGCTACCGATAGTTAAAGGATAGTTTTCACCCTTACCACCTTCGAATGCTACACCATCAACAAATCCTTCGAAGTCGATGATTGTTTCATCCTTGGCCTGAACAGGACGATCTACAGCAATGCTTCTTGCGCTGTTTTCACGTTCTCTTTCAATTACTGCATTAACTTCATCATCTGAAACTGTTGTATCGATCTTATCGATCTTTACACCCTTGTATTTACCAAGTTTGATTTCAGGCTTTAAAGCAACTTCAGCTGTGAAAACGAAAGGCTTTCCAGCTTCAAGTGTAACAACATCAATCTTAGGTGCTGATACGATATCTTCTTCACACTCGTTAAGAGCATTTTCATATGCATCGGGAATAATTTCATTGGCAGCATCCTCAAAGAATACTTCCTTGCCATACATCTTTTCTACCATTGCTCTCGGAACTTTACCCTTACGGAATCCGGGAACGCTAATCTTATTCTTATTCTTCTGATAAGCCTTCTCAACAGCCTTTTCAAAATCTTCAGCACTTACTTCAATAGTTAACTTAGCCATGCTGTTTTCAAGCTTTTCAATCTTTAAACTCATTGATATTTCCTCCTATAAAAGGCTTTACGCCACAATCGAAACACATTATATCATAAAGAAACCTCCTTTTCCATATCTCAAATGTAAAAAAAGCCTTAAATCCCTTTAATTTAAAGGCTTTTTTTGATAGACTAAGTGTGTTATGGAAAGAAATGTTGATATTAATGAAATTTCAAATGGCAAACGATATTTAAAGGACGATTTGGTGCGTATAAGCTGCGATGGCTGCAAGGGTTGTTCCTATTGCTGCGAGCAGATGGGCGATACAATTATCCTTGATCCTTACGACGTCTATAACCTTACAAAAGGCCTTTCTACAGACTTTTCTTCACTGCTTGGTAAGTACGTGGAGCTGACTGTCGTTGACGGATTGATTGCTCCCCATATTCTCATTAGCGATAAAAGCGGGGCCTGCGGTTTTCTTTCAGCTGAGGGACGTTGTAACATCCACAGCTTCAGACCCGGATTTTGCAGACTTTTCCCCTTAGGGCGCATCTATGAAGACGGGACATTTAGTTACTTTATCCAGAAAGACGAGTGTCCAAAGCCCAATAAAACCAAGGTTAAAATCAAAGACTGGCTTGGAATTGACGAGCTTTCTTCTTACGAAAAATACATTCTTTCCTGGCACGATTTATTAAAGCGTATGCAGGGTATTGTTAAAGATGAGGGCGATGAAGAGATGGCAAAAAACATGAGCATCGTTCTTTTGAAAGTCTTCTTTTATGCCCCTTACGATACAAACGAAGATTTCTATTCACAGTTTGAAAATCGAATGGTATACTTTCTAAGTTCGCTCGGACTCGATTAGTATGAGCATTAACATATGACCCAAAGGATGCGTCCGATGGAGAATATGCTGCTAATAAATTTTATCTGACCCCGAAGGTTTTCTAAGGGGCAAGAAAGGAATTAAATGAAAAAGAAATTGTTATCTTTCATGGCGGTAGCCTTAATGCTGCTGTCTCTTTGCGCATGCAAGGAAAAAGAAACCGCCCAGATCAGGGTTGGTTCACTCAAAGGTCCCACTTCTATGGGACTTGTCTATCTTATGGAGCTTTCCGATGATGGTAAGGCTTTAGGAAATTATTCTTTTGAAATGGCAACTGCTGCCGATGAAATCCTTCCCAAGATGATTTCAGGCGATTTGGATATCGCTTTAGTACCAGCAAATGTTGCAAGTATTCTCTACAAAAAGTCCAACGAAAACGTTACTGTCATTGATATCAATACTCTCGGAGTTTTATATGCTGTATCAGCCGATAAGACTATTGAAATGATTGACGACCTTGAAGGAAAGACCATATACCTTACCGGCAAAGGAACAACTCCCGACTTCGTTCTTTCATACCTTTTAAACAAGGCCGGTCTTGACACATCCAATGTTCAAATCGAGTACAAATCAGAGCCTACTGAAGTTGCCGCTATTCTTGCAAACGATGATACGGCAGTCGGTATTCTTCCCCAGCCTTTTGTAACTGCAGCCACAAAGCAGAACGAAAATCTTTCGGTTGTTCTTGATTTAACCAAGGAATGGGATAATGTTTCTGACACCGGTGCAAGACTCGTTACCGGAGTAACAGTTGTAAGAAATGACTTTTTAAAAGACCACAAAAAAGAGGTTGAAACTTTTATAAATGAGCACAAGGAAAGCGCAGATTATGTAAACCAAAATCCAGATGAGGCTGCTGAACTTATTGTTAAAACAGGTATCATTGAAAAGGCTCCCATTGCAAAGCTTGCGATTCCCTACTGCAACATAACCTGCATTAGCGGCGGCGAAATGAAAGAGGCATTAAAAGGTTATCTTTCAGAACTTTACAACATCGATCCTGCTTCTGTTGGCGGGGCTCTTCCTTCAGACAGTTTTTACTACTAATTACCATAGGGCTCAGCCCTTTGGTTTTAACTAATTACCATAAGGCTCCCGCCTTACGGTTACACTACTAAATCATGAAAAATAAAACAGTAAAAAACATAGTAATCATTGCCATATGGCTATTAATCTGGCAGATACTAAGCTTAGTTATAAACAACAGCATAGTCCTTGCAGGTCCGCTAAATGTTTTCATTGCACTTATAAAAAACCTTTTCAGCCTGCAGTTTTATCTAAGAATCTTAAACTCGACTGCAATGATATTTTTAGGATTTTTCCTTGCAACGATTTTAGGAATTATTCTTTCGGGTTTAAGCTACAAATACGGCATCATAGAAGACTTTTTAAAACCACTTATGGTGGCCATAAAATCAGTCCCTGTAGCGTCTTTTGTAGTTATTCTTCTTATCTGGTTTGGTTCAGTAAGACTATCCGTGTATATTGCCTTTTTAATCGTGCTTCCTAACATATACGTAGCTACACTTGAAGGCTTAGGGCACCACGATAAGAACTTTAAAAACCTTGCCGGTATTTGTAAGCTTCAGCCGGTAGACCAAATAAAATATCTCTACTGGCCCGCTGTTTATCCCTATCTTGTTTCAGGGATGAAAACTTCCATAGGGCTTGCCTGGAAATCAGGAGTAGCCGCCGAAGTAATCGGAATGAGTAAAAACACTCTTGGAGAACGCCTCTACGTTTCCAAGGTTTACCTTGAAAATGATGAACTTTTTGCCTGGACTTTGGTTGTTGTTTTTCTTTGTTTCGCCTTTGAAAAGATTGTTATCTTTCTCGTAGAAAGGCTTGGAAATCACCATTTTAAGCCTTTAAAAATTTCTTATAAAGCCAAAGAACGCTCTCTTCCATTTTTTAGCAGCGTAAGTAAATCCTTTGGTGAAAACCTTCTTTTTACTGACCTTACAATCGACTTTAAAAAGGCCAAAAATTATATGCTTGTAGCACCGTCAGGGGTTGGAAAATCAACGGTTCTGTCCCTAATGACAGGAATAGAAAAACCTGATAGCGGTAACATTGAAATAAAGAATGTAAGCATTGCCTTTCAGGATGAGATATTCCTTGAAAACTACACAGCCTTAGAGAATTTAAGGATATTTACTCCTGTTAAAACAAGCGATGAAGAAATAGTAAAAATAGCCTCGAAGGTTCTCGAAAAAGATGCGTTATGTAAACCAGTTAGTGAATTTAGTGGAGGTATGAAGCGAAGACTTTCGGTACTGCGAGCTTTACTCTGTCCTTCTGATTTAGTTCTTCTTGATGAACCTTTCAGCGGACTTGATAAAGCCAATAAAGAGGCGCTTTCAAAGCTGATTTTGGAACTTACTAAAGACAGGTACCTTCTTTTTACCGGTCATTACGAAGCAGATGCAGATTTACTTAATGCAGAAAGGATTAATCTATGGAAACAAGAGTAGCTTTAATTGGGATCATGGTTGAATGTACTGATGAAATCGACAAGTTAAACAATATTCTTCACGAGTATTCCGGCTACATCATCGGCCGAATGGGCATTCCTTACAGAGAAAAAAACTTAAGTATCATAAGTGTTGCCATAGACGCTCCGGAAGCTGTTATTAGTACTGTTTCAGGTAAGATTGGTATGCTTAAGGGAATCTCTTCAAAGGTCGTATATAACAGTAAAAAATAGTTCTGT
>JAKSRS010000084.1 GCA_024403515.1 Lachnospiraceae bacterium
TATGCTTAAGGGAATCTCTTCAAAGGTCGTATATAACAGTAAAAAATAGTTCTGTGTCGAAAGCTATTAAACGCTTTTTGCGCAGAAACAACAATTAGATTACAAAACAAAAGCTGTCGACAGGCTAAGCCATCGACAGCTTTATTTATCTTATCTAGTTGCTTTCAGCAGTCATATCCTTAATGTACTTTTCGGATCTTTGTGCATAGTAAGTATTGGGGAAGAGCTCAATTACCTGGTTAAAGTACTTTATTGCATCTTCATTCTTCTCAAGTTCCCTATAGGAATTTGCAAGCATATAAAGGCAATCTGAATTTCCCGCATCAAAGAATACACCATTTCCAAAGTAAGCAATTGCATCTTCGTACTGCTTATTTCTAAAGGCGACCTCACCGTCAGCATAATATAAAATGCTTACCTGGGGGCCAATTGTATTCTTCAAAGCATAGTAAAGAGCCTTGTAGTTTTCTGAAGTTGAATCATTCCATGCGCCCTCATCAACAGCTGTAATGTAATCAGCAATATCAAGGACATTTTCAGGATTATCAAGATACATTGCTGCAGCCTTAAGAAGGTTTTCCATCGAAAGAAGGGTTCCTTCAGTACCGGCATAGGCATCAAGGCTGTCAGATAATTCCTTGGCCTTATCAGACATTTCGCTAAGTTCGCTTTCAAGCTCCGAAATACGAATATTCTTGGCGTCAAGCTGTGTTCCAATCTCTTTTATTTCCTTCTGGGCTTCAGCCTTGGCATTCTGGATTCTTGCAGGAAGCACAAGACAGAAGGCAACTGCAAATCCAAGAGCGATACCAACAAGAATATTGAGTATAGTTGTTGATCCCTTTCTTTCCTTTATAACCTTGGGCTGAATGATAAGTTCATTATCACGTACAAAAGAAACTGTATCCAAAGCATCGTTTGCATCGGGCTTTTTCTTATCAGTCTCAGTTGGAGCAATCATAGCCTCAGCTTCTTTAAGATATCTGAGTGTAGTTGTATTGGCTACATCTATCTCAAGACACTTTTCAAGTTCTCTTTTAGCTGACTGGGGTTTTCCCGTAGCTAAAAAGCAAAGGGCTAAAAGCTGATGAGCTCTTAAAAACTTAGGGTTTTGCGAAAGCACTTTCTTTAACTGGATAATAGCCATATCCACGCTGTCGCTATTACAATAACTAAGTGCCTGGTTGTATTTCTTGATTGTATTATTTAAACCTTCAAGTTTAGCAGCGTTGGTTTCAAGAATACTCATGTATTCTATAGCGATGTTTTTCTTGGGCTTTAAGTTCTTACTGATAACCCATTCACTAAGCGCTAAAACCACTTCGCCGGTCTCAAAGTATACAAGACCAAGTAAGTTTCTTGCTTTTATGTTGTTTTTATTGAATTTCAAGCTTTCTTTAAGACTTACAATTGCACCCGACATATCACGGACTTTGGCTCTTTCCAATCCCTGATTATAAAAGAAATTGGAAGTCATGATTATCTTCTTGTACAATTTAACGTCAGCATTACAGTTGGTGCAGAAGTCATGGTGAGAAAGCTCAGCTTTACAGTTGTAGCATTTCATCAATCCTAATCCTCTTTACCATCTCTCATCATATGCATCAAAAGCTCAACCGCATCCGTTACGTCCTGATTATGTAAGGCATCTTCAAATTCCTCAACCTCAAGACTAGGGCTAAACTTCTTTAATTCCTCTTCAAAGTTTATCATTTATTATCCTCTTAACTTCTCCTACAAGATATAAAGATCCTGCAGCAAAACACATCGTTTCTTCAGTTGCATCTTCAAGCATTTTATCAAGTGCATCTTTTACACAATTAAAATACTCTGCGCCAGATTGCACTGCTTTAAAGCATTCCTTAAGTCTGGCCATATCAGCTGCCCTGTAACTATCCAAAACAGCCACGTAGTAGCCTTCAAAAAGGCCCGAATCAATAATCTTACCTGTAATCTTCTCAACATTTTTATCACTTACAGCTGAGTACAAAAGAAAGCGTCTCTTACTTGGAACTTTTTGGACAGTTTCCAAAAATGCGTTTATTCCGTCCTCGTTGTGAGCGCCGTCAATGAAGAAGTTTTCGTAAATACCTTCCATTCTTCCGGGCCATCTCATAGCTTTAATACCTTCTATTATAGCCTCAATCGGAAGTAAAATCTCTTTACATTTTTCACTAAAAACTTCCAAAGTTTGAAATGCTATTACTGCATTTTCAACCTGATAAGGTGCAAAACTTGCCACCGTAAGATTAACATTTTTATGATAACGGCTAGACAGTAAAAAATCAATACCAGTGGTAGCATATTTAATAATCTCATAAGAATTAGAATCAATTGCATATGACTCGCTTGAAAGTTTTAAAGCATGTTCTTTAATAACCTGACCTGAAACTTCTTTGTTTACATATACAACAGGGATTCCTTCTTTTATTATCCCTGCCTTCTCCAAAGCAATCTTATCAACGCTTTCACCAAGATATTCCATATGATCAAGACCGATTTCGGTGATGACGCATACCTTAGGTGCGCTTATTGAGTTAGTTGCGTCGAGTCTTCCGCCAAGTCCGGTTTCCAAAACAAGAACATCGGGTTTGATGCTTTGAAAGTACAAAACACCCATAAAAAACAGGAATTCAAAATATGTAGGATGATAGTTTCCATTCGTTTCATTATTGAAGTCTTCAACTTTTCTAAGTACTTCGTTGAAAAAGAAAGTGAAATCTTCTCTTGAAATCATCTTCTCATCACAAATAAATCTTTCCCTTATAGATACAAGATGAGGAGAAGTAAACATGGCCGCCCTGTATCCCGCCTTTTTAAATGCAGAACAAAGGTAAGCGCACACTGACCCTTTACCATTTGTTCCCGCAACATGAATAGTTGGTACAGATAAACTTATATCGCCGAGATACTCAAGAAAAGCCCTGGTTTTTTCGGGCTCATTTTTACTGGTAAATCTTGGAATATCAAGTATATAATCATTGGCCTGTTTATAAGAATAGTTCATTACAATCTCCATCCCATAACTAAAAAGGAATGACGGAAATCCGTCATTCCTCATTATTACTTATTTACTAACCTCTTGCAAGCGCTTATTGGTCATTTACCGATTTTACAAAACTTACTTACTAAGCTGTGCTAAACGGTTCTTAACTTCAGCAAGCATCTGCTCATACTTAGAAAGTTTTTCTTTTTCCTCATTAACCTTAGCTTCAGGAGCTTTAGAAAGGAAACGTTCATTGCTTAACATACCATTGCTACGTGCAATTTCTGAATTAAGTCTTGCTTCTTCCTTCTTAAGTCTTTCAATTTCCTGAGCAATGTCAACAAGTTCTTCGAAAGGAATATATACAGTTGCACCGGCGATAACGATTGAAACCGCATCATCAGCAATACCGTCTTTATTATCCTTAACTTCAACCTTTGAAGCATATGCAAGGCTTGAGAAGAAAAGCATACCTTCTTCGAAGGTCTTTCTGATTTCTTCGCTTTCACTAACTACGAAAACTTCAGCCTTACGTGAAGGAGCAACGTTCATGTTACTTCTTACATTACGGATTGCACGAACAGCTTCCTTGATTGTTTCAATTGCTTTTTCCTCGTATGCAAAAGAAAATTCTTCGCTGTATACAGGCCATGAAGAAATCATGATAGACTCTTCAGCATCCTGAATTGTAGTAAAGATTTCTTCTGTAACGAAAGGCATATAAGGATGAAGAAGCTTTAAGCTTTCGATACATACATGCTTTAATGTCCATAATGCTGCGTTCTTAGAAGAAGCATCACTGTCTGAGTATAAACGAGGCTTAACCATTTCAATGTACCAGTCGCAGAATTCATCCCAGATGAAGTCGTAAACCTTCTGAACAGCTACACCAAGTTCGTATTTTTCCATGTTATCTGTAACATCTTTAATAAGTGTATTGCACTTTGAAAGAATCCACTTATCAACGGGTTCAAGTTCATTAGAAAGAGGCTTTTTAGGTTCTTCATCGCCCATATTCATCATAATGAATCTTGAAGCGTTCCAGATCTTATTAGCAAAGTTACGGCTTGCCTCTACTCTTTCATTGTAGAAACGCATGTCGTTTCCGGGCGCGTTACCTGTAATAAGTGTAAGTCTTAATGCATCAGCACCGTACTGGTCGATGATTTCAAGAGGATCGATACCGTTTCCTAATGACTTACTCATCTTACGACCCTGCGAGTCTCTTACAAGACCGTGGAATAATACAGTATTGAAAGGCTTTTCACCCATATTTTCAAAGCCTGAGAAAATCATACGGATTACCCAGAAGAAAATAATATCGTAACCTGTTACAAGTACGTCTGTAGGATAGAAGTACTTAAGGTCTTCTGTCATTTCAGGCCATCCTAAAGTTGAGAAAGGCCATAATGCTGATGAAAACCATGTATCAAGTGTATCAGGATCCTGCTCTAAATGAGTGCATCCGCACTTAGGACACTTTTCAGGTCTCATTCTTGAAACGATTGTTTCACCACATTCGCAGTAATAAGCAGGGATTCTGTGACCCCACCATAACTGTCTTGAAATACACCAGTCACGAATGTTGTCTGTCCAGTTGTAGTAGGTCTTGTCCATACGTTCAGGAACAAGTTTGATGTCTCCGTCCTTAACTGCCTTAACAGCGGGCTTGATGAGTTCATCCATCTTTACGAACCACTGCTTCTTGATCATGGGTTCGATAGTTGTCTTACAACGGTCATGTGTACCAACGTTATGTGAATAATCTTCAATTTCAACAAGAAGTCCAAGTTCGTCAAGTTCCTTAACGATCTGCTTTCTTGCCTCGTAACGATCAAGGCCTTCAAACTTACCACCGTTTGAATTGATTGTTGCGTTATCATTTAAGATGTTGATTTCAGGAAGATTATGACGCTTACCAACTTCAAAGTCGTTAGGGTCATGAGCGGGTGTAATCTTAACTACACCTGTACCAAATTCCATATCAACATAAGAATCTTCAACAACAGGAATAGGCTTGTTTACGATAGGAAGCCATACCTTGCGGCCCTTAAGATATGTGTATCTTTCATCATCAGGGTTAATGGCAACAGCTGTATCACCAAGCATTGTTTCGGGTCTTGTTGTAGCAAACTCCAAAAATTCTGTAGTTGAGGGCTTGCCGTTTTCATCAACAAGAGGATATTTAATGTGCCAGAAATGTCCGGCCTGTTCTTCGTATTCAACTTCTGCGTCTGAAATAGATGTATTACATACAGGACACCAGTTAATAATTCTTGAGCCCTTGTAAATCCATCCTTTTTCATGCATCTTACAGAAAACTTCTGTTACGGCCTTGTTACAGCCTTCGTCCATAGTGAAACGTTCTCTGTCCCAGTCACATGAAGAACCCATTTTCTTAAGCTGAGAAATGATTCTTCCGCCGTACTCTTTCTTCCATTCCCATGCTCTTTCAAGAAACTTTTCACGTCCAAGATCTTCCTTGGATACGCCTTCTTTTTTAAGAGTTTCAATAATCTTAACCTCAGTAGCGATTGAAGCGTGGTCTGTACCGGGCTGCCAGAGTGCATTGTAACCCTGCATACGCTTAAATCTGATAAGGATATCCTGCATTGTATTATCAAGTGCATGGCCCATGTGGAGCTGACCTGTGATATTCGGAGGGGGAATAACAATAGTGAAAGGCTTTTTAGTCTTATCTACTTCAGCGTGGAAGTATTTCTTGTCAAGCCAGTTCTGATAAATTCGATCTTCCATCCCCTTGGGATTGTAAGTTTTTTCAAGTTCTTTTCTCATAATCTTAATTTATCTCCTCGAATCATTAACCAATAAATGGCCTTCGCGTTAACGAAGGCCACTTTAAATCAAATGTTAATTACTGATGATAAACGTATTCAACGTCATCCCAAACATCATGAGGACAAAGAGTAATGTAAGTCTTACCTGTGTTAAGAGCAAGAGGTTCCTTAGTATTGAAATCCTGGAACTGCATGATGTTGTTTTCACCGGGCTTATACCAGTACA
>JAKSRS010000085.1 GCA_024403515.1 Lachnospiraceae bacterium
CAAGCTGGATTGTTACCATTGTATCTTCCTTGCCGTAAACGTTCTTGGCCTGGATGTCGATCTTAGGACCATAGAATGCAGCTTCGCCGTCTGCTTCTGTATACTTAATTCCGTTCTTGTCCATTACGTCACGTAAGAACTGCTGTGTTGAATTCCAGTATTCTTCGTCGCCTTCGTACTTAGACTTGTTCTCAGGATCCCACTTAGAAAGTCTGTATGTTACATCTCCATCAACACCGAGTGTTTTCATAACAAAGTGTGCAAGGTCAACACAGCGTGTTAATTCTTCTTCTGCCTGATCAGGTCTTAATACGATATGACCTTCTGTAATTGTGAACTGGCGAACTCTTGTAAGACCGTGCATTTCACCTGAATCTTCGTTTCTGAAAAGTGTAGATGTTTCAGACATTCTGTAGGGAAGGTCTCTGTAAGAGCGCTGTTCGTTCATGTATACATAGTACTGGAAAGGACATGTCATGGGACGCATTGCCATTGTTTCCTTATCATCATTGTCCTGATTAAGGATAAACATTCCGTCCATGTAGTGATCCCAGTGACCTGAAATCTTGTAAAGGTCTGACTTGGCCATTAAGGGTGTACGTGTACGAACATAGCCCCATTCGTTGTCTTCCAAGTCTTCCATCCAGCGCTGAAGCTTCATGATCATCTTTGTTCCCTTAGGTGTAAATAAAGGAAGTCCCTGACCGATTACATCAGCTGTAAGGAATAATTTCATTTCGCGTCCAAGCTTGTTGTGGTCGCGCATCTTAGCATCTTCAAGTTTAGCAAGGTGTGCTTCAAGTTCTTCTTTCTTGTTGAATGCTGTACCGTAGATTCTCTGAAGTTTAGCCTTGTTTGAATCGCCTCTCCAGTAAGCCATTGATGAAGAAATAAGCTTGAATGCCTTAACACCCTTTGTGCTCATAAGGTGAGGGCCTGCGCATAAATCAACAAATTCTCCCTGATCATAAAAAGAAATTTCTGCGTCAGCAGGAAGGTCATTGATAAGTTCAACCTTGAAAGGCTCCTGTCTTTCTTCCATGAACTTAATTGCTTCGTCACGAGGAAGTGTAAACTTCTTTAAAGGCTTTCCTTCCTTAATAATCTTCTTCATTTCTGCTTCGATTTTATCAAGATCTTCTCTTGTAAAAGGTTCAGCATCAAAATCGTAGTAAAAACCGTCTTCGATAGAAGGTCCGATTGTACACTTTGCGTTAGGATAAAGTATTTTAACCGCTTCAGCAAGTACATGTGATGCTGTATGGCGGATAACGCTAAGAGCCTGTTCATCGTTTACTGTAATAATGTTAAGTGTTGCATCTTCTTCAACTACTGTTCTAAGGTCTACAACCTCTCCGTTAAGTTCTCCTGCCGCTGCAACTCTGGCAAGACCTTCACTAATGTCTGCTGCAATATCATAAACTGACATTGCTTCGCTGTACTCCTTAAAGGAGCCGTCCTTCAATGTGATCTTCATAATAAAAGATTCCTTTCTTGATAATCAAAGTCTCGGCCGCATATCTTTTATGCAAAAGAAAACACCCTTACATGCCATAAGCATATAAGGGTGCAGTATACACGGTTCCACCTTAACTTTAACTCTTCCCCTTAACGCGGGTTAAACGTCACAGCCTACTTAATTCGGTGTGAAGCTCAGGAATGGTATCAATGTGCCTTTAGTAAGGAAGCTTCCACCATATGCTTCCATCTCTGGTACTTAATCTCACACGACATGTTTCCGTCATCGCTTTTTCTTATGCCATTAATAATAGAATTGAAGTTTTGTTTTGTCAACACAGAACTTCTTTAAAACCCGCGGTGAGCTATAATCTCACCAAGAAGATTACTGTAAGTTAAAAAGCTTACATCAAATCCTGTCTGACAGTCTTTTCGGTTAAGTATAATATTTCCGGGTTCGTAAGGACCATAGTAGCCAATCTTTAAAGTATCATACTTCGAAAGATTGATGACATATTCCTCGGCGCCTACCTGCTTTTCACAGATTTTTTTAAGCTCGCCATCGTGGTAAATCCAGATGCCGCCGCGCTCATAATCGTCTGATTCCATACCAAGAACCTTTAATGCATCATAGTAAGAAACGTCATGAGTTGCGTCTATTTCCACACTTATTATCGTGTACTGATTCGGAACCTTTATCATTGCGTTTACAAATTCCGAAGCGTCATTCGTTCGCGTCATCACGTACTGATTTTCAAGTAGCTGACACCACTGTAAATCCATGTCCCACTGGTAATATCTTTCGTCATCTGCATGACCTTCGATATTATATTCTTCAAGAAGTTTTCCTTCCAAAAATCTTGTAAACTTACGCGCACCATAAGCATTTAAGTGAGCAGGATCGATAAAGTCGGTTTTACTGTCGATTCCAAGTTCCTTTAGCATAGAGTTATAATTTGTAAAAGCGATTCCGTTCTTTTGACAATACTGAGAAAACGCATTCACGCGCTCTTGCATGTCTTTAGGAATAACATTGGGAATCAGCATAAGTTCAAGCGTAAAGCCGTAGTCCTGCGAAAGTTTTTTCATCTTTTCAAGCCACATCTCATGCTCTTTGGTTATGCTTCCGACTGTTTCATCATTAATTACATTTTGGTCAAAAGAAACTTCTTCGGTTACAAAGTAAGCTCTTTCACCTCGGCCAAACTGATTAGGTGAGTAGCTTTCAAAGTCTTTTCTTCTAAGCTCTTTATAACGGGTGTGGATTATAGGAAATCTGGCCATAAAGTCCTTGATCTTGTCCTTATCACGGTAGGAATTTATGTGCTCTATACTGTTTAGAGAAAAATCCATGGATATGTAGTTTCTGTAGTCATTGGACTCAACCTCTGAAACGTCGAAAAGCAGTCCATAGCAGTCCACCATAACAACGGAAGGTTTCTGAGTTTTAAGTAACTCCTTAAGGTCGTGATAGGTTGAACTTAAATCCTGACCTGAAACGGACATATCAAATGAAGCAATCCCTGCGTCCTCCCAAAGAACGCTTGGATAAATTCCGCAGTAGCAGTGGCTGCTTCCCATAAAGACTACGTCGACAAGGTTTTTAGGAGTGCTGTAAAGCTGCTCCATTACCGAAATGTAGTCTCCTGAAGTATCCTTCCACTTCAGTGCATTATATACGCCATGAATTGCGATTGTAAGAACAAGTATGAAGGCAAGTGCCTGCCCTATTCTGAGTAATTTCTTTTTCATTAATTCATGCCTTTCAAGCCACTAAAATGCAAAATAAATAAACTGTGCTGAGTTAAAATCAATTCCGTATTCGCCGTAAACAAGAACAGCAGCAACCAGCACGATGTAGATGGCCCATCTGAACAAAAGGTTCTGGCTCCAGAGCCATTCACCTATATTCTTTCCGGTTTTATTTCTTATAAAATCAACGATTATAAGAATTAAGACTGCTGCCAGTAAAATCCCCATCTCCCTACGGTCCAGACCATAGCTAAATATCGATTCATCAAAAATCACCCAGGGATTCCACCTAGTAAAGAGTGCCTTAATGTAGCCAAATGCCTCCCCGATTGATCCTGCCCTGAAGAAAATCCAGGCAAAATCCGTGAGGATAAATGTGGTCGCTATTTTAAAGAACTTAAAGCTGAATACCTCGGTTCTTATCTTTAAGGCTTTTACAAGTCTTTCCTTAAGTGGCTTACAAATATCTGAAACCACCTGATAAATACCATGAATTGCACCCCAGATTACATAGGTCCAGGAAGCTCCGTGCCAGAGGCCGCTTACAAGGAATGTAATCATCAGGTTTCTGTACTTTTTAAGTTTAGAACATCTGCTTCCGCCAAGCGGAATATATACGTAATCCTTAAACCATGTGCTAAGCGAAATATGCCATCTTCTCCAAAATTCGGCGATACTTGCAGAAAGGTATGGAGTATTGAAGTTCTCCATAAGGTCAAAGCCCATTATTCTTGCTGCGCCAATCGCGATTGCACTGTATCCGCCAAAATCACAGTAAATCTGAACGGCAAATCCGACTGCACCGGCTATTGCCTCAATGCTTCCAATAAAAATTGTGTTTAAAAAGATTCGGTCAACAAATAAGGAAACTCTGTCGGCGATCACCATCTTCATAAACATACCAAAGACCATCATCGCAAATCCTGATGACAAACGTTCTAAACTAAATCTTGATTCTTTGGTTGACTTTTCAATCTGTCCCAAAAGATTTTTACTTCTTTCAATCGGTCCTGCCACAAGCTGAGGGAAGAAAGAAACGAAAAGTGCATACTTTAAGAGGTTTCTTTCGGCCTTGCACTCACCCCTATAAACATCAATCATGTATCCAAGTGCCTGGAAGGTATAAAATGATATTCCAACAGGCAAAAGAAGGCTGAACGGATTATTCACGCTTCTAATGTGCATAATTGAAAGAATCTTGTTTAAGTTAGCCAGTGTGAAATTGAAGTACTTAAAGAAGAAAAGTATTCCAAGATTTATCACAAATCCGAAAACCATATATAGTTTGGCTTTTTTCTTTTGCTGCTGCTTCTCTACTAAAAGTGCAACCAGATAAGTGACCACAGTCGATATTGCAATTAAGACTGCGTACTTTGCGTTCCAGCACATATAAAAATAGTAGCTTGAAAGTAGTAGCCAGATATACCTAAACCGCTTGGGAATTATGAAGTATATCAAGGTCACTATTGGAAAGAAGCATAAAAAATCAATAGAATTAAATACCATTGTCTACAAAACTCGCTTTCTATCGAATTCCTGCGGTTACGGGGATGTTTACTCCATTTACTGTATCTGCTCCATCTGAAAGCAGATATTCAAAAGAAGGAATGACGTCTTCAACCTTTAATATTCTCTTTAAAGGTGAATCTGCTGCATTCTGTTCAATAATCAAATCCGGAAGGTCTGATAAAAACTTGGTTTCCATCATGTCCGGAGAAACTGCGTTAACTGTTATGCCCTTAGAAGCATACTCTGCTGAAAGCCCCTTCATAAGCCCCAGCAAGGCATACTTTGCAGTAACGTAAGGGGTCTGATATTTAGGCGGCACTCCAAGAACATAGGATGTAAGCATAAATACAACTTTTCCGTATTTATTCTTGGCCATCGAAGGGATGAAGGCTTTGGTTATCATCACAATTGATCTAAGTGATGTATTGATTCCATTTTCAAAGTCTTCCCAGTTAAACTTGTGAAACTTTTCGTTTACAGGCTTTGGTGATGTCATGTGGATAATGTGATCGGGCAATTGTCCACATTCCCTGACTTTTTCGATTAAGTTATCAACACTTGCCGCATCCGAAAAATCGGCCTTTAATAACACAAGTTTTTCAGGATATACCTTTTCAAGGTCTTCAAGCTTGGATTTGCTGCTGTTATAGTGAGCATAAACCAAAGCATACTTATCAATGTTTCGTTTAATAAAAGCTGTTCCGATATCTGATGACGCACCTGTCACAAGCAAAACCTTATTCTCTTTACTCATTTAAAAATCCCACCTTTAGTACTCCTCTGAGTACCTTTTCATTGTTCTGGTTAGTAATTAAAACTTTTATTTCGGACTGTCCCGCTGCTTCGGATGTATTTATTACGGTACCTGAAACTGTAAGTTCATCTCCTACATACACGGGGCGCACGAACTTGGTTTCTACGGACTGTATGAGGCTGTACTTTCCGGGAAGATATACTCCTGCAAGAGTTGAAATAAATGATGCTGTAAGCATACCATAAGCTACTCTGTCCTTATAATCGCGTTCTTTGGCAAAAGAAGCATCATTGTGAAGCGGATTAGTATCCGAAGTAATTTCCAAGAAATTTTCTAGCATCTTCTGTGTA
Organism: Lachnospiraceae bacterium; assembly: GCA_024403515.1. Taxonomy (GTDB): domain Bacteria; phylum Bacillota; class Clostridia; order Lachnospirales; family Lachnospiraceae; genus UBA1258. Next base: position 5,824 of record JAKSRS010000085.1, read on the forward strand.
ATTGTGACTTTAAAGCTTTCGCTAAGTCCAACCGCCATATCTTTAGGTCGATACTGGTTCATATTTCCTCCTTATATGCGCATGGTCCCCGGCCATGCAGCCTCCATG
>JAKSRS010000086.1 GCA_024403515.1 Lachnospiraceae bacterium
ATCCCGTGGGGACATAATAGAACCATTATTGATAAATGCAAAGACAATCCAGCCAAAGCTTTATTCTTCGTTAAAGAGACAATAGAGAACAACTGGTCCCGTGCAGTATTGCTCAACTTCCTTGATACTGATCTTTACGAACGTAAGGGCAAGGCAATAACCAATTTCAGCAAGGTTCTCCCTGCTGTTCAGAGCGATCTTGCTCAGGAGATGACCAAAGATCCTTACAACTTTGATTTCCTTACCTTAAGAGCAAACTACGACGAAAAGGAATTAAAGGATGCTCTGACTGGAAATATTCAGAAGCTCCTGATGGAACTCGGTAACGGTTTTGCTTTCGTCGGTCGCGAATACAGACTTGTAGTCGGTAGCACTGAGCAATTCATCGATCTGCTGTTCTATAACATCCCTAACCACTGCTATGTTGTAGTCGAAGTCAAAGTAAGGAATTTCGAGCCTGGCGATATGGGGCAGCTTGGAACATATATCGGTGCAGTCGACGGAATTCTGAAAGGCGACGAGGATAAGCCGACCATAGGTCTGCTTATATGCAAAACCAAAGACAACGTTCTTGCTCAATATGCCGTTAACATGATCAATGCACCGATCGGCATATCCGAATATGAATTAAGCTCGATTATACCGGAAGATTTCAAGAGCTCATTGCCTTCAATTGAAGAGATTGAGAATGAGTTGAGATCGATTGAATAAACCATTATCTTCATCATGTATAGGTTTTAAAAGCAGATAAAGTTTCACTCATGGACGATAATTTAATTGAAATACGCAAGAAAATCAGCTCGCTTATGAATGAAAGCAAACGCAGAGCGAAGAAAAATGAGTGTTTGTGGTGCGGAAAGAAGATAACTAGCCTTTGCAATTCACATTCAGTTCCCCAGTGCGTTCTTAAAAACATTGAAGTTAACGGGAAATTCGATTACTTCAACACTTTAGCTGAACTGCCAGTCATGAATTTAGATAAAGGGTTAAACGAGGCAGGAACATTCAAATTATTACGTCGAGACTGTGATAGTTTATTGTTTCAAGATTATGAGGATTTAAATAAGTTAAGAGTTGAGCCCACAGGGAGAATGCTTGCGGAAATTACTTTGAAGAATCTTCTAGTGATTTTAAACAAAAGATATATAGAGATTATTAGATAATAATCTTGATTTAGCGAGAACACATTACGAGAGCCTTAAGAATGATTACCCAATAGTTCTGACTCGCGATCTTGAGAAAGCCAAGGAATGGGTAAAGAGCAATGCTAAAGGGTCTGAACGATACGGATTATTGGCTAGTTCTGAGGGGAAACGTTTGCGTGCAGAAGGAATATGGGTCCCTAAGGATATTAACCACGTAGCATGGTTCTTAAATGATAAGGAATGTGTTAATTCATCTTATTATCTTGAAGTTCCTGCTTCTGAATTTAAGATTCAAGGTTTAGAAGTTGATTATGCTATTCTTGCTTGGGATGCAGATTATAGATATGAGAACGGCAAATTCACGTATCATAAGTTTAGAAACAAATGGAACAACGTAAAGGAGAAATACAGTCGTAGGTACATGAAGAATGCCTATAGAGTCTTATTAACAAGAGCCAGGCAAGGATTAATAATTATGTACCAAAAGGGAACAAAGAAGATAGCTCTGCTTTACCGTCATTCTACGACGAAACATATAGATATTTACACTCAATTGGTATAGAAGAGCTTTGATTGAGTATTCATTCTTGATCATGATTGATATAACGCTTCATTTCATTAGCGAATGAGCAGTTTCTTTATTACTCATGGTTATTATTATGTATAATATAAATAGAGAAATTATGAATAATAGGAAATCTGGTGTTAATATGACATTGATTGAAACAATAAAAGCTGACAATGCTGAGAAATGGCTAAAAAATCATAATGGAAAATCTTTGTATGAAGCATATTTAGAAGTCTGCCGCGTGATGAAGCCATACATAATAGAAGCTGAACGTGGTGCTATGGCTAATGAAATACAGAAATACAGAGATGACGTTATTGAGAAAATCAACAACTCGAAAATTACAATTGAATCAAGACATGATTTAGAAACAGTCTTCGATGAATTACCAATTCTTTTTTTAAACAACCACGGAGAGGATCATATTCATCGAGTTATAGAAAAAGCTGATGAAATCATTTCACATTTTAAAGACTACTCTTTAACAAACTTTGAATCTTTTATTCTTTTATGTTCAATTCAAATCCATGATATTGGAAATGTTTTGGGAAGGGTTGATCATGAAAAAAAGCTATGCACTATATTTGATGAGCATGTCAAAGAGACGCTTATAGATACTCCTGAAAGAAGGGTAATAAAGGCTATTGCTATGGCTCACGGAGGGAGAACTCAATCAGGTTCTAAAGATACAATTTCTGAATATTTAAAGGAATCAGAACCCCTTTTTGATGAACACATTCGACCTCGCGAATTAGCAGCTATACTTAGACTGGCTGATGAGTTAGCAGACGATTCTACCAGATATAGTTATGGAGCAATCTCCTTAAAGATTATAGAAGATTTTAGTCTCATTAAGCACGATTACTCACGTGTATTACACACAGTAATGCTTGAGGATAAAGGATTTGGATGTTGCAATATTAAATTAGCATATGAATTGGGAGTTGAAGATTTAGAAAAGAAGTATTCTATTTTTGGCGAAGAAAAATATTTGTTAGATGAAATATATGATAGAACACTAAAAATGGAACGCGAACGAAGATATTGTCATAAGTTTCTTAATGCAAACATTAAAATAGACGAGATTAAAGTTGTCATTAGCATTTATGGTGATTACTGCGCTTTAATTGATGAAATAACCTATAGTTTAGAGGACTATTCTTATCCATCTGAGCCTACAGATAATTCAATTAAATCAATCAAGAACGTGAAAACAGGCAGCGAAGAATTGGAATACATTCTTTCCAAGAAGGAGGTTGAAAATGCTAACTGAGTATAGTAACCCCTTTAAAATTACAACTCCTGAGGGTTTATCAGCAGAAGAGGCTGTAAAGCTATTTGTTGATGTATTTTCTGATTTTTATAACGTTATGGATCCTGGAAACGTATTAATCAAAGGTCCTCGAGGTGTCGGAAAAAGCATGATGCTTAGATTCCTCGAACCTGACTGTCAGTGCCTTCACAAAAAGGCAAAAATAGGTGACCTACCATTTATTGCGGTATACGTTCCACTTAAGAACACCACATTTACAATAGCTGAGTTGCAGTATTTTGCTGATAAGCACGCTTATGAACTTTTAAATGAACACTTGATGATACTGCATTGTTTAGTGAAAGTATTTGAATGTCTTCAAAACAAAAACATCGTCTCAGACATTGATGCTGATAAGCTCTCTCTGTTTTACAAGCAAGATTTTCTTAGGATTCTTGAATTAAAAGATGATACTGAGATTGCCAAGGACTCAAGTTGTATTATTTCACATATTATAACCAAGCTTGATGAACTTTATAAGAAAGTTCTTAAGTATTTGAAAAGATGCTCTTTTAGTAATACTTTGGAACCCTACTCTGGTGAACTGTTTGATTATAATTACTACTTTGTTCCTTTAATTTCTTGTTTATCAAAAACCATTACAAATTTAGAGACGCCTCCTACTTTCTATTTAATGCTAGATGATGCACACTATTTATCAGAAACTCAAACTAAGATCTTAAATTCTTGGATAGCTTCTCGCGTTACTATGACTGTTAGTTTAAAAGTTTCAACACAATATAACTATAAGAATTACTTAACTTTAAATGGAACCACAATAGATACACCTCACGATTATATTGATGTTGACGTAGCCACAATATATACCGCTACTAGAGATACGTATTATAAAAGAATTACCAGCATAGTTGAGAGAAGATTAAAATTGATTGGAGTTGATGTTGCTCCTAGTGATTATTTCCCACCGGATTTTGCTCAAGAAGAAGCAATAAAGAGAATTGAGGAAGAATACATTAATCGCTATGATCGAGGTGAAGGAAAAGGTGCGAACCGAACTGATGATGCTCGTCGATATGCACGTCCAGATTTTATAAAAGAACTATCGGGGCCAAGAAAATCAAGCTATACATATAGTTATGCAGGGTTTGATCAGCTTGTTAATATTTCATCCGGCGTAGTACGTACATTTTTACATCTAGCTCACGAAATGTATGCAAAACAACTTTCATTTCTTGATGATTCTACTCGTGATAAGCCTATCGACCACATAGATGCATCTATTCAAACCGATGTAGTTCGAACATATGCTAACAGTATTCTTTATACTGATATAGAGAAGTATTCTATTTCCAGTAGCGAGGGAGCATATCCTAAAGCTGATATTGATAAATTGGCTAATCTAATCAAGGGCCTTGGTGCCTTGTTTAGAGTTATTCTTATATCTAACAGATCAGAAAGGCGCGTTTTTTCAATAGCAATAAGCGATATACCTTCATCCGAAGTATTAAGAATTTTAGATATTGGTGTAAGGCTGGGCTATTTCCATAAAACTACTATAGGACGGAAAGAAAGCGGAAGTATAGGTAGAACCCATCTATATGTTCTAAATCGAATGCTCGCCCCGGTATGGACACTTGATCCCAATGGGTTTGCTGGTTATCTATTCATTAGGAATTCTATAGTTGAAGAACTAATATCAAATCCACTAAAAACTGTTGAAAAACTAAATAAAAGAATTATATCTAGTGACTCTGATCTTGAAAATCAGCTTTCTATCTTTGATTTATTATCAGAACCTAAGACAGATAATGAGGTTGCAGTCTATGGCAAAAATGAATGTGAATGAAATAGTCGCGAATATAGATGACAGTTTCAATATATTTATTTGTTCTTCAAGCTTTGAAGAAAGATCATTAACCATTTCAACAAGGCTTAAAAACTTTTCATTTAATAAGGTAATTCTTCTTGAGAATAGCCAGGGTTCTGAATTACTAAAAAACAATACGGCTAAGATCAAAGATTTATTCCCAAATAACAGGATAGATATCAGCGTTAACTTGCATAATATGTTAACGCTGGTTAATGATATCAGGGATGCTTTGTCTGATGTTGGCGACGATTGCAGTATTCTTATCGACATAACTACCTTTACTCACGAAGAACTACTAATATGTACCAAAATTCTATTAACGGATGATAGAATAAAAGAAGTAGTATGCTTGTATAACAATGCCGCAGAGTACTGTGTTGCAACACCTTTAAAAGAAAAATGGCTTAGTCAAGGCGCTGAGATGATCCATCCGGTTTGGGGGTTCCCTGGGCTTGTTCTTCCTTCACGTCAAACACATCTTATAGTAATTTTAGGCTATGAAAGTAGCAGAGCATTTGCTGCTATCTCTGATATTGAACCAGCCTCTATATCACTTATATATGGGAGCTCATCATCTTCAATTACCGATAAAGACAAAGAGGCTAATAGTTTCTTTAAAAGTGTTTTACAAGACATGGCTTTTGAATATAACGATATTGAAGAATATGATATTCCTTGCAATGATCCGAATATGATTTCTGAAGGGTTAAAAAATATTTTTGCTAAACATCAAGATAAAAACATAGTTGTTGTTCCCCTTAATTCTAAAATGTCAACTATCGGTGTTGTTTTATCTACGGTTGAGCGTGAAAATGTACAAGTTTGTTATGCTCCCGCCATAATTTACAACGAAAAGGATTATTCTTCACCGGGATTAGATTGTTATATTTTCAAACTTAAAGGGTAAAACACTATCGGACGCATTTTTGTCAATTCTGCGAATCTCATATATTCTAGCTCTTCGCACATTGGAATTTAGTATGCTATCTCCTTATTCTTGAACTATAGAATTTTAAGGAGGAGCGGAATCTTG
>JAKSRS010000087.1 GCA_024403515.1 Lachnospiraceae bacterium
GGGGACGGGGTTAGGGGTTCATTTTGCAATCGCAAAAATGAACCCCTAACCCCGTCCCCTGGTGTCACTCGCAAAACCGACGCCCTGGTGTCACTGACGCCCCACTACCTATAGTACTGGGCCTGCGCCTCGAACATCTTTCTGTAGATGCCGTTTTCAATGGTAACCAAAGAATCGTGGTTTCCGTACTCAGCGATGGTGCCTTCCGAAAATACCGCAATCTTGTCACAGAACTTGCAGCTTGAAAGTCTGTGCGAAATGTAGAAAGCAGTCTTGTCACCGACAAGAGTATGGAACTGCCTGTAAATTTCGTACTCAGCCACCGGGTCAAGCGCCGCAGTGGGCTCATCGAGAATTATGACGGGAGCATTCTTGTAAAGTGCCCTTGCGATAGCAAGCTTCTGCTGCTCGCCACCCGAAGGCTCAATTCCGTCGTCGTCAAAAATCGTGTAAACAAGAGTGTCGATTCCGTTCTTGTTCTTCTCGCATAAGTGTTCAAGTTCAACAAGTTTAAGTAACTTCTTAACTCTTTCTTCCTCTTCTTCGCTTCTGTTTTCCTTGGCCTTTAACATGACATTTTCGCTAATCGGGAAGCCTAAAAGTTTGAAATCCTGGAAAACAGGTGCAAACTGCTTCATATATTCGGCGTAGTCGTAGTCTTTTATGTTCTTACCGTCCATGAGAATCTCGCCCTCGGTCGGGTCGTAAAGACGGCACAAAAGCTTGATGAAAGTCGTCTTTCCTGCACCGTTTAGGCCAACGATAGAAAGCTTCTCGCCGGGAGTAATCGTGATGTTGATGTGGTCGAGAATGAGCTTTTCGGTTCCCGGATAGGCAAAAGAAACATCTCTAAACTCGATAACATGTAATCCTTCCTCCACCTTGTCGTGGTTCTTCTCGATAGCTTCAGGATATTCCATGAACTTAACGTATTCATAAGCGTAGTTGCTTCTTTTGACAATTTCCTGAATGTTCCATACAAGGCCGTTTAATGTGGCATTGAATGCGTTCGTAGCCGAGAGAATCTGGGTAAAAATACCTATTGAAATCTTGGAAAGAATCACAAGAAAACCTGAGTAAAGGTATAAAGCCACGTTAAAAAATGTCATTGAAAGCGTCGAATACCTGTTGTATTTGTAGGACATGTCCCCCTGCCAGCTCCACGCTTCGTTTGTGGTTTCAGTATAGTCAGCCCAGCGATTTACAAACATATCCTTGGCATTATAAAGTCTTATGTCCTTACCGTATTTAAAATCAACAACCGTCCACGCAAAATAACCGAAAAGGCGGTTAACTAAAGATAGTCTTCCATATGCTTCAAAAGCAACCTTGTTGATCTTGGCCGAAATAATGGCGTTTGCCACAGTATATAGGAAGATAAAAAGAAGCATCCACGGAGCGTGCATAATAATAAGAGTCATGAAACCCGCAATCTTAAACACGTTTCCTACAAACATGAAAACCTGCTCAGCAACACCGTAAACACCGCCTGAATACCAGGTCATGCCGGTCTTGGCACGGTCAAGCTGGTCGAGCGCCTGCTTGTCTTCAGTAAGCTGGAAATCAAGCTTCATGGAGTGCTTACCAATCTCCATGGTGAAGTGATTTGAAAGTCTTTCGTTGTAGCGCTCAAGTCTGTTCATTGTCCACTGGTTTAACATTTCAAGGACAAATTCTGAAATAACCAAAATAGCCGCGAGAGTAGTAAGTCGCTTAATATCTCTTTGGCCAACAATCTCATCAACGATCATGGGAGTGAGGATAAGTCCCACAAAGGGAATGCCGGCCTGAATGATAGTTTTTAAGGCTTCGAAAAAGAAAAAGCCCGGGTACTTTTTCCACGCTGTACTAAAGAGCGTCTTTATTACAGCTGAAATCTTATCAAACACCGAAGGTCCATTTGCCGGTGCGATATTTTCATTTGCGTTTGCACCTTCTTTTGCCAAATCAGGGTTCTTTTTTAAATTAGAAAGTTTACGCATTAGCCATGGCCTCCTTTCCCATATCATTTTCAGACTCTTCCTGATAATACTGAGCCTGAAGTTCAAACATGCGAGCATATTCGCCGTCTAAGGCTACAAGCTCATCATGTGTTCCATACTCGATCATCTCGCCACTTTTAAACATGGCGATTTTGTCACAGAATCTTGTCGAAGCAAGTCTGTGTGAAATATAAACAGCCGATTTGTTTCCAATCATCTTGTCAAAGCTTTCGTATAAGCGCTGCTCGGCAATCGCATCAAGTGCCGATGTAGGCTCGTCGAGCACAACGATAGGGGCGTTTTTATAGAGGGCTCTTGCAAGGGCGAGCTTCTGGCGCTCACCGCCGGACATATCAACACCCTCGTCATCTACAATTTTTAAAAGTTCAGTCTTGATCCCCTTAGGAAGTGACTCGAGTTTGTCCTTAAGGCCTGCCTCAACTACACATTCAATAGCCTTATTGACATCAGTGTCATCCATACCTTTCATAGAAACATTTTCAGCCATGGGGAAGGCAAAAATCTCAACATCCTGGAAAACAGGGGCAAAAAGCTTGTAGTAATCTTCCCTTCTATAGTTTTTAATATCCTTACCATTTAAAAGAATCGAACCCTCTGTAGGCTGATAAAGTTTCAAAAGAAGTTTTATCATAGTAGTTTTACCTGCGCCATTGATACCAACAACAGCGAGTTTTTCGGAAGCATCAATCTTAAGATTAAGGTGCTTTAAGGCGTATTCATCAGCCTCAGGATACTTGTAGCTAACGTCTTTAAACTCGATTACATAGGATGAACTTTCAGGAATGTTCTCAAACTCAACCCCTTCGTCATCCGAAAGGTCCATAAAAGATCTGAAATCGTCGACCTCAAGTGAGGCTCTTCCATAATCTCCAAAGCGTCTTAAAAACTCAACGAGACTTTGTGAGAAGGACATTGAAAGTGAGAAAAAGAGCGTAAAATTACCAACTGTCATATCTTTATTAACAACGGCCCAGAAAAGAGTGCCGTAGATTACAGCCTTTCCAATAAGCAATGCAACATTTACAACAGCTGCATGTGAAAGCCAGATATTCTGGTGAAGGTCGAACTTTTTCCAGCGATTTTTAAAAATCTTTTCCTGCTTATCAAGAAGAAAATCCTGTAGTGAGAAAAGTCTTATATCCTTAGCGTAGTCAAAGTCCTGAGTTACACGCTCCATGTAGTTAATCTGCCTCCAGGTCTTACCAAGCTTGTCCCAGACATTTTTCTTGTCGTAGCGGATGCAGAATCTGTGATAAATATACTGAATAATCGCAAGCACAATAAGCACTAGGACAAGTCTTATATCAAGCACTAAAACCGCAACAAAGGTAACAATAACCGTAACAAAGTTAACAGCAAGCGTTTCAAGAAGGCGCATCATACCTTCAACGCCGTTATTGTTGCCGCTAACCGCCTGACATGCGCGCTCATGAATGTCGAGCGTCTCGGCTCTTTCAAGAAACTCGTATCTTATGCCAAGCGCCTTTTCAATACGCTCAGTAATAACGTTAGTTCTTACATATATGTAGCGAGCCCAGAGTTTGCTGCCGACCCATACCGATCCCATCGATAAGATAGCACCAAATAAAGCTCCGATGCCTACAATCCACAAAAGCCTTGTGACCTTTCCCTGATAATCCAAATCTCCGCCAACAACGTCGATTACAAATTTCCCGAAAAATCCCATATAGTAGCTCATAGTCGAGTTGCATACAATTCCGATGAGTGCCATCCCGATTGCCACCGGAGAGTACTGTTTGCACTTTCTTATGATATAAACGGTGTTACTTAATACCCCGTATTCCTTGTGTAAAGGATTATCCTTGCTTTCGTTAAACTGTTTGCCCATTACTCTTTACCCTTATGCTCCTTTAACATTAGCTTGACATCTTCTTTCTTTAGCCAGCTGTCTCGTCTTGAATTTATCTGCATCTGATAGCCCATTGGCGGGTTAATAAGCGAATCCGCAACAATAAAAAGACCAATAAACAAAGGCACCGCCGAGGTATTCACCCCGTAACCTTTTTCAACTCCGTCCTTGCCATATACATCAATGCAGTAAAAAGGAGGGTTGCCGCCAACCTGATACTCGCCCATCTCCTTTAACAGTTCCTGCGTCTTATCAAGCGGAAGGTTGATTTCGTTTGCGATGTTACTTGAAGTTACATACTCACCGCCTCTTAGCGATAGCATGTAGTAGGCAATCTCCATCGCGCCTTCCTTACCGAGAATTTTGAAAAAGTTTCTGGACCAGTCGCTAATCGGAAGGTTTTTGGCCCAACCATCTTCATGTTCTTTTAGCAAAAGAAAGAATTCTTTTTCCCTGTTAAGATTCAAAAAGCTGTAGCCTGAATCAGTTCCGAGGGCCGAAGCTGTTCTTACATCCTTAGGAGGAACGCCTCTTTCATAGTAGTTGTTGTTATTGGCCCATCCGCCTATCTGAAATGACCATATGATATCGAGCATTTTGTTCATATATTCATTTGAAACTTCTTTGTAATTAGTGGAATCATTTCGGCCTCTTATTTCAGCCATGATATCCAAGACTTTTTGTTCTATAGATACGTCTTCGCCAACTTCTCCGTAAAGATACGAGATAGAGACGTTAAAGAACCCGGCAATCTTAGGAAGCAGGTCGCCCTCGGGATAACTTCCGTTCTCCCACTTCGAAACCGCCTGAGCGCTGACACCCAGATGATTTGCAAGCTGTTCCTGCGTAACGCCCTGCTTCTTTCTTAATGCCTTTAGATTTTCTGAGAAAAGTGTATTTTCAGCCATGTCATAACCCTCCCACGCAATTCGTTCATCGGTTGATTTACCTGAATTGTATCACCGTGTTTGGTTGTATGCTATAGCTATATTCAACATTTAGTTAACTTTCACTAGTGTAACTAAACTTCTGGTTGAGTTTTGTGATGTCGGGGGGCGGGGTTATGGTGCCACTGATTCACCGGGCTCTTCCGTCGGCTCAGGTCCACTAGCAGGCGGTTCGGCCCCACCAGCAGGTGGTTCCATGCGCTCGGGACGACCTTCTCGGTCGCCTTCGGGACCGCCTTTGGGACCACCTTCAGGCCAACCTTCAGGAGCGCCCTCAGGTCTCTCTTGCGGGATTTCACCCGGCTTAAAGTCTTTATCGCCAAAATCTTTTCTTCCAAAGTCCCCGCCTTCTTCCCTGGTCTCTTTAAAAATGTCACCAGGGGTATAAGTCTTTTCCTGACCATCTATTATTATTGTACCAGCGTTATAATATACACCGTCTTCGGAGTCCAGCGCACTATCAGGCACTCTGATTCCATTTACAGTTATGCTTCCGCCGTCAACCAAAATATAGCCATTGGAGTCAACTCCGTCGCCCTCTGCACCCAAGGCAGCATTTATTGTGACATTTGCGCCGCGAAAGGCAAGAACAGAGACGTGGTCTTCGTTAACATTCATACCGTCGTCCTGAGAATTGACAACAATATTTCCACCATTTAATGATAAATGCAGCTCGCTGTCGATACCTTCAAAGCTAGAATCAACAGTCAAGAGCCCACTTAGGTCCTTTTCACCATCTATGTTCATAGACCTATAAGAGTACAAAGCCCCATCAGTCTTACGCATTTTCTTTTGCGCCTTAACCTGATCTTGAGACTCTTCATCTTTAAACTTTGTTTTTAACATGCGAAACACATTATTACCCAAAAGGTAATTCTGCGAATCATCAGCAATAATAATGTTTGCCCCAGCTTTACTCGTATCTATTGTGGCATCTTGGCGCTCGCTTTCTTCCCAGGCGTTATCGCATTCATAGACTTGTTCGAATATGATTGC
>JAKSRS010000088.1 GCA_024403515.1 Lachnospiraceae bacterium
GTACTTCCTATCACATCCACATTTCCTGGGATGAAGTACCAGATTACCGCGCCAAGAATGGTAACTACTATAGCGGCGTTCCATGCTATTTCGAATGTTTTTCTTTTGCCCATCGGGACTCCTTAATTATCTTTTACAAAGCTTTTCAATAGCCAGTTTAAATCTCATTCCGTTGGATGCCTTGAAAAGAACGTTACTGTCGTCGGGAATCAGTTCATCAAGTTTTTCAAGAAGTTCATCGGTGCTGTTTAGATGGATGGCTTCCTTAATCTTTCGGTCTTCTGAATCCATGATTCCTTTGTAGATGCAACCTGAAAGGTCACCTACCAGTATGGCTTTGTCAAAAGAATGTGTTGCGCCATACTTTCCTATTTCATAATGCATCTTCTCGGTCTCATCGCCAAGTTCAAGCATATCGCCAAGGATAAGAATTCTTACGCCTTCTCCCATATCAAGAAGGTTTATTGACTGCTTCATGGAATCGGGGGATGCATTGTAGCAATCGTCAATGATGTATCCCTTTCCAAACTTGATTAAATGGCAACGTCCCGAGATTGTATCTGCAGCCTTAAGGCCTTCAAAAATTTCTTCATTAGACAGATTAAGATGCTTGGCTACACCGGCAGCCGCTATGGCATTAAGTACCATGTGCTCTCCGATAATTTTAATTCCGGCATCAAGAGTAGAGTCACTTAAAACAAGTTTAAAAGTCGATCCTGCAAGTTTTAAAGACTTTATGTCTGCAGCATAGATATCGTTTGTGCTTTCAAAACCATAGTGAACAAGCTTGGAGCACTTAACCTTCATCTTGGAATTATCTAAAACTTCACTTGTAGGATATCCGTTTTCATCAAGTTTTATAGTACATAGCTTATCATCATCGCCCCATACAAAAATCGCTGCATCAGGGTTCATATATTCAAACATTTCAGTCTTGGCTTTAAGTATTCCGTCTCTTGTGCCAAGCGCCTCAAGGTGGGCCTGACCGATGTTAGTAAGGATGCAAACGTCAGGTCTTGCCACCTTACTTAATACTCGCATTTCACCAAAGTCGCTTATGCCCATTTCGAGTACAGCGATTTCATCATCTTCCGAAATATCAAGCACTGTAAGAGGAAGTCCGATTTCGTTATTGTAATTTCCTTCTGTCTTGTGGACTTTGTATTTGGCAGCAAGAACACTTGCCACGATTTCCTTGGTGCTGGTCTTTCCAACACTTCCTGAGATACCAACAACCTTGATATCAAGTGACTTTCTGTAGTACTCAGCCAAATCCTGCAAAGCCTTAATTGAGTCTTTTACAATAATGCAGGGACATGTTATTCCTTCGGGCACATAGTTTACTACCGCTGCCGACGCACCGCCTTCAACTGCATTTTTAATGTAGTTGTGTCCGTCTGTATTTTCACCGTTAAAGGCTACAAATAAACATCCGTCATATGCTTTTCTTGAATCGATGCAACCACCTGTGATATAGCCACCATTATCATTAACAAGCTTACCACCCATTATTTTGGCTGCTTCGCTAATAAGCATTTTTTTCATTTTACTTTCCTCTTTTTCTAAAAAAGGCTACTTTTAAGCAGCCTTTCTTTTGGATATATGTGTTGCGTTTCTTTTTCTTTTTAATTCCCTGGTCTGAATGCGGTTTATATGTGCGTCCATGCCAAGAGCTGATGCGGTGTAGATAAGAGGGCTGTAAAGGTATAAGTATCTGGCTCTCGCTTCAAACACCAGTAAAAACAGCGCGATTGCAAATACGCAAAGCCTTACGGCCACATATCTGTAGTCGGTCGCATAAAAGATAGAGATAAGACTGAAGGTAAGTCCCATAAGGACCATAAACCAGATTGCCTGACTGACTAACTGGAAAAGATAGTAATATTCGCCGCTTTCATAGTAGTAGGACCGAAGTGCCGGCGCTATATGATTATCTCTGTCCTGAATGTACCAGTAAAACTCGCCTTCAAAGCCCCAGGCAAAACTTCCGTCATTGAAGTTTGTAAGGATTTTCTGGCACATAAACGATGCAAATCTTGAAAGACCCATCTCGTCTATTCTTCTCATTGCTTCATTAAAATCCTGCTCGTTTCTTGTCGCTACATCAGGCGCCGAAGCCGAAAAGTTGGCGTCCCACTGGTTGTATCCGCCACCGCTGTCTACATTCATTCCCATCATAAGGTAGTGAAAAGCAGTAAAAGATTTATTTTCATCCGGGGTAAATCCAACCGCTGACTTAATAAGCATATTTGACCCAAAGGCTATCGCTATTGCAAGTGCTGTTCCTATTGCAAAAGAAATAGTCCGTTTAAGTGCAATGTCACGCTCTCTTGTTACTACAGTTCCTACAAAGTGAACGAAGGCTACCATAACAACAACCATAAAGGAAAGAATAACCGTGGGTTTTATAAAGTAACCGACAAATGCAAAAAAGGTTATTAAAAACCATGATACTGCATTGTTACGATCGTTTCTTGTCACAAAAAGCCAAACAACAAGAATTGGAAAAATAATACTGTAGGTATCCGAATAGGGAACGCTTACCCAGGGGGATAAACCTGTAAGTATGGCAAATATCACCCATGTTGAGTAAACAAGTTTGGGCGAGTTTGTAAGTATTCTTACAAGATCTGCCATGAAAAATCCTGCCATGGTAACTAATAATGCACCAACTAAGACAAGCACATAGTAGTCTGAAAGCATTCTTGTAAAGTTTGTTATTTTAAGTATTCCTGCGAATAATCCGACTAAGAATACATTGTTTGGATAGATTGAAAAGTAGTGCAAATCTCCAATCGGCTGGCCTTCAAAGGCAAGTCTTTGAGCTGCGCCTACAAGTTCTGCACAATCCCATCCGGTTTTAAAAAATATGTTCCAGGTAAAAACAATCTGAACTATAAACAAAGCAACAGATAATCTGAAGATAACCCTTCTTGTTGCCCACACATTCATTTTAGAAATCCTAAAGTTCTTTAACTCCAAAGGTCTCATGACCTTAACGTAAAGAAGGATTCTTAAACTGAAGCATAAAAACAATACAAAGAAAAGAAGGTTTGGAACAATATTTTGATTTTTGTACATGTAATAAAATCTATGATCTGCTACAAGTAAAACCCCTATAACACCCAAAAAGAAAAGGCCTATAATTCCTTCTAGCGTTCGAAAGATTATATTTTCTGCAATACTGCCTTCTTTCAAAAAACTGTCCTCTCAATAACTATTTATTTAAAGCCATATTTACAAGCTTCTCACAAAGATCTCCAAAATTCATTCCGACTGCCGCTGCTTCCTGAGGAAGAAGTGACGTAGGTGTCATCCCGGGAAGAGTGTTGGCTTCAAGACAGAACATCTCTCCCTTTTCATTTGTAAGGATGTCCATTCGGGCATACTGGTTAAGTCTTAATGCATTGAATACATCAAGAGCAATCTTTTGCATCTTTAAGGTATCTTCCTTGGAAAGATCAGCAGGACAGGTTTCAATAGCTGAGCCTGCCTGGTACTTATTCTTGTAATCATAAAATCCCTTAATAGGTGCAATCTCAATTACTGGAAGAACTTCTCCGGCAATTACGCCTACTGAGAATTCTCTTCCCTTTATATACTGCTCAACTACAACCTCGTGGCCGTATTTAAAGCATTCTTTCTTGGCATTTTCATATTCTTCATCGTTATTTGCAATAACAACGCCGACACTTGAACCGCCGTCTGTAACTTTTACAACTACAGGATAAGAAGGCTTGTTGGTGTCTTCATCTGTATCCTTAAGCGCATATCCTTCAGGTGTGGGAATGTTATGCTGTCTGAAAAGTTCTTTTGCCAAAGCCTTGTCCATGGCAAGTGCTGAACTTAAATAATCGTTTCCTGTGTATGTAATTCCGTAAAGGTCAAATGCTGCCTGAACCTTTCCGTTTTCACCGTTTTCTCCGTGAAGAGCCATAAATACGGCATCAGCCTCTCTACAAATGTCAAGAACATTGGGTCCAAAGAAGGTCTTTCCTCCGTCCTTTCTAAGTGCACGAATTGCTTCAATATCGGGATCGACTGCCTCGATATTTCCAACGCCCTCTAAAAGCTTTTCTCCCATATCAAATACTGTATCAAGGTTAATGTCTTCAAGTCCTAAAAAGACATCAAGTAAAATTGCCTTGTGTCCCCTTTCAAGTAAGGCCTTACAAATCATTGATCCTGATTTTAAAGATACATCTCTTTCTGTGCTGGTTCCACCGGCTAATACTACAATTTTCATACTGTTACGGGTTATCCCTGCTCCTTTTTAATGATTTTTATCTGCAAGTTCAGTCACAAGAACAAGTAACTGAGCATATTGATTAACATTCTCAAGCGTCTTGGTATAGTCAAGACATTCGTGGTTACGACCACTTAAATAGTACAGGTAGTTTGTTTCAATGTTTTCATATTCCTGGTTACTAATGATGTTATCGGCAACTATAAGTTCCGTCGCATTTCTAAGTAACTGTGGAAGACTCTTTTCAGGCTCCACATAGAATCTTGATGAAAGTGCTGCGTTGGACTTTTCTTCGGTTCTGGCCATAAACTGCTGCATTAATCTGGTGCAGAAATCTACATTTACAAGCCTTGAAGTATTCATATATGTCATAGCAGCGTCAAGCATAGCCCTGTTTTCGTAGTCCATTTCTTTTGCAGTCGAAAGAAAGTCATTGATGACACTTAAGTAAGTCGCCTGACCTGTAATCTTATACATTTCAACCGCAGCCATAAACATCTGCTCAGCAGTCACAATCTCTTTATTGGATGAAAGACAGTCAAAGGCTCTGGTCGCCGCCTGCAGGCAGTCTCTTGAAAGCTGTGCATCAATTCTTGCCATATCGGACGAAAGCCTTGCCATAGTAGCACAAAAATATGCTGTGGTACGTGTCGCTTCACCACCTACATAAAACATGGACTTACCTTCAGGAATATAAACTCCGGAGTAGACACCGCCGGTATCGGGATTTTGCATCTTAATAAGCCATTTAGCCTCGTAGATAAGTTCGTCCCAAAAGTCCGGTATCAAATTACCACTTTCATTAGTACCAAAGTCATCAGTAAAAACCTTGGGGTGAAGTTCATAGGCAAGAAGCATGTCCATCACTGTATTGCAGGCAATAAGCACGTCTTTCCCGCCACTTTTATCTGTAATCCAGCCGCCTTCAGTGTTTACATACACATTTGAAGTCGAATCCACAAGAAGCTGTCCCATACTCTTAGCTTCCCTTGAAGAATGGATAGATTTAAAAACATTTATTACTCTATTCTTTCTATCCGTATCACTGATAAAAAAGTCCTTGCTTCTTCCAAGCATTTCAGTGCTTATATAGTAGCGACCCGGCTCATCCAAATCCGAAAAATCTGCAACAGCCGAATTCAAAATGTCATCTTCACTGCACTCTCTTGCTTCTACATTTCCAATGTAGACAACCTTTCCTGACTGGCTGTCGATAACCTGAAAAGTTGCAGGAAAGCGCTTGCTTTCTAAGATTGCTACCTTATCATGTCCTGTTTCATACCCTGATAAGGACACAATAATTGAAGGAAGCATTTCCATGGTCTCATACTCAACAACACCTTCTTCAAGCATGGAAAGTCTTTCAATTCGATTTTCGTTCTCTCCAAGAGGTACTATTTCGTTTTTAAGTTCGTTGCTGCC
>JAKSRS010000089.1 GCA_024403515.1 Lachnospiraceae bacterium
GAAAACTTATCTGTACTAAATACTACACCGCCTTCTTCTACACTGCAGGCAAGTTCTATTGTATCCTCACCTTCGTGCTCTCTTACTACTTTATATTCATAGTTATCTGAATAATCACCGGGCAGTGAAATATTAATCTCAATAGGAAACTCTGTTTCGACACGACTGTCTACTTCCAGAGAAATTTCATAGGCGTCTACAAAGCCATTAGACTCTTCTGCTGCAGACAAGTCGGACTTATCAGCTTCAAGCTGAATGTCTGAATCTAATGATTCAACAGTTGTACCGCTAGGGATGTTGCCATTATCAATCATTCTGAAATCTGCGAAAACAGCCGAATCTCTTCCCTGTGAATCAATTACTCCTACGTTTTTATCAACAGTCAAATGGATTAAAAGTGAATCCGAAGATGATCTAAGTAATTCCTTAAAATCACTCGCCGGAATTGCAGCAGCCACTAAAGTATATTCAGAGGTACCACTATTAGCATCAAATGTATCGTATAAACTTCCATTGAAAGAAAATTGTGGAACGAAGTACTGAGGATCTACTTTTATGTCAATCAGGTATCTTTCCTCGTTGCCGCCTCTGTCAAAATCTTCCAGTACAGGAATAGATACGTTAGATCCGTCTTCAACCTTAGTTTTAAAACCTTTTCCTGTTGCTATGCCAATCTCGACTTTTCCACTTGCAAGCATGTACTGACTTGAAGAATCTACTGTAACCGTAATCTTTTTAACGTCAATCCATCTTAACTCTATAGTGATTGGATCAGCCGAATAAGCTTCACAATCCAATGGAACAATATAGCAATCATCTTCACTTACAAAACAGTCGCTAAGTCCCATTCCATCAAGCTGTTTACCATCACGCTCTTCATTATAGTTAGGATCGTCATTATATGTTCCGTTAATTCTGTATAGTGTTTTTTCTCCTGAACCACCGTTTGCTTCTTTCCTTACAGTAATACTTCCATCAGCCTCTAAATGCTTACCATTTCCGCCATCAATACGTAAAAACATTGTTTTGGGTGAAGTTAATCCACTCATATCAATGGGTTCATAGTAACCGCTTGCAGCTGCAAGTTCTGTCCAGTCTCCAGGATTTATATTGCTTACATCTGTATCAAATGCGTAATAAATCTTTCCTCGCGTATCGCCGTTTGTTCTAATTGAAGCATATCCTGCATCACCATAATGTTCAGGTCTGTCA
Source organism: Lachnospiraceae bacterium (assembly GCA_024403515.1). Lineage (GTDB taxonomy): Bacteria > Bacillota > Clostridia > Lachnospirales > Lachnospiraceae > UBA1258. Next base: position 1,213 of record JAKSRS010000089.1, read on the forward strand.
CTGGGATCAGGACCAGCTGGCGGGTCACCTCCGGGTGTTGATCCTCCTCCGGAGCCTTCTGGGACAAAGGATACCTTAATATCATGGATAATATTATCTAAAGTGAAAGTACATTTTCCAGTAACCCTATCAAAAGTATTGCCGAATACCGGTCTGCTTCCGCCTTCACCTTCAAATGCTGTAATATCGTTGACAATATAACCCTCATCGGGTTCTGCTACTATTTCTGCTACAGGCTGGCCTGACAACGGAAGTGATACCCAGATAGCACCACCTCCGTCAGCTTCACTCGCCAGTATTTCAGTCTGTGCGCCGCCATCAATGGCATAGTAGATTTTACCATGATCCAAGTCACTTGCCTTGAATTTTAGTTTTGTATCTGTTCCTGCATCGGCAAAGGCCTTCAGCGGTGCATTAGTAAACATTAACGTCAAAACCATACAAAAGGTTAGAACAGATGCCGCTATTCTTCCAATTTTCTTTTGAAGCATAATTACCTCCTTAACACTGCTTTCTTCATAACATGATTCAGTATAGATAAAGTCCCCTCATACTGATTTGTAGTAATGGTAGCAAGGAGCAATTAACCACAAAAAAACGACCTGACCAGTCGCAGGATGATGAATCCGGCGACCAGACAAGTCGTCTTAATGATGTTTTAATTATGCAGTTTCTTTCTTATTGGCCTTATTAGCCATAAATACCAATATACAAACACCGGTAAGTCCCAAGGCTGAAAGTATTGAGTTTAAAGCCCTGATTTCAAAAATCTTTTTAAATGGTTCGCAGTAATCCTGAAGCTGTACAAGAACTGAAGCTATACTATGTACAAGCATTGCGTACCAGATTTTGGGATATCTCGTAAATGCATATAATGTTGCTGCATAAACCGCAAATCCGCCAATACCTGCTATTGTGTAGTTTTTAGTAAAGGCAAAAAGGAAAATGATAACCACGTATGAAAACGCCGGTTGCATAAATCTGTTGGCTCTTCTGTAGGAAAATCCCGTATAAATAAACTGCTCAACACAGGGCATTGCAATACCATACAAAAGGAGGATTACAATCAGAGGGAGGCTCGCCTTCATTTCGGCAAGACTTGGGCCCATCTGCATAGCTGCATCTGCGACGTCCTGTGCTTCAGCCGCAATGTTTGATGCATTTAAAGCTGCCTGACTTGCTGAAATTTGTGCAAGACCGTTAAGTCCCATTGCCATAAGGGCTATTGATATACCATATGCCAGAGGTTCTAAGCTAAATAATAACTTAGGCTGCTCTTTTTCTTTTTCCTTCTTTTCCAACCTTATAAATGACTTTACAAGGAAGGCACAAAGAAGAACCGCACCTAAAACGGTATACGTTGCCACCAAAGGATTGGTCATTGGTTCAACAAGTTCCGGCCCAAGTACGAGAATTGTAAAGGTCCAAAGCATAAACATTCCGGCGTATGCGCCTATCTTGTAGGTTGCAACCGGGCCAATCATTCCCCACATATTGACAAATGATTTTCTGTTGGACTCTTTAGCCATCTCCTTGTAGTCTTTAGGGCCTGAAGCATTGTCTGAAGACTGACCCTGCGCTACGTTTTGTGTACGCATCTGGTATGCTCTTGAATCTTCTCCAACCATAGGAAGAAGGGCTGCTCTAAGTCCCGCTACTGTGTTAACTATTTTATCAGCTCCTGCTGTTTCAAGTTCTTCTCTTGAACCATAACCATAAGAAACACCGATATTTCTAACTCCTGCTTCTAATGATGCTTCAATATCGAACTTTCTGTCTCCTATCATTACAACTTCATCGTATTCAGGCTCTGTATCAGTAAAAAGCTGCCTTAATGCCTCTTCAATTACTTCAATCTTTTTACTTCTACGGCCATCTTCTTCGGAGCCTACAATAACGTCAAAGTACTGTTTAATTTCAAAATGTTCAAGAATCTGCTCGACGAAAATGGTCGGCTTGCTTGATGCTATTGCAAGTGTACGGCCCTTTTTCTTTAGGTCTCTGAGTAATTCAGGGATGCCGGGATAAACTTCGTTTTCAAATTTACCAACATCTGCAAAGCGTTCTCTATAAAAGGCTATTGCTTCACTGCACTGTTCATCACTAAGTCCGTAATATTCTTTAAATGAATCCAAAAGAGGGGGGCCTATAAATACCTCAAGCTTATCAAGATCTTCCTCTACTATCCCCAGTTTACCCAAAGCATACTGTACGCATGTACAAATACCTACCTTAGGATCGGTTAAGGTACCGTCCAAATCAAATAGAAGGTAACGATACATAATGTCATTCTCCGTTCTTAATTATTTTACGTTTATCTGACCTGCAAGAATCATCTTGTAATCTTCAAGATTTCTTCTTAAAAGTGCAGGTGTATCAAGTCCATAAGGACATTTTGACTTACATTTTCCGCAGTTAAGACAGTTTTCTATGTTCATCATCTTGGCCTTAGCGGCGTCTGTTAACTGAGCATCTGAAGGTGAACGTCTGATCATAAGAGACATTCTTGCGCAGTTATTGATTTCAATATTTACAGGACAGGGCATGCAGTAGCCGCAGCCTCGGCAAAATTCTCCTGAAAGTTCCTTTCTGTCGTTTTCGATTAACGCTTTAATATCCTCGGTCATTGTAGGAGGATTATCAATGTATGAAATAAACTCATCGAGTTCTTTTTCCCTCTGAACTCCCCAGATTGGAAGTACATTATCAAACTGAGCTAGATAAGCATAAGCTGCTGCTGAATTGGTTATAAGCCCGCCTGAAAGAGCCTTCATGGCGATAAATCCCATATTGGCTTTTTTACACTTGTCTACAAGCTCCAAATCCTTATCGGTTGCAAGGTAGCAAAGCGGGAACTGCAAAGTTTCATAAAGACCGCTTTCAATTGCTTCGTTGGCTACTGAAAGTCTGTGGTTTGTGATACCTATGTGTCTTATTTTTCCCTGAGCCTTAGCTTCAAGCATAGCCTCGTAAAGCCCTGTTCCATCGTTAGGCTTAGGGCAGAAAGAAGGGTTATGAAACTGATAGATATCAATGTAATCTGTCTTAAGCATTGAAAGAGAAGTTTCAAGATCCTTCCAGAAGCCTTCTACGGTTGTTGAAGGTGTTTTAGTCGCAATAAAAATCTTTTCACGGATGTCTGAAAGTGCAAGCCCTACCTTGTGTTCACTATCTGAATATGATCTTGCAGTGTCAAAGAATGTAATTCCTGCATCATAAGCCTTTCTAAGAAGCATTCCTGCGTAGTCATCGTCAACACGCTGCACCGGAAGGGCGCCAAATCCGTTTTTATTTACTTTTATCCCTGTAGAACCAAGAATAACTGTTTCCATAGTCTTTCTTTCTCCTGTTCATAAAAATACAAAGCTGCAGCAAAAATAAAGCTGCAGCCCCTCAGTTTTAAATTAATATGTCAGACCTCTTGTAGGTTCCATAAACTCGCTAAGTCTGTGTGTGTAAACATCCATAGCTGACTCCTCGTAGGCTACGCTAGCAGAATCTGAGCCTATCAGCTTAAGAATATACTTGGTAAAAGGAGGATTTAAAACAAGAAGGGGGCCTATTATGTAGGTGCCCATAAAGTTGTTCTTCTTAATTCCTTCTTCTTTGGTCTCCTTATTAAGTCCATCGCCTCTTACTGTCTCAAAAAGACCTTCGTACTGGCCAAAAGAATGTGTAAACTGACTTTTAAAGCCTACGATGTCTATATCATTAAACTTGCCGACATAAAGCGAATTATATCTTTCAAGCATCTTTCTAACTGCATGGGTTTTAAAAATACCGAGGCAGTCAATCTTACTTCCATCATCACATTCAATATACTCTCCAAAAAGTTCAAGAGCATTACCTGTGATTAAAAAGGGCTTATTATTTTCAATAAGTTCTTCAATTCTTGCCTTATAAGGTTTCAAAGCCTTTAATGAAAGTTCCTGACCCTTTTCAGTCATTGTTCCCATATAGATAAGTGCTACATCATCGTTATTTACAAAGTAGGGAACATCTTTTAAAGAAGTCTCAATAACTTCAACATTATCGCTTCCTGCACTTCTTTTAAGATATTCGATATTCATTAAATCGCCGTAAAGATTAGCTATCTCGGGAAACAAAATTTCAATCTTAATCATTTTTCTGTCCCTCCAGCATATCACAACGTTCAACGAGTATTTTTCTAACTTCCTGAGTAAGATCAAAAGAATCTACTCCGTGGAATACACAAACCTTCATACCCTTTTCGATATAAAGATTCTTGGCACCTTCAAGTTC
>JAKSRS010000009.1 GCA_024403515.1 Lachnospiraceae bacterium
AATAAACAAGATCCCAACGAAGTGCTTGCTTCCTGGCTTTTTGTGCAGTTTATGCTTACAAACGATGTTCAGATAGCTTACAGCCAGACTGAAGGTTATGTTCCTGTCACAAGAAAGGCTCAGGAAAGTGCTGAATATAGAGATTATATTTCAAAGCGCGGTCAGGATAATGAGCTTCATTATGATATAAAAATTGACGCAGCCAATTTACTACTGAGTAACGTGGATAAAACCTTTGTAACCCCTGTCTTTAATGGTTCAGCATCACTTAGAGATGCGGCAGGCGAGATGATAGAAACAGTTACAAAGTCTGTAAGAAGAAAGAAAACTGTAGACGATAAGTTTTTAGCTGAAATGGAAAAGACCATTACGGCTCAGTATCATCTTGATCAGATTACACAAAACGGAGGGGCCAAGGCTGATTTAGGAAAGCTTCCGTCAACTGCGGTAGCTTTGATTTGCATTCTTTTGGCTGCATGGATTTGTATTATATGTGCATTTTTACTACAAAACATCAAAAATCGGGCCTCATCCGACAAATAAATTATGAAATCTGACATATAAAATGCTAATGCTTTCCTTTATAATAAGGTCGTCTTTAAGACATATGCAAATTTTATACTTTATATTAAAGAGGAGAAAATTATGAAAAAAGCATTAGTTGCACTTTTATCATTAGTTCTTGTTCTTTCTTTAACAGCTTGTGGAGAAAAGGCTCCCGCTTCTGTATCAGATGAAGCTTCAGTAGAAGCATCAGTAGAAGCATCTGTTGAAGAAGCATCAGTAGAAGCATCTGTAGAAGCTTCAGTAGAAGATGAAGCTACAGATGAAACACCTGCAGAAGACGCTTCTGTAGCTGTTATGAGCTACGCTGATTACGTAGCAGCTGAACTTGATTCAGAAGTAGCTGTTGAAATGTATGTTCAGGCACACCAGTCATGGTGGGACAACAAGATCACAGTTTACGGTGCTGACAAGGATGGCGCTTACTTTGTTTACAACATGACTTGTTCAGAAGAAGACGCTGCAAAGCTTGTACCCGGTACAAAGATTCTTGTAAGCGGTGTTAAGTCTGAATGGTCAGGCGAAGTTGAATTCGCTGAAGGCGCAACATTTGAATTTGTTGAAGGTGATTCATTCGTAGCTGAAGCTAAGGATGCTACAGACCTTCTTGGCTCAGATGATCTTATCAACCTTCAGAACCAGTTAGTTTCTTTCAAGGATATGACTGTAACAGCTGTATCTTACAAGAACAACGAGCCTGGTGATGATATCTACGTTAACCTTTCTAAGGATGATGTAGAATACTACTTCTGCTTAGAGTACTACTTAAACGGTAGCGACGAAGAATTCTACAACTTAGTTGGAAATCTTGAAGTTGGTAGCGTAGTAGATGTTGAAGGTTTCCTTTACTGGTATGAAGGAGCTAACCCTCACCTTACAGCAGTAACAGTTAAATAATTTAACTAAATAAGAATCTATAAAGCCATCGGCATGATGAGTTTCTTTTACAATAAAGAAACAAATCTGCCGGTGGCTTTTTTTGCTTATCTTCGGATTAGAAAGGCTTTAAATAATATCGTTAATACCTTTATACTATAAATTTTATTGTGAAAAATTTTTTGCAAAAAAGTGTTGACAAAAACAATTAGATTGAATACAATTCAATTACAAACAACCGAACGCAATTAAATTTAACACAATCAAAAAAGGAGAACGAAATGAACATTTATGATTTTACAGTAAAAGCACAGGACGGAAGCGACGTTAACTTAAGCACATTTGAAGGTAAGACTTTATTAGTAGTGAATACAGCAACAGGATGTGGATTTACACCCCAGTACGAAGAACTTCAGAAGATTTATGAAGAACTTCATGAATCAGGACTTGAAATTCTTGATTTCCCTTGCAACCAGTTTGGTAACCAGGCTCCCGGTGAAGATGAAGAAATCCATGATTTCTGCACAGGAAGATACGGCATCACTTTTGAGCAGTACTCCAAAATCGATGTAAACGGTGAAAATGCAAGTCCTTTATACAAGTGGATTACAGCTAATACAAAGTTTGCAGGTTTCAACGGACCTATGAAGCTTGTTCTTGCACCTATCGTTAAGAAGATGGATCCTGACTATAAGAACAACGGAAATATTAAGTGGAACTTTACAAAGATTCTTGTTAATAAGAAGGGCGAAATTGTTGAACGTTTCGAGCCTACAGCTTCATTAGATGAAATGAAGGCACGCATCAAGGAGGTATTATAATGTATCATTACGATTATTTGACAGAAAAGACATGTTCCAATGTTATAAGTCTTGATTTGGATGGCGATAAGGTTCACAACATCAGTTTTATGGGCGGTTGCAATGGTAATCTCAAGACTATTCCCATGCTGCTTGAAGGCTGGACTGTTGATGAAATCGAGAAGAAATTAACAGGTATTGAATGCGGACGCCGTGGAACTTCATGTGCTGATCAGCTTGCTAAGGCTGTAAGAAGAGCCTATGAAGCTATGTTAAATGGTGAAGTACAGGAATTAGATGAGGACTAAGGTCTGTATACCCAATAGTGTTTCCTAAATAAAGATTAAGAAATAATGTTAGATTTAGCCTTGTTGTACGGGGAAGGAAGTTGTACTATGTAAAGGTAATTAAAAAAGGAGCTACTAAAAGTCCATGAATGAATACGATGTATTAAAACTTGAAAATCAGCTTTGCTTTCCCTTATACGCTTGTTCCAAAGAGGTAGTAAGACTTTATAAGCCTTTCTTGGATGAAATAGATCTTACTTACACTCAGTACATTACCATGATGGTTTTGTGGGACAAAGAACGAGTTACCGTTAAGGAACTGGGTGAAAGTCTTTATCTTGATTCGGGTACACTTACCCCCGTTTTAAAGGCTCTTGAGAAAAAGGGCTATGTTACAAGAAGCCGTTCCAAAGAGGACGAACGAGTATTAAATGTTTCTATAACCAAGGAAGGTCTTTCTTTAAGAGATCAGGCCAAGGAAATACCTAAGAAGATGGGTTCATGCATCTGCCTGTCCCCGGAAGATGCCTCGAATTTATACCGCATCCTCTATCAGGTATTAGGTTCGATAACGTGATTGTTAAAATAATAGTTTTTTGAAGAGATTTTTTCTTTAGAATAACTGCCTCTTATTGTATAATGCACTGTATAGCATTATACGGTAAGAGGTTTTTTGTGTGAAAAATAAGATTAGTACAATTTCTTTTTTCTTAAAAGGCAGTAAGCGTTATTTTGCGCTTGCCATTGTCTTTGTATTCTTTCAGGTAATATTTGATCTTATAAATCCCAAGATTATGGGTTATACGGTCGATTACATTGTCGGCGACTTAAGTCAGACTCCCGCTTTTGTTCTTAATATGGCTGATGAATTAGGTGGTCGCGATTACATTCTTTCGCACTTATGGGTACTTGCAATTGTTGTTGTAATCATTGGCTTACTAAGTGCCGTAAGCAGGTATTTTTTCAGACTTTTTAACTCTCTTGGTGGTGAAAGCCTTGCAAGAAGAATGAGAAATATTCTCTTTGAGCATATCTTAAAACTTCCATATAAATGGCACGATATCAACAAAACCGGTGACATCATCCAAAGATGTACATCTGATGTTGATATGATTAGAAACTTTATTCAGGACCAGTTAGTAAGCGTATTTAGGATGACTGCCACAATTATTCTGGCACTTTTCTTTATGTTTAGAATTCATGTAGGGCTTACCCTCTGCGCCTGTGTTTTTATAGTTTTTGTTGTTGCCTATTCTATGGTTTTCCATGGAAAAGTCGGCGAGAAGTTTGAAAAGGTTGATGCCGAAGAAGGCCGATTATCAGCAACTGCCCAGGAAAACCTTGCGGGAGTCAGGGTAGTAAGAGCTTTTGGACGTGAAATGTACGAAAGAAAGCGCTTTGAGAAGGCCAACGAAGTCTATATCAATCACTGGGTTGAGATGATGAGCATTCTTGCCAAGTTCTGGACCATAAGTGATCTTGTGCGAAACGTGCTTATGGTATCCGTTCTTTCGCTTGGAGCATATTTTACTATTAAAGGTCAGATGTCTGCCGGTCAGTATGTTTCATACATTGCCTACAACATGCTTGTAATTCAGCCTATAGTGGGACTTGGAAGAGTAATCTCTGAAATGAGTAAGTCAGGCGTTTCCATTGACAGACTTAAGTACATTGTTGATTCAGATGCCGAAAAGGATTTAGAGGATGCAGTTGACTTCCCGGGGTACGGTGATATTTCTTTTGAAAATGTAAGCTTTGCATACGATGAAGAGAACGTTCTTAAAAACGTGGATATGACTATTAAAAAGGGCCAGACCGTCGGTATTTTAGGTGGTACAGGTTCCGGAAAGTCTACACTTATGCTTCTTTTGGATGGCTTATATGAACTTAAAGAAGGTAAGATTTCGATAAACGGTGTGGATATTTCAAAGATTAAAAAAGACGAACTTAGAAAGCATATAGGATTCGTGCTTCAGGAGCCCTATCTTTTTTCAAGAAGCTTAAAGGACAATATTTCAATTGCCTGCGATGAGGTTTCAGACGAGCAGATTGAAAAGGCTGTAGATACGGCCTGCCTAAAACCTGCCATAAGTAAGTTTAAGGAAGGCTACGAAACATATGTTGGTGAAAGAGGTGTTACCTTATCAGGCGGCCAGAAGCAAAGAACTGCTATTGCTCAGATGCTTGTAAAAGAGCCAAAGATTATGATATTTGATGACTCTCTTTCAGCAGTCGATTCCAAGACAGATGCGACAATCAGAAAGGGCCTTAAAAAAGCCGGTGAGGATGCAACTGTTATTATTATTTCTCATCGAATTACAACTATTATGGGTGCCGATCAGATTTATGTGCTTGATGGTGGTAAAGTTGCCGAGTGCGGAAACCACGATGAACTTGTGAAAAAGGGTGGCATCTATAACGAGATATTTAATCTACAAAGAAGTGTACAAGAGGAAGCATAAATATGGAAAATAATGAAAAAATGGTTAGGCTTCCCCTTTTTGGGCTGCCTAAGTTATGGCCTTTTATAAAGAAATACAAAAGAATGTTTATCTGGATGATTATAACCGGTATTATGTACAGCGTTTTCGATTCAATCATCCCTTTGTTTAACAGATACGCAATCAACCACTTTGTGGCTGAAAAGACCTTAGATACGATAGTTATTTTTATACTTGGATATTTAGGTGTTACGATTGTTCAGTGTATCATCAACTACATAAATGTAATGTTCTGCGCCAAAATCGAACTTTACATGGACCGAGACCTAAGAAACGGTGCGTTCTCACATCTTCAGCAGGTTTCTTTGTCATACTTTAATAAGAACAACGTAGGCTACATTCATGCAAGGGTTATGAGTGATACCGGAAAGATTGGTGAACTGGTTGCCTGGCAGATGATGGATGTTGTCTGGTGGGGAAGCTATGTAATATTTGCTATTGTTGTAATGCTTTTAATTGACGCAAGGATGGCTATGTATTTAATCCTTCTTCTTCCTATAGCAGGTTTAGTTACATGGTTTTTTGAGAAGAAACTTCTAATTTACAACAGACAGGTGCGTGAACTTAATTCTAAGATTACTTCAGATATAAACGAAGGTATCACAGGCGTTAAATCAATTAAGACTCTCGCGATTTCCAAGAAGATAAATAAAGAGTTTAAAGATGATACTGATAAGATGTTTAATAAGTGCATAAGAACGACTCATCACAGTGCGATGTTTACATCTGTCATGACACTTCTTTCTACAATGGCTCTTGCCCTCATTCTTTGGAAGGGTGGACGCCTTACTGTCGAAGGTCTTGTAGAGATTGGTACATTGTCAGTTTTCATGTCTTATGCTCTTGGAATGCTAGAGCCAATTCAAAGCATCATAAACTCAATCACAAGAATGATTGCTGTTGGCGTAAACATCGAAAGATACTTAGATTTAGTAAACACTGTAGGTGAAGTATACGATTCGCCCGAGGTTATTGAAAAGTACGGAGATTCCTTTAATCCCAAGTACGAAAACTTTGAAAAACTCGAAGGTGAAATAGAGTTTAAAGATGTTACCTTTAAATACCCTGACGGAGAGGAGATTGTCCTTGAAGACTTCAACTTGAAGGTTGAAAAGGGACAAAGTGTAGCAATTGTCGGGGAAACCGGAGCGGGCAAGTCTACACTTGTAAATCTTGTCTGCCGCTTCTTTGAACCTACGAAGGGGCAGGTGCTTATTGATGGTCGTCCGGCCAATGAAAGGTCATTAAAATGGCTTCACAGTAACATTGGCTACGTACTTCAGACTCCTTATCTTTTCTCGGGTAGTCTGCGCGATAACCTTATTTATGGTAAGGAAGATGCTACTGATGAAGAAATTTTAGAGGCACTTAATAAAGTTGGCGCCGATAAGATATTAAGTAAATTAAAAGATGGCCTTGATACAGAACTTGGAGAAGGCGGAGACTTTCTTTCGACAGGAGAAAAGCAGCTTCTATCCATCGCAAGAGCCCTGCTTGCTGATCCCAAGATATTAATCCTGGATGAGGCAACAAGTTCGGTTGACTCGGTGACAGAGCATGCTGTTCAAAAAGCTATTTCAACAGTTACTAAGGACAGAACTTCCTTTATTATAGCCCACAGACTTTCAACCATTGTGGGCGCCGATACAATCTTACTCGTATCGGACGGAAAGATTATTGAAAGAGGTACACATAAAGAACTGATGAAAAAGAAAGAGGAATACTATAGCCTTTACATGCGTCAGTTCGAGGAACTTGAAACCTGGGCCGGAAGATAGTACTGGAAGCCTGTGTTTTTTGGACAATCAAGTTTTAAAGTAGTTACAAGGTTACGAGGGAATAGGATAGGAGAAATATAAACTATGTGGGCAGAAGAAACAGTTTTTTATCAGATTTATCCTTTAGGATTTTGCGGTGCTCCCTTTGAAAACGACGGGGTGGCATCGAGCCGCATTTTAAAGGTTATAGACTGGATTGATCATTTGAAGAAACTAAATATTGGAGCAGTTTATTTTTCACCGGTATTTGAATCAGATACTCATGGCTATAATACTCGCGATTTCAACATGATAGACACCCGTCTTGGAAGTAAAGAAGACTTCAAAAAGGTTTGCGATGCCCTTCATGAGGCAGGAATAAAGGTCGTTCTTGACGCGGTTTTTAACCACGTAGGACGTGGCTTTTGGGCCTTTAAGGATGTATTGGAAAAAAGAGAAGGCTCTAGTTATGTAAACTGGTTTGGCCGCATAGATTTTGGCGGAAATTCAAACTATAATGACGGGCTTTGGTATGAAGGCTGGGAGGGTAACTATGATTTGGTCAAGCTTAACCTCTACAACGAAGATGTTGTAAATCACCTCCTTGAATGTGTGACAAACTGGGTAAGAGATTACGATATCGATGGATTAAGACTTGATGTTGCCTACTGCTTAACTGATGAATTTTGCAGGCGTTTAAGAAGTCACTGCGACTGGTTAAAGCCCGACTTTTTCCTGGTTGGTGAAGTGCTTCATGGCGAATATGGCCGCATACTTGATTCCAAAAATCTTCATTCAGTTACAAATTACCAGTGCTATAAGGGAATCCATTCAGCTTTCAACAGCGAGAATATGTTTGAAATAATTCATTCCCTTTTAAGACTCTTTGGACCTGAAGACTGGACGGTAGCAAGAGGAAGGCACTTACTTTCATTTTGCGATAACCACGATGTGACAAGAATTGCAAGCATTATAAACAATGAAAACTGCTTAAAACTTGTATATGCCATGGTATTTGGTATGCCTGGAATCCCCTGCATTTACTACGGTTCCGAGTGGGGAACCAAGGCTGATAAATCAATGGGAGATCCGGCGCTTCGACCTTCTTTTGACGCACCTTCATGGAATGAACTTACCGATTATATTGCGGCTCTTTCTTCAGCCAAAAGAAAGTCCCCGGCACTTAACTATGGTGGTATGAAGTCCTTGTGCCTTCAGAACAAACAGTGCGTCTTTGAAAGAGAATGTGAGCATGAAAGAGTTTTAGTGGCAATAAACATGGATTCAAACCCTTATACAGCTTACTTTGATGCAAGGGCTGAAAAAGCTGTCGATTTAATAAGTGGTGAAGACCACTATTTCGCAGGTGGAAGCGTCCTAGAACCTTACAGTGCTTATTTTTGGAAAATATGTTAATCATCAGCGGAAGGCTTTTAGTCTTCCGCTTTTTTGTGCCAAATTGCAACTTACCCTTCAAAAAATACAACATACCATCATATCTGTTTTCAGAATTTTCATTCTCGTATACTATCAGCTCATAAAGAAACGAACAAAAGAACGGTCGTAAAAACAGCAGGTGAAACGGTGAGGTTTCAGGGATGCTTGAAAGTAAGAAGCGACCAATTCGAGAATGGAGGAATAATGAAGGCAATAGAAATTAAGGGACTAACCAAGAAGTATGGAGATTATACAGCAGTCGATAATTTAAGTTTTGATCTGGAATGCGGCAGCATGCTTGGCTTTTTAGGAGTTAACGGGGCAGGAAAGTCAACGACAATAAATATACTCTCTACGATACTCAGACCAAACGGCGGAGAGGTTTATATTAACGGTTACAAACTTGGCGAAAGTGATAAAGAAATAAGGCAGTCAATTGGTGTTGTATACCAGCAAAATGTTTTGGATGAACTCCTTACTGTTAAAGATAATATAAAGATTCGTGCTAAGCTTTCAAACGTAGGAAATGATGAATTAAAGGAACGAGTTGAAGAACTTACAAATCTTTTAAAACTTGGCGACATCATGGACAAGCAGTATAAACTTCTTTCCGGCGGACAGAAGAGAAGATGCGAGATAGCAGCAGCTCTTATTCATGCACCTAAGATTTTGTTTTTGGATGAGCCAACAACAGGACTTGATCCGGCAACAAGAATAGAAGTGTGGGAAGCGATTGAATCCTTGCGTGAGAACAAGAATATGACAGTATTTTTAACTACTCACTATATGGAAGAAGCGGCCAGCGCCGACAAGATTGTGATCATTAATAAGGGGCGTAAGATTACCGAAGGAAAACCTTTTGAACTTAAGGAAAAATACGCTAAAGACAGACTTAAGCTTTATTACGATACGAGCGCTTCGGATGAGGTTATGGCATTTATTAAGGATCTTGATTATGAAGTACAAAATTATGGAGCTGTAATTCACATCAAAAATTCATTAGATGCTTTAGATATTTGCGAGAGCGTAAAGAAACATATTGATGGTTTTGAAGTTATCCAGGGAAATATGGATGACGTATTCTTAAACGTTACAAAGGAGATTTAGGGTTATGAGACAGTTTTTTGCAATTTGCTATAGAAATTTAAAGATATATTTAAAGGATAAAACAAGCATTGTCTTTTCTTTTTTATCAATGCTCATCATTATAGGACTGATGGTTTTCTTTCTTGGAGACTCAACAGTAAACTCTATTATGGATGTCGTAAAAATGGTACCAGGCAGAGGAAATGCCGATGATTTACAAAACGTTAAAAGCCTTGTCTTTCTTTGGACAAGCGCAGGTATTCTTGCTATTAATGCAGCAACAATTACACTTGCTTTTTACTCAAATATGATTAAAGACAGAAACGCCAACATACTTAACTCAATCCTTGTTATGCCTATTAACCGCTCCGGCATCGTGGCAGGATATATTGTTAGTGCATGGATTGCTTCAGTACTTATGAATGTTGTAACACTTTTTATCATTGAACTTGTCGGACTTACCAAGGGACTTTCTTTCTTTTCACTTATGGTGAATTTAAAACTTATCGTTCTTATTATGGTGAATTCGCTTGTTTATGCTTCGGTTATGTATTTCTTTGCATCTATTATAAAGACAACATCTGCTTGGAGCGGATTTGGTACCATAGTAGGTACTTTGGTAGGCTTTTTGGGTGGAATTTACTTCCCAGTTGGGGAATTGTCAGATTTGATTGCTAAGATTGTGAAAGTATTTCCTTTTATCTATGGAACTTCCATGTTTAGAAACATTATGCTTTCTGACGTATCAGATTCATTATTTAGTGGCGACTTAGCTGTTGTAAGAGAGTCATTTGACTTGAGAATGGGAAATGTTATTGAAGTTTTCGAAAAGTCTTTGTCTATTTGGCAGGAAATGGTTATACTTGTAGCTGTGGCTTTACTGTTTGCTCTTTTAAGCCTTCTTTACGTTAGATTTGCTAAAAAGTCAGACAGATAATTCTCACGCAAGAAAAGATTTAAATTAGTTAACCGGGAGAATTATGAAGATAACTATTGAAACTCCAAATCCGGGAGAAGAAGACGAAATTATTATACGTGTAGCAAACCTTACGGAAGATGTACTTAGTACCATTAAAGCACTAAAGGATGGTAATTCCAAAGATTGTGTGGCCGTAAATTATGAGGATTCGATTCACATGCTGCCAATTAAGGAAATCCTTTACTTTGATGGTGTTGATAACAAGGTATTTGCATACACCAAAGATCGAAGCTATGAAATTAAGATGAAACTTTACGAAATTGAAGCTGATTCATCCTTCTCTTCTTTCCTTAGGATATCCAAAAACACAATTGCAAACATTAAAAAGATTAACCATTTAAGTCCTGAATTTAACGGACGATTCGTGGCTAAGCTTACAAATGGAGAAAGCCTTATCATTTCAAGAGGCTATGTTCCTGCTCTTAAAAAGAAGTTGGGTATCGTAAAATAGGTTTGCATTAAAGGAGGAAAGTATGGAATATATAAAAGAATATATTAAGTGGTTTGTAATTATAAATACAGCTGTACTAATTGTTGTGGCAATAAATTACTTAGGTCATGATGTTATAAGTGTAAGCTCCCTGTGGGGGATAATCATATCTTCTGCAGCGACCGCTCTTATTACTACAGGATTTTTCGCAATAAACCCTAAAAAGATAGTGACTCGTCGGACTAAAATCCTGCTGTTTTTGATTCACTACAGTTTACTGGTTGCGACTATGATGGTTTTAGGACATGTATTTGGCTGGGTAGGATATGATATTAAAGGCTTTATCATAATGGCTTTAAGCGTAGCCGGTGTATATGCCTTATCAGTTTTTGGATCATATCTTTTTGGGCTTTTTGATGCACAGAGAATGAATGAAGCTTTGGATAAGTTTAAAGAATAGGACAGATTTGATTACCGGTTTTCGTTTGAACCGGCAATTAAATTAATTATAGTCAAAAGAAAGCCATACACAGATCTTACTTTAGAAGATTTTGTGTATGGCTTTATTGTTGTTTAAGTATGGAAAATAATCCTACTGTGCTCCGTAAAGGATTCTTACTAATTCAGAATTCTTATCAAGGATAATAGTTTTATTTCTACCTGAAAGAGAAGCTTTTAATGTATCAAGGCTTCTTAAGTAGTTGTAGAAGTCTGCCTTGTCTTCGCTGTTATAAGCGTCTGAAAGGATTCTCATGTATTCTGCTTCACCTTCAGCAACTAACTGTTCAGCAAGCTTATTAGCTTCAGCAAGCTTGATTGAAACAGTTTTATCTGTCTGGTTCTTGATAAGCTGAGCATCAGCATTACCCTTAGCTGTGTAGCCTGCGGCGATGTTCTGACGTTCAGAAATCATTCTTTCATAAACAGCACTCTTGTTATCATCAGGAAGGTCCAAAGCCTTAATCTTGGCTGTGATGATTTCAATTCCGTATCCTGAGATATCTGAGTTAGATTCAGTAGTGATAATGTTTGTAAGCTGTTCACCTCTTGAAGCAATTACTTCGTCCTGAATCATAGAAGAAATTGTATTCTTGGTCGCATTAAATACGGCAGCGTCGATACGTTCTTCTGCACGTGCAGCAATACCTGAAAGTGTCTGGTAATACTTAACCGGATCAGTTACTCGCCAGATAACATAGTCATCAGCGATCATTGTCTTTTTGTCTTTAGTAATAACATCACTGGCAGGGATATCGTAAACGCGGTCGCCAATGTAGATGGCCTGAACGCTCTGAACGAAAGGAACCTTTACATGTAATCCGGGATTTGTTTCAACGTGTGAAATCTTTCCAAATTCCATAACAAGTGCCTGTGTCTTGTAATCAACTGTGTATAAGCTTGAACATCCGATGATAAGCAGGATAAATACGATAAGTCCAATAAGGATACCTGTAATTTTACTCTTCATTGCTTTCACCTCCTACATAGGTTGTTTCATTTGAAGCAGCACCTTCTGTGAAGCTTTCAAGTGGAAGCATAGTCTGTGTTTCACCATCTGTAATAATTACCTTAAGTGAAGGTAAAATGTCTTCCATTGTTTCGTAGAAAAGACGCTTCTTGGTGATAAGAGGGTAGTTCTTGTATTCTTCATACATAGAAATAAATCTTGCTACCTGACCTTCTGCTTCAGCGATTCTTGCAGCCTTCTTAGCTTCAGCTGACTGAACAATCATATCGGCATTAGCTTCTGCTGTAGGAATCTGTTCGTTCTGGTATTTTAAAGCGTTGTTCTTTGCAGTATCAGCACCCTGCTTAGCAGTTTCAACGGCCTTGAATGCCTGAATGATTTCCTGTGTAGGGGGCTCTGAATCCTGAATTGTGATATTTACAACTGCAAGACCAACATTGTGCTTGGCAAGTTCTTTTACCATTTCTTCTTTAACGTCTGCCTGAATCTGTCCCTTGGCAGTTGTCATAGCTTCATCAACTGTGTAGTTAACTACAGTTGAACGAATGCTTGAAAGTGCGATATTTGTAAGGATTTCTTCGGGTTCGTTAGTGTTGTAAAGATAAGCAACGGGATCTGAAACCTTGTATTCAAGATAAAAATCAATGTTTAAAAGGTTAAAGTCTGAAGTAATCATTACTCCGTCGCCACCGTTGGGAATATTCTGTCCTTCGCCGGGAATTGAATATCCGATACCGGTACCGTGTGTTGTTATGTCAACTATGTGTGACTGCTGAAGAAAAGGAATCTTGAAATATAAACCGGCTGTATCAGTTCTAATCACTGATCCAAACTGTGTAATTACTGCGTTTTCCTGTTCAGATACACGATAGATACCTGATGAGACAAAGGCGATTACAAAGATTACAAGTATTCCTATTCCGATATAGCTAAATACTTTTTTAACTGTTCTCATTTAATTATCCTCCTATAAGCATTTCAATCATTATACATTAAAGCCCTTCGTAATGCATCAGTTTTTCTATTAAAAAAACGTGAAAAAAGTCTAAAAAACTAGGCATTATGCGGTAAAAGCAGGGTGTCATATTAACGGATAATTATCTATTGGGACGAAGATATTATGATAATATTTTTGTGAATGCTGATTTAATTGTGTTCACAAAAGGAGGAAATGATGAGGAAAGGTAAATTTTCCAAAGTTATTGCAAGCGCGATGGCTGCCGCTATTGCACTTACAGGTGCAGGTATACCTGCAAATGCATCCGAAATACGCGATTATGATGATGTGGAAATCTGTGAAGATTATGATGATTGCGAATACAAAGTAAGCGATGCATATGAAGAAACAGATGGTGCTAACTACACTGTTTTAACAGATGAGAACGGTGAAGTTTACGATTTGGGTGGAATGGAAATCATCATAAGAAGCTGGTTTGATCAGGATAAAAAACAATCCACGCCTTATGATAAAGCTTACAATGAGCACAAGAAATGGGTTGAGGAAACTTATAATTTCAAGATTAAAAATCAGGTTATAGGCGACTGGGGAAGTTGTATTTCTGACTTTGAGTCATACGTGAAAAAAGGTGGAGACAGCAAAAATTACATTTTCACATTGAGAAATGACAATTCAATTATCGACTATATGAGTAAAGGCTATTTTTACGATCTTTCAAAACTTGATTGTCTTGATTTTACTAAGCCGCAATATGCGCAAAATAAGGTTGCTCAGTCTTATGGACTGTATGCGATGAATACTAATATGACAGACCCGAAGACCGGCGTTATTTTTAACAAAACGTTACTGGAAAAGTGTGGCGTGGATGTAGATGAAATATACGCCAAGCAGAAAAATGGAACGTGGACATGGAGTGCTTTTGAAAATGTAATTCAGCAGGTTCAGGATTATTCGGATAGTAATCCTGCAGAGGCAATAATCGCATTTGACTGTAATGAAGGTGTGCTCACTATGCAGGCTATGTATTCTAATACTGGCTATGGAATTGTTAAGGACACGCCATCCGGCTTTGCGCTTACCTTGGATGATAGTGCAACCTTTAATGCAATTTCATGGGCTGAAGGTATTTCCAAAAAGTATACCCCCACAGATCCTGGAGACAGCTGGAGTAAATATCAAACTGACTTTAAGGCCGGAAAACTGGCTTTCATGGTTGATCACGAATATTGTATAACAGAGGGAAATACTTTTCATGAGAGTAATGTAAACGGTGAAGTTGGTTTTGTAGTATTTCCTAAAGGTCCTAATTGTAATAATTATGTTAAGACAATGGGCGACAATCTTTACGTTATTCCGTCCTGTTATTCAGCAAAGAAGGCATGGAATATTGCTTTTGCATATGATGTATTAAATGAGCCAATCAAAGGATTTGAAAACTATAATCCATACGTTCGCACAGCTTACGCCAGCGTTAATGATAAGAGAGTAGCTAATGAAACTCTTCCTATAATGAATAGTGCTACTGCTTACTTACAGGATGGTTTAAATTCCATCGTCGGAGATTCATCGGTTTTACTATGGAATATTGGTCCTAATAATAGGCAAAGCATATCTGATGTAATAGATGCAGCAAAAGCCATATTTCAACCGGAATTAACCAGTAATAACAATAAGATAAAGAATCGTTATAATTACTACACCGTAAGATTTGACAATAACGGTCGAGGTCAGGCGATGAACACTCGCCTTGTATATCCCGGTAGCAATTACACATTTAGAAAACCTTTCGCCTCTGGCTATATTTTTAAGGGCTGGTATACAGATAAGGCATGTACTGCAGCATTTAATGGTACAGTAAATAAAAACATGACCTTGTATGCTAAATGGGCTACGTGTAAGCACACAAGCACAGTCAAGACGGTTAATAAAGCTTCAACTAAGAAGGATGGTCTTGTAACTGTAACCTGCAAGACATGTAAGAAAACTGTAAAGAAAACAGTTACTCCAAGAGCTTATGTAATTGTTCCTGACAGTGTTACTTACACAGGAAAAGCTATTACATCAGGGGTGCTGGTAGTTGATAAGAACAATAAGGCTATTCCCAAGACAAACTATACGCTTTCTTTTGTAAATAATACTAAAGTAGGTAAAGCTACAGTAACTGTTAAGTTCAAGGAAAACTATACAGGAACTGTAAAAGAAACATTTATTATAGCTGCAAAAGAAGATGCACCTAAAGCGGTTTCAAATCTTTCGCTAAAGGCTAAGAACAAAGGATTTACAGTTAGCTGGAAATCGGACAATAATAATGTCAAGGGATATGAAGTGGAGTACTCTAAAGATAAAAACTTTGTAACAGGTGTTAAAGCAGTTAATGTAAAAAACGCTTCCAAAAAGTCAGTGGTGGTATCAAAATTGACACCTAAGACTACTTTCTATGTCAGAGTACGAGCTTACAACACTGTAGGAAAGAATAAAGTATATTCCAAGTGGAGCAAAGCTAAGAAGATAACAACCAAATAAATCATACTAGTAAAACTAAATGATTCGTATTAATATAAGTTAAGAAAACCGCGTGATAGGAAAATCCTGTCACGCGGCTTTTTATGTGTAAAAGTCTTTTGGTGGTTTGAGTTCTTTAAAGCAAAAACCTATTGACATAGTAGGTAATTAGATTATAATACCTACTAGAATGATAGGTAATAGGACGATGCATCGTCCGCCATTAAAGAAAGGCGACAAAATGGATCTTATATATATGGATAATGCGGCAACTACAAAGGTTGCACCCGAAGTTTATGAGGTAATGAAAGAGTATTTTGAAGAGGAATACGCTAACGCTTCCGGAGCATATTCTTTTGCAGGAAAGACCAGCGCAAGGGTTGAAGAGGCAAGAAGGCTGGTGGCTGATTTTTTGGGAGCTAAGTCCAATGAAATCTTCTTTACAAGCGGTGGAAGCGAGTCTGACAACTGGGCCATTAAGGGTATCGCGGACGCTTTAAAGAGCAAGGGAAACCACATCATAACAACTAAAATCGAGCATCACGCTGTGCTTCACACCTGCGAGTACCTTGAAAGCAGGGGCTTTGAAGTAACATATCTTGATGTCGATGAATACGGACTTGTTGATCCTAAGGCTTTCGAAGCGGCCATAAGACCTGAAACCATACTTGCATCGATTATGTTTGCCAATAATGAAATCGGAACAATAGAACCAATCAAGGAACTTGGAAAGATTGCACACGAGCATGGGGTCATCTTCCATACTGACGCGGTTCAGGCATATGGTCATGTGAAAATCGATGTAAACGAGATGAACATAGACCTTCTTTCGGCATCAGGCCACAAGATTAACGGTCCTAAAGGTGTCGGAATTTTGTACATAAAAAAGGGTATCCGAATAAATAACTTAATTCACGGTGGGAGTCAGGAAAGAGGCAAAAGAGCAGGAACAACAAATACTGCAGGAATCATGGGTTTTTGTGTGGCAACAAAGCTTGCCAAAGAAAGAATGGATGAAAGAAATGCCAGGGAAGAAGAACTTAGAGACTACCTTGTCAAAAGTGTCCTTGAAAGGATTCCTTACACCATCTATAATGGGCACCCCACATCAAGACTTTCAAACAATGCAAACTTCTGCTTTAGGTTTATAGAAGGCGAGTCTTTACTTATTATGCTCGATCAAAAGAATGTTTGCGGCTCATCAGGTTCGGCCTGTACATCAGGTTCGCTTGATACGTCACACGTTCTTTTGGCTATAGGATTAAAGCATGAAATTGCTCACGGTTCACTTCGCCTTACCGTGTCAGCTGAAAATACCAAAGAAGAAGTTGACTATGTTGTTGATGCTTTGGAAACAATTGTTGGAAGACTTAGAAACATGTCTCCTTTATATGAGGACTTTTTAAGAAAGGAAGGTAAATAAAATGAGCCAGGTTACAGAATATTCTGAAAAAGTAATAGATCACTTTTCTAATCCAAGAAATGTTGGAGAAATTGAGAATCCAAGCGGCGTTGGAACCGTAGGTAACGCCAAATGCGGCGATATAATGAGAATGTATCTTGATATCGATGATAACAAGGTGATTAAGGATGCCAAGTTTAAAACCTTTGGCTGTGGTGCGGCGGTCGCTACATCTTCGATGGCGACTGAACTTGTTATCGGTAAAACCGTTGACGAGGCCTTGCTTGTAACCAATAAGGCGGTTATGGAGGCGTTGGACGGACTTCCTCCTGTAAAGATTCACTGTTCGCTTCTTGCCGAAGAGGCAATTCATTCGGCCTTATGGGATTATTCACAAAAGTCAGGCACAAAAATCGACGGTTTAAAACAGCCGGTAACTGACATCGAAGAGACTGAAGAGTTTTATAAGATGCAGGAAGAATAGGCTTAATCAGATGCGGGCTAAGTGCCCGCATTTTTGCAATTATTGAATCTGTCAAAAGAAAATGTTAGGATAGGTAAAGACTTTATTTATGGAGGCGTTCAATGGTTTCAACTAGAGGAAGATATGCTCTTCGTGTGATGATTGACATTGCGAATAATCAGGGCGACGGATATGTACCTATGAAGGACGTGGCTGCGCGCCAGGGACTTTCTTTGAAATACCTTGAACAGATACTTCCTCTTCTTACCAAAAACAACCTGGTTGAGGGCATTCAGGGAAAAGGTGGCGGCTACAAGCTTACAAGAGTTGCCAAGGATTACACTGTAGGCGAGATTTTAAGAGCTACTGAAAAGGACATGGCTCCCGTTTCCTGCCTTGCAAGCGGCGCAGACAAGTGCTTAAGACGCGGTGAATGCAAGACAATCGGCTTTTGGGAAGGCTATAATAAAGTAATGAACGAATACATAGATGGCGTTACATTAAGTGACCTTTTATAGGAATGTGAGACTTATATGGCAGATTTTTTACCTTTATCCGCACAAGACATGAAAAAAAGAGGCTGGGAGAGACCAGACTTTATATATGTAATCGGTGATGCATATGTAGATCATTCTTCTTTTGGCCCGGCAATCATCAGCCGAGTTTTAGAGGCTCATGGCTATAAGGTTGCTTTCATTTCCCAGCCTGACTGGAAAGACGAAAACAGCATATGCGTATACGGAGAGCCAAGACTTGGCTTTTTGGTCTGCGGCGGTAACATGGATTCGATGGTTAACCATTTTACGGTTAATAAAAAACGTCGTTCCATGGATGCTTATACTCCCGGTGGAGTAGCCGGAAAACGTCCTGACTATGCGACCATCGTATACTGCAATTTAATAAAGAAAAAATATAAAAACAGCCCAATACTGATCGGTGGAATCGAAGCCAGCTTAAGGCGCTTTGCCCACTATGATTACTGGTCTGACAAGATTAAGCATTCCATACTTATGGACTCAGGCGCAGACATTTTAATGTATGGAATGGGAGAACTTTCGGTTATTGAAATCGCGGACGCTCTTGATAGTGGAATCGACGTTTCAGATATTACATATGTAGCCGGAACAGTCTATAAATCCAAGGACGTAACGGATGTAATTAACTCGCTTTCAGGTATTGAACTTCCTGATTTTAATGAGATTTGCTCAGACAAAAGAACGTATGCCAAAAGCTTTAAGATTCAATACGAAAATACAGATTTCGCGACAGCGAAACCCCTTATAGAGAAATACGGCGAGAAAAGATATATTGTCCAAAACCCACCGCAAAGACCGCTTACCACACAGGAACTTGACGATATATATGAGCTTCCTTATATGAATAACTATCATCCTTCTTATGCCAAAGAAGGCGGAGTTCCTGCCATAAGTGAAATTAAGTTTTCGCTTACAAGTAACAGAGGCTGCTTTGGCGGCTGCAGTTTCTGTGCGCTTACCTTCCACCAGGGAAGAATACTTCAGGTAAGAAGCCACGAATCTTTGGTTAAGGAAGCAATTGCCATGACTAAAGACCCTGACTTTAAGGGATATATTCATGATGTCGGAGGACCTACGGCAAACTTTAGAAAACCTGCCTGCGAAAAGCAGCTTACAAAGGGTGTGTGCACGCATAAGCAGTGCCTCTATCCAAGTGTTTGTAAGAACATGAGAGTAGACCATTCAGATTATATTTCCCTTCTTAGAAAGCTTAGGGCCATACCCGGAGTTAAGAAGGTTTTTGTGCGTTCAGGTATAAGATATGATTATGTGCTTGCTGATAAAAACGATGATTTTTTACGCGAGCTTTGCAAATATCACGTAAGCGGACAGCTTAGAGTAGCACCTGAACACATAACCGATCACGTGCTTGATTTGATGGGTAAGCCCCATAACAATGTATATAATCAGTTTGTAAAAAACTTTGAGAAGATAAATAAAGAACTTAAACTTAACCAGTTTATTGTTCCTTACTTAATATCTTCACATCCGGGATCCACACTTTCTGATGCGATTGCCCTTGCTGAAAGCGTAAGAGATATGGGTTATATGCCTGAACAGGTTCAGGACTTTTATCCTACACCTTCAACTATTTCAACGACAATGTACTATACGGGGCTTGATCCGAGAACTATGACTGAGGTTGACATAACAAGAAGCCCTCATGAGAAGGCAATGCAAAGAGCCCTTATCCAGTATAAAAAGCCTGAAAACTATGATCTTGTAAGAGAAGCACTTATAAAAGAAGGTCGTCAGGATTTAATCGGCTTTGATAAAAACTGCCTTATTCCACCCAGAAAGATTAATGGCGTAAGTAAAGCAAATACCCCTTCTTCCAGGGGAAAAGGCGATTTGAAAAAAGGTGCGTTAAAGGGTAGTGATTCAAGGAAAAACCAGGCTGGTAAAGGCGTGGGAAAATCGCAGAATCAAGGTGTCGGTAAGTCTAAAGGCGGCCGCAAGCGCTAGCAATAAATATGGCCGAAAACGCAAGTTTGCACTGGTCACACAATTTGTAAAAATGAAGACTCCGGGCACAGATACGAGACCTATAGGAGTCTTCTTTGATATTTGTTTCTTGTAAAAACCTATTATTTTACTAGACAATACATTGGATTATTAATATTTTGGTGTTATAGTGTATAAGTTCGGTTGTAGAGTAGTTTTATAGAGGTAATTTAATGAACGATAGAATTCTGGGGATTCTTGCCGAAGGTCTTGGAAAAATCCTTTTGGCAAGTATTAAAGTTACTATTCCCCTAACAATTATCGGATTTGCCCTCGCAATGGTCATCGCTATGTTTATGGCGCTTGTCCAGTATGCCAAGGTTCCGGTACTTAAACAGATTTCAAGAATTTACATATGGATTTTTAGAGGAACACCTTTACTGGTACAGCTCTTTTTGGCTTACTTTGGTTTACCAAAACTCGGCATTGTTATGGATGCTTTTCCTTGTGCGGTTATGGTGTTTGCCTTAAATGAAGGTGCTTATTGTGCCGAGACAATGCGTTCAGCACTCGAAGCTGTTCCTGAAGGCCAGATGGAAGCCGGTTACTGTGTAGGTATGAACTACTTGCAGATTATGTGGCATGTGGTTATTCCACAGGCATTAAGAACTGCGTTCCCACCTTTATCCAATTCAGTAATAAGTATGCTTAAAGATACATCTTTAGCAGCTACAATTACAGTAGCAGATATGTTTATGGCAGCCCAGAAGATAGTAGGAAGAACCTACGAACCCTTATGGCTCTATTCTGAGGTAGCTTTAGTTTATCTTGCATATTCTACTGTGCTTACAATTATCCAAAGATACTATGAGAAGAAACTAAGCGCATACAATACACGTAGCAGTGAACCTTCTGAAGTTAAAGCGCAGGGAGGTAATTAAGTATGAGCATGTTAGAGATTAAAAATATCCAAAAATCATTTGGAAAGACTGAAGTTTTAAAAGGCATCGATTTATCTGTTGAAAAAGGTGATGTCATTGCCGTTTTAGGTTCAAGCGGAAGCGGAAAGACAACACTTTTAAGATGTATGAATTTTCTTGAGAAAGCTGATTTTGGAACTATGACCTTTGACGAAGTAACATACGATCTTGGCCATATGAAGCGCTCTGATATTGCTCTTCTTCGCAAAAAAACAGCCTTCGTTTTCCAAAATTACAATCTTTTTGCCAATAAGACCGCTTTAGAGAACGTAACGCTTGGTCTTACATCAGCAAGAAAGATCGATAAAAAGGAAGCTGCTGAAATTGGCATGGAAATGCTAAAGAAGGTTGGACTTGAAGACAGAGCAGACTTCTATCCTGTGAAACTTTCAGGCGGGCAGCAGCAAAGAGTTGCCATAGCAAGAGCACTTGCAACCAATCCTGAAATAATTTATTTTGATGAGCCTACATCAGCACTTGATCCCGAACTTATTGGTGAAGTCTTAGCAGTAATGAAGCAGCTAGCCAATGAAGGGATGACTATGATTGTGGTAACCCACGAAATGAACTTTGCACAAAACGTTTCCAAGAAGGTTGTCTTTATGGAAAATGGTGTAATTTTAGAACAAGGCACTTCTAAAGAGTTCTTTGAAAATCCTAAAATGGAAAGAACCAAAGAGTTTTTAAAGAATATCAGATCACAACATGATGCATAATAAAGGAGATTAAGAATGAAGAAAAAATTATTTAGTATTATTTTAGCTGCAGCTGTAGCATTAACTACATTTGCAGGATGCGGGGAGAGCAATTCAAACGATCTTTTATCAAAGATTCAGAAGGAAAAGAAGGTTACAGTTGCTATGGAAGGTAACTGGGCTCCCTGGACATACGAAGATGAACAGGGTAATCTTGTTGGTTTTGAAGTTGAAGTTGCAAGTGCAGTAGCTGAAAAGTTAGGTGCTGAAGCTGAATTTGTAACAGGCGAGTGGGATGGCTTACTTGCAGGTGTTCAGGCCGGAAGATATGACATTATGGCTAACGGTGTCGGATACTCTGAAGACAGAGCACAGTCATATTTATATTCTGATTTCTATGCATTTAACAAGACAGCATTAGTTGTTCGCACAGACAATGATGAAATCAAGTCATTAGAAGACTTAAATGGCAAAACAACATGTAACTCAGCAAACTCTACATACCAGATTATTGCTGAAACATACGGTGCAACAGTTAAGGATATCGAATCACTTGACGGAACAATCGAAGAACTTTTAGCAGGAAGAGTAGATGCTACACTTAACGCTGAAGTTTCAATCAACGATTACATGAAGGCTAAGCCCGATGCTGAAATCAAGATTGTAGCTTTTGATCCTGAAGTTGAAAAAGTTGGTATGATCGTAGCTAATAACGATAACAATAAGTCACTTATCGAAGCTATCAACAAGGCTTTAGCTGAACTTAAGGCTGAAGGAAAGCTTACAGAGATTTCAAACAAGTATTTTGGTATGGATATTACACAGGAATAATAGTTAGAGTTTTATGAAAGAAAATGTTCTTGAAAAAGTATTAAGTGAAAAGAAAGGGAACAAGGCGGAGCAAATCCGTCTTGTTCTTTGTTTGAGCCTTCCTGCAATTCTTGCACAGCTTACGTCTATAGCCATGCAGTATATCGATGCAGGAATGGTCGGCAATATGGGCGCTAGGGCCACAGCATCAATTGGACTTGTATCCACTACTACCTGGCTTGTCGGAGGAACCTGTGTAGGTATTTCGGCAGGCTATTATGTTCAGGTAGCCCAGCTCATTGGAGCGGGAAAGCAAAAGAAAGCCTCTGAGGTATACAAGCAGAGTCTTTCCATGGTAATGCTTCTTGGACTCTTTATAGGCCTTATCTGTTGCCTGATAAGTCCCTTTTTACCGGTGTGGTTAAAGGGCGAAGCTGAGATTTGTAAGGATGCCTCTATTTATTTTTTAATATATGGTCTTTCGGTTCCGTTCAGACTACTAAGACAGCTTTGCGCCGGTATGCTTCAAAGTACCGGAGATATGAAAACACCAAGCATATTGTCAGGTTCTGTATGTATTCTTGATGTTATATTCAACCTCTTTTTAATTTTCCCGACAAGACAGGTGGCCTTTTTAGGACTTTCTTTTGCCATGCCCGGATTTGGACTTGGAGTAATGGGCGCGGCGCTTGGAACTGCACTTGCGGACATTTTAGTTTCAATACTTATGTTTCTTGCACTTAGTATAAAGAATGAGAAACTTTCGCTTAAAAACAAAGGCTCATGGGCCTGGGATAAGCATACTATCATTACGGCATTAAAGATTGCCCTTCCTATGTGTGCGGACCAGTTTTTTATGTGTAGTGCTTACGTAGCAGGAACCTTTATTGTGGCACCACTTGGAACTATTTCGGTTGCAGCTAATTCGCTTGCAGTTACGGCTGAAAGTCTTTGCTATATGCCGGGCTACGGAATCGGTTCGGCAGCTACCGCCATTATAGGGCAGACAATTGGTGCTAAAAGAGATGATTTAACCAAAAGCTTTTCTAGGGTGAGTATGTATCTTGGAATACTTATGATGGGCGTGACTGCGGTGTTTATGTTCTTCTTTGCACCGGTTGCTTTTTCACTGCTTACAAATGATCCCATGGTCGCAGCACTTGGAACTAAAGTGCTTAGATTTGAACTTATCGCAGAGCCATTATATGGGGCTTCTATCTGCTGTGCCGGTGTTTTCAGAGGCGCGGGAGATACTCTGATGCCAAGTATTATGAACCTTGTCAGCATGTGGGGCGTAAGAATTTTACTGGCAGCAATCTTAGTTCCGCACCTTGGACTTTTAGGTTACTGGGTCGCAATGGCTACAGAATTATGTTTTAGGGGTATCATTTTCATGATTCGCTTATATAATGGTAAGTGGATGAAAAAGTCTCTTGTAAAAGAGTAAAAAGAAAAATCTTTGTAAAAGCTGAGAGGGGATATGCTATGGGATACACCGTAGGTCTTGATATGGGCAGCAGTACAATCAAGATAGTCTTTATGGAAAAAGAAAGACTTGCAGACTGTGTTCGCATTGACAGAAGCGAATCTTATGAAGAAGTGCTTATTAAAAAAGGACTTGAAAATATAGAGAAAATTGTAACTGTAGGTGCAGGCTCTTCTTTTCTTGAAGGAGACATTCTTGGTATAAAGACAAGACATGTCGAAGAATTTGAAGCTATTGCAAGGGGCGGCCGGTATTTATCCGGTGAAGAAGAATGTCTTGTCGTAAGCCTTGGTACTGGTACCTGTTTTATTTATGCCGGTAAAGATTCCATAACCCACGCAGGTGGCTGCGGAATCGGCGGGGCTTTACTTTCGTCCTTAGCCGATTACGGACTTGGAATGAAGGACGTAAACGAATTTACAAGACTTGCGCTTGATGGCAGTGCTTCCAATGCAGATTTACAGATTAAAGATATAAGTAAAAATGATATAGATATACTTTATGGTGATGTTACGGTAGCTAACATGGCCAAGATTAATAAAGAAAGTGCCCCCTGTGATTACGCATACGGGGTATGCAACCTTGTTTTTCAAAACATTGGTGTTATGGCTTATATGGCAAGTAAGGCCTTTTTAACAAGTAAGATTGTCGTGCTTGGTACGATGGCTTCAGGTACGTTCGCGAAAGAATCTTTTTTAGCAGTAGGAGGTCTTTTTAAGGTAGATTTCATTGTCCCTGAAAATAGTGCCTATGCCGTAGCAATAGGTGCAGTGCTTTCAGATAAAACTTGAGTTTTGGTTACGCTGTAGCAATTTTGCTTGTAATAATATTCGCGAGCTAATATGAGCCCATTATTCGATTATTGGAGGTAGTGTATGAGCGTAAAATATGTTGATCTTAAAATGGGTCGTGTTGAATTTTTAAGGGCAACAGTTGAGGATGCAGGAGAACTTTTAAAGGTATATGCTCCTTACGTTGAAAAGACTGCGGTTTCTTTTGAATACGAAGTTCCAAGCCTTGAAGAGTTTAGTTCAAGAATTTCAAACATTTCTTCAAAGTATCCTTACATTAAAGCAGTATGTAACGGTGAAATCGTAGGATATGCATACGCCACAGCCTTTAAGGGCAGAAAGGCCTATGACCATTCAGTTGAGTCTACGATTTATCTTAAGGAAGATAAAAGAGGAGAGGGACTTGGTGTAGCCTTATATGAAGTACTGACAGAAGCATTAAAGGGCATGGGAATTATTAATATGAATGCCTGCATAGCATATGCCAAAGAAAATGATCCGCATCTTACAAACGCAAGCCATTTATTCCATAAAAAGCTTGGCTTTGAACTTGTAGGAACCTTCCATAATTCAGGCTTTAAGTTTGACCGCTGGTACGATATGATCTGGATGGAAAAGATGCTTGCAAAGCATACTGATAAGCCTGAACCTGTTAAGTTTGGTCAGTGGACAATATAGTGATTCGTTCTTAAAGAATCTATAGAAATAGAATAATCAGGCAGACGCCTTAAAATAAAGCGAGGGCTCAGGTGGAAAAACCTGAGCCCTCACTTTATTAGTTAGGAGTTTGAAAAACTTGAAAAGTTCGTATAAATCTTTATTAATTACAATGTATCAAAACGGCTTACTTCAGTTTCAAGCTGCATTGATATTGATTTGTTTTTAGCACTCTGAGTAGTGATATTTGAAATGGCTCCAACAAGAGAAGTGATTTCGTTTGCAACGCTTGAAACACCGATTGCTGATTCTTCAACTGTTGTAGCAACGTTACTGATATTTTCAGACATTGAAGTCATTGTTGTGTCGATATCTGTTGCCTGACCTGCAAGGTCTGCAAGAATTGTACTTGCATTTTCTGAGTCAGAGCGGTAGTCGTTAATGATTTCTACGATTGTATCGTAATCTGAAAGTACTGTACCTTCTACAAAGTCAATCATTCCTGAAGCGTTATCTGATAACTGAGTAACAGCATCGATAACCTGCTGGCTGATAACCTGAATATCATTTGCTGTATTACGGCTGTTATCGGCAAGAACACGGATTTCTTCAGCAACAACTGCAAATCCCTTACCTGCTTCACCAGCTCTAGCTGCTTCAATTGAAGCGTTAAGTGCAAGTAAGTTGGTCTGGCTTGCGATGCTTAAGATATTTTCGGTAAGAGCACTAATCTGGCTAACTGACTTGGAACTTTCAACAGCTTCTTTTACCTTTACTTCCATATCCTTGAAAGCTGTTTCTGTATTCTTCTTGGCGTTAACTGCGTTCTTGTGGCTTCCTTCAGCCTTAGCCTTAACTGCAAGCATTTCTTCAGAAGAAGAACTTGCACTTGATTTCATACTGTTGATTGAATTTAGAATACCTGAAACGTCATTTGTAAGTGCCTGTAATGTAGCAGTGATTTCTTCCATGGAAGCTGCAAGCTGCTGGGTAGCTGCACTAACGTTTTCAGCATTTCTTGATGAATTATTGGCTTCATCATCTACAAGTAATGCTGCATCAGTAATGTTATCTGATGCATCTTTGATTTCTAACATTAATTTTTGTAATACTTCTACGAAATTATTGATACCGCCTGCAAGAGCACCGATTTCATCACGTGATGTAGTTTCGATTCTTGTTGTTAAATCTCCATGTCCTGAGTTGATGTCGTCAATTATTTTATCAAGGGCATCTTTTCCGACCTTGGCAGGTTTAACGATTCGATTATTTACAATAAACCAGAATACAACGATAACAACAAGTAAGATTACAAGAGTAATCTGGTCAAATACATAAGTACCGGTGATGTTAATCATACTTCCGCGGGCTTTCTGGTTAATTGAGTCGAAGGCGGCCATAAGTCCATCGGAGTCCTGAGCTTCCGCACAGGAAATAGCAACCTGAGTTGCTTCCATAATGCCGGTATTTCGCCCTTTAATATTGTTGAGAGCGTTAAGGTTACTTATGATGATAAGAACGGCAACAACACCGATAACTCCCATCATGATCATAATTTCTCGTCTGAGGCTGGTTTTCCTTTTGGCTCGGTTATTTTTTTCTTTCATTTTATCCTCCACACATAGCAATATTAAAAATATGCTATTATGCTACTTTATATTCATTAACGGATTGTTTAATGCATTGTCTAGATTGACATTGTTGCAATGTCGGTGTAATATAGTTTCGAATACGACATGTAAAAGAAAATAAAAACGGGGTGATATAATGGCTAGAAGCGATAGTTTTATTATTATGACTGACTCAGCAGGTGATCTTCCTTATGAATTTCTTGAAAAACAGAACGTTCCCTGCGTAGACTTAACATTCCTTTTTGAAAAGGCTGGAGACTCTTACAGAAATAGAGATCTTCCTACCAAAGAATTTTACAGAAGAGTTAGAGAAGGCGAAGTTGCCAAGACATCCGCTGCTAATCCTGAAGCTTTTACAGAAGAGTTTAAAAAAGCTTTAGATGCTGGCAAGGATATTTTATATTTAGGATTTGACTCAGCTATCAGTACAACTGTTAACTCAGCAAGAATTGCAGCTGATGATATTTTGGATGACTATCCGGGAAGAAGAATCTTAATCGTTGATTCACTTTGTGCGAGTGCAGGTGAAGGTCTTTTAGTTGTTGAAACATTAAAGCAGTACGATGCCGGAAAGTCTATTGATGAATGTTATGAATTCGCTATGAATTTAAAACCTTCAATTGCTCACAGATTTACTGTTGAAACACTTACATATTTACAAAGAGGCGGACGTGTAAGCGCTGCAAGTGCTTTTGCCGGAAACCTTCTTAATATTAAGCCTGTTTTACACATCGATGATGAAGGTAAGCTTATTCCTCTTGCCAAGGCAAGAGGACGTAAGAAATCTCTTGAAATGATTGCTGATGCATTTGGCGCAACAGTAGTTGATCCTGAAAACGGAACAATTATCATTTCTCAGGCAGATTCTATTGAAGATGCTGAGTACCTTGCAGCTATGTTAAAGGAAAGATACAATGCAACAACCGATATGATTACTGAAATCGGACCGGTTATCGGATCTCACGCAGGTCCCGGTACCATTGCACTTTTCTTCATTGCTAAGTCAAGAAAATAACGCTTTGCGATAAGTCAGGGATGGTAAAAGATTGAGCCGCCCGCAGCAAGTTTTTGGATTTATATTAAAGATAAAAGACTCGGATACTTTAGTGAAAAATCATTAAAGCACCCGAGTCTTTTAAAATTTTTAAGTCTAAATCCTCGTAGGTTTTTATTCTATAAGATTTTTATTCTATAAGATTTTTTATTCTATAAGATTTTTTATTCTATAAGATTTTTACTCTGAAAGATTTCTATTCTGAGAGTTTCCTTTTCTTTCGACGAATTCTGTTTATATGTCTTTCAAAGTCTCCGTTTCTAAGTAAAGAGGCCAAAACGTACTGCTCTAGTAGGGCAACCGGGCAGGAATAAAAGCCCAGTTTTTCATTAAAACTTTCAACGATACTTTCAGGAAGAAGCATATATCCGATACGCATCGAAGGAGCTATGGTGTGCGAAAAGGTATTTATATATATGACATTCCCACTTTCAGACATTGAAAAAAGCGAGTCCTCAGCCTTTTTGGATACTGTAAGTTCTGAGTCATAATTATCTTCAACTATGAAGCCTTTTCTTTCGTTTGCCCATTTAAGATACTCAAGCTTTTTGGATATTCCTACGGTTACACCGGAAGGGAAACTGTTAAAAGGTGTTACGTGTAAAAGACTTGCCCTTGTTTTACTTAAAAGTGTTGCAGGTATGCCCTCTGTGGTAAGAGAAAGCATGTCACATTCAAGTCCCAAAGCATTATATACCATTCTGATTTTTTCATAAGAAGGGTCTTCAACGGCAACGATAGTATCTTTTCCAAAATACTGGGCAACAAGCCCGTAGAGGTATTCCGCTCCCGAACCTACAATTACCTGACTTGGTTTAACGCTTATGCCCCTGCTTCTTTGAAGGTAAGAACAGATTTCTTCTCTTAGTTCATATACACCGGCATTAGGGGATTTAACTAAAAGTTCATCATCGTAGTCGGTAAGAACCTTTCGCAAGGTCTTAGAAAGAACCGAAAAGGGGAATGTCCCTTTATTGCTTGAAATGTATTTTTTGGAAGGAGTCAGCGAATCTTTAAACTCCATAACTCCCTGAAAATCAGCCTTTTTGTAGATGACAAAATAGCCGCTTCGCTGTTTTGGTTGTATATAGCCTTCGTCACACAAAAGAGCATAAGTATGTTCAACTGTTATAAGACTAAGTCCGGTTTCAGCGGCGACCGTTCTTTTGGACGGAAGCTTGCTCATATATGGATAACTTTCGGATATGATATCTGAAACTATCGCTTTATAAAGTTGAAGATATGCAGCCGTATCGCTTTTTTTGTCAATTTTATAGTTCATTTATATCTCCAAGTTTAATCATTGGTCTTTTCCATTATAAGTATACCATAACATCAGGCATTTTTCGGTATTGTCGCTGCTTTTTCTTATTCTTTAGATTTCCTTATTTTCTTATTAACTCACTTTCTTTTGACCATAATACTATGCTAATATGCAAAAGAAAGTGAACAAAAGAAAGGCAGTAATTCTATGCGTGACGTACTTGTTAAAATCATGATGGACGTATACAGAGTCCATGAACATATACTTAAATTAAACGATAAATACGAAGTCTATTTTTCGGATAAGCAGCTTCACTTTATAGTGATGGGACTTTTGGGAATGGCACTGGTTTTTATCGTTCATCCACTCTTTTTATATTTAGCCAAAAGAAAGAAAATTCTGACAATAACCTGGATTTATGTTTTTACACTTATTCTTGTAATTACATTTGCCATTGAAATAGGCCAGAAGATTACGAAAACCGGTGTTATGGATTTTTACGATATAGTTTTTGGTGTGTTTGGCTTTTTCTTCATGTTTGGTGTCTTTGCCTTTGTAAGGGGAATAATAATCTTAATAGGTAGACTGATTACTTACATCTCTAAAAAAGGTGATGTTGAATAATAATTTTTTTATAAAAATAGACAATTTTGCTGGTTTTTTTCTTTTGGAATACGTTATAATATAAAGCGGAGTTAAAAAAATCCAAATTTTAGAGGGAATTTGAATTCTTTTAGTTGAAAGGAGAGTATAAAAATGGGTCTTATTAAAGCAGCGCAGACAGCGCTTGGTTCAACACTCGCAGATCAGTGGAAGGAGTTCTTCTATTGTGATGCACTTCCTGTTAATGTTCTTGTTGCTAAAGGACAGAAGAGAATTGGAGGAAAATCATCAAATAAATACGGTAGCGATAACATCATTACTAATGGTTCCGGTATTGCAGTTGCAGACGGACAGGCAATGATTATCGTTGATCAGGGAAAGGTAGTAGAATTCTGTGCTGAACCCGGTGAATTTACATACGATGCATCTTCAGAACCCAGTATTTTTTCAGGAAACCTTGGAGAAAGCATTCTTGCAACCTTCAAGACAATGGGTAAGCGTTTTACAATGGGTGGCGATTCAGGAAAAGATCAGAGAGTTTACTACTTCAATACCAAGGAAATCCTTGATAACAAGTTTGGTACTCCCAATCCTATCCCTTTCCGTGTAGTTGACACTAGAGCTAACCTTGATATCGATGTAGCAATCCGTTGCTCAGGTATCTTTACTTACATGATTGCAGATCCTATCAGATTCTACACAAATATTTGTGGAAACGTTGAAGGAAACTATACAAGAGATAAACTTGATTCAACATTAAAGACTGAATTTATCGCAGCACTTCAGCCTGCTATGGCTAAGTTATCTGCTCTTGAAATTCGTCCTAACCAGATCATTACACACAACACAGATGTTGAAAACGCTTTAAACGAAGCTCTTTCACAGAAGTGGGGTGAGGCTAGAGGTCTTAAGGTTTGCAGCGTAGCCTTCGCTACAGTTACTCTTCCTGATGAAGATGCTCAGCTTATTAAAGACGCTCAGCGTACAGCAATGCTTAAGGATGCTTCAATGGCAGGTGCAACATTAGTTGGTGCCAAGGCAGACGCTATGAAGATTGCAGCTGGAAACACAGCTGGTGCCATGACAGGCTTCTTAGGAATGGGAATGGCAGCTTCACAGGGTGGCGACGATGCAGCAGCATTATATGCTTTAGGTCAGCAGCAGGCACAGGCTAATAAGGCAGCAGCTAACAGCTGGACATGCTCATGTGGTGCAACAGCCACAGGAAACTTCTGTCCTCAGTGTGGATTACCTAAGCCTGCACCCGTTGTAGGATGGACATGTTCATGTGGAGCAGTTAACCAGGGTAAGTTCTGTGCTAACTGTGGTTCACCCAAGCCCGCAGGAGCACCTCTTTACCAGTGCGATAAGTGTGGCTGGACACCTGAAGATCCTGCAAATCCTCCTAAGTTCTGCCCTGAATGCGGAGATGTTTTTGATGAAAACGACATCAAGAAATAATTATTAGTTTGTTTTTAAACGGGCGTGCGATTTATCGTCACGCCCGTATTTTCAATTATAAGGAGAATGAAAATGGCATTACAGGAATATAAATGTCCCTGTTGTGGCGGTGGAATAGAGTTTAACAGCGAAATCCAGAAGATGAAATGTCCTTATTGTGACACTGAATTCGAGATGGATACACTGCGTTCTTTTGACGAAGAATTAAAGAACGATGCTCCTGATGAAATGAAATGGGAAACCACAGCAGGCTCTATGTGGAGTGAAGAAGAAAGCTCCAAAATGCGTGCCTACAGCTGCAAATCCTGCGGCGGTGAAATTATAGGTGAGGATACAACAGGTGCTATAGCCTGCCCTTATTGCGGAAATCCCGTTGTTATGATGGAGCAGTTTAGCGGAACCTTAAAGCCTGACTATATTATTCCTTTCAAGCTTGATAAGCAGGCTGCTATGGACAGATATAATAAGCATCTTTCGGGAAAGAAGCTTCTTCCTAAAGTATTTAAGGAACATTCACATATTGAAGAAATTAAGGGTGTATACGTTCCTTTCTGGTTATTTGATGCCAAATCAAATGCAAGAATGAGATATAAAGCTACAAAGATAAGCTCATGGAGTGATTCTAAGTACAACTACACCAGAACAGATTACTTTAATGTAATTCGTGGTGGTGATGTTGAATTTGAACATGTACCTGTAGATGGTTCATCTAAGATGGACGATACATTAATGGAAGCCTTGGAACCTTTTGATTTTAAGGATGCTGTTTCTTTCCAGACAGCATATCTTGCAGGTTATGTAGCTGATAAATACGATGTTGATGCCGATGCTAGCATTAACAGAGCCAATACCAGAGTTAAGACTAGTACTGAAATAGCTTTTAGAAATACTGTTACAGGTTACTCTTCAGTTAATACTGAGTATTCGACTGTAAGACTATCCAATGGTAAGGCTCAGTACGCGTTGTACCCGGTATGGCTTATGAATACTAACTGGAATGGAAATCAGTATGTATTTGCAATGAATGGTCAGACAGGTAAATTCGTTGGTGATTTACCTTGTGATAAGAGTTTGGCAAGCAAGGCATTTTTTAAAGCCTGCGGTATTGCCACAGCTGTAGTGTTTGCAATTCAGGCACTCATCTGGTTTTTGTAGGGAGGTAGTAAGATGAAAAAAGTATTAACACTTGTCTGTGCCCTTGCACTGACACTTGGATTTTCACTTTCAGCATTTGCTTCACCTCAAAGACTTGTTGATGAAGCCAATCTTTTAACAGACGCGCAGAAAAGTGAAGTAAGAAATGAACTTGACAGCATAAGTGCTGATTTAGGTATTGATGTTGTAGTTGTAACCGTAAAATCACTTAATGGAAAGACTGCTACAGCCTTTGCCGATGACTATTTTGATTACAATGGATATGGAATGGGTTCTGATAAGGACGGATGCCTTCTTTTGATATGTCCTGAGGAACGTGACTATGCGATTTCTACCCATGGTATTTGCGAGAAGAAGTTTACTACGACTGCTTTAAATGAAATTGTAGATGTGATGCATCTTTCAGATGAAGATTTTCACTATTCATTTATGACATATGCAAGCGAAGTTAAGTATCTTTATGAGGACGTAATGGCTAACGGTGGCAGAGGACCTTTTGGTTTGGCACGTAAGCTTGGCGTTTCACTTGTTATCGGTCTTATTGTAGGTTTAATAACTCTTGTAAGCTTAAAATCACAGCTTAAAAGTGTTGTCAGACAAAGCGGTGCATCAAGCTACACCAAGGAAGGAAGCTTCCATCTTACAGAGAACAGGGATTACTTCCTTTATTCTCAGACTACAAGAACTGAGATTCCTAAGAATGATTCCAATAACACTGGTTCACATACTTCTTCATCAGGCCAGAGCCACGGTGGAGTAAGCGGTAAATACTAAGGAGGATATAATGGCTAATAACAGTAAGACATTTTCTTTTGACAAGTTTGCTACATCTTTGGATGAACTTAAGGCGACAGTAAAATCAAACCTTACAGATCCTTTTGAAGTTGCAGCATTAAGCGTTATGGCTTTTTGTAACTACGAAAAAGATGTTGATTCAACTGTAGCTATGGTTAACTATTTAAAAGGACCACAGGAGCTTTCAGCTATGGACCTTTCTTTTATTAAAGAAAGACTTGTAGGTAAGTTCTATGTTCCCCGTTCCTTTTTTCAGGGAACATCTCCTGAGAATGATTACCAGCCTTCAAGCCCCTTAACTATTACAGTTTCAGATAATCCTTATTCATATGGTGAGGAAAATTACGTTACATTATATTTAAAGTCTTCAGGTGCTGACTCAGAAAGACCTATTAAGCTTAGAAAGAAGGGCGACCAGTGGTTTTTGTGGCAGTTTTCTTTCCTTGCAGATATAAGAAAACCTGCTGCAGAAGATCCCTGGGCATAATGTTATATTGACTTAATCATATAATTGTGATAGTTTATAACGAGACTTATCCAAGCGGGTAGGTCTCGTTTTTATTTTTACTATGCGGATTGGAGTTAGTTATGGCACTCTGGGAATTGTTTTTAATTGCAGTTGGCTTATCAATGGACGCCTTTGCTGTTTCAATATGTAAGGGATTATCGGTATCCAAATTAAAGCCTAAACATATGCTTATTACCGGTTTGTATTTTGGTGGATTTCAGGCTTTGATGCCTTTTATCGGCTGGCTTCTTGGAATTAAGTTTCAAAGCCTTATTGAGAGCGTAGACCACTGGATTGCATTTGTTCTTTTAGGCCTTATCGGTGCAAATATGATTCGTGAAGCTTTAGGAGATGACGATGACAAGCAAAATGACCTTTTCACTTTTAAGGCTATGCTTCCTCTTGCTATCGCAACCAGTATTGATGCACTCGCTATCGGAGTGGCATTTGCATTCTTAAATGTTCAGATTGGATGGGCAGTTTTATTTATAGGTATTATTACTTTCACTCTTTCAGCAATAGGTGTTAAAATCGGAAACCTCTTTGGTTCTAAGTTTGAAAAACCCGCTGAAATAGTAGGTGGTATCGTACTCATTCTTTTGGGCGTAAAGATTTTACTTGAGCATCTTGGAATACTTATGTTTTAGTGATTATGGCAGCAGGAAAAACTATGATTTTTCTTGCTGTTTTTTCCTTTTTTGGTTGATTTTTTTTATTAAAAAAGTTAGGATATTTTGTAGTGTTTTATTGAATATTAGAGAATAGAAATAGATTGGAGAAAGTTATGATACAGTCAAGAACACATAACTGCAACGAGCTTAGATTAAGCGATGCAGGTAAGACAGTTACTCTTGTTGGCTGGTACGAGAACATTCGTAAGGTTAGTAAGAACTTAGGCTTTGTAGTTTTACGTGACTTTTACGGAACAACTCAGATTGTACCTGAAACAGAAGAGATGATGGAAATTTTCCACTCAGTTAACTGTGAATCAACACTCATGGTTGAAGGTGTAGTTAGAGAACGTTCTAACAAGAACCCTAAAATTGCAACAGGTGATATCGAAGTAGTACCTACTAAGGTTGAAATCTTAGGTAAGTGTATTTACAACGAACTTCCTTTTGAAATTAACCGTTCTAAGGAAGCTGATGAAAATACAAGACTTAAATACAGATATCTTGATTTAAGAAATCCTGAAGTTAAGTCCAAAATCGTTATGAGATCTAAAATCGTTGCTGATTTACGTGCAAGTATGATGGCTCATGATTTCCTTGAAATCACAACACCCATTCTTACTGCATCAAGCCCTGAAGGTGCACGTGATTACCTTGTTCCTGCAAGAAATCACCCCGGAAAGTTTTATGCCCTTCCTCAGGCTCCTCAGCAGTTTAAGCAGATCCTTATGACATCCGGTTTTGACAGATACTTCCAGATCGCACCCTGCTTCAGAGATGAAGATGCACGTGCTGACCGTTCACCCGGTGAATTCTACCAGATGGATATGGAAATGGCTTTTGCTTCACAGGAAGATGTATTTGCTGTAATCGAAGATGTTTTACCTCCTATCTTTGAAAAGTACGGAACATACAACATTGCATCTAAGGCTCCTTTCACAAGAATCGCTTACAACGATGCTATGGAACGTTACGGTTCAGATAAGCCTGACCTTAGAATTAAGCTTGAAGTTACAGATGCTACTGATGCTCTTGCTAATTGTGGCTTCGAAGCATTTGCAGGAAATGTTGTTAAGGCCGTTGTTATTAATGACTTTAAGGAAACAAGAAAGACTATCGATGCATTATGTGACGAAGTATTTGTTACTACAGCCAATAAGGCATACTGGTTCAGACTTGATGAAAACGGAGAACTTGTTGGTGGTATTTCTAAGTTCTTACAGGATAAGAAGGCTGAAGTTGTTGCTGCATTAAATCTAAAGGCCGGTGACTTTGTTGCTGTAGCAGCCGGAAAGAAGCTTGTAGCACAGAAGACAGCAGGCGCTATTAGAAAAATCTTTGGTAGCAAGATTGATTCGTGCATCGACAGAGAACGTTATGAGTTCTGCTGGATTGTAGACTTCCCTATGTATGAAATAGGAGAGGAATCAGGACAGATTGAATTCTGCCACAATCCTTTCTCAATGCCTCAGGGTGGTATGGATGCCCTTTGCAACGAAGATCCTTTAACTATCAATGCATATCAGTACGACCTTGTATGTAACGGTATTGAATTATCATCAGGTGCTGTACGTAACCACAATCCTGAAGTTATGGTTAAGGCTTTTGAAATCGTTGGACTTGGAGAAGAAGACGTTAAGGCTAAGTTCCCTGCAATGTACAATGCATTCTGCTACGGAGCTCCCCCTCACGCAGGTATCGCTCCCGGTGTTGACCGAATGATTATGCTTCTTACAGGAGATGAAACAATCCGTGAGATTATTCCTTTCCCTATGAACAAGAACGCTCAGGATATTATGATGGGTGCTCCTTCATACGTAGAACCCAAGCAGCTTAGCGACGTTCATATCGCTATTGTAGAGCCTAAAGAAGACTAGTACATAAATTGAATCGCAATAAGTGTGTGAAAGATATCGCCAAATCCTGTGGATTTGGCGATATTTCAATATGTACATAAATAAAAGAAAGACGCTCGAGATTCGGGCGTCTTTTTGAGTGTTTACTATTAAATTAAAAAGTTATTTAAATCTTACATTCATATAAGCTATGATTTCTTCTACGCATCTTTCATAGCCAAGTTTTGAAGAATCCAGACATAAGTCGTAGTTTCTTGCATCGGTCCATTCACGGCCTGTGTGAAGCTTATAGTATTCGGCGTGACCTTTATCAATCTTAGCGATGTGCTTTTCAAGTTCTTTGCCTTTAAGTGATAACTTTTTGCCAGCCTGAGACACTAAAAACTCCTGAGGAGCGTGTACGAATACGCTAAGTACGTTATCGTAGTCTCTTAATACGTAATCGGCAGCACGACCAATAATTACGCAGGACTCTGTTTCAGCAAGTTCACGAATTGCCTTGGCCTGAAACTTAAAAAGATTGGCTTCTGAAGTATAATCAGGACTGTCAGGTCCTAAAATCACGTCGTCTTTACGTTCTTTCTTCATTCTCTTTAAGAATGATTCATTTGTGTATTCATCAGCCTTAGCAAAGAGTGTTTCGTTGATTCCACTGATTTCACTGGCCTTTTTAATAAGGTCGCTGTTGTAATAGTTTATACCCAGTCTTTCAGCAAGCATTTTGCCTACTGTTCTACCACCACTACCATACTGTCTGGCAATTGTGATTACGATTTTTTCCATGCTTCTCCTCCCAAAGTTGTTCTAAACATTATAGAACTAAATACATTATAAAAGAATTACTCACCAAGATAAGCCTTCTTTACGGCATCGTTATTAAGAAGATCTGATGCCTTTCCTTCAAGTGAGATAGTACCGGTTTCAAGTACGTAAGCTCTGTCTGCAATTGAAAGAGCTTTTTTGGCGTTTTGTTCAACTAAGAGTACTGTTGTTCCTGATGCACTGACTTCTTTTATTATATCAAATATCTCATTAACAAAAATTGGTGAAAGACCCATTGAGGGTTCATCCATTAAAATGATTGAAGGATGACTCATAAGGGCACGGCCCATAGCGAGCATCTGCTGTTCACCACCTGAAAGAGTACCTGCTAACTGTGACTTTCTTTCGGCAAGTCTGGGGAAACGTGTGTAGACCATTTCAAGGGTTTCTTCGATTTCTTTCTTGTCTTTACGTGTGTAAGCACCCATTTTAAGGTTTTGTAAAACTGTAAGTTCCTGGAATACTCGACGACCTTCGGGAACGTGAGCCATACCCATTGATACAATCTTGTGGCCTGCAACATTAGTAATGTCCTGACCTTCAAATGTTATTGAACCGGCCTTGGGAGCTATAAGTCCACTAACTGTGTGAAGGATAGTAGTCTTACCTGCACCGTTTGCACCGATAAGGGCTATAACTTCACCTTTATTTACTTCAAAGCTGATTCCTTTAATTGCCTGGATAACTCCGTAGAAAACTTCCAGGTCTTTAACTTCTAACATTGCCATAATATAAGTTTTCTCCTTTATTCTCCAAGATATGCTGTGATTACTTCAGGATTATTAAGTACTTCCTGAGTAGGTCCCTGTGCAAGGACATGACCAAAATTTAATACGGAAAGCTTTTCGCAGATTCCGCTTACTAACTTCATATCGTGCTCGATAAGAAGAATAGTCATATCAAATTCCTTACGGATAAAAGAGATTGTATCCATAAGTTCCTTGGTTTCGTTAGGGTTCATTCCGGCAGCGGGCTCATCGAGAAGAAGAAGCTTAGGGTTAGTTGCCAAAGCTCTTGCAATCTCAAGTTTACGCTGTTTTCCGTAGGGAAGGTTTGAAGCCTTTAAATTAGCTTCTTTATCAAGATCAAAAACCTTCAAAAGCTTCATGGCTTCCTCATTCATTTCTTTTTCTACCTTAAAATAACTGGGAAGTCTTAAAATAGCAGCCAGTGTTGAATATTCAAATCTGTTATGAAGTCCGATTTTTACGTTATCAAGAACAGTAAGCTCTTTGAAAAGTCGGATGTTTTGGAAGGTTCTCGCGATTCCTGCCTTGTTGATATCGATGGTT
This sequence comes from Lachnospiraceae bacterium, assembly GCA_024403515.1. Lineage (GTDB taxonomy): Bacteria > Bacillota > Clostridia > Lachnospirales > Lachnospiraceae > UBA1258. The sequence continues at coordinate 38,522 of JAKSRS010000009.1, forward strand.
TTCTTTCCTGTGATATCTTCACCATCGAGACGGATAATACCTTCAGTAGGCTTGTATACACCTGTAAGAAGGTTGAAGGCTGTGGTTTTGCCGGCACCGTTAGGACCGATGAGACCGTAAAGCTCGCCTTTATTAATTGTAATGTTAAAATCATCAACCGCTCTTAATCCACCAAAGGAGATTGAAAGGTTGTTTACTTCAAGTAAAGGTCTTGTGTTTTCCATTTATTTTGCCTCCTTTACTTTTTTACCTGATTTAATTTTGTTTATCATTTTTTCACGCCATGCTCTTGCAGAAGGTGACCAGTTTAAAATCATCATAGCGATTAAGACAATGGCGTAAATAAGCATTCTGTAAGAGTTTACAAAACGGAGTTTTTCGGGCAAAAGAACGAGAATAACAGTAGCAATTACTGATCCACGGATTGAACCGATTCCACCTAAAACGACATACACAAGAATCATGATTGACATGTTGTAACCAAAGTTCTTACTGGTTGAGGTAAGTGTTGAAAGGCTTCCTGCGTAAAGGACACCTGCAACACCTGCAAGTGAAGCGGAGATTGTAAATGCTAACATCTTATATTTAGTAACATTGATTCCTGTAGCTTCAGCGGCGATACGGTTATCACGAATAGCCATTACTGCGCGTCCTGTACGGGAATTAATGAGGTTAAGCACAACTATAAGTGTAATGATTACAAGAATTGTTCCAAGTGTAAATGAAACACCTGAAGTAAGTCCTGTAATACCTTTAGGTCCATCAATGATTACAAGGTTGTCAGCATCAAGAACCATATCACTTGTACCATTTAAGGAGAAGTGAAGTCCGTGGCTGTCTTTGGCAATATATAAAGAACCTGTAACGTTTTTAATGATTTCACCAAAAGCAAGTGTAACGATAGCAAGATAGTCACCTTTAAGTCTTAATACCGGAATACCGATTAAAAATCCAAAGAAGGCTGCGATAATAGCGGCAAGAACCAAGGAGATAAGTAAGATTGCGGTTCTTGACAGATTTCCAGATGAAAGTACCTTGGCGAAGATGCCATAGGTGTAAGCACCGATACACATAAATCCTGCATGACCAAGGCTAAGCTCACCTAAAATACCTACTGTAAGGTTAAGCGAAACAGCCATGATAATGTAGTAGCAAAACTGAATGAGCAGACCCTTCATTGAATTGGAAAGGATGCCTGCGGCTGCCAGTGACTGGCAGATAACATAAAGAATAATAACCATACCAAAGGTAATGAGGTTACTTTGAAGTTTTTTGTTACTTTTAATTGAATCAACAAACTTTGACATATTAACCTCCTTATACCTTTTCTGTAATCTTCTTACCAAGAAGTCCTGTAGGACGAACCAGAAGAACTATGATAAGAACTGCAAATACGATTGCGTCAGATAACTGTGATGAAATATATGCCTTGGCAAGAATTTCAATGATGCCAAGTAAAATACCACCAATCAATGCTCCGGGGATTGAACCGATACCACCGAATACAGCAGCAACGAAAGCCTTGATACCGGGCATTGAACCTGTGTAAGCATTAAGCGAAGGATATGAAGAACAAAGAAGAACACCTGCAACAGCTGCAAGCGCGGATCCGATAGCAAATGTAAGGGCGATTGTGCCGTTAACATTGATACCCATAAGCTGGGCTGCACCCTTATCCTCGGATACGGCAAGCATTGCCTGTCCTGCCTTGGACTTATTAACAAAGAGTGTAAGAGCAATCATGATAACTATACAGCAAACGATGGTAACTGAAGTCTCACCTGATATAGTGATCTGTCCGTCGAAAAGCTTTATAACAGGTACTGAGATGACTGACTGGAAAATCTTTGTGTTGGCACCAAAAATAAGTAATGCAATATTCTGAAGTAAATAGCTTACACCAATTGCAGTAATCAAAACTGCAAGAGGAGAACCTGCATTACGTAAAGGCTTGTAGGCCACACGTTCAATTAACATTCCAAGTCCGGTACATATAACTATAGCTGTTACGACCGCGATGATTGGATTAAGTCCTAAAGTGGAAACAATAGTGAATGCAACATATGCACCGACCATGATTACGTCGCCGTGTGCAAAGTTAAGCATCTTGGCAATACCGTAAACCATTGTGTACCCCAGAGCGATTATCGCGTAAACGCTTCCGAGGCTAAGACCATTAATCAGATTTGATAAGAAACTCATAATCTCTAACCTCATTTAACTTTTTATTACATTAATGAATAAAGTTTATCATAATTTTATAAATTGATAAAGTACATTTGCATACAATTATACAATACTTGCACATGCATTTTCTTTTGCCAAAAGAAAGACAATGTGAAAAAGGAACTGTTACGTGTTTTTAAAATAAAAAAGCGGGGAGGTCACTATGTGTGACTTCCCCGTCTTAGGCTTAGTTTACTAAATTATTTAAGAATGCTGTATTCGCCGTTTACGATTTCAACAACGATAGGAGCCTTGTTAGGCTCGCCGTCAGCACCCCATGAAATATCACTACCAGTAATACCTGTGTATTTGATAGATGTCATAGCGCTCATTAAAGCGTTGCAGATTTCTTCATTTGTCATTGAGGGTGTGATATTTGCTTTTTCAGCAGCCATCTTGATGATGTAGATTGCATCATAAGCATCTGCAGCGAACTGGTTAGGAACTTCGTTGTACTTTTCCTGATACTTGTCAACGAAAGCCTTTGTCTGGGGGTCGTCAGATGTAGCTGAGAAAGGTGTAAGAAGCATTACGCCTTCAGCAAGTGACTTGTCAAAACCATCAAGTGCAAGGATACCATCAAGACCATCGCATCCGAAGAACTTAACGTTGATGTCTTTCTGTGCAGCCTGTGTAAGTACTAATGAAGCTTCGCTGTAGTAGAAAGGAAGGAAGATAAGTTCAGCACCACCATCAACAGCTGCCTGAAGATGTGTTGAGAAGTCTGACTTTGTATCTGCTGTAAATGCTTCAGAAGAAACTACTTCAATACCCTGGTTAGCAGCTTCATTCTTGAAGTTTTCTGTAATACCTGATGAGTAAGAATCAGAAGAGTCGTAGATGATACCAACCTTCTTAGCAAGTCCGTGTTCACCAATGTACTTAGCTGAAGCTGTACCCTGGTTAGGATCTGAGAAACATACACGGAATGCATTGTCATGAGCGATTGCTTCAGGAGCTGTACCTGAAGGTGTTAACTGGAATACGTGATCTGCGTTTGTCTTGTCAACAACTGCGATACAGGGACCACTTGTTACAGTACCCATAAGTATCTGCATCTTCCAGTCCATAAGTGAGTTATATGCGTTTACTGATTTTTCAGCATCATGTTCATCATCTTCAAATTTGTATTCAATCTTATGTCCATTGATACCGCCTGCTGCGTTGATTTCATCAACAGCAATCTGTGCACCGTTCATTACGGCCTGACCGTAAACTGCAGCACCACCTGTGATAGGTCCGATACCACCGATTTTAAATGTGTCAGCTGAAGAAGTGTTGCCACCGCATCCGGCAAGACAAGCAACTGTCATAGCTGTAGCCAAAACGATACTTGTTACTTTTGTAAGTTTTTTCATAACCTTTTCCTCCTTAAATGTGTCCCTCAAAAACACATTGTATACATGTATAAGATTATACTTCTTATATCCGAGGATATTAGTACAGTTTCTTTTTCTTGTCAATATTTTTTATATATTTTGAGGAAAAGCGCCAAAAAATGCATTTAAATGCATTTGAAATGGGTAAAAATGACATCACATCTTTAAACTTTCTTAAGACAAGTTTGTATTTTCCTTGAAGGGGTATTGTGCTATAATACATTTTGTATGCTTATACCATGGAGGTACTACGTATGTCGATAATACATGAGCAGGCTAAGGTCATGAAAAGTCTCTCTCCTATGATTGCAAATCTTTCATTAGAAGTAAGAAATCAGATCCTTTTAGCAATCCATGACGCTCTTATTAATAATAAGGAAAGAATCTTTGAAGCCAATGAGCTTGACTTAAAGAAAGCAAGAGAAGATAAGCTTGATGATCCTGTTATTAAAAGGCTTAAGTTTTCAGAAGAAAAGCTTAAGGATGTGACCGGAGGATTAAAAGGTCTTATTAAGCTTCCTGATCCTTTATATGTTACTTCATTAGAAAGAGAACTCAGTGAAGGACTTAAGCTTGTAAGAAAGACCTGTGCTATTGGTGTTATCGGCGTTATTTTTGAATCCCGTCCTGATGCACTCATTCAGATTGCCGGTTTATGTATTAAAAGCGGCAATGCTGCAATATTAAAGGGCGGTAGTGAAGCTTACAATTCTAATAAGGTTATTTTTGAAATAATGAATGAAGCTGCTGTTAAAGCGGGTCTTCCCGAAGGGGGTATTTTCCTTGCAAGTACAAGAAGTGAAATTGCTGATCTTCTTGAATGCAATGAGTATGTAGACCTTCTTATTCCAAGAGGCTCCAATGCTTTTGTGCAGTACATAATGAATAATACGCAGATTCCTGTAATGGGACATGCCGATGGTATCTGCCATGTTTATGCAGATAAGGATGCTGATATTGATCTTGCCGTTAAGGTCATAGTTGATTCCAAAACGCAGTATGTATCTGTATGCAATGCTACAGAGACCCTTCTTGTTCATAAAGATATATCCAAAGAACTTCTTCCTATATTGAATGAAGAACTTTTAAAGAAGAATGTAACAGTAGTTGGAAGCAGGGAAGTTATGGATATTATTTCCTGTGAAGAAGCCAGTGAAGAGGACTGGAAGACAGAATATCTTGATTACAAGATTTCAATTAAGCTTGTAGGCAGCGTGGATGAAGCGATTGAACATATTAATAAGTATGGTTCACACCACACTGACTGCATTGTTACAAAATGTGATGAAACGGCTGATCACTTTATGAGATACGTTGATTCAGCCGGTGTATACAGAAACTGTTCTACAAGATTTGCAGACGGTTTCAGATATGGCTTTGGTGCCGAAGTTGGGGTAAGCACCGGAAAGCTTCACGCAAGAGGACCTGTGGGTCTTGAAGGACTTGTAACCTATAAATATATGCTCACCGGGGACGGGCATATAGTTGCGGATTTTGCAGAGGGTAAAAAGACATTTATACACGATAGGTAGATTGGAATGGGAAATAGTAAAGTACAACACGTTTTTTTGGTAGGTGCCAAGAGCCTTGGAGCCTACGGCGGATATGAGACATTCATAAACAAGCTAACTGAATATCATGCCTCAAATGATTCCATAAAGTATCACGTAGCCTGCAAGGCCAACGGTGATGGCAGCATGGATCCGTTAAAAACTGAGGGTGCCCGCATCATTAATGACAAGGAATTTGAATATCATAATGCTCACTGCTTTAGAATATCAATTCCCGAAAGTCTTGGAGCTGCACAGGCTATTTATTATGATGTCAAAGCATTAAAAGAATGTTGCCGCATTATTAAAGAAGAAAAGATTGAAAATCCAATTGTTTATATTATGGCATGCCGAATCGGGCCCTTTATGAAGAAATATTATAAAAAGATTCATGCCCTTGGCGGAAAGATTTATCTTAATCCCGATGGCCATGAATGGATGAGAGCCAAGTGGTCGGCACCCGTTAGAAGATACTGGAAGATTTCAGAACAGATAATGGTTAAGTATAGTGACCTTTTAGTATGTGATTCCGTCACTATTGAAAACTATATTCACAAAAGCTACGACAAAAAGGGCATAAATAAAGCTGATCCTGTGACCACCTTTATTGCTTATGGTGCCGAAACAAGAAAGAGTACACTTTCTGACGATGCACCTTCTTTTGCCGAATGGCTTGAAGAAAAGAAACTTAAAAAGAACGAATACTATCTGGTTGTAGGAAGATTTATTCCTGAAAACAACTATGAGACCATGATTCGTGAATTTATGGCAAGTAAAACAACCAAAGATTTTGCCATTATTACAAATGCCAATGAAAAGTTTTTGGAAGAGCTTGAAAGCAAACTTCATTTTAAGGCTGATTCAAGAATTAAATTTGTTGGTACGGTTTACGACCAGGAACTTTTAATGAAGATTAGAGAAAATGCTTACGGCTATTTCCACGGTCATGAAGTTGGAGGTACTAATCCAAGCCTTCTTGAAGCTTTGGGAAGTACTAAATTAAACCTTCTTCTTGATGTTGGCTTTAACAAGGAAGTTGCTAATGACAGTGCTCTTTACTGGAGTAAAGAAACCGGTAGTCTGGCATCTTTAATCGAAAAGGCTGATGAACTTTCAACTGAGGAAATTGATAAGCTTGGAGCCGCAGCCAAAAACAGAATTGAAACTGCCTACAGTTGGGATTTTATCTGCAACAGATATTTGGAAATATTTTCAATAGAGGCTTAAACGGATAATAAATCCCTAATGAAGGGTTTTGTGGAGACAAAAGATAACTATGGAAAAGAAAGTTATTGGGTATACAACAGGTGTATACGATATGTTTCATATCGGACATTTGAATGTGATTTCACGTGCCAAAGAGCAGTGTGACTATCTCATAGTAGGTGTCAGTACCGATGAACTTGTTTTAAAAGAAAAGAACAAAACACCTGTAATACCTTATGAAGAAAGAGCGGCTATAGTAGCTGCATTAAAATATGTTGACCAGGTCGTGCCTCAGATTGACAAGAATAAGTTCGGTGCCTGGGAAAAGTACCATTTTGACAAGATGTTTGTCGGTTCCGACTGGCAGGGAACACCTCAGTGGCAGGAGTTTGAAAAGCAGTTTGAGCCATACGGTGTTGAAATCGTTTATCTGCCTCATACAGATGGAATTTCATCTACTCTTTTAACCGGAGTAATAAAGGACCTTCTAGATGAGCATCCTACACAAAAGTAACCTAAAGCATTGATTTGGAGATTCGTGTGAAGAAAGAATATACCATGAAAGAGATACAGGACTGTATTCTCTCAATAGTTAAAGATATAGATGTTTTCTGCAGGGAAAACGACATTGAATATTATCTTATGGGTGGTTCTGCACTTGGTGCCATGAGACACAAGGGCTTTATTCCATGGGATGATGATTTGGACATTTTTATGACTGTTCCAAATTATAGAAAGTTTTTAAAACTTTTTGAGGAAAAAGCAGGCCAGGATGAGCGCTTCAAAAAGTACTTTCTTCAGAAGGAAAATACTAAAGAGTGGCCCTTGTTTTTAAGCCGTGTATGCTTAAACGGAACAACTATGGTAAGCGATGAGTTTAAGAACAATTTCAGACAGCACCATACTGTTTTTGTAGATATTATGTGTCTTTATTCTTCACCTGATAGCGGTGTACAAAGATGGTTTCAGTATGTGGCTGCATTAATGCTTAGAATTAATGCTTTGGCCCTTTGTAATTTTCCTAATAAGTCACGATTTAAAAGGATTGCACTTTCTTTATCCAAGATAGTTGTTAATCCTCTGACTAAGCCTTTGTTTATTAAGCATGTCAATCGTTTTGAAGGAAAGGAAACTAAGCTTGTCGGTCACTTCTTTGGCCGTGCGAGATTCAGAAGAACCTCATTCGAAAGAAAGTATCTTGGAAACAGTCCAAGATATGTTACTTTTGAAGATACTATGCTTCCTGTATTTGAAAATGTGGAAGATTACCTTCTTGCCAGATTTGGTGACAAGTGGATGGAAATGCCTTCACAGGAAGTTAAAGACCAGTATCCTATTCACGGAAACTTTGTAGACCTTGAAAAGGATTATACAGAGTACATTGGAGAAGATAAGAAAAGCTGGATTTACGAATAGTCGTTTGGACTGTTTCTTAAATATAAAGACGGAGAACGTTTTTTATGAAAAATATATTGTTTGTAAGGTCTACACCTTATAACGAAGATCTTAATGGTTACAATGTTCAGGGCGTCGGTGTTGCCAAGGCTTTTTGCAGACTTGGATATAACTGCGATTACCTTAATTACACTTCTAAAGAAGAACGAATAGTTGATCTTTGTGAAATCAATGGAAATAAAGCCAGAGCTATTTATATGAAGAGAATTCGATTCTTTAGAACCGGTATCTGTACAGGTGCTTTAAAGAAGGAATTTCTTGATAATTATGATGTGGTCATTTGCAGAGAATATAACCAGTTAATGACTCATCTTTTTGCTAAAAAGCATAGCAATACTTCAATGTATTCCGGTCCTTACTGGAACATGTTTATGCTTCCTTTTATGTCTGGGGTCTATGATGCTTTATACAATAGGAAGATGAACAAAGAACTTAAGTGCAAGTTTGTTAAATCACAGATGGCCAAAGAATTTTTGGAAGCTAAGGGCTATACCGATTTGGTTGATGTAGGCGTAGGCCTTGATACCACGCGTTTCGAGGGTGTTGAATGCAGCGAATCAACTCAGAAGATAGTTGATTATATGAAAGCAAACAGATGCATTCTCTACGTTGGAAAACTTGATGCTAATAAAAATATTCAGTTTGTTATAGATGTTTTTGCAAAGGTTAAAAAGGAAGAACCGGATGTAAAACTTATTCTGATCGGAAAGAGTAAACAGTCCTGGCAAAAACAGCTTATGGGAAAGAAAAATGAATCTTTCTACAATGAATTGATTGAGAAGGTGCCTGAGGATGTCAGAAATTCAATTTGGCATATCCAAAGAGTTGAAAATCCTCAGCTTCAGTTCGTCTATTCGAATGCAAAAGCTTTTATACTTCCATCAATCCACGAAATATTTGGAATGGTTATGCTTGAGGCTATGTACTTTGGCGCTCCTGTTATTACCAGCCGAAATGGTGGTTCATCAACACTTATAAAGAGTGAAAAATACGGTCAGTCATATGCAGAATATGATACTGAAAAATGGGCTCAGGGAATTTTAAAGTATTTAAATGATGAAGAATATACCACTGAAGTGGTAAACAACTGTAAAGCGAATATTAGAGAGAATTATACATGGGACATCATTTGCAAGAAGATGATTGATCACATTGAAAAGTAAATGGAGCAGAAGAAAATGAGTATTTATAATGATTTGATTTCGAAAAAAGAAAGTCTTGCACTCGTAGGACTTGGATACGTGGGAATGCCTATTGCGCATGCTTTTGCCAACAAGGGGATTAATGTTATCGGTTTTGACCTGAATAAAGCTAAAATCGAACTTTATAAAAGTGGAATCGACCCTACTAATGAAGTCGGAAATGATGCAATTAAGTCGACTAAGATAATGTTTACATCAAATGAAGATGATTTAAAGAAAGCCAAATTTATTATTGTTGCTGTTCCGACTCCTGTAAATACAGATCATACTCCTGACCTTTCTCCGGTTATTGGCGCATCAACAATTATAGGAAGAAATTTAACCAAGGGCGCGATTGTTGTATACGAATCAACTGTTTATCCCGGATGTACTGAAGATGTCTGCATTCCTATCCTTGAAAAAGAATCAGGATTAAAGTGTGGAGTTGATTTTAAAATCGGATATTCTCCTGAAAGAATCAACCCCGGTGATAAGGTGCACCGTCTTGAAAATATCAAAAAGATTGTTTCAGGCTGTGACAAAGAATCCTTAGAAGAAATTAAAAATGTTTACGACATAGTAATTGAGGTTGGAACATATCCTGTATCCAACATGAGAACAGCGGAAGCTGTAAAAGTCGTAGAAAATAGTCAGAGAGATATTAACATAGCGTTCATGAACGAACTTGCCATGGTATTTGACCGAATGGATATTGATACCAATGAAGTTGTTGATGGTATGAATACTAAGTGGAATGCACTTGGCTTCAGACCCGGACTTGTTGGTGGTCACTGCATAGGTGTTGATCCTTACTATTTTACCTACGAAGCCGAGAAACTTGGTTACCATAGTCAGATTATTCTTAATGGTCGTATTGTAAATGACTCAATGGGAGCATTTATCGCTGATCAGGCTGTAAAGAAGATGATTGAAGCAGGTCAGGCTCCTAAGCGCAGTAAAGTTACTATTTTAGGATTAACATTTAAAGAAAATTGTCCGGATACAAGAAACAGTAAGGTTGACGATATTATTAAGCAGTTAAGAACTTATGGAATCACACCTGTAGTGGTTGATCCATGGGCTAATGCAAATGATGCTTTAAAAGAATACGGCATTGAACTTAAGACAATGGAAGATGCCAAGGATTCGGATTGCGTTATTGTTGCAGTTGCTCACAATGAGTTTAAGAATATGAGTCTTAGCGATATCAAAAAAATGTATAGAGACTGTGATGATAGCGAGAAGGTTTTAATCGATGTTAAGGGCCTTTATTCGGTATCAGATCTTAAGGACAGTAAAATGAACTGGTGGAGATTATAGGAGATTACATGAAATTTTGTTTTGTGATTTTGCACTATAAAACTTCAGAAGATACCATAAAATGTATAGAGTCGATTCTTAATCTTAAAGATGAGGCATCAATTGTTGTGGTTGATAATGCCAGCAACAATGGCAGCATCGAGCTTGTTAAAGAAAAGTATGATGGAAATGAAAAGATACACTTTCTTTTGAATGAAGAAAATCTTGGATTTGCATCGGGTAATAACTGCGGATACAAGCTTGCTAAGAGCCTGGGCGCAGATTTTATTGCAATTTCAAATAATGACATAATAGTAGACGATTGTGATTTTATAGGACATGTCGTCAATAGATACAACGAAAGTTCTTTTGAACTGTTTGGGCCTGATATTGTTTCGCTTACAGACGAAGGACATCAAAGTCCGATGAAGGAAAAGTTTAAAAGCAGAAATGATGTCATTAAGGAAATTAACAGATACAAGTTCCTTCTTTTACTAAGCAGAGTCGGCATCTATGACCTGATTAAAAAGAACAAAAAGGTAAGAACGGGTACCGTACGTAAAGAAATCGACATGGAGGTTAAGGAAAACGTAGTCCTTCATGGGTCTTTCGTGGTATTTTCTCCCAGTTTTATTAAGAAAGAAGATATAGCCTTTAGAGAGGGAACATTTTTATATACCGAAGAAGCTATCCTCGCTGCTTACTGCAGAAAGGTTGGCTACAAAATGGTATTTGATCCTTTCACCAGGGTATTTCATAAAGAAGATTCAGCAACCAATTCCTTGAAACTTTCCAATAAAGCCAGACGAGAATTTGTGTTTAAGAATCTTATCAGATCACTTTCTGTGTATGCAAAAGTTTTAGAAGATTAAATTTTCAGGGGAAACAGGTATGCTTAAAATTGCTTTGTTTGGTCTCAATTTTAATTCCGGAAATCTTGGTTGTGCCGCATTGTCTTACTCTTTTTTTGATTTACTTTTGAATGAAGCACAAAGACTTGAAACTAAGCTTGAAGTAACTTTTTATGACAGTGTCAAATCGAGCCTTAATGGCCTTCCGACGATTGGAAATGACTTTGTCGATGCCAAGATTTTTAAATATGACAAGCATAATATCACAGCGTTATATAAAAGTATTAAAACCCAGGATATTGTTTTTGATTTTACTGCAGGCGACAGTTTTTCGGATTACTATGGTCTTTCACGCTTTGTAAAAAGAACTTTCAATAAAACATTGGTTCTTTTTAATAAAAAGACATTTATTCTTGGCCCTCAGACTTATGGTCCGTTTGATTCATTTGTTGCCAAAAAGTGGGCTTCATTTGTCATAAGGCACGCTGACAGAGTATTCGCGAGAGATGGAAAGTCATTAGAAAGAGCAGCTAAAGTCAGCAAAAGAAAGGATATCAAACTTGTTACAGATGTAGCCTTTCTTTTGCCATATAAAAAAGAAGATTATGAAAAGCTTTGCGAAAGAAATGGTAAGATAAATATTGGATTTAACTTTTCAGGGCTTTTATATTCCGGTGGCTACACTAAAGATAATCAGTTTGGTCTTACAGTTGATTATGCTAAATACTGCGAAGATATAGTTAAGTATTTTGAGGATAAGACTGATCGTTACAATTTGTGGATTGTTCCCCACGTTTGCAGTAAAAAAGAAGGCAACCCGGATAATGACCTTATTCCTACAAAGGTCTTATCTGAAAAGTATCCATATGTTAAGGTTGCTCCTTTGTTTTCTTCACCTATGGACGCAAAGTCTTTCATTGCCAACATGGACGTATTTTCAGGAGCCAGAATGCATGCGACTATCGCTGCTTTTTCCAGCAAAGTTGCAACAATTCCTTTCTCTTACAGTGTAAAATTTGAGGGACTTTACGGAGAACTTAACTATGACTGCTGTATACACGGCAAGGAAGAAACTACGCAAGAAGCAGTAAAGAGAACAATTGACTACGTAGAAAATGTCAGAGCAATTCAGGACATGCAGGAAAAGTCTCTTGCTATTGCTGATGAGAAGATAAATATGTTCGTATCAGATGTTCATAAGTTTTTGAATGAAAAGATTAAGTAGGAATATATAAATGAAGAAAGAAGACTATTACAAATCATACTGCTTAGGATGTGGTCTCTGCCATTCGTGCCTTGGTACAAACTACAGCATTTCTGAAAAAGGGTTTAAAGCGCCTGATTCGGTGGACCTTTCTTTTGCAGAAAAATATTGTCCGGTTTCAGTTGATAACTGTAATGCCTCATGCTCATCAGATAATATCTGGGGCGATTATACAGAAGTGAAAAGAGGGTATTCCAAGGATTCGGATCTTAGAAAAATGGCCTCGTCCGGTGGACTTCTATCTGAAATTGCATCATATTTGCTTGAAAAGAAATTGGTTGATGGAGTTATTCATGTAGGCGTAGGTGAAAGTCCTATGTCAACCAAAGTATATGTTAGTAAATCGCGTGAGGAAGTTATTTCCCACTGCGGTTCAAGATATATTCAGTCGTCGCCTTTGGAAAGTATAGTTGAAATACTTGAGCAAGAGGGAACGTTTGCTTTTATAGGCAAACCTTGCGACGTAATGATTTTAAAAAATTACCTAAAATCTAATCCCGAACTTGAAAAGAAGGTTTATTTCATGCTTTCTTTCTTCTGTGCGGGTATGCCCAGTTTTAAAGCCAATGATGAACTGGTAAAGAAAATGGGCTGTGATGAACAGATAAAGAGTATTATGTATCGTGGAAATGGCTGGCCCGGTTTTGCAACGGTTGAAGGTCTTTCCGGGAAAAAATATACGATGCCTTATTCTGAGTCGTGGGGCCATGTTCTTGGTCGTGATAAACATAAGTTTTGCCGCCTTTGCATGGATGGAATTGGCCTTTTTGCTGATATTGTTTGTGCTGATGCCTGGTATATTAAAAACAACAAGCCGGACTTTTCCGAGAATGAAGGTCGGAATCTTGTTATTGTAAGAAGCAATATAGGAAAGAATATTATTGAAGGCATGGAGAAAGAAGAACTGGTAGTCTTAGATGGCTACGACGAGTTTGAAAAAGAAATGCCTGTTATTCAGAAATATCAGTATGAACGTCGTTCTACCATGAAGACGCAGGTTTTTGCACTAAAACTATTGGGAATTAAATTACCCAAGTATAAGCTTTCATTACTGAAAAAATATGGGAAGTTTACTGACTTTAAGGCTAAGAAAAATATTTTTATTGGAACATTAAAAAGAGCTTTAAAAGGCAGATACAGATAAAATGTTAAAAATTATGAGGTCATGTTGATGGTTGAGTATAACGTGAATTTAGCCGGCAAAACAATATTTGTTACTGGTGCTGCCGGTTTTATTGGTTCGAATCTTGTTAAAAAACTTTTTGAGGATTGTTCGTCGGTAAAGATTATCGGAATCGACAATATGAACGATTACTATGATGTAAAAATCAAAGAAAGCCGACTTTCAGAACTTTGTAAGAACTCCAATTTTGTATTTTATAAAGGTTCCATTGCAGACAAGGCACTTATCGAAGAAATATTTGAAAAACACAGCCCCGCGGTTGTTGTTAACCTTGCTGCACAGGCAGGTGTTCGATACAGTATTACCAATCCTGATGCATATATAGAAAGTAATCTGATAGGCTTTTACAACATTCTTGAAGCCTGCAGAAATCATCCTGTTGACCACCTTGTATATGCTTCGAGTTCTTCTGTTTATGGAAGCAACAAAAAGGTTCCTTATTCTACAGATGATAAAGTAGATAATCCGGTTTCTCTTTACGCTGCTACTAAAAAGAGCAATGAGCTTATGGCACATGCTTACAGTAAACTTTATAACATTCCTTCAACCGGCCTTAGATTCTTTACTGTTTATGGCCCTGCAGGAAGACCGGATATGGCTTATTTTGGATTTACAGATAAGTTAAAAGCAGGAAAAACAATTCAGATTTTTAATTATGGAAACTGTAAGCGAGATTTTACTTATATAGACGACATCGTTGAAGGCATAATGAAAGTTATGCAGCATGCGCCTGAAAAAGCGAATGGAGAGGATGGACTTCCTATTTCACCTTATAAGATTTACAACATCGGAAACAACAATCCTGAGAACTTACTGGATTTTGTACAGATATTAAGCGAAGAACTTGTTGCGGCAGGTGTTCTTCCCAGTGATTATGACTTTGAAGCCCACAAAGAACTTGTGGCAATGCAGCCTGGGGATGTACCGATAACCTATGCTGATACTTCGGCACTTGAAGAAGATTTTGGCTTTAAACCTTCGACTTCCTTAAGAGAAGGCCTTAGAAGATTCGCAAAGTGGTACGCAGATTTTTATATGAAATAATGAGGAGAAGATAATGAATCGTAAAATCGCAATAGCAGGAACCGGATATGTTGGCTTATCCATAGCAACACTTCTCGCACAACATAATGAAGTAACTGCAGTTGATGTAATTCCTGAAAAGGTCGACATGATTAATAATAAAATCAGCCCTATTCAGGACGAATATATTGAAAAGTATTTAAAGGAAAAAGAACTGAACTTAAAGGCAACTTTAGATGGTGAATCTGCCTATAAAAATGCTGAATTTGTTGTTATAGCAACTCCTACAAATTATGACAGCAAGAAAAACTTCTTTGACTGTTCATTAGTTGAGTCCGTAATCGAAATGGTCACAAGAGTAAATCCTGATGCCATTATGATTATTAAGTCAACAATCCCTGTTGGATTTACAGCATCAGCACGCGAAAAGTTCAATACTAAAAAGTTAATTTTCAGCCCCGAGTTTTTAAGAGAGTCCAAGGCTTTATATGACAATCTCTATCCCAGCCGAATTATCGTTTCATGTGATGAAGACACAAGAAGCAAGGCCGAGGAATTTGCAGAACTTTTAAAAGAAGGTGCACTTAAGGAAGATATTGATACCCTCTTTATGGGATTTACAGAGGCTGAAGCGGTTAAGCTTTTTGCCAATACATATCTTGCGCTTAGAGTTTCATATTTCAACGAGCTTGATACTTATGCTGAAAGTAAGGGACTTAATACGCAGCAGATTATTGATGGTGTATGTCTTGATCCGAGAATTGGTACTCACTACAATAATCCTTCTTTTGGCTACGGCGGATATTGCCTTCCTAAGGATACCAAGCAGCTTTTGGCAAACTTCCAGGATGTGCCTGAAAACCTTATCGGAGCGATAGTTGAGTCAAACAGAACAAGAAAAGATTTTATTGCTGACAGAGTCCTTGAAATTGCCGGCGGATATGAGTCTAACGACGGATGGAATCCTGAAAAAGAACAGGAAGTAATCGTTGGTGTTTACAGACTTACAATGAAGAGTAATTCTGATAACTTCCGCCAGAGTTCAATTCAGGGAGTTATGAAGAGAATTAAAGCCAAGGGTGCGACTGTTATTATTTATGAGCCCACACTTGAGGATGGCGAAACTTTCTTTGGAAGCAAGGTTGTAAACAATCTTGATGAATTCAAGAAAATGAGTAACGCCATTATTGCTAACAGATATGATTCATGCCTTGATGATGTAAATGACAAGGTTTATACAAGAGATATTTTCAGAAGAGATTAAATAATTGTGTATTAGGAAAGGAGGAGAATATGAAAGTGGCAAGAAGACTTACTTTTAATGATATAGCTTTATTTTGTATTTTCTCTCTTTATCCTATTTTGCCCATGTACTTTAGAATCGGGCCTGCAATGATTTACTATTTTTTGCTTTTACCATGTGTTGCAAGTGTTGTTCTTTTGAAGAAAAAAATTCACCTGTATAAAGAATATAAGATGTATATTCCTTACATTCTTATAATGTTTTTTCTTTTTGCAGTTCATGTCGAAGTTATAGAAGCGGCCAAGTTTGTTTTGGCTCCCATATTTATTACCATTTTCTTACTCGATTATGTTGATTCAAAAGGAAAATTTGACAGGGCAATAGATATTCTTTTGTTTTTCTGTGCCATCATGTGCTTTTTGGGCTTACTTGAGGGACTAAAGGACATAAATCTTTTTAAATTATTGAATAACTCCAATGCAACTATTAAAGAAGACGGAGTCAGAATGGGGCTTTACAGAACAAAGCTTTCATTCAATATGAGCACAAACTATGGAAACTATCTTGTTGTGATGATTTCTTTGGTTCTCTACAGACTTAGTAATATGGGCCTTACACTAAAAAGAAAGATACTTTATATTGGCCTTGATTTGCTTATTATTGCAAATGCTGTATGTGCCGGGGCAAGAGCTACACTTATTGTTACCCTTTTGCTTCAGTTCGTTTATATTTATAAATTTGGAACAGGTAAGTTTTTTAAAATTGTACTGGGTGGTCTTATCGCTGCGGCTTTGGGATTTTTGGGCTGTGAGATTATCGGTATTGACTTGTTTAAGTATGTTAAAAGCTATTTTTACGTATTTTTATCTTTGTTTAGCGATAAGTTCCAAAAAGGCATTGAGGTTGAATTTGGAACCAACCTTACTATGTCGACTGACCGTGTGAATTTGTATAGCTGGGTATTGAAGGCTGTAAAAGGTCATATTGTATTTGGTATGGGTGAAGCTTCAGCCTTCAAATACGAAGTAAACCAGTGGCGAACCAAAACAAGTCTTGAAAACTACTATTTGTCCTCAATCTATCACTACGGTATTGTTGGTCTTGTGGGGACTGTTTACAGATTTTTGGTTCCAATTCTTTTTTCGTTAAAAAGGATTAAGACCAAAGTAGCAAACGAAAAGATTGGATTTAATTTCTTTTTCTTTACTACTTGCTGTGCATATTGTTTGGTTTTATTTACGGTATCTTTATTGTCGGATGCAAGAATTTTCAGCCTTTTTGTTATTCTGATGCTTATATATAACATTCGTATTAAAAAAGGAGAGACAGATTAATGTATCCCAAAGATAAAGAAGCTTCAGTTGAAATAAATAAGTGCATGGCTGCAATCAAGGCCATGAGCGAAGAAAAGCAGCTTTTCCAAAAAACAAAAACCTATAGAAGTGGTGTAAAATTAAGCCGAATTAAAAGTGCTAAATTAGCATTCATAAAAGAGTATTTTTCGCGCTTTTCCAGAGTGGAAAGGGATAAGAAGAAGATTGGGGCAAAGTACAAAGATACCTTGCCAACAGCAGTAAACGACAGAAGTGAATGCAATTACTTTTTGGACGAGAAGATTGCCGTATATACATGTATTATAGGTAATTATGATTCACTAAATGAGCCATTAATCGTCCCTGACAATATCGATTATTTTGCAATTACTGATTTTGATATACCTAAGGATTCAAAGTGGAAGAGAATTGATGCAGATTCTTTTGACGAAGTTAAAGGATTTACTCCTGCCTTAAAGAACAGATTCTTTAAAATAAATCCTCACATAGTTTTTCCTGAATATAAGTATTCTGTTTATGTGGATGGAAACTTTAAAATTTATTCAGATTTTACAGAGCATGTAAACAGAATGTCCAAGTATGGAATCAGCCACTTTAAGCACCAGAAAAGAACCAGTTCATATCAGGAGGCTGAAGTTTGCAAGATGCTTCACAAGGAAAGCCCTGAGAAAATAGATGCTTACATTGAAAGGCTTAGGGAAAATAACTTTCCTGATGATTATGGTCTTCTTGCCTGCGATATTCTTGTAAGAGAGCACAATAAGCCTGAATGCATAAATGTCATGCAGCAGTGGTGGTACGAGTTTAAAACATATGTAAGAAGAGATCAGCTGTCACTTCCCTTTGTTTTGTTTAAAAATGGAATAGCAGTAGATGATGTCGCTACATTAGGTGGTGACGTGCATAAGGATTATTCGTTTGAAATCGTAAAGCATATTTAGCAGATTGGGGAACACCATGAACGTTAGCATTGTGACTGTTTATAATAGTACTAATTGCGGCAGTTTTCTTCAGGCATATGGTCTTAAATATGTACTGGAAAAGAATGGATGTAATGTTACTTTTTTAAAAACAGGTGTTAAGAATAACAAAAAGATATTTTTAAAGAAGGCTTTATCTAATATTAAAAAGCGTCGTTTTTCTAAAATAGGTTTTGACTACAAGGTTTATAGAAACTTTGAAAGTGCCATAAAGCGGTTTTCTTTACTTGATTTTAAGCCGCAAATGGTATCAAATCAGGATTTATTTGTTCTGGGAAGTGACGAAATATGGAATGCTTCAAGAAAAGTCATTAAAGATTCTGAGGTTTTCTTTGGAAAAGGACTTGATGGCCGTATCATTTCTTTTGCACCTTCAGTTAATGTTGCAACAGTTGATGATATGCTGAAAGTTGCGGCGATAAAGGATTATATAAATAAGCTTGATAAGATTTCCGTAAGAGACAGTCATTCCAAAGAAGTCATAGGAAAACTTACA
The DNA here is from genome assembly GCA_024403515.1 of Lachnospiraceae bacterium. Lineage (GTDB taxonomy): Bacteria > Bacillota > Clostridia > Lachnospirales > Lachnospiraceae > UBA1258. The sequence goes on from JAKSRS010000009.1 coordinate 57,192, forward strand.
GATAAAGATATTAAGATAGTCTGTGATCCTACCTTTTTACTTCCTATGGAGGAATACAATAAGCTTGAAGGAAAATGCGATATCGATAACTTTATCATGGTTTATTCAGCCGGTGGAAGATTTGACAGTGAAAGAAAGAAAGATATAAAGGACTTCGCTAAAGCCTGCAATAAAAAGCTTGTAGCGTTTCCACACAAGCTTGACTGGTGTGACTATCAGTTTCCTGCTGATCCGTTTGATGCCATTGCTTTTTTTAAGAAGGCAGATTTTGTAATAACAGATACCTTCCATGGAGCAGCATTATCCTTGATTTTTAACAAGAATTTTGTGGCTATCCCTCAGGAAAACCGAAAAGTAACCGAGTTACTTGAATACTTTGGTCTTGAAAATCTAATCGTTGATGAGACTAAAGGTTTATGTGAATTCTTTTCAAAAGAGCAGTATTCAAAAGAAAAGCTCAATGAAAGAATTTATGAAGAAAGAAAGAAAGCAGACGATTATTTGGTGAGTGCACTAAATAATTAAAGGAGTTTTGAATGCGTACTAAAAAGGCTCTTATTAATACAATATCGGGGCTTTTATATGAACTTGTTGCCGTAATCTGTGGCCTTATTCTGCCAAGATTGATTCTGGCACATTTCGGTTCAAGATATAATGGAATTACTTCATCAATTGCCCAGTTTTTATCATGTATAGCACTGATGAAGGCAGGAATCGGCGGAGTTAGCCGAGCTGCACTTTATCAGCCGCTTGCTGACGGCGACAGACAGAAGATTAGTTCAATAGTTAAAACCACACAGCAGTTTATGAACAAGATAGCCTACCTTTTTGTTGGGTTTATAGTTATCTTTTCAGTGGTTTATTCCTTCTTTATGTCCAAAGATTTTTCTCCCATTTTTACTGCGACACTTGTTGTAATAATAAGTATCAGTACATTTGGTGAATACTTTTTTGGAATTACTTATGAAATTCTTCTGGGCGCAGACCAGATGCTATGCGTTTTTTCGTGGATAAGAATATTCACGACTATCTTAAATACCATAGTAGCAGCGATTTTAATTTCAATGGATTGTGGAATTCACGCTGTTAAGCTTGGAAGTGCCCTTGTATTTTTGATTAATCCACTTTTTATTCGCTGGTATGCGAGAAGAAAGTATAAGATTATTGATAATGTTGAAGCCGATAATAAGCTTCTTTCACAGCGCTGGGATGCCGTAGGTCATGAAGTTGCAAACTTTGTAAATACTAATACCGACATCATGGTACTTACAATCTTTGCAAATGTGTTGGAAGTTTCGGTTTATACTGTATACCACACAGTTATTGTTGGCGTCAGAAAGGTTATTACATCTTTCATAAATGGCTTTGGCGCTGCTTTTGGTAATATGTATGCCAAAAAAGAAATGGAACTTATGGAGAAAAACTTCAGAGTTTATGAGCTGATTGTTTTTTCTCTCGTTTCTATTATTTATTCGATTACAACCGTAATGTTTGTACCCTATGCGGTTTTATATACAAAGGGTGTAACGGATGTTGAATACGCAAGACCTTTGTTTGCTATAGTTATTTCTCTTGCAGGCGCATTTAGCTGTATAAGAATTCCTTATCAGAATCTTGTTACAGTTGCGGGTCATTTCAAGCAGACAAGAAACGGTGCTTTCATGGAAGCTATACTAAACATCGTCATTTCAGTTCTTATGGTCATTAAGTTTGGCCTGGTTGGTGTTGCTGTCGGTACACTTGTTGCCAACATCTTTAGAACAATACAGTACGCAGTTTATATGTCGAGGAATGTACTAAAGAGAAGTTTGTGGCTTTTTGCCAAGCACATTATTATAATGCTTTCAATTATTGCTGTTACTAATGTGGTGGGGAGAACTGTAATAAACTTAAATTGTGATTCTGTCGGTAAGTGGGTGATTGGGGCTTTGATCGCAGGATGCATTTCTCTATCCCTTACTGTCATTACTGATCTTGCTTTTTACTATGCAGATGTAAAACGCTTTTTTGGAAAGTTACTTAATTCTGTCAAAAGAAAGTAGTGTGAAGGATGAATAAGAAGATTCGGCCGTTTTATGTGGAAAGACTTCTGGCTTTCTATTTGTTAACACCAATTGTTCTCGTATGTTGGCCGGAAAATCCGGGACATTTTATGTAAAAAATATTTTCAATAAATATATTATTTCCAAAATATAAGTCTATGGAGGACGGGGAAATGGAAAAAATTGTAATGCTTGGAAATGAAGCAATAGCCAGAGGAGCATATGAAGCGGGGGTTAAGGTTTCAGCTGCTTATCCCGGTACACCAAGTACTGAAATCAGTGAGAACCTTGTTAAATATGATGAGGTGTATTGCGAATGGTCACCTAATGAAAAGGTTGCCTGTGAGGTTGCAATCGGTGCATCAATGACTGGAGTTCGCTCTCTTTGCTGTATGAAGCATGTTGGTCTTAATGTGGCAAGCGACCCTTTGTATTCTTTTTCTTACATCGGCGTCAACGGTGGAATGGTTCTTGTTGTTGCTGACGATCCGGGTATCTATTCTTCACAGAATGAGCAGGATACAAGAATGGTTGCGCGTGCGGCTATGGTTCCTGTTATTGAACCTTCTGACTCACAGGAAGCTAAAGACTTCATTAAAGAAGCTTTTGATTTATCTGAGAAGTACGATACTCCAATCATAGTAAGAACTACGACAAGACTTGCTCATTCACAGGGTATTGTTACTTTAGAAGAAAGAAAGAATATTGAAGACAAGCCTTATGAAAAGAATATAGCTAAAAATGTAATGATGCCTGCTCAGGCTAAGGCTCGTCACATTTTTGTTGAAAAAAGATTAAAAGACATGGCAGCAGATGCGGAGTTTATGTCTATTAACAGACTTGAAATGAATGATACCAAAATAGGTTTTATTACAAGTGGTATCGCATATCAGTATGTTAAAGAAGTATTTCCAAAGGCGAGCGTATTAAAGCTTGGTCTTGTTAATCCTATCCCTGACAAGATGGTCAGAGATTTTGCAGCTAAAGTTGATAAGCTTTACATATTTGAAGAACTTGAACCTGTTATTGAACTTCAGGTTAAGGCGATGGGTATTGAATGCATTGGTAAAGAACTCTTTACTGTTCAGGGTGAATACTCAGCCAATATGTTAAGACGTGTGCTTAAAAACGAAGAAGTGAAAAATCCTTCTTTTGACGTACCGCAAAGACCTCCGATTCTTTGCCCAGGTTGTCCACATAGAAGCGTATATACTGCACTTAAGAAGCTTAAGCTTCACGCAGCAGGAGATATCGGCTGCTACACACTTGGCGCTCTTGCACCTCTTGGGGTTATTGATACCGCGGTATGTATGGGTTCTAGTATCTCGACTCTTCATGGAATGGAGAAGGCCAGAGGAAAAGAATTCATTAAAGACTGGGTTGCGGTAATCGGAGATTCAACTTTCCTTCATACCGGACTTAACTCTCTTATGAATATGGTATATAACAAGGCAACCGGTACGGTTTGTATTCTTGACAATTCTATTACCGGAATGACAGGACATCAGGACCACGCCGCAACAGGAAAGACCCTAAAAGGCGATGCAACTTATGCAGTTGATCTTGTAGAACTTTGTAAGGCATTAGGTGTTGAAAATGTGCGCGTTGTAAGTTCTTTTGACCAGGATGAATTAACAAAAGTTATTAAAGAGGAAGTGGCCAAAGACGCAGTTTCTGTAGTTATTTGCAAGGCTCCATGTGCTCTGTTAAAGGGTCAGATATTTCCTAATAAATGCGTAGCGCTGCCCGAAAAATGTAAGAAGTGTGGTGCCTGCTTAAAGCCCGGATGCCCGGCTCTTACAAAGAATGCTGACGGCAGTGTTTCAATTGATGCAACCATGTGTAACGGATGCGGTCTTTGTAAGCAGATGTGTAAATTTGATGCCATTGATATGGTTAAAAGAGCATAGGGGGGCAGCGTGATGGAAACTAAAAACATAATGATTGTTGGTGTTGGCGGGCAGGGTACTTTGCTTACAAGCCGAATTCTTGGCGGAATCATGCTTAGCGCAGGATACGATGTTAAACTTTCCGAGGTTCACGGAATGGCACAAAGAGGCGGAAGCGTTGTAACTTTTGTAAGATATGGCGATAAGGTGTATGAACCTATCGTAGAAGAAGGTCAGGCTGATGTTTTGATAGCATTTGAAAGACTTGAAGCCATGAGATATGTTCAGTTTTTGAAAAAGGACGGTGTATTAATCGTAAACGACCAAAGAATTGATCCAATGCCGGTCATTACAGGTGCGGCAGAATATCCGTCCAATATCATTGAAACAATTTCGGATGGAAGAGCCGTATATTCTATGGATGCAAAGGCCAAAGCACTTGAACTTGGAAATTCCAAAGTCTTTAATATCATTATTCTTGGAATGGCTGCAAAACACATGAATTTTTCAAAAGAACAGTGGCTTGATGTAATAGCTAAAACGGTACCCGAAAAGACGATTGAAATAAATCAAAAGGCCTTTATTGCCGGTTACGAGAGCTAGAAAATAGTTTTTTTGAAAAAAACTTAAAATTATTTTTGAGTTTTTTATACATTTATTTATTTTTCTATGCATAGATATTTATGAATTGCCCTTATAAATCGATTTAAAAAGGGGTGAAAACGTAGAAATATTGAAAATGATAGTATAATTATTAAAACGCCACGAAAGCCCCGTATTTCTTGACTTTCAGGCACTTTTTTGTTAATATTTTGCCTTGAGATAAGAGGGGGAAACAGGGCGAAGAGTTAATTTAACTTGTTTAATCGTGTGTCAATGGGGACGAGTTGTTTATCTCGTCCCATTTTTTAATTTAATCGCTCTGCTTTATTCTTATCTTTAAAGTGATGTATCATCTGCGATTTATTTCGCTTCTTTCTTATTTATATGGAAGGAGAAATAAATATGTTTCTTACAAAGTACGCAGGAGATTACAAACTTGATGAAAATGATCCCAAGGGCCGCAAGACAGTCTACTGCGGTAAATATTATTCTATAGATGAAAATACCGAAGATAGGAAACTTCGCATCATATTTCTTTGGTGTTTTACATTGGTGGCAACAATAGCATTTATCCTGAGCTTAAGTTTCCCTAACTCTCTTGCCAGGTTATTCTTTGTTGTTGTTCCATTTTCCTTTAATGCTTTAACGCTTTACAGTGCATGGGCGTCGGTTATCAAGTATTCTTTTAATAAGAAAGAACGGCTTGAACGTAAGGAAAAAGAAGAGATGCTTGACAGAATGAAGTCTGCATCGTTAGTGGGATTTATAATTTGTTTGTTTTCTTTTGGCGCAAGCATAGTTGCTGCTGCATTAAAACTTTTTAGCTTTGGCTCGTTGGAAATCGGATTTCTTACAGGCCTGGTTTTGGTTTTAGTCAGCTTTTTTGGCGTTAATGCTCTTTCGAGAGCCATAAAAGTTAACGAAGTAGAAAATACAATTTAATAACCCGATATTACGAAGCATTTGCTTCTAATATAAATATATTCTAAGGGAGGATATTGACATGAAGAGTTTCGCAAAGAAACTTGCTTTGATCATGGCTACAGTCATGGTTCTTAGCACATTCGCTGCATGTGGTGAAAAAGCACCCGCAGCTTCAACAGAAGCTTCAACAGAAGCACCCGCTTCAACAGAAACTTCTTCATCTGACGAAGCAGCAGCTTCAACAGATGCTCCTGCTACAGAAGTAGCAGACTCAGCAGAGAAGACTCTCGTGGTTGGATATGATACTTTCTCAAGCAAGTTCAGCCCCTTCTTTGCAACTTCAGCATACGATCAGGATGCAGCAGCTATGGTTACACTTAGCATGCTTAACAGCGATCGTGAAGGTAACGTTGTAACTAAAGGTGTAAACGGTGAAGTTCGTCCTTTCAACGGAACAGACTACACATATTACGCTATTTCAGATCTTGATGTTGTAGAAAACGCAGATGGAACAGTAGATTATACTTTCAAGATGCGTGATGACGTTAAGTTCTCAGATGGTACACCTGTAACAATCAATGATGCTATCTTCTCACTCTATGTATTATGCGATCCCACATATGATGGTTCAAGTACAGTATATGCACTTCCTATCGTTGGTATGGATGAATACAGAAGTGGTATGGATACAACATTCAACCTTTTGGTTGCAGCCGGAAAAGATAACACAGATTTCTCATTATGGGATGAAGCTACTCAGACAGCATTCTGGGCTGATGTAGAACAGGCTGGTGCTCACTTCGTTCAGGATATCATTGATTACTGTGTAGCTGCAGGTTATGCTACAGCAGAAGATCCTGCTGCATCAGTTATCGCTCTTTGGGGATTTGAAGCTCCTGAAGGCGCTACAACAGCAGAAATCTTTGACATTATGCTTGGCGAATATGGTAACGATTTAGCTGCCATGACAGAAGCTGAAAAGGCTTCAACAGGTGCTGAATTTGCTGACCTTATGGAAAACTACGCTGCATACGCAACTGGTGTTGAAACAGGTGCTTCTGCAGACCACATCTCTGGTATCGTTAAGAATGACGATTACTCAATGACAATTAAGTTATCTAAGGTTGATGCTACAGCAATCTACCAGATGGACTTAACAGTTGCTCCTATGCACTACTATGGTGATGCATCACTCTATGATTACGACAACAACAAGTTCGGTTTCAACAAGGGTGATATCTCTATCGTTAAGGATAAGACAACAAAACCCCTCGGTGGTGGCGCTTACAAGTTTGTAAACTTTGAAAACGGTGTTATCACATACGAAGCAAACGAAAACTACTATCTTGGAACTCCTGTAACAAAGTATGTACAGTTTAAGGAAACTCCTTCAACTGACAAGCTTACAGGTGTTACATCAGGAACATTTGATATTACAGATCCTTCAATGAACCTTGAAACTCTTAAGAACATTAAGAGCTACAACTCAAACGGCGAAGTATCTGGTGATGTTATCACAACAGCTCTTGTTGATAACTTAGGTTATGGTTACATGGGTATCTCTGCTCACAACGTAGCAGTAGGTGAAACTCCTGATTCAGAAGAATCAAAGTCATTAAGAAAAGCATTCGCTACATTATTTGCTTGCTACCGTGATACAGTTATTAACTCATACTACGGTGAAATGGCTTCTGTAATTCAGTATCCTATTTCTAATACTTCATGGGCAGCTCCCAAGCCTGCTGATGAAGGATACAGACTTGCTTACTCAGT
>JAKSRS010000090.1 GCA_024403515.1 Lachnospiraceae bacterium
ATCGGCTTTTTTCTTCTTATCTTTCTTAAGATTCTTTTTCTCTTTTACCTTTGTATCAGATGACTCAACTTTTGAAGTTTCCTTTTCAGATTCATCAATAGAATCATTGCTATTGGAAACAACTTCTTTAGCATCGGCTTTCAAAACTTCTACTGACTTATCTTCTGATTCCACTGAAGTTTTAGTATTATCTTCATCGGATCTAATCTCTTTTTTATCAGAATCGATATTAGCTTCACTTTCACCTGATTTTATTACTTCATCATTAATATCAGAAGGAGCATTTTCACCAGAATCAGCATTAGAAACTTCTGTTTCTTTATTATTCTTGTTTTTTGATTCTGTCTTCTTAACTTCTTTACTATTTTCCTTTAAAGAATCATTGTTTTCTGAAGTTACTTTATCATCAGCATCTTTCTTCTCTTCTTTTACTTCAGAAATCTTTAAATCTTCATTCTTTAAATCATCTTTTTTACTCTTAAGTTTTCCAAGAAATGCTGATGCCTTGGAAGATTTTATATCAGTTTCTTTGTCATCAGCTTTAACTGTCTCATTATTTGCAGAAGAAGCCTTTACAACTTCAGGCTTTTTACAATCTTTTTCACAGTCAAGACAGTTTCCGCCACAACCGGACTGAATCTTGGACATATCCTTGCCCTTCTTCTCTCCGGAAATCTTAACAGCGTTCTGAATTGCAGTTAAAATGGCAAGGACAAAGAAAGCGCCTGGAGCCATTACAAAGATACTAACAGGCACATATGAGGCAGGCATAATGTGATATCCAAAAATTTCGCCGGCGCCTAAGATTTCTCTAACACCACCAATTATTGTAAGCGCAAGAGAAAATCCAAGTCCCATACCAATACCATCAAATAATGAAGGTAATACAGGATTTGAATATGCATATGCTTCAGCACGGCCCAAAATAATACAGTTAACAACAATAAGTGGAATATATAAGCCAAGGTTGTCATATAAGAAAGGAATATATGCCTTAAGTAAAAGTTCCACTATTGTAACGAATGAAGCAATGATAACAATAAATGAAGGTATACGTACCTTATTAGGAATAATCTTTCTAAGAGCTGAAATGAGCATATTACTAAGTGCCAAAACAACCATTGTAGAAAGACCCATGCCCAAACCATTCACTGCACTTGTAGTTACAGCAAGTGTAGGACACATACCTAAAAGTAAAACAAATGTAGGATTCTCTTTGAGAATACCGTTTACTAATCTTTCAAGAATTGTAGAAGGTAAATTATTATTTTCTTTATTCATTTGACTTACCTCCTGCTAATTCATTCTTGTAATAAAACAATGCTGCATTTACACCTTTAACAACTGCATTTGATGTAATCGTCGCACTTGATATGGCATCAATTTCATTGTCCATTGCAGCCCCCGTTTTTGTAACGTTAAAAGACATTACATTTTTATTAGCAAACTGAGGAACCAATACTTCGGGAGCTTTCATTCCAAGACCTGCAGTTTCACTGATTGAAGTTATTGAAATTCCATTGGTTACACCATCAAGTGTAATACCAATGGAGAAAATAATATCTCCTCCGAAACCTTCATGACTGTTAACTTCGATAACATATCCAAGCAAATCTTTGTTTGAAGAATAAGCTTCGAAAACTTCATTAATATCAATTCCCTGATAATCAACTGCTAAAAGTTCTTTTACCCTATTCTTATCAAGTGATACTTCAGCAAAAGAACTTGCATTGGCAAAGACTTTCTGATGAGCGTCGTCTTTTTTCTTTTGTTCCATTATAGCAATGGGGCCTTTAGTGACTTCATACACACATCCTAAGATACCGCCTGCTACTAAAGTTATAGCAAGAATAATAAGTGTGTTTTTAAGCATTTCCATAAGGCCATCTTTGTCAAACAAAGGACCCTTAACTGTTTTTTCTTCTAAAACTACATTTTCATTTTCAAGATTAGGCATTTTTTACAGCTCCTTTCCCAAAGAATGAAGGTTTAGTAACCTTATCAATAAGCGGAACAAGTAAGTTGCCGATTATAATTGCATATGATACACCTTCGCTTGAAGGACCAAACACACGAAGAACACAGGTTAAAAATCCAAGTAAAATACCATAAACAACCTGACCCTTTTTAGTAATTGGTCTTGTAACATAGTCAGTTGCCATAAAGAAAGCACCTAACATAAGGCCACCACCACAAAGATGCGCACAGATATAATTAATGTCAAAACCGTGACCTGCAAATAATCCTATAAAGATTACAAAAGAAATAATGTATGAAGCAGGGATATAAAGATCAATTACACCAAATAAAACAAGAATGATTGCACCAATAAGTAATGCAATAACTGAAGTTTCACCGATTGTACCGGAAGTAAATCCCTTAACCATATCAAGAATATTTACTGTACCGCCTGCCTTTAAAGTTGCAAGAGGTGTTGCTCCGGAATAACCATCTACTTCAAAATCTGTCATGATTGATGCAAAAGAAATAACAAGAAAACATCTTGCACCTAAAGCAGGGTTCATAAAGTTCTGACCAAGTCCGCCAAAAATCATCTTAACAACAATGATTGCAAAGAAAGCACCAATCATAGCGATCCACCAGGGTGCTTTGGGCGGAAGGTTTAAAGCTAATAATAAACCTGTTACTATTGCAGAAAAATCTCCGATAGTATTTTTCTTATGACAAATAAGGTTAAATACTGTTTCAGCTAAAACAGCACTAACTACAGATACAGTAACCAATAAAACGGCATTTAAGCCGAAATTAACAAATCCAAAACCAGTTGCAGGAAGTAAAGAAATGATAACCAAAAGCATAATGCTGCTTGTTGTTACATTTGATCTGATATGAGGATTTGATGATACATTTAACAACCCATTCATTTGCTTTTCCTCCTACTTTCTTTTAGACGCAAGAACAATCTTACGCATTGATTTAATACTCTGTGCCAATGGACGCTTAGCCGGACAAACGAAACTGCAGCAGCCGCATTCTACACATTCCAAACCATGATTAGCCTCAAATTCTTCAAGATTTCCATGTGTTGAGTGTTTAGATAACTCGGTAGGTACAAGTCTTGAAGGGCAAGCATTAACACATGCACCACAGTTGATACATGCTGACGGCTCCATTCTTGAAACATCATCATTCGATAGGCATAGAAGCGCTGACCCAGTCTTAGTGACAGGAACATCAAGATCAAATAAGCAGTTACCCATCATAGGACCGCCTGAAATAATCTTGACAGGTTCTTTTTTGTATCCTCCTGCAGCTTCTAAAAGTTCAGAATAAAGTGTACCGATTCTCACCTTGAAGTTACGAGGATTCTTAATACAGTCACCGGTTACGGTTACTATTCTGTAAAGAAGCGGAACACCGTCAAAAATAGCATTTCTAACCGCAATAATCGTATCAACGTTATTAACAACACATCCAACATCTGCAGGAAGAAGCTTGGAGTTAAGTTCTCTACCAGTTGTAGCATAGATTAAATGTCTTTCAGATCCCTGAGGATATTTAGTCTTTAAAGCTTTAACAGTAATTCGGGGTTCTTCCTTAGTAAGAGCTCTGAAAATTTTTATACAATCGGGCTTATTATCTTCTATAGCAATAATGCCTAACGCATAAGGGAATAATTTAAGATACACCTTCAAACCTTCAATAAGTTTTTCGGGTTCTTCAATCATCTTACGATAATCACTTGTAAGATAAGGTTCACACTCAGCAGCATTAATGATTACATAATCAATCTTCTGAGGTTCCTTAACAGACATTTTTACATGAGTAGGAAATCCTGCTCCTCCCATACCTACAATACCTGCTTCTTTAACTCTGTCGATTATTTCGGCACTAGTCATAGAATCAAGTTCTTTAACTTCCCAAGGATTCATTTCACTATACATACCATCATTTTCAATGATAATACACATAGCATTATTACCGGCTATTACTCGATGCTCACAAACATCTTTAACAATACCCGATACAGAAGCATAAATAGGTGAAGAAACAAATCCGTCGGCTTCAGCAATTTTCTGGCCAACGAATACATGATCTCCTTTTTTAACTATAGCCTTGGCCGGAGCACCAATGTGCTGGCTTAAAGGATAAATCAATTCAGGACCCGGTTTATGATCCTTAATCGGTATATCCTTGGACATATCTTTGCCATCAAATGGATGAATTCCACCTGAAAAAGTAAGTTTTGCCATATTAGAATTTCCCTTCTCTAATTTTTTGTTACCCTCTAATAAATATACTATTATTTAACACGCATGTAAAGAAAGCAATGTCACTTGAGAGAAATAAATAAGAATGATATATTATCTTAAAGGGAGGCTATTTTAATGGAAATAATAAAGAATGTTCTTCAGAACAAAGAGATAAAATATCCGCTTGAAAACGTAGGTAAAATTGAAGACTTATTGTTTCTTGATATTGAAACTACCGGTTTTAGCTCTAAAATGTCTAAACTTTATCTTATTGGTTGTGTTTACTATAAAAATGAAGTCTGGAATACTATCCAGTTTTTTGCAAATGAATACTCTGATGAGAAAGAACTTTTAGAAGAATTCTTCGAGTTTGCCAAGCCATATAAAACATTAATTCATTTTAATGGAAACAATTTTGACATCCCCTACCTTTTAGATAAATGCAAAGAATTTAATCTTGATAGAAACTTTGATTCATATGAAGGTATTGATATTTATAAAAGAATACAGCCACTTAAAAGCTTTTTAAAACTTATAAACTGCAAGCAGAAAACAATTGAAGGATTTCTTGGAATAAATCGAGAAGACAAATTTAGTGGCGGAGATTTAATTGGTGTATATCATGATTATGTATCTGATAAAGATGAGCAAAAGAAAGGTCTTCTTTTGCTACATAACTTCGATGATATATGTGGTATATTAGATATTCTACCGATACTTTATTACTGTGACTTATTTAAATCAAAGTTAATTGTTACTAAAGTATCAGCAGGTACTTATAAAGACATAAATGGAAATGATAAACTCGAATTGTTAATGGATTTTGATATACCATTTAATCTTCCTGTGCCAGTTGCATCAAGAAATGGAAACATTTACTTTACGGCAAGTAATGCTGAAGGAGTATTTCGTGTTCCAATTTTTGAAGGCGAATTAAAATATTTCTTTGCAAACTACAAAGAATACTACTATCTTCCTATAGAAGATATGGCATTGCATAAGTCAGTCGCTAGTTTTGTAGATAAATCAAGACGTGAACAGGCTAAGGCCTCAAACTGTTATATTAAAAAAACTTCAAGATTCTTACCTGAGTTTGATAATGTAATAAATCCTTTCTTCAAAAGCGATTATTCTTCCAAAGAATTATATTGGGAAATCACTGAAGAAAGAAAAACTGACAGAAATCTTTTCTCAGCCTATTCTAGCCATTTGATGGCTAATCTTCTTTGA
>JAKSRS010000091.1 GCA_024403515.1 Lachnospiraceae bacterium
ATGTACTTATTCACATAATCAAACTCTTGTTTTACCTCAATACCCAAAAATAAAGTCATTCTCCTTAATCATCTACACTAATTATTACGCACTAAGTCTGAAAAAATCTCAAAAAAAGAACAATGAATCAGATATTTTTTCCAATTCATTGTTCTTATATATTTCCTGTATTCACAAATCTTACTGCTGAACACTCTTATTTATTCTGTCAAATATATCCATCCAAAGCTTTTCCTGATTTTCTGCATCCTTAGGATTCTTTGACTGCAGTAATTTCAACTCTTCTGTACTAATGACAAGTCTCTTGGAGTTATTTATAAAATGATAATCATGATCTTTAGTTGTTGATGCAGATTTAATATAAATATCTACATCCGGCTCCTTCTCATGAATCTTGTCGAAGATATCACCATAAGCCCATTTGTATGCTCCGGCATATTCTCTGAATACACCACTCGTATCTCCATTCGCTTTAGCCTCATCAAGAGCCTTCTTATGCTTTGCATATGTTTCCGGCTCATCCTTCTGCATACGCTCGATAATGCTTGTATATTCTTCTGGCTCAAAGCTCATCATGATATTACGCTCATCCCTCGTAATATTAATCTTGAACGGGCTTTCCTCATAATATACTATGCTGTCCTGAAAAGCTTTAATCTTTGCTTCTCTTTCAGCTTTCTGTTCTTCCGTCATTTCAGGTACCGCTATTTTACCATTTGCACCTATATAACTTCTCATTTTATCTTTAAGACCCTGTGCTTCCTCATCAGACATCGCTTCAAGTTTATATTCTTTAACTTCACCACGTCCAAGCGATTTCTTCAGCTCCTGAAGTTCGTCCAAAGACTTTTTGATCTTTGCATTCTCCGCAACTCTTTCAGCGCCAAAGCGGCTATCTACAAAATCATCAAATTCTTTCTGCAGAATATCAAGTTCCTCTTCTCTGGTAAGTTTTCTGAAACCATCTTCTGTTGTAGCATCCTCCACATAACGGACTCTGGTACCGTCATCGTATCCCTTATTGATTTCATCAACAAGTGCCTTAAAGCCTTCTTCAAGTGCAACAATCTTCTCTTCTGTAGAATGATGAACATATACAGATTCCCCGCGCTCATTCGTTTCATAGCTGCTGGGAATCATCTGAGAAAACTTGCTTTCATATGACTCTATAGGCTGATGCTCTGACATATATGCTATCTGGGCTGCCGTTTCAAAAGGATCTGCACTTCCGGGCAATTTGCTTCCATGAAGAGCCTTTAATCCTTCCTCAGATATATTCACTTCAACTGCCGGCGTATTACCATATGCAGTTGCTACTGAAGTTTGATTATTAGTATTCTGATTTTTAGCAGAATCTAAAAGATTTATCTGCGGTGGTGTATATGTACGCCCATTAATATTTCCATATAATGCTATACCCATAAGCCCTCCTTCATCTTTTCACAGCCTAAACTTACTATATCTCAAAACTCTACAACGATGTATCTACTGCAGCACCCTTGATATCATCCTCAATGAGCTTCATCTTGCTCATCATTTCCTTTATCTCCTGCCGCGCAGCATTCATGTCCTTTGAAACAGAAGTAGTTTCCTGTACTCCTTCAAGGATATCCTCGGTAAGTTCTTCATTTTCCTTACGCTTTTCACGAGCTGCATCGATACGGGCCTCAAGTTCTTCCTGCTTTTCTTCCTCAGCCTTGGCCTTCTCTTTGCGTTCTTCGTTCTCTTCGTCGATATGGTCTTTAGCCTCATCGGCAACCATTCCTACAATCTCTCTTGAAGCTTCATCCATTATTGCTTCAGCCTGCTTCTGAGCATCCACCAAGGCATGCGATTTGAGTCTTTCAAGCTCGGTTGCACTTATTATCTGGTTCTCAACCATAATCTCCTGCTCAGCCTCATAAGCAGTAACGGCATAAGGCACCTCATACTCAAGCATTTCTATAGAGCGTTGCTGATATTCAGAAAGACCTTTTTCCTTAATCTTGCTGATGGCCTCCCGGTCATCCTTGGTTAAGTGAATATCTGAGCCCGGCATTTTAGATTTTACTTCTTTTTCCAGAAGTTTAAGATCCTTCTCTTCCTGGCTGTCTTCTTCTATACCATACACATCTCTAAGCGCTGCCCTGTCATCTTCGATATCCTTAATAGCCATTTTAGCGTCATGTCTGTCTTTACGAAGTGAGTCGATTTTTGCCCTCCTGGCATTTAAGTCATCATCGATTTTAAGGTCATTCTTAAAAGCATCCCCGACTATCTTCATAGCCTTCTTCTGGGATTCTTCCTTTTTGACAGCAATCGGGTCAAACTTGGTGCGAAGCGAACTCGCATCAATCGATCCGCCCTGAGTCTTATTATCAAACTGCATCTGTCCATGACGGGCACGAAGAGTGTCATCACCCATAAAAATTGTAGTATTGGTAACCTTCATAGACTATCCTCTTAAATCCACTGGTTATATACTCCGGAAAGTGAACTTGATAATGCTCCATTGTTTCCGTAAATACTTGAACCCATAACAGCATCTCTTGAAATGGCGCTTGCCTTTCCTGCAATTTCAGAACCGTATGAAGCAACGCTCTTAAACATAGACTTTACACTGCTTATATTTGCTTTTTTAAGTTCGTCTTCATTTACTGAAAGCTTTCCATCAGTACCAACAGTAATTCCAATCTTTGACAATGACTTTGACATTGTTGAAGTCATACTGTTCATATACTTAACATCCTGCGAAACATCCTTGGAATTAACCTTTGATGCCTGTGCAATGGTATCATTGTATTTGCTTGCAAAATCCTTTACTGCACTGACTATTTTATCCATATCATACTTGCCGTCAGTCTGTTTCCACAGCTCTTCATTGGCAAGTGCATCGGTGGCTTCTTTTAAGCCATCAGCACTCTTCTTCATCTGTGACAGACCGGTTGCATCAGCCTTCTGCTGTTTCTTTGTAGCATCCGTAGCAACCTTATCTGTTGAAGTATTCTTATCGGAAACTGACTTCTTTTGATCCGCATAGTATGACTTTAAAAGCTTTCCATAGCTGCCGTTCTTTATTGATGCATAGTCTCCAAAATTAAAGGTGCTGAATGCATTGGCAGATGTACTGTTATTAAAAAATGAAGAAATATCAAAATTATATCTGTTCATGGTCATCCTCACATTTTACTCACAGACTCTTAGCCTGGTATTTACTCTGCTACATTCTTTGATGCGTAGTAATCATCAAAAAGCTTGTTTGCTGCGGCCATTGTATCCTGGCAGATGTCAGGAAGCTTTCCGCCCCATGCCTTCTCAGCCTTCTTGAAGCCCTTTTCCATTGCTGCCTGCATCTCTTTCATCTTTTCAACATCATCACCTGCAAGTGCTGATGCAAAATCAAACAGTCTCTGAGAAGTCTGCTTTACTCCCCAATAACCATCCTCGGATATATCCTCTTTAGCCTGTGCAATATCTGCAGCACTTACATTTTTAAGATTCTCAGGTGAGAACAAATCAGCCAGTTTTGACACTCCTGCCTGACCACTGAGCATCTTCTGAACAAGGCTTGAAAGCTGATTCTGTCTGTTAAGCTGATCCTGCTTAAACTGCTCAACAAGTGCAGCTCTGTCCTCCTTACTCATCTTGTTTATAGAATAAGTAGCCTTCTTCTCAGGCTCACCGGATTTTTCATATACTACTCCGCTTTCCTCGGCCTTCTTGGTTTCCTCAGTCTTGGCTGCTTCACTTGTCTTTGCAGTATTCTGATAACCGGTATAGGTACCTGTTGTGCTTGTTGCTGATGTTACATTCATTTCACTCATCTTCTTTACCTCCATTTGATATTTTACATTGCGACATCAATTTTGCTTCCTGATTTCATTTCCTTCGGCTTAGTCTTATGACTCTGCTCGTTTTTTACCATATTTCCTTCTGTATTCGGAATATATCTTCTGCAGATTTCTTCTATTTCTTCCAGCGGTTCTTTTTCCTTCTTGGGCTTTAGGTCTTTTTTCTTTTCATCGAAGCTGTCCGCTATTTCTGCATCAATATCTTCACTAACAACAGTTTTCTTATCATCATTTTCTTCTGATACAGCTTCCTGCTTTTCCTCTGCATCATCCGCTTCAGCTGATTCTTTTATGATTTCAAGATTTTCCTCATTCTCTTTGCTTCTTTCCTCGGCTCTGTCAATTGCCTCATCAGCCTCAGTAGGAAGCTTTGCATATCCACCCGACTCTATAAAATGTCTCTCGGCCTTCTCAACATTTCTAACCTTGCCTAAAATTTCCATGGCTTTAGCTGATTTTGCCTGTCCGGGTGCCGCTTTTAACTCTGCCAGATATGCATTCATTGTATTGCTTTTCAACCGCTGAACTTCATCCTTGGTTTTACATTTCTGCAATTTTTCCTCATAGGCTTTTCGTTCAGCTTTTGCCCTTCTGTAATTACTGAGCTGTCCGGGATTGTTCTGCGCCAGATATTGTTCTTCCTCCGGTGTTAAATCATCACCGTTCATTATTTTATTTGCAATATCGGTGTTTTTACTCTGCTCCCTGTTCTGGGCCATCTGCTCTTTAAACTGTTCAAGCATTCGCTGTTCAGAAGACATATTCGCACGCTCATTTCTCTCGTGCTTAGTAAGAGTGTTGCCTGAGTTCTTCTTCTGCTCCCAGTTTTTAATAAGCATATCCTGCTTCACAGCATTTTTTATTGTACCGGCTATCATTTGTACCATAGCGTAATCCCTTGAGAGGGCACCCGGAAAGACCCAGGCGCCCAATATATAAAAGCAATGTGTAGTACACACACATTTCCACAGTATTATGCTATCGGATTTCTTGGAATCTCTGTCAGATTTGACACACAGAAAAGAAAATAGATATAGTACGCCCTACTATATCCATAAGCCTCTCAATCCTTGAGAAATTACACGAAATCCATTTCGCTCTTATGAAAAAACGGCCAAACTACCGTTTCTAATACTTTTATCGGCAGGAATATAAAAAACTTTAGTATTATTTATCCTACTTTATACTACTTTATCATATTTTCTCATATTATATCTCACTTATTGCTACTATTCAATAAAAAGGAGCCATTAATATGCGACCACTTAAAGAAAAAATCAGCATCACAGTAGATAGCGATATTGTTAAAAGACTAAAAGAACTTGCCGAAGCAGATGACCGTTCATTTAGCCAGTATATAAATATGGTGTTAAAAGAGCATATTCAGGACTCTTC
>JAKSRS010000092.1 GCA_024403515.1 Lachnospiraceae bacterium
TTAGTATGATACCAGCGTAGTTGACAAAAGATGGTAGAATGCAACCGTGGTTGCGTATACAATATGGCTTATAACATAATTGAAAAGGAAATAGATTATGAGTATAGGTGAAAAAATAAAACAGGCAAGAGTTGGTAAAAATATGTCCCAGGAAGAATTGGCTGCTATTGTAGGAGTATCAAGGCAGGCAATATCAAAATGGGAGAGTGATAAAGCAATTCCAACAGGAGCTAACAGGGAAATACTTAATCAATGCTTGGAAATAAAAGTAATAGATGAAGATGAGAGCATAGAAATATTTGATAAGAAGAAAAAAATTCTGTTCATATTGGGATGGGGATTAGCAATTGTGTTTGCTATTTCTACAATAATACTTTCAATTATGCTTCATATAGAAAAGAAGAATGGTATTACATACTTGCCAACAGAAACGACATTTACGGATGAAGTACCAGGTACAGATAGTAATTCTGAATCTGTATATATTTATTATGATAATGATATGGCATCAGAAGTTGATGTGGTTTCACATGAATATGCGCCAGAAGTATATGAAGTCAGTGATGATGAAAAGGTAGAAAAGTATAAGCATTACCTTGCTGAAAATGTTAAGAACACATTCGAAAGTATGACGGAAATCAAGTCTGCTCATACATTAGTAGGCTATGACAAAAATACGGATCAGTATGCTATTAAAGTGTTTCTTGAAAGTGAAGGTAATATTAGCAATGAACAGATCGAGCAATACAAAGAATATTTAGAAAAGACATTTTATAGCGTTGAGCTGGTACTTGACGATGTGTCAGTTGTTAAATAAAGAATCACAAGGGAATATGTATGAATAAAAAAGCCAGTGCAGTTACAGTTATTGGTGGGGCTGATGGACCAACATCTGTGCTTATATTAGGGGAAAAACAAAAGAAAACATTTCGTCAAAAGCTATGGCAGTTCAGGTATCGTATTAGAAAATATTTTGCTGAAAAAGGAATTAAGCCAGAAAGCCATAGCATAGATGAGGTTATTACATATCTTGTAAATGAATGTGGATTGACAGAAATAGACAGGAATATTTTAGAGAACAGTGAAGAATATAGTGATTTGAGAGCAGCTAATATTCTTAGATTTCAACCAGACCTTTTAGGTGAATTTACAAGGATAGAACCACCTAAAAATAAAGAGCCTGAAATTATACAGGAGTATATGAAAAAAGTAGATGAACAACGACAACTTGCTTTAGCTGTACCAAGAGAAGTGTTTGATATAGATATGCATAAATTCATTAGAAAATATGATAATGAAAATTACAATATGGATATCATTGTTGAAACAAGGTTCATATGTATTGAAGGGAATGCAGTTGGTAA
This sequence comes from Lachnospiraceae bacterium, assembly GCA_024403515.1. Taxonomy (GTDB): domain Bacteria; phylum Bacillota; class Clostridia; order Lachnospirales; family Lachnospiraceae; genus UBA1258. The sequence goes on from JAKSRS010000092.1 coordinate 1,365, forward strand.
GAAGCCTATAAGAGATATGAAAAAAATAATGAAAAAGGCTTACAAATATTATGGAGTAACGCAAGAAGATATTGATAATAAATCAGAGCGATATAGAGAGTTGGTTAGTAATCTTTGTATGTAATGAAAAAGCACCAGCTATTACTGGTGCATCATTTTTCAGATGGATTATTGTTGGTAGAAGAATTCTTTTGAATATATTCTTTTAACACCATGTTAATAAATTGGCTGAAAGATCTATCATCTGCTTCAGCCAGTTCTTTAATTGACTGAACAATGTCACTATCAATTGTAATACTTACTTTTTCTTTTAATGGTCGCATTTATTTGTCCTCGTATAAGTTTATATTATCAGCAAGTGCGATTAAATAAGACAAAGTAGGATAAAATGTGATAAAGTAGTATGCAAGTGTAAACAATTGGTGTACAATGAACGATATATAATATAAATATAATATTTCTTAAAGTCGAAACGGATTTCGGACTAACTTTCTCAGGGATGGAGATACATGGATATAGTGCAAGCTATATCTAATTTTCGTATTGTCGATTCTGACAGGTTTTCCAAATTTGTTTTAACTTAATATAGGGATAGTATTTTGTAAGATGACGATGTGTATCTATATAAGGAGGGGCTTATATGCGTATACAGGAAAAAGCATTCGTAGTGGGTCATAATTCTAGGAATGCATTAGATAGTAGTAGAAGTGAAAATAAGAAATCTATCGATGGTAGTGTCTTAAAAAAGCAACTTGATCCTATTGCTGCTAAAAAGGAAGAAGCAAAGAAAAAAGCAATGGGCATTGTGGGTAAGGCTTTTGAAAATGAGAAGAAAATTGATTCAGATATAGAGACAAGACGTCAAAAGATTCAGGAACTTCGTAATGATAAAGGTGTAGCAAATACAGCAATACGTGAAATAGAAGAAAATAGAGAGAATTTACGAAAGTCATTTGGGGTTGAGGCAGATAGTAAAGAGGAGAAGGATCTAAAACTTCTTGAAAAAGAAATTAGATCCAAAATACCAGGTAGTGATATTCATCTTACGAAGGATGAAAGAGAATCTATTGCAAAGATAAAGGCTGGTGGACTTACAGATTACCAGCAACAATCATTGGCAATGTTGCAGGATGAAACACCGTATGCAATGACTGTATACGAGTGCGACAGAGAGATAGAAACTGAAAATAGAATAATTAGTGCGACAAACCTTGAGCGATTAAAATCGCATGCAATGGTTGATGCACAAAAAGAAGCAGATGCGGTTATGGATCAGGCAGCTAAAGAGATTATTGGTATGGTCGTTGATGAGGCAAAGGATAATATCGATAAGGACATGGAAGAAAAGAGAGAAGCTGCAAAAGAGAAGGCTGCTAAGGAAGAAGAACTCGAAGCCAAGATTGAAAAAGCAAGAGATGAGAAGAAGGAAAAAGAAAAGGTTACTGAGGACATCCTTGAAGCCACAACTGAAATGGCAAAGAGTACAACCGAGTTAGGTGCTGCACAGCAAGAAATCAAAGATATGATGAATAAGATGAAACTTATAGAAGATGATATCAAAGGTGCAGCTGTAGATAAATCTATATAGGAAGCTGTGTGTGTACTACACATTGTTTTATATACAGGGTGTCTACTGGATGCGGACACCCTAAATGCAAATGGATTTGCGGTTATTAGTTCACGGATGAAAGAAAAGGAGGACAATGAAATGAGCGAAATGAACGTAGGAAGCGCAACAAGTACATATGCTAGTTATCAGACATCAAGCGCAAAGAAAGCAGATACAAAGGCTGCTACAGAAGGTGCAAAGAACACAGAACAGACAGGTGCTGTTTATGAGAAATCAGAAGGTTCTGAAAAGAAAGCAACATACTCAATTAATAAGATGAGTAAAGAGGACAGGGCTGCATTGGTTCAGCAGTTAAAGCAGGATGAAGCTAACAGAAGAAGCCAGTTATCAAGTCTTGTTCAGAAAATGTTTTCTGGTCAGGCTGGTGTGGCAAAACTTTCGGATTTATTCTCACCTGAAAATCTCAAAAATGTTAGTGCTGCTGACATAGCACAGGCAAAGGAAGATATTTCCGAAAATGGATATTGGGGTGTTAAACAGACATCACAGAGATTATTTGATTTTGCTTCAGCACTTGCAGGTGATGATGTTGAAAAAATGAAAGAAATGCAGGCAGCAATGGAAAAAGGCTTCAAGAAAGCTACAAAGGCTTGGGGTGGTGAATTACCAGGAATTTGTCAGGAGACAATGGCTGCAGCTAATAAGTTATTTGATGACTATTATGCATCAAAAGGTGTAGAAGCATAGTTGGAGGAATGACTCATGAGATTTAATTTTGATGTCACATCTTTATTTGGTGGTTTGAATTCTAATAATAGCAACAATCTATTTGGTGGAATCAATCTTAGTGATTACTCGTTAATCAAAAGAGGTGGTTATAAGAAACTTATGAAGTCTTACTATGATGAACAGTCTGGTAAAACAACACATAAGAATAATGTGACCACAAACAAGAAAGAACAGGCTATTGATAAGACTGGTCTTACACAAATGAAGAAAGAATCAGATGGTTTGAAATCAGCTGTTGAAGCATTTAATAAGGACGACCTTTGGAAGCAGACCAATGGTGAATATGATATGGAAAAGATAACAGGCGCAGTTAAGAGCTTTGTTAATGAGTACAATGATGTAATTAATCAGTCATCAAAGGTTAATTCAAAAGAGATTTCACAGACCATGAGATATATGTCTAGTATGACTAATACTATGTCAAAGGCTTTATCAAAGATTGGTGTAGCAGTTGGAGTTGATGGAAAGCTTTCAATTAATGAAGACACACTTAAGAAAGCAAATGTTACAAGCATCAAGTCTATGTTTGCAGGAGCTGGTTCATATGGTGCGCAGATTGAAGCTAAAGCAAGTGAAGTATCTAGAGCAACTATTATGAATTCTAGTATGTATTCTAGTAATGCTACATTATCAAGTACTCTCAATGGTATGTATGATAAGTGGATTTAGAAAGTAGGATAAAGTAGGATTTTTTAATAATTTAATATAAACAAAATCAACTTGATTGCCGAAATAATAATCAGCAAGGAAAGCGTATTTGTTCAACGGAGTGAACGTTGGAGGAATACGCTTTTTATTTTGGGTGGTAATTATGGTTATCAGTAATAGTATTGAAAAGAACAAAATTAGTACAATTGAAGAATTTGCTCAGCACATAGTTGAAAGTGTATTTGATGAAGAGAAAGAAATGAGTGAAGAAGATAAAGCGGCTATGGACGCAAAGATTCTTCGTAAACTTGAAATGGGTGCAAAGTTGACCAAGAAAGAGATGGATTATTTAAGAAGATATAATCCCAATATGTATGCGCATGCAATGAGAGTACAGGCAATGGCAAAGGCAGTTGAGGAACAGTTGAAGCATGCTAGAAGCAAAGAAGAAGCAAACAGAATTGTGACTACTGCTATTACAGGAATATCAGATAAAGATCCAGATAAGAAATATATTGTGGCTGCTATACATAGAGTTTACGGAGAGTTTCAAAAGTCACCGGGATATAGTAGATTACCCAGTACTGATGAAGATTCAAAGAAAGCACATCAGAGTAGAGGCGTAATGAAAAAAGTAACATCAGATGAAGAAGATGATTTTGATGCTATGGGATGGAGTCCTTTACAAGAAGTGATTGATGCAATGCCAAAATTTGAGGCTGGTGCATAAAGAGAAAAGTAAATATTAATAGCAACATGGTAAGGCAT
>JAKSRS010000093.1 GCA_024403515.1 Lachnospiraceae bacterium
AAAAAAACGGGCCGCAAATGCGACCCGAATCAGAAGCATACTATATGGAAAGCTTTATAAGTTCTTCAAGATGAATCTTTACACTATCAAGACAGGGAAGAGCACAGTTATCATCATTTAAAAGAATTGGAAGTTCAGTACAGCCAAGAATAACAGCCTGAGCACCCTGTGCTTTAAGAGAAGCAATAATATTGTTAAACTCAGTCAATGTTTCTTCTTTAACAATTCCAACTTCAAGTTCTTCGTAAATTCTTTTGGCAACAAGCTCTCTATCCTCTTTAGAAGGAACAATCACATCAATTCCAGCTTCAAGAAAGTCTTTTTTCATGTAATCCTTTTCCATCGTAAAGATGGTACCAATCAAAGCTACCTTCGTATAACCTCGTTTCCTGGCTTCATTACATACTGCCTTAGGAATGCTGACTAAATCTACGTTAGTTTTTGAAACCAGTTCATCATATACCATGTGCATTGTTACAGCAGTAAGCGCTATAACCTCAGAACCAGTCTTTTTAAGGGCATTTACCTTACTTGCGAGGTAATCAGTCAGCTCTTCATAATTGTTGTTGGTAACATAGTCCCAGGTTCTTCTGAAATTTACGCTTTCTATAGCTATATCCGGCATCGCCTTGCCTTCTGTAAGCTTATCGATGCCCGCGTTTAGTTCCTTATAATACATAAGAGTTGATTCCGGTCCCGTACCACCTACTAAACCTATTTTTTTCATGTTAATCTCCATTCTCCAATCCCTAATAAAAAAGCCGGGTGCCGACTTATAATCACATCAGCCCCCAGCTATTTTTCACTTCATATAATCCTATTTTTCCAATAGTTCAATCATTCCCATAAAAGGATGCATAAGAAAAATCACATTGCGTCCCTCAATTGCAACAGCACAAGTCGGTTTATCTATAATCACGTAGCCTTTTTCGGAAAGATCTTTAGAGGTCTTTACTATGTCATCAACCTCGTAGCAGAAATGATAAGGAGTATTTCCAAGTTTTTTCATGAGATTATATACAACCGCATCCTCATGTTTGGGAGATACCAGTTCGATGACATAACCATCTTTTTTCATAAAAAGAATGTCTACGCCGCGAATTTCATCGAATATAACTTCATCCATAGCCTCAAAGCCCAAATCTTCAAATGCCTCAGAAGCCTTTGAAAGTGTCTTTACCAGATATCCTACATGATGAATCTTCATTACGCTGTAAGCTCCATGATTCTATCAACAAGATCCCCAACGTTCTTCATGCCAACAACGTCTTTCATAGGGAATTTGATGCCAAATTCAGCTTCGATAGTTCCGATAAGTGTGATATGCATTAAGCTATCCCAATCATCGATATCATCTGCGGATGTATTATCATTAATTTCAATAGAGTCATCATCAAAAACGTCTCTAAAAATCTCTGTTAACTGATCGTAAATTTCTTCTCTCATTGTAATCTCCTTAGATATAAAGTGTTTTTATTATAAATATAATCCTCGTAAATATCAAGAATGTTATAGCCACCCGTCCCAGAAACGCTGAATTTTTTCAGAAACATTATCTACCGAGACATTATCGTACTCTTCCCATTCTCTTGGAAACATTCTTCTATAAGATGCCTGCAAAAAGCGCTCGTCAAGCAAGGCTACAACGCCTATATCGGATTCGGTTCTTATAACTCGCCCTGCTGCCTGTAAAACTTTGTTCATCCCGGGATACCTGTAGGCATAGTCAAAGCCGTCTTCACTATCTTCATCAAAATACTCTTTAATAAGCTCTCTTTCAAGGCATACAAGCGGAAGCCCGGTACCAACAATCAGGGCACCAATTAAGCTGTCTTCTTTAAGATCAATACCTTCTGAAAAGATTCCACCCATAACGCAGAAGCCTATGAGAGTCGTTTCCTCCTCTTCTTCCACATCAAAATCAAGAATATCAGCTAGTTTTAAGTCTTCATTACCCTGGAAACGCTTTAAAAACGCCTCCCTTTCTTTTTCATCCATTCCCGAATACTGAACTAAACATTCAGCCTTCAGCTTTCCTGCAAAATGTTTGTCGAAAAGTTCATAGACCTTTTGCATAAAACCGTAGGAAGGGAAGAAAACCATGTAGTTTCCGTCTCTTTCCCTGGTTATCTCGTAAATATAACGGGCGATATTTAAATATTCGTCATCGTTTCTTCTTGTGTATTTACTGGTTACATCCGATGAAATGACAAGCTTTCTTTTGCGTGGATCAAAGATTGACTTGGCATAAACCTCGTAATCATCATCCTCACCGGCCAAAAGAAGCTTATAGTACTGTATTGGAAGCAGTGTCGCTGAAAACAGCACTGTTGAACGGACATTATCCATACACTTTTTAAGGTTAATCCTTGGATTAATGCAAAATAACTTCAGATAAAAATCTCCGTCATCGGTATACGAACAGTAAATGCTGTAATTTTCATCCACAAGATCATATATACCTAAAAAGTGTGAAATTTCAAAATAATATTCCAGTAATACCTTCTTTAATTCAGGACTTACAATCTTAGTGGCATAGCCCTTATCGTCCTTGTCCTGCTTGTCTTTATCCGGCTTATCCTTGGCCTGTAAGACCTTTTCAAGATTGGCATACAGTCTTGTGAGCGAAAGAATGAATTCGTCAATCGGTGGATTTATAAGGCTCATTTCGCATGAGCGCTTCAAATTAAGCAAATGCTTATTACACTTATCCGCAGCCTTTGAAATCACCGGAATTTCAATCTCCGTAAAGCGTTTTAAGGCCATCAGATCTTCCTTGATTATCTGGGCCGAGAACATATCTCTTGCCCTGTCTACAAGGTTATGTGCCTCATCTATCAAAAGAACGTAATCGTCTTTCTTTTCCTCAATAAAATAGCGTTTTAACTTGGCTCTAGGGTCGAAAGCGTAGTTATAATCGCCTATAATCATGTCACAAAACAAGGATACATCAAGCCCCATTTCAAATGGACATACCTTGTATTGTTCGGCGTACTCTTCTATCTTTTCCCTGGTAATGGAATCTTCCTGCGTAATAAGCGCATATACTGCGTCGTTTACCCTGTCATAGTGTCCACGGGCATAAGGGCAGGAATCGGGGTTACATTCCTTATCACCTGTCATACAAATCTTTTCTTTGGCTGTAAGCACTATGCTTTTTAGCTTAAGCCCGTCTTTTCTTAATATATCAGCAGTGTCGGCTGCAACTGTTCTGGTAATTGTTTTAGCAGTTAAATAAAAGATTCTTGAAGTCTTCTCCTGGCCCATGGCCTGAATTGCCGGATAAACCGTTGATATGGTCTTTCCAACACCCGTAGGGGCCTCCAGAAAAAGCTTCTTTTGATGGTAAATTGTATAATATACCTGCTTTACCAGATCCTGTTGACCATCTCGGTACTCAAAAGGAAAAGGAAGGCCTTTGATGCTAGCATTTCGCTTTTCTTTCCACTCTGCTGCAAAAACTGCCCACTTTTCATACTCCGAAACAACTGAACTTGTGAAGTCCAAAAGTTCCATATAGCTGAATTCCTGATTAAAGTACTTCACCTCTTCTGTTTCAATGTTGCAGTAGGTCATTCTCACATTAACGACAGCAAGATTTTTCTTTTCAGCGAGTATATATGCATAAAACTTGGCCTGGGCAAGATGAATCGGGAAAGGTTCTTTATAGCGCATTACATCTGCGTAGGTCGATTTTATTTCATCTACCGTTACCCCCATCTGGTTTTCTATAACGCCATCAGCACGTCCTTCTACGGTTATGTCGCACTTTTCTCCCCTATAGGTATAAACCAGGGGCACCTCGGCAGCATAATCCGCTCCGGCCCTTTTCTGGATCATACGATGGACACGTGAACCTGCAGCCATAGCATCTTCTCTAAAGGTACCTATTCTGTTGTCTATATCGCCTGAGCGAAGAATAAATTCCACCAGGCTTCTAACTGAGATTTTAGCTTCCATGTAATCCTTACCAATGTGTTATATTTCCTAGAATAGTTTAACACGATAAGTGATTTTTTTCTTGCATAATCTATCATTTTGTAATTAAATATATAGAGGAAAATCATTCCAAGATTGGAGAATTATGTAATGGCAACTAAATTTCCTAAAGACTATGTGCCAGCGTTAGATTTACACGACACACAGATTGCAATTAAGACTGTTAAGGACTGTTTCCAGTCACTTTTATCTGAAAGATTAAATCTTTTGAGAGTGTCAGCTCCTTTATTTGTTGATCCTGCAATGGGACTTAACGACAACTTAAATGGTGTTGAAAGACCCGTAACCTTTGGAATTAAGGAACAGGGCGATTACGAAGCTGAAGTAGTACATTCACTTGCTAAGTGGAAACGCTACGCATTAAAGAAATACGGATTCGTTGAAGGTGAAGGCCTTTACACTGATATGAACGCTATCCGTAGAGATGAAGATACCGACAATATCCACTCTATCTTCGTAGACCAGTGGGATTGGGAAAAGGTCATCAATAAAGCTGATAGAAATATCGATACTCTTAAAAAAGTTGTTACCGAAGTATATCAGGCACTTAGAAAGACTGAACAGTATCTTTCAATCAAGTACGACTATATTGAAGAAATCCTCCCCAAGGAAATCTTCTTCATCACAAGTGATGAATTATATGAACGTTTCCCTGAATATTCAGCCAAGGAACGTGAAAGAATTATTACCAAGGCTAAGGGTGCTGTATGTATCATGAAGATTGGTGATAAGCTTGAAAACGGCGAGCCTCATGACGGACGTGCTCCCGACTACGATGACTGGCAATTAAATGCTGATATCTTTGTATACTATCCTGTACTTGATATCGCTCTTGAATTATCATCAATGGGTATTCGTGTTGATGCACAGTCATTAAAGGAACAGCTTGATAAGGCAGGATGTCCTGAAAGAGCTGAACTTCCTTTCCAGAAGGCTATTTTAAACGATGAACTTCCTTACACAATCGGCGGTGGTATCGGCCAGTCCCGTATTTGTATGTTCTTCTTAAGAAAAGCTCACATCGGCGAAGTTCAGAGTTCACT
>JAKSRS010000094.1 GCA_024403515.1 Lachnospiraceae bacterium
TTTTACAATATTTTACTCTATGGAGGAAAAGAAATGAAGATTTTTAAGAAACTTATGCTTTCAGTACTTGCTGCAGTTTTAGTGTTAACCGCTATGCCTTCAACAACTGCTGAAGCCGCTAGTATGGGAAAGTATGTTTTGTATGGCCATGCCAAGAACGAAGGTTCTAAGGGTATCAACCTTACAAACGGAGTCGGTCTTTCAGAAGGCGTTGTTGCTTACCAGAACTCATTTAACACAAAAAATGGTTTCACTGCTGGTGTTAAGGTTAAAACTGAAAGAGATTTTGACTGCTTCTGGGTTTGCTTTACACCTGAAGTTGGTTCTCTTGGTATGATGGGACTTAAGCGTGACAATCGTAGATTCAACGCATTGGACGTTGCCGCTGAGCTTAGTTCTGATGCTACTACATCTTCTTCGGGCTTAGGAAAGTCTCGTGCAGGCATCGTTCAGGGAAGCATTTACAAAGATTATCCTGCCAGCAAGAGTATTAAATCAGTTAATGATGGAAAATGGCACGATTTAAAAGTTACTTACGCTTCTAAAAAGCTCTACGTTTACTATGATGGAAAACTCGCTGCAAGTAGCAAGGTAGATATCGCTGATAAAGTTTATCTTACTTTCTCAGCTACCTGTAACCGCGATCAGCACCAGTTAGCTAAGGTATGGATGAAAGATGCTTACCTTGAAATGGGAGCACTTTCTTTTGACAAATCCCAAGTAAATTTAAGCGTTAACCAGAAGGTTAAATTAAGATGCAAGCCTACCGCTCCTTTAAAGGGCAAGGCTATTAAATGGACAAGCTCTGATGCCAAGATTGCTAAGGTTTCATCAAAGGGCGAAATTCTTGCCAAGAAGATTGGCTATTGCAAGATTACTGCTTCTGTTGGAAAGATTTCTCAGTCCGTTGACGTTTTTGTAATGCCCAAGAAGATTTCCGGACTCAAGAAATCCGCTTCTTCAGGTAATATTTCTTTCAAGTGGGCTGCACAAAGTGGCGCCAAATACAAAGTTTCTGTTACAAAGTACGATTCAGACTTTGGCGAATATGAACCTTACAAGACTGCATTTGTAAACAAAAACTCATATGACTTGAAGAATGCTCCTAAGGGCAAATACAAAGTAAAAGTTACCGGTTATATTGAAGCAAATGGAAAGAAAGTTTATGGTCCTTCCAGCGACTTTATTTCTTTTAGTAAATAGGTAATAAAAAGCCTGCGAAAGTTTTTAGTCCTTCGCAGGCTTTCTTTTGACCATTGGGGGGAGAATGGGTATGGTGTGAGCGCCCCAATGGGTCATTAGTAGGTTGTCTCTGTTGTAACTGTAATGTTGAACGGTACTATTGCACCGATCTTCTGCGCATAGGCTGCGTAGTTATTTAAAATAGTAACAATCTTACTGTCTGTCATAGCGTTCTTCCACGCCTGGGATTCAAAGTCATAAGTGTCTGTAAAAGTAATTTTTACTGTCCACTTATTGTTCTTTTTCTTTCCTTCTACTGAGTAGCTGACCTTATTATATGCAAGATGAAGGTCTTTGCTACTGTTTAAAGTTGTGCTTCCTGTATATGACTTGGATGTTACATTCTTACCGGTAACACTTCTTTTGAACTCATTAAGTATTGTTGTGTATTCGCTCGAGTCAGTCAGCTGCTTAGCTATAGATGATGATGATCCATAGGATAAGTCTGAAGGGCTGTCCTGGAGCGAATGATTTAAAAAAGTTGATGCAGTAGTGAATTTGCAAAGTTCGCCGCCTGCTACTACAAGTTTAAATTCAGCCCTCACAACGGCTTTGGTTAATACCGCTTTCTGAGCCAGTGTATCGTTAATAATTCCCGCTTCTACCGCATAGTTTGTGAAACCTTCAAGTTTCTTAAGTGTAAAATCGTCGGCTGACATTGCACTGATGTTGGTACCAAGATACTCCTCATATATCCTAAGTACCTGCCTGTCTGTCATTCCGAGTGTACGTTTGAATGTCAAATCATCCTTGGCCATCAGCGTTTGAGGCTCGTATGATTCGACAACTCTCATTTCCTGTCTTACCCCGCCTATGTTTATTCTCTCCTGCGCATATGTAGGAACAGAAACCATAAATCCCAACGCAAGTGCAAACATCGGCAAGAAAATTCTTGTAACTCGTTTCATCTTTCATCCTCCATTTTTCTTTTGCCAAAAAGAGTTTCGGTTCGGCTAGCTTGCCATAGGTCCGATTCCTAAGAATCCAACCAGGAAAAAGAAACAATAAACAAGTAGCGTTAGTCCTATCCCAATACATCCAAGGACAAAAAGCCAGTTAACAATTTTTCTTTTGCGATAGCGCAAAAGAAAGAATGCTGTCAGGCAGATGACACCGATTATCAGCGAAGCAACCGGAACATATGCCAGTAGCAAAAACATAAAATCCATAAACACCTCCTAACCCGGAAGGGGTCCTCCTAAGATGAAAGCTACAACCATAAGCAATACTATGATAATCGGAAAGGCGATGGCAAAGATTCCTAATGTTAATGGTGTTGCGTAACTTAGGTTTAACTTCTTTCGTTTGACGCTTACTAGTATTAGGACTATTCCGACTGCGAACATTGCAATTGGAAGACACGCGAGGACAAAGCCTACGAGGTCCATTGTGTCGATTAAAAACAGTGACATTACTGTCAGCGCGAAGGTCGTTACTGCTATTAGCACGTTTCTTCGCTCAATTTTTCTCTGATAATCGACCACGTCAATCATATTTGTAATCGCTTCGCTGGCACTCTGCGCGTTTACCTGCTCTTCGTCAGTACGCTCGGAGCGCATGATCTCAATTACCGAGACTCCTAATATCTCTGCAAGAGGCTCAACTAATTTGATATCAGGGTATCCTAAGCCTCTCTCCCATTTTGAGATGGCCTTGTCTGTTACGCAAAGTTCCTCGGCGAGTTGCTGCTGGGTCAACCCCTTTTCCTTTCGAAGCGTAGCTACAAATGTACCAAATTTCCGATTGTCCATTATTACTTCTCCTTTTGGCTGCTTTTATCCTACTACAAGTCTAAAAAAAATCCTATCGACTAAAAGTAGAGTTGTGTTTATGCTCGGTTCTCTTATTATATCACGAAAAAATGAACCTAGGGGACGGGGTTGTGGGTTCATTTTCTTTTTTTCGAAATCGGGTGGAAGAAGTGACGAACGTGTCGTTTTAGGAATTTCAGGTCGATTCCTTCAAAATCGAGGCCTGATATGGACCAAAATGTAGGAGTAATAGAGGTGTTTTCTTTTGCCCGGGCAACAAAAAAGACGGGGTTGGCGATTCATTTTCCATGGCAACAAAAAAGACGGGGTTGGCGATTCATTTTCGAATTGAAAATGAACCGCTAACCCCGTCCCTATAGCTCACTTGGCGAACCATAGCTCACCTGGCAACCTATAGCTCACCTGGCAGCCCGAAGCTCACCTGACAGCCGCGAGTATCAAGGATTATTTATGTGTATTCTTTACAGAAATTGCCATTCCCTTCATGTCAGAAGTGAAATTAAGGTATTTGCGTACCTTTGTTGAAGTATATCTTTTTTTGTTTTCAACATAAGTTGTTGTATTTCCAGCCACGTCTCGAACCGTAACTGTATTAATTACAAAGTTACCTGAACCTAAAAATCTACTTACTGTTATCGGGATTGTTATCTTGCCATTCTTGACTGGTGTTGGGATGCTAATACCTAATCCAAGCAGCTTTCCATGCTCATAATCATAGAAGGTAACATCTGCAAAACTAACTCCTGACCCCTTATCTGCAACATCCAAAATAACATTTACGATTCCGTCTTTATTCTTGGCTAATTTAAGTTTATTTTCTTTAAATCTAATAGACTTAACTATAGGTAAGCTTGAATCTGTAATAACGTTTTCCTTAGGGCCTGAAACGGTCATATATTTTTTGGTAAATCTTGAAGGAAGCGTACCATCGCTTCGACGGAGTGCCTTAATATCGCCGTTTTTGAAGTAAACTGTTATTTCATCAATATACCATTTGCCATAATTATAGCTTGAGTTATCAATGAATCTTTCGTGATTAATCTGATTTAATGAGGAAGGCTTAATGTTGCCATACACACGTAAGCTATATCCGCTCTCTCCATTATCTCGTCTGTACCACAAATCTACTTTCTTGACATCTGAATTCTTTGTCTTCAATTTGATTGCTGTTGAGGCCTTCTTCTGTACATCAGATGATTTAAACTTGACTGATGTAGGTGAGAATGCCAGGCTTTCAACCTTAGCTGATGCAGTAACCTTACCTTCAACAATCTTAAAGGTAGCGTTCTTTACTGCTGTCGGACACTTCTTATCATTAGCTGAAATCTCTGCATAGTTTCCGCTAGCGTCTAATAAAAATGCGTTCTTGAACTTGTATGTTCCTGCAAGAGCAGGGTCATCAAATTGCATTGGGACTTTATAAGCTTTCTTCGTTTTATCATAATTGTAGGGACCAAAAGAAGGTGAAATTACCATTCCATCTTCTCTTTCAAAATATACTGTAGCTGAACTAATTCCTGATCCGCTGTCAGATATTTTACAGTAAACATATGTTGAATTCTTGCCGTCCTTACCAGTTGTAATCTTAGTTTTGCTAAAAGAAATTGACTTTAATACCGGAGCTGTAACATCTTCTTTATTAGGATTTTCAACCTTTACGACCTTTGATGAAGCGCCGGATAAATTGTAAGTTCCGTTCTTTAAATCGTCTACTTTTACTGTTTCATACTCTTCATAGAGCACGTTTCCCTTTTGTTCACTATAAGTTTTTACAGTGATACTTTCTTTTTCAGCAGCGTTTGCAGGTAATGCTGTTGAGAGCATCAAAGCTGCTGCCAATAATAAAAATTTTGTTTTCCTCATGTGTTTTCTCCTTCTGTGTATTGTCGAAGTGTCGACATCCATATTTTCGCACTTCGCAGTTAAC
>JAKSRS010000095.1 GCA_024403515.1 Lachnospiraceae bacterium
TTTTCTGTCAGCGCATTTGCGCAGAACAGTGATGATGCACTGGTTAAGCGCGCATCTGAATTATCTGCCAAAGGAATGAGCAATCAGCAGATTGCCACAACTCTTATCTCAGAAGGGGCAACTGTAAATCAACTCTCAAGATTATATAGGGAGTATGGCAGCATAATGAATTCTACATCAGAAGATATCACATCACAGGAATCTTCGAACGAAACATTTAGGGTACAACAGTTTAAAGATCAAATCACGACAAAACCAGTTCTTCAGACTGCATCAGATAATCAAAGCGATATTTACGGACATAATATCTTTAGTGAAAAAGCGCTGAATTTCCAGCCTCAGATGAATATGTCCACTCCCGTTGATTATCAGCTCGGCGCAGGAGATGAAATTATCATTGACGTTTCCGGGGCATCTCAACTAACTCTCAAACTCACAATTTCACCTGACGGAAAAATTGTAATACCAAAAATAGGCCCTCTTTCTTTAACCGGCTATAACATTGATGATGCAACTAAAAGAATCAGAAACTTAATGTCCGGGTACTATGCAGACTGTTCATTCACAGTTTCTTTAGGCAATGTTAGATCCATTATGGTCAACGTGCTCGGTGAAGTCAGGAATCCCGGTACTTATACTTTGAGTTCCCTTTCTTCCGTTTTTAATGCGCTTTATCTGTCGGGGGGTATTTCTGATATTGGAAGCGTCCGTTCCATAATAGTAAATAGAAACGGTAATATTGTTTCAAGCATTGATATTTACCAATATCTTGAAACAGGAGATATGACAGGGAACATTACCCTAAAAGACAATGATGTAGTAATGGTTCCTCCCTATAGCAATTTAGTCAGAGTTTCAGGAAAAGTCAAAAGGCCTATGGCTTACGAACTTACTATTGGAGAAACGCTAGCTGATGTAATTAGATATGCCGGTGGTTTTACTGGAGATGCTTACACGGAGAATATCAGAGTATTCAGGAATGATGAAAAAGGGCCTTCTGTTCATACAGTAAGTCACAAAGATATAGACAGATTTATTCTTAAGGATGTTGATTCAGTACACGTTTCAAGTGTTCTTCAAAGATTCATTCAGACTGTCAGCGTTTCTGGCGCAGTACATTATCCCGGTAAATACTCGTTAACGGAACAGATAAGCAGTATCAAAGAACTGATTGAAGCTGCTGGCGGACTTGATGAGCAGGTTTTTATCAGCAGAGCAGTCCTGAAGCGAATGAATGAGGACAGAACCACAACCGCAATGACCATTAACTTGAGAGGCATAGTTGACGGTACACATCCCGATGTGCTGCTTCAGAACGAAGATGTTTTGATTATTGCAAGCAGAAAAGACCTTCTTGATGCAAGAACATTAACAATCAGCGGAGAAGTTTTTGTCCCCGGTCAATATCAATATTCAGAAGGAGAAACAATTGAAGATTTGATCATTGAAGCTGGAGGATTGACAGATGAGGCATCCAACGTAAATATTGAGGTTGCAAGAAGAATCCGCTCAAATTCAGAAAAAAACAATCCATTGGAACTTTCAAAACTGTTTACCTTTTCCATTAATGAAAATCTTGAAATAGAGGGGGGCTCTCAATTCGTTCTTGAACCATACGATGTCATCACTATTCACAGAAATCCTGAATATGAATATCAAAAGACTGTTTCTATCAGCGGAGACATAATGTATGCCGGCGAATACACTTTGACAAGCAGAAATATGAGATTAAGTGAGCTGATATCCAGGGCCGGAGGCCTTAAACAGCAAGCATATGCAAAAGGGGCAAAATTATACAGAATCTCAAAAGATAATAAAGACTTTATAATTAATATGGGTAAAACCATAATAACTGCTGATAGCCTTGTGAATAATACTTCCAGAGATATGTCAAGAGTTAATGTTGAAATTAATCTTGAACAAGCGTTAACTCATCCTGGAAGTACAGACGACATTATTCTTATGGAAGGAGATAGTATTTCTATCCCTCAATTTATTAATACTGTCGAGATTTCAGGAGAAGTATATTCTCCAAATACGGTAACATATAAAGAGGGCAAATCTTTGAATTACTATATAGATATGGCTGGAGGATACAATAGAAATGCACACAGGCGACATGTTTATGTAGTATATCCAAATGGTAAAATCAGCAGGGCTAAACAGGTTAATATTGAGCCAGGCTGCCATATTATTGTGCCTGAAAAACCTGAAAAAGAAAATAATTCTTTGCAAAACGCCCAGATTGCAACTAGCATCTCAAGTATTCTTGCAACAACTGCTGCAATCATTATAAGCGTTATTAAAAAATAGTTAAGAAGTATTGATGGAAACAAAAAGTATCATTGGCGTTGATTATTTGAAAGTAGCTAAGCTATTATGGTCATATCGTAAGATTTTTTTCATTGCTTTGCCACTTACCTTTGTTTTATCTTCTGCAATAATTCTCTGCGTGCCTCGTAGCTACACCAGCAAAACCAAACTCGTTCCAGAGTTCGGATTTCAGGATTTAAACAGTTTTTCTTCTTTGGCTTCATCATTTGGCATCGATATTGGCTCAAGTATGATTTCTGATGCCATTTCGCCTAATCTTTATCCTGATTTACTTGAAAGCAACGAGTTTCTTTGCCGTTTGTCACAGGTTAAAGTTACTGATAAAAACGGACAGACACTTACAGCATTTGCCCATTATGAATATTGGAAACATCCTTTCTTCGATATTCCCTCATATTTTAATAGCCGGGTACATCACAAAGGCACTCTGAATGAAGATGTTATACATAATGCACTGCGACTTGATAAACATCAAAACAATGTAATCAAACTCATTCGTAAGAAAATCACCTGTTCCACAGACAAGAAGACCAACGTGATAAGCATTTCAGTCGAAGCACAAGATCCTTGCATTGCTGCACAGCTTGCCGAAGAGGCCTCAAAACTGATTCAAAGTTATATCATCGAGTATCGAACAAAGAAGGCCGCAGTGGATGTTGAATACTACAACATTCTAAAGCAAAAAAAGAAGGCTGAGGCTGAAGCTGCCCGTAAAGCTTATGCCGATTACTATGATTCACATATCAATATTTCTCGTGAATCGACAAAGACACGTATTGAAGCTTTAAGAGATGAGGCTGAATTGTTTGATACGGCATATAAAAATGCTGAAATACAATATCAAGGTGCTTTGGCGCGACTTCAGGAACGGACTCCTGTCTTTACAGTACTTCAAGGTGCTGTATTACCTGTTAAACCGTCCAAACCCAAACGCGTTCTTTTTGTTATCAGCATGATGGTCCTGGTGACTTTCGGAATAGGGATAGGGTGTCTGAAAGATTTGATCATAAACAATGTTCACTAGTGATAATGCACTGACTTTGGTTTATCTTCTGCTTTGGTTGATAACATTCTGTTTATATCATCGCCAGAATAGAAAATTTGATGCCGGTTCGTTGATTATTGGATTGTATATCCTTTATTCAATAATGTCCTTGATTACCTTGAACAATGCTGTTTATGCGGAAAAGTTCAGAACATTGCATCTGTTTCCATTCCTTTTTCTCTATATCATGCTTATGACAGCTCTTTCCCCGAGTATGTATTATCATAAGTATCTGATTGATATGGAAATAAGAGAGCCCCATTCTCGAATGATTGTCCTTCTTTCATGCTTTATTGTTTTGTTTGCGGCATTGCAGGTACCTTATTTGGTTAATAATTTCAAATCAGGTATCATTGCGTTGTTCCTTGATTCAGACGCTGGTTTGAATGCTTATAAAGAGCTGAGTTTAAGTGCTGTCGAATCCGGGAAAGGGATAAATAATATTAGTTCGATTATCTACAATATGACTTGCGAATCGGCTGTATTTTTATTCTTCTATTTTCTCAGTATTAAAAAACATCATCTGCTTTCACTATTCCTTGGTCTTAGTTCTTTTGTATCTCTGTTAATCCCACTTGCCACCGGCCAGAGAGGTAATGCTATGGCGTCAATACTGACACTGATTGCCTGTTATTTTCTCTTTCGTAATCGTCTTTCGCAGGGCGTCAGACGCATTGTCCGGTTCTCAGGGGTTGCAGTCGTCATATTTGTGGGCGTACTTGTTGGCCTTATCAGTTTCAGCCGCTTTAACTTGTCTCAAGGTGGCGTTGGTGGCTCAGTATCATGGTATATGGGCCAAGCTCCTTTATATTTTAATAATTATGCTCTTGATGATGGAGGAATACGTTACGGTGATCGTACTTTCAATCTGCTCAAGCGAGCTGTTAACCCCGATACCCCGGCAAATTATGTAGAACGACGCTTGAAATATGGGAATCTTTATATCGATGATGAATTGTTTACGACTTTTGCAGGTGATTTTTGCATAGATTTCGGGCCTGTCATTGCACTATTGATTTTTATTCTTTTCAATGCTTGGATTCTGCTTCAAATGCGTCCAATGAATGGCACAACTATTGATTTACACCAAATTTATCTTCTATATTTTACCATATGTATCAGTGTCCAAGGCGGTATGACATTATACTCTTTTTCAGACACATCAGGTTTGAAGGTCATCTTTTTTTTGGCTATGTATTATTATCTCAAATTTCATCAACAACTACTGGACATTTTCCCTGCTTACAAATCTACTGAAATATAAATA
>JAKSRS010000096.1 GCA_024403515.1 Lachnospiraceae bacterium
GGTCAGGTGGGTGAGCTTTGCCTTAAAGGACCTGGTGTCATGAAATGCTATTATCATGATAAAAAAGCTACAGATGAAGTATTAAAGGGTGACTGGTTGTACTCAGGAGACATGGCTGTCGAAGACGAGGATGGCTTTATTATGTTAGTCGACAGAAAGAAAGATGTCATAATCAGCGGCGGTGAAAACCTTTATCCTGTCCAGATTGAAGACTTTATAAGAACCAATGAAGCGGTTCATGATGTTGCGGTTATAGGACTTCCTGATAAAAGACTTGGCGAGATTGCAGCGGCAATAATTGAACTTAAGCCTGACTGTATCGTTTCCAAAGATGAAATTGAAGATTTCTGCGCGGCCTTACCCAGATATAAGAGACCTAAAAAGATTATTTTTGCGGATATTCCAAGAAATCCAACCGGAAAGATTGAAAAACCTAAATTAAGAGAGATTTATTGTGGTGTAAGTCTTGTCGAAGCACAAAATAAAGGGTAAAATAGAAGCCAGAGAAAGAATGTCTTTCTCTGGCTTTTTGTTAGGGATTTAAGGGAGAATTTGATATGGGAATTTACGAGGGCTCGCTTCCGTGGGAGCACGCAAAGGGTAGGTGTATTCTTATTGCTGAGGATAATGAGATAAACGCCGAAATTATGACCATCCAGTTAGAGGATTTTGGTCTTAAGGTTGACCTGGCAGGTAATGGTCAGGAAGCAGTAGATAAGTTTATGGGATCAGCTGAGAATGAGTACGCTTTGGTTATCATGGATATCATGATGCCTGTTATGGACGGTCACGAGGCGACTGAACATATTAGAAACAGCGGGCGTTTGGACAGCAATCTTCCGATAATTGCAATCACTGCCAATACATTTGATGCAGAAGAAATCATTTCTTCAGGGGAAATGAACAGTTGCATTACCAAGCCTTATAACAAAAGGGAGTTATATCAGGCTATAATTGAATTGATTGGAGAATAAAATCCACCGGATTTTTAATATTATGAATAGTGTTTCCAGAAAAGAAGAATTCATAGATGGAGTTAAGAAGGGGATACCGATAGGCGTAGGATACTTGGCGGTATCCTTTACATTTGGTATCTGGGCAGTAGAGGGAGGAATGCCAATTTGGATGGTTGTCTTCATTTCTTTTTCCAACCTTACAAGTGCAGGGCAGTTTGCCGGCACAAGGCTTATCCTCGATGCAGCTTCATTTTTTGAAATAGGATTATCGGTATTTGTGATTAATATTCGATACATGTTAATGAGTCTGGCTCTTACCCAGAAACTTAAAGAGGGGACAAGACTTGGACAGAAACTTATATTTGGCTTCGGTGTTACGGACGAGGTTTTTGCAGTAGCTTCGACACGCGAAAGAAAGGTTAGCGCACCTTACATGTACGGCCTTATTTCGACACCGATTATCGGCTGGACTTTAGGAACATTTTTAGGAGCGGTTACAGGTAATCTTTTACCAGAAAGACTTGCAGATGCGATGGGAATAGCTCTTTATGCCATGTTTATCGCTATCATCATTCCGCCCGCTAAAAAGTCACGAGCTATTTTGGGTGCAATTATTATTTCCATAATAATTACCTGTATTTTGAAATATGTTCCTGTTTTTTCTTTTATAACAGATGGGTTTGCCATGATTATCGCAACTGTGATAGCTTCAGCGGTTATGGCTGTGGTTGCACCTGTTAAGGAAGAGGAGGTGCAGGAATGAGTTTATATGTAAGATACTTTGTGGCTATTGTTATAATGGCTCTTGTTACATATATTCCAAGAGCACTGCCGCTAACGCTTTTTACTAAACAGATTAAATCAAGATTTGTAAAATCGTTTCTTTTTTATGTACCGTACGCAGTACTTGCAAGTCTTACATTTCCTTCGATTTTTTACTGTACGCAGAATATCTATGCGGCTATTGTTGGAACAGTTGTAGCACTTTTGCTTGCATTTTTTGAAAAGAGTCTTGTTATCGTAGCAGCAGCTTCGGTGCTTGCTATGTTTTTAGTTAATTTATTGTAAGAGGGAATTTGCTGAATACTAAAGGAGGAACTCGGTTATGAAACTACAGTTTGTTGGTGCCGATCATCAGGTTACGGGTAGCTGTCACTATGTTGAAGCTGCCGGTAAGCGATTTTTGGTAGACTTCGGTATGGAACAAGGTAACCTTTCATATGAAAGTAAAGGCTTACCCTGTGATCACGCTTCTATTGATTTTGTTCTGCTTACCCATGCACATGTAGACCATTCGGGTATGCTTCCCTACCTTTACAAAATGGGCTTTAGGGGCAATATATACGCAACCCAGGCCACAGTTGATTTGTGCAACATAATGCTTCGTGACTGCGCTCATATCCAGATGCAGGAAGCAGAATGGAAGAATCGAAAAGGAAAAAGAAGCGCCTCAAGCGATTCTGTGATTGAACCTGTATACAACATGGAAGATGCTGAAGGCACAATAAGAAGACTGGTTCCCTGTAAGTATGATCAGATAGTTGAACTTTGCGATGGAATTAAGATTCGTTTTACCGATGTTGGTCACCTTTTAGGCTCCTCAAGTATTGAGGTATTTTTGGAAGAAGAAGGTGTTAAAAAGACTATCTGCTTTTCCGGAGATATAGGTAATCACAATCAGCCTCTTATAAAAGAGCCTAAGTATACAGACTACGCTGACTATGTTGTAATGGAATCAACATACGGCGACAGACTTCATGAAAAAGGAAGAGTAAATCCTATTGAAGATCTGGCAAGAATAATTGAGGAAACTTTAGACGGCGGTGGAAATGTCGTTATACCTTCTTTTGCCGTAGGAAGAACTCAGGAAATTCTTTACTTTTTAAGGATAATAAAGAACGAGGGACTGGTTAAAAACCATCCTGATTTTCCGGTATATATGGATTCACCGCTGGCGGTTGATGCTACAGAAGTATTTAATAAAAACATATCTGACTGCTTTGATGAAGATGCCATGCAGCTTGTGAATAAGGGAATTAATCCTTTAGTGTTTGATGATTTAAATCTTGCCATTACGGCTGAGGAATCCAAAGCAATCAACTTTGATGATGAACCCAAGGTAATCGTTTCGGCTTCCGGAATGTGCGAAGCGGGTAGAATACGACACCACTTAAAGCACAACTTATGGAGAGAAGAGTGTACGATACTTTTCGTTGGCTATCAGGCAGTAGGAACTCTTGGAAGAGCCCTGGTTGAAGGCGCTGATGAGGTTAAACTTTTTGGTGAACCGATTGCAGTAAAGGCTGCGATTATGCAGTTTCCGGGTCTTTCGGGTCATGCCGATAAGGATGGCCTTGTTGAATGGCTTGAAGGATTTAAGAAAAAGCCTGATAAGGTATTTGTGGTTCATGGTGATGACATGGCCTGCGAAGCCTTTAGTGAATACGTTAATAAAGAAATGAAAATAGAGGCATATGCGCCATTTTCAGGCACAGTATTTAACCTTGCTACAGGTGAGCTTGAAGTTGAAACCGTTGGCGAAATTCGTAAGAAGAAGGCTATGGCAATTTCAGATGCCTTTGCAAGACTTGTGGCAGCAGGACAGAGACTTTTACAGGTTATTCACAAAAACGAAGGGCATCCTAACAAGGAACTTGCCAAGTTTACAAGCCAGATTAATTCGCTTGCCGATAAGTGGGATCCTGACTTTGAACCTGTAATGCCTAGAAAAGTTAAAATCAAAGAGAAAAAGAGAAGAAGGTAAAATATGAGCTTGGCAGATAAAATTTTCATAGATATGTGCAATGACATACTTACAAACGGTACAAGCACAGAGGGAGAAAAGGTTCGTCCTCACTGGGCTGACGGAACACCTGCTTATACAATTAAAAAGTTTGGTGTTGTCAACAGATATGATTTAAGAAAGGAATTTCCTATTCTTACTTTAAGAAAGACAGCCTTAAAGAGTGCGACTGATGAAATATTGTGGATATGGCAGAGTAAGTCCAATAATATTAAAGATCTTCATTCACACATCTGGGATGAATGGGCTGATGAAAACGGTTCAATCGGTAAAGCTTACGGCTATCAGCTTGGCGTTAAGCATCAGTACAAAGAAGGAATGATGGATCAGGTCGACAGAGTTATCTATGACCTTAAGAATAATCCTTTCAGCCGTAGAATTATGACAAATATTTATGTGCACGAAGACCTTCATGAAATGAATCTTTATCCTTGCGCATATTCAATGACTTTTAATGTAACTCAGCGTCCCGGAGAGGACAGACTTACACTTAACGCTATTTTAAACCAGCGTTCACAGGACGTTTTGGCAGCTAATAACTGGAATGTTGTGCAGTATTCGGTTCTTGTACATATGCTTGCACAGGTCTGCAATATGAATGTTGGCGAATTTGTGCATGTAATTGCTGATGCTCATATCTATGACAGACATGTTCCTTTGATTAAAGAACTTATTTCAAGAGAGCCGCTTGCAGCTCCTAAGTTTACTCTTAATCCTGATGTTCATGATTTTTATGACTTTACACGAGATGACGTGAAACTTGAAGGATACGAGACACACGAACAGATTAAAGATATTCCGATTGCAATCTGATTACAGGAGGAAA
>JAKSRS010000097.1 GCA_024403515.1 Lachnospiraceae bacterium
CGTTTCTGATTTCTGTTGCATTGTCATCATCAGTAATACCGTACTCAGTGAATATCCCCTGACAGATAGCTTTTCCGGCATCAAGGATAATCGGCTGATCTCCATCATTGAATATTTTCAGTCCGATGTGGCCTTCGTTGTCTGAGTAGTAGTAGTCACTGTCAATAATTCCTACAGTGTTATAGAGCTGGACTTTATACTTAAATCCGAGGCCGCTCTTTGGATACATTCCGAGGAACCAGCCTTCTTTAATACGACAGCGGATACCTGTTGGAAGCTTTATGCCGGTCTTAGGCTGCAGTGCAATACCTCTTGTAAGGAAGAAATCATATCCTGCGGATCCCGATGTTGCTCTTAAAGGTAAAGAAATAAGATCATATTCCTTCTTGGCATCGTCGATCTTAGTGTTTCCTGGTAAACTGCTTACGAATTCATCGAAGCTTACTTTTTCAAACTTAGCTATTCTTTTCATATTCATACTCCCATTCAGTTTTTACTTAATTATTTTCATCGTCAGCTTAGTAATTATCTTCTCAAGCTTTCTGATCTTGTTGTTTTTCTTCTCCAGTTTTTCAACAAGAGCATTTATTTCAGCATTAAGCTCGTTTATTTCTTCATCCTTTGAAGCGCATTTATTGAGCAGGTTTCTGTATTTTTCATCTGTATTCTCTAATGCATGCTGAACATTGAAGAGTAAATCATCTTTTTCTTTTATAGATTCAATTGTCCTTTTGATTTCTTCAGAATGATTTTTGACATTACATTCAAGTGTTTCCTTTGACTTTCTCAGCTCGTCATTAAGGACTCCGATCTGATCGAGCAGGTATTCATTCATTTCTTCTGTGCTCTGGAATACCTGATCATTGTAAAATAAAGCTGCCATTGTTTTACCACCTCACATATATTTATCTAATTCTGTCGCTTTACTCATCGCTGCTATCTCTTCAGTAATATATATGCCGCTCTGGATCTTGTATTTTCTCCTCGTATAATTAACAACTACCGCAAGATATCTTGCAAGTTCCTTGTTTTCAACATCGCTGTACTTGATATTATCGTTACGAGATACAATAAGATATCTCAGAGCATCAATGTTATCTAATATTTCCTTTTTCGATATCATAGCTACTTTTTCTCCTCCGCTAACTTTATCAGCCTTGTCTGAATAGCACCTATCAGCATATCAGCGCACTCTTCAGGAGGCATATTCAACCGTTCAGTGAGTATATCGAAAGCCATTACCGGAAGCAATCCAAGTTCAACGAAAAGTTCAGCTTTTATTCCTTCCGCATGCTGTTCGCAAGCACCATTTTCAAGTTTGATCTGTATCATATTTTCATCCCTTTCAAAAGATAATTCCTACCGTCCTGTTTCAATACCTCAATCCTCACCACGTCCGCATCTATGCCAGACATTTTCATCATCGAAGTACGATTCATCTCCAGTTTCAGCAATCTTTTTCAGATTTTTTATAATTTTTTCAATTGCAGTCGGAATATCAGTTCTAAATGTATTATCATTCGCCTGATAGTATCCTGAATTAGAATACAAAGATGCCATTCTCCAAACATCATCGTTTTTTATTATAGTTACCTCATACAATGAAATATTGTGATTTATATGATTAATAACTTGATATGGCTTTTTTAGTTCTTTCATTTTTTCAGAAACTAAAAAGCTTAAGTTTATCATTTCCAGAATTTTATCTTTCATATTTTCATCCCTTTCAAACGATAATTCCTACCGTCCTGCTTCAATATCTGTATCATGTTACCTTCTGACATTTCTCTGATTCTACCTGCAATAGCCTCATCAATATTCATCAGGTCCTCAATATACCGCTCTGACGTTATGATCGTTGTTTTCTTGCTTATGTATCTGGCATCGAGTATCTCATATGCGATTTCTTTGTCAGGTTTATCCTGCTTAAAGAAATCATCGATATAAAGCACATCGACGTTCCGGATCTCCTGCAGATGCATTTCGTAAACTGCATCGTTAAACTTAACTGCATGCAGCTTCTGGCATATATCCAGCCACTTCATATACAGCACATCTCTGCCGCTCATAATGAGTTCTCTGCATACTGCAGTACACAGATGAGTCTTACCGCAGCCTGTCTGTCCTGCAACGAATAACCAGCCGGAAGGATTTTCTGCGTAATGCTGTATTCTGCTTTTCATAGCGAACTGCCAGTCTTCAGAGTCCTTGAAACTGTCGAACGTCTTTTTCTCGATGTATTCAGCAAGTCCGGATGCTTTCACAGCATTTTCACGTTCTCTGAGCTTTACACACTCGCAAGTCTTATTAACGAGATCGCCTTCCTTATTGAAGTAACCGATAAATCCTCTGTTCAAGCACTTATTACAGTTATATCCCTTCAGAGATCCGACTCTTGCATTGTAAAACTCTAAGAGTAACTGTTGTCTGTCAAGTCCGTCAGAAGGTATCGACTCCGTTTGCTTTTGGAGTATATCTGTTATTGATTCCATTATTTTTCCTTTCCCATGTTCGGACAGATGCTCTCCAGTCCTTCATCGGTTTGTCTTTACCAACCTTCCAGCCTACGCTTTCATAGTAGTCAACAAACTGTTCCGGATCAACATGATAGCCATTTTCTTTAATGAATTCTCTTACCTCATCGACAGAAGGAGGAGAAAACTTTTTAGTTTTCTCACTATTTATATTATTACTTGTATTATTAATATTTATATTATTATATACGACATTATTGTCGGGAGGGTTCGACATTATTGTCGGGAGGGTACCGTCATTATTGTCGGGAGGTATAGTCATTTCTGCCGGGAGGTCTGTACCTTTTTTTACCGATAATTCCAGATATATTCTTCGTTCTATTACTACTTTTTTGTCATTTCTGATCACCTGTACTCTGATGTATCCTCTCTTTGCAAGATGCCGGATCCATCTGGATACAGAATCTTTTGTAGCTTTATAGAGCTTAGAAAAATAATTGTTATTGCAATAGCAATAGCCTTCTTTATGACATAGAGAAGAAATCTCACCATACATGAGTTTCTCATTCGCTGTGAGTTCAGAATCATATCTGACGTCAGCAGGAATTATTGCGAAATAATTAGGTGTTTCGTCCATCAGATCACCGCCTTATTTCGTGTCATTCTCTTTCTGCCATTTATAAATGATCTTAGATACCTCATCTCTGATGAGCTGATACTTAGGTGAATTTTCACCATTTATCGCTCTGCAGATCTGCGAAGGATAAGCTGATATACCTTCCTTCTCAAGTTCTTTCTGAAGATCAATCTGCGTTTTCTTGAGCTTCAGCAGCTCAATTCTTATTTCCATTAAATCACCTCGTTAATTGTGCTTAAGTGTATACCATCTGACAAACTGAGCAGTAGGTATAGCATATGCATGATTGTCTTTTCCGGTCTTTTTCCACGCCATGCCGAACTGTCCGGCTTCGACGTAAGCTCTGACCGACTGACTGTCAATATGCAAAAAATCTGAAAGAGCTTTTATCGGAATATTAAACTCATACTCATCGATAAGAGCCTCCAGACGTTTGTCATCTCTTTCGAAGAATGACTGAAGTTTTTCTGACATGATTTCACCACCTTTCGTTAATCAATTGATTATTGATTTGCTGATTAAAAAATGGTATAATAAATTAACGTCAATCAATTCATTAACCATCATGGTTTATATTATAGTTCAGCATTCTGTACTTGTCAATATTTTTATGTACTTTTTAGTACAGAATAATGAATTTTGTTGGATATAAACAAATAAAAGGATATATATTTATGTTTTACGACAATCTAAAAACTGCATGTATTAACAAAAATACCACTATTTCTGAAATACTAACAAAATTAGGACTATCTAAAGCAAACGGTACCAATTGGAAAAAAGGTCAAACTCCAAGCGGAGATGTTATTGAAAAATTATCTGATGAGCTTGAAGTGACAACAGATTATCTGATTAAAGGCAAACTGTTAGATGAACTGATACCGGTTGAAAAGCAAAACATATTTAACAACATGGAAGTAACTAATGCGTACTTAAGTCTGTCTGCAGAGGATCAGCTTGAAGTACAGCTGGATATTCTGAAAAGGAGTAAAAAATGAATAAGAAAATATCTATATCTATACTAATTGCCGCTCTTGCTTTTTCAATTGCATCATGCGGATCCAGTACAAATGGCAGCGAAAATATTAAATCTGCTGCCGAAAAGACAGTTCCTGTGACTGAAGCAGTGACAGAACCAGTTACAGAAGCTACAACTATCGAAACTGTGACAACTGTTGTGACTGAGGACGTTGTTCCGGAAGAAACAACAGAAGCATCAGATAACAAGCTGCTTGATCTTGACTTCGTAATAGTTGACGGATCTGCTGTATTCTCTATGGAAAAGTCAGATCTTCAGGGAATCACTGTCGCAGAATTGAAAGAGCTTGTCGATAAGTACGGAGACTACAACATATCTCTATATTTCGGTAACGACAGAGGAATCCATATTCTCAGAGGCTTTTATTTCGGAGAAT
>JAKSRS010000098.1 GCA_024403515.1 Lachnospiraceae bacterium
AGACTTACCATTTCCGGATCATATTCATATTCACTTAGCTTATCAAATATTTCTTCGGTATATCTTTCCGCTTCCCTTTGCATAACTGATAAGATACGATCGGATGAATGAGCTGTTCCATTTTTCAAAAAATCTTCTATCAGGCTTTCATTCGGAAGCTTGCCACATTCAGCCTGCACTGCGTTATAGATTCGTTTTACGCATTGATGAACTCCAAGCTTGTCTGTAAACATTTTGTCTGATATAGGTCTTCCATTTGTAATCACCAGAGTATTCATGGTTCCATTTCCGATGTCTGCTAGCATGTGCACCCCTTTATAATTTGAAAGCGATGAAACAATTCCTGCATACCCTTGAGGATACACCTGCACATCGCAGATTCTGATGTGGTATGTCGCCCTACTGAATTTGAATTCTACTTCCTTCTTTCGTAAGAGGTATTCCATAAAATCTTTCTTCTGATTTGCCATCCAGTTAAGAGGAAGGCCAACTGCAAGTATCACATCTGCAGTATTAAGTCCTCTAATTTCAAGTTCCTTGGCTATTGCAGCTAAGGTCAAAATATAGTAATCATCATCCTCATTCTTATTTGCGATGAATACCTTGTGCCCTTCACCAATGACATAGTATTTACCACCATATTCCAATATACTTGTTGCGATTGACGGTTCTGCTTCATAACACTTCACACCGCTTTTAAATACAGTGTGTCGTGTCTTCATATTTCCATATCCATGATCAATTCCTATTAAAATTTTTCCGTTAATGTTAAATCCTTCCATTTCTATAATCCTCCGTGTAAATCATGATTAACTTCTGCCTGATAGTAGCTATCAATCGTATTTGGTGCATTATATAGTGTTGTTAGCAGATAGCTTCTAATATTCTTAACTTTTGTCGTGTTGTCTTTCATACAGGTAATAACATATAAAATGTGTTCATAGTTCAGTTTCAGGAACTGACTTTTTACGATTTCATATGGAAATCTTGTCCCACCAATGTAAATGTACTTTCTCGGTATTGACACTGTTTCCACCATAAGAATTACAATTTCATCAATATTCTTACGATATATACCGTTGTTATATTGAACTAAAATTTCATATTCAATATTTTTCTTAATGATTTTTTCATAAGCTCTCATCGTTTCCATCACATCCGGTTCCGTATTGATATGATTGTTGTTATTTATGTTATTAATTTCTGTAGTAGTCTCTGTACTTGTAGTAACATTCAGGGCACCACCGTCTGTCTTACAAGTCACTACCCTTGTATCCTCATTGGCAGAGGGTGGTTCCCTCAAGGGCACATCGTCATCAAATTGTGGATAAGTCAACTCTTTCAGTTTTTCCGGTACCAGTTCCAAATACATATTGTTATGAAGCGGTGTACCATCTGAGGTTAACTCATTCCTTAAGTGCTTCCTTATCACTCCAATTTTGCAAAGGTAATCAAGTGCTGTTCTTGCCTGCTTTTTTGTTACTCCAAAGCGCTGCTCAATCTGTCTATAGCTTCGTTGGAGCAAATCAGCTTTGAAACGCTTTTGAAATCCAATCAAATCACCTGTACCTTCATCTCGTATCTCTTTAGGTCTGTACCAGTAAACTATGTCTGCAAGCAAATCAATTGCTAGTAACATTGGTTTTCCGGACTCCCCCAGCATGGTCTTAAACCATGTCAGAGGCACCACATTTCCAGAGAAATTCATTTCTGATACTTCATCGACAATTGCATTACCTGTCGAATATGCTAATTTCAAATAATAAGTCCTCCCTTTTCATTTTTCTGTTGTGATAATACCGGGAGCTTTGATATACTTAATTTGCGAGATTGAGTATTGTCAAAGCTCCGGCTTTGCTACTCATTAGTGCCCTTGCCATCAGCAGGGGCATTTTCATTTCCATTAAGATTATGAAGTAAATCTGCCACCTTCTTCTGCTCACTTGGATATAAATGACCATAAGTGTTAAGAGTAATCTGTATATCCTTATGACCCAATCTTTCCTTTATAATCAAAGGCTGTACCCCCTGATTAATAAGATACGCACAGTGTGAATGGCGAAGATCATGTACTCTAATCTTTCTTACTTCCGCCTTCGCAATATGTCTTCTCATTGTATGCTGTAAAGCCTCTGCAACAATTGGAAATAATCTTGCATCATTTGGATGCTTATATAATCTTTCACAATACTGCATGATTTCATCTACTAAGAACTTTGGTAAATCTATTGTTCTTATCGAATTGTCTGTTTTAGGAGCCGTAATAATATCTTCTTTGTTGATTCTGAAATATGTCTTAGTAATCTTTACCGTAAGCTGTCCAAAATCAAAATCGTCTTTTGTCAGAGCCAGCAATTCACCTTCTCTTATTCCTGTCCAGAACAGTAATTCAAACATCACAAAGTGCATGCTTTCCTTATCAAAGGTATCAATGAATTTCTGATACTCTTCTAATGTCCAGAAGGTTAAGCTCCTGTCATCAGAACGCCCCATCTTCTTAACTCTCTTACAAGGATTGTCTTTGAGAGCATATATCTTGGAAGCATGAATGAATATTGCTGTTACCTGATTCTGTAGCATTCTCAGGTAACTCTCAGAAAAATTATTATTATCCTTAATCTCTTTCTGCCATGCAATAATATCTGCAGGTGTTATTTCATTCATTTTTTTATCTCCAAGAAACGGAATAACATGTGTATCTATCATATATCTCTTATTCCTAAGAGTGCGCTTCTTCAGCTCGACCTCTTTATCTTTAAAATAGATGTCAACAAACGATGAAAGCTTCATATCCATATCAGCTTTTGCTACTCTGATATATTCCGCCTCATATTGCTGCGCTTCCTTTTTAGTTCTAAAACCTCTTTTGTTTTTCTTGTGCTTTTTCCCGGTCCAGTCAGTGTAATAAAACTGAGCTCTCCAAGACCCGGAATCTCCATCTTTGTAAACCGGCATCTTTGTCCTCCTTTATGCTATAAATCCGTAATAACGCTCTTCGAAATATCTAACAGGAATCTTTCCAGCTACTACAAGAAATCCTTTTTCAGATAGTTCATTATTTAATTTCTGAATAAGCTTATAAGCATGTCCTTTAGATACTCCAAGAATTTTTGCAACCTCAACAGCTGTAAAATAGATCTTCTTATCGCCCATCTGTATGTCCTCCTTTTCATATTTTTCATTTATGTAGCTGTGTCGCTACACTCTTTATGATGTTATTATATGTAGCGAGGTCGCTACTGTCAATACCTTTTTATAAATTTTTGTAGTCATCTCGCTATATTTGTGTTAGATTATACTTATAGAAGTTTTAGCCTATGCTTTTCTTCTAAATAAATAATGAAGGGGTTTCACTATGAATGTCGCAGATCGTATCAAAAGATTGCGTGAACTTTTTGGAATTACCGCAAATGATTTAGCAAAGATAACAGGTATTCATCCTGTATCAATAAGAAAATACGAAACTAATAAAATGGTTCCGGGGATTGATGTGATAGATAAGATGTGTGAAGCATTAAAACTCCCCCGAATGATTTTTGAGGGTTTTCCTAAGCAGCATACAGATTATCAATTTACTGGCGATTTTTACCAGCAACTATTCTTACTGCTAGATAACAAAACCTTATTAGCAGATAAAGAAGGAGAATATAACTTTGCAACTGGAGACAATGACCGATTCTTTTCTATTAATCCTCAGCTTGCAAGATATATAAAAATTAAACAAGGTGATAAAGAAATATCTCTGGATGAGCTTCATATCGAAATCAACACCGAAGAATATGATGCCCTTGAGAATTATGATTGGTTCACAATGTATTTGAATTCTTTGGAGAAAGCCCAAAAAGCAGCGCAAAAAGATTCATGGGATGATGAAGATGAAACAAAAGAAGAATATATAGCCCGTATGATGGAAAATGCAGAAAGACATCGTTTTGATCTGATGCTTACCGATCACAGTTGGCAGCAATACATGGAAGGTTGGGTTTCTGGTGAAGTTGCCAGCAATGCAATTGAAGCAGAAATTAAAGCCGGTGGCGACTATTATTCTTATGTCGAGAAACTCGATGCTCCCGAAAAGGAAAAAGAGAAACTAATTCATGCCTATGAAAAAGCTTATATTGATGAGATGGTTCAGATGGATGAAGAATATCCTGGCGATAAAGGACGAGCAGAGAAAGATGCTTGGATAGAAAAGAAGATGGCTCTCGTAGACCAATTCAAAGAAGATCATCCTGATTATCCAGAACTTGCAAGAAAACATGCCGCTGAGAACGCTAGAAAGGCTCGTGGCGAAGCTTAGATAAATTAAAAATTACGCCGATAGCTCCTAGACTTCTGGGAGCTATTTTTA
>JAKSRS010000099.1 GCA_024403515.1 Lachnospiraceae bacterium
AAAGGAGCTTTCTTCTGACCCATTCTTCTTAATCTGATTTTAACTGCCATTTTTCTTTACCTCCAAGTAAAAATAAAAAATTAGTATCTATTTCATAAAATGCCAAGACCAATGTCACTGCACTTAGAAATCATATTTAGAAAGGAAATCCGCCGCCGAAGCCGCCCATTCTCTTTCCTCTTTTTCCCATCATTCCGGGAAGCTGCTTCATCATCTTCTGCATCTGCTCGAACTGCTTTATGAAGCGATTAACTTCAGCAATGTCAACACCTGCACCCTTTGCAATTCTAAACTTACGCTTAGGATTCATAAGCTTGGGATTGGCTCTTTCTTCAGGTGTCATACTAAGAACAATTGCTTCGGTTCTCTTAAGCTGCTTTTCGCCGGCTTCAGCATCAATGTCGCCGGTTTTAAGTCCCATACCGGGCATCATTGAAAGAAGTGATCCAAGACCGCCCATTTTTCTCATCTGAAGCATTGACTCAAGGTAATCATTAAAGTCAAACTTACCTTTCTTAAGGCGTTTGGCCATTTCCTTGTCTTTTTCTTCATCGCGGTCCGCATTAAGTTTTTCAGCCTTTTCAATAAGGGATAATACATCTCCCATGCCAAGAATTCTGTTGGCCATTCTGTCGGGATAGAATGTATCAAGTGTATCTAACTTTTCACCATTAGATACATATAAAATCGGCTTTCCTGTAACTGCCTTAACTGACAGTGCAGCACCGCCTCGTGTATCACCATCCATCTTGGAAATGATTACACCGGCGATTGAAATCTTATCGTTGAATTCATTGGCCACATTAACTGCGTCCTGACCTGTCATGGCATCCACAACAAGGATTGTTTCATGAACATCAACTGTATTCTTAATCTCTACAAGTTCATCCATCATATCTTCATCGATATGTAAACGACCTGCAGTATCCAGAATTACTACATTAAAGTTGTTCTTCTTGGCATATTCAACAGCATTCCTGGCAATCTCGGAAGGCTTAACGTCCGTTCCCATTGAGAAAACTTCACATCCAACCTTTTCACCATTGATTTTTAACTGTTCAATAGCTGCAGGACGATAAACGTCACATGCTACAAGAAGAGTTTTCTTGCTCTTTAACTTAAAAGCATTGGCAAGTTTGGCGGTTGCAGTTGTTTTACCTGCACCCTGAAGACCACACATCATAAAAACAGTAAGTTCTTTACCGGGTCTAAATGTAACCTCAGTAACTTCACTACCCATCAATGAAGTAAGTTCTTCATTTACAATCTTTATAATCATCTGAGCCGGATTAAGACCTTCCATAACGTCTACGCCAACGGCTCTTTCGGAAACCGAATTAATAAACTGCTTAACAACTTTAAAGTTTACATCCGCTTCAAGTAAGGCAAGCTTAACATCTTTAAGTGCGGCCTTAACATCGGCTTCAGACAAACGTCCTTTACCACGAAGTGTCTTAAAAACTTTTTGAAGTTTGTCAGATAAACTTTCAAATGCCATTATATATCCTCAAGTATACCCAAAAGTCCATTCTTAATGACCTCTTTGGCCCTTTCATCAATGGAGCTTTCAGCTTCTACGAATTCATTTAACTTATAGGCTTCTTTCTTGATATTCTGAAACTTTTCAACAAGATGAAGCTTCTCTTCATATCCGGACAACTGCTTATCACATCTTTTAATAATGTCATGAATTGCCTGGCGCGATATACCGACCTCTTCTGAAAGTTCAGATAAAGAAAGATCATTAAATACCGCATCACTATATATTTTCTGTTGATGTTCGGTTAGAAGTTCGCCGTAAAAATCAAACAACAACCCACGCTCAAATATCTTATCCATAAGGCACCTCTATTAATGCACCTTGGACATAATAACCTATCAAGCATGGGTTGTCAAGTATTTTTACTTTACATATTTGTTCTTACTAAACGAGGCTTATAACCTTCTTTTTCTAATGTTGCAATAATCTTTTCCTTATGTTCAGTACCAAAGGCTTCAAGCGTAATTCTAAGTTCAACTGCAGCTGATCTGTTAATTGAAACAAACTGGTTATGCTCAAGTTTAATTACGTTTCCGCTTTCCCTGGCAATTACATCTGAAACTTTGGAAAGTTCACCGGGCTTATCAGGAAGAAGAACTGATACAGTAAAGATTCTGTCTCTTAAGATAAGACCCTGCTGTACAACGGATGACATTGTAATAACGTCCATATTACCGCCGGACATTACCGCAACCACCTTCTTTCCTTCTGCCTTAAGCTGCTTTGAAGCCGCAACAGCAAGAAGTCCTGAGTTTTCAACAACCATTTTATGATTTTCGACCATATCAAGGAAGGTAACTACAAGTTCTTCATCTTTAACAGTTAAAATTCCATCAAGATTGTTCTGAAGATAAGGGAACAGCTTGTCGCCGGGAGTTTTAACTGCTGTACCGTCAGCAATAGTATTTACTGAAGGAAGTGTGGTAACTTTTCCTGCGTCAAAAGAAGCTTTTAAGCAAGCCGCGCCTTCCGGCTCAACACCATATACTTTAATCTTGGGATTAAGCATCTTAGCCAGTGTTGAAACACCGGTTGCAAGTCCGCCACCACCAACAGGAACTAAAATTATATCAACTAAAGGAAGTTCCTTAATGATTTCCATAGCGATTGTACCCTGGCCGGTAGCCACATCAAAGTCATTAAAGGGATGAATGAATGTATACCCGAATTCGTCAGCAAGTTCATATGCTTTCTTGCAGGCCTCATCATATACATCTCCGTACAAAACAACTTCAGCACCATATGATTTGGTTCTGTTTACCTTGATAAGAGGAGTTGTTGTAGGCATTACAATTGTTGCCTTTACGCCGTAGCACTTTGCCGCATAAGCAACACCCTGGGCATGATTTCCTGCTGATGCAGTAATTATACCTTTGGCTAACTCTTCGTCTTTAAGAGTGCTCATCTTATAATATGCACCTCTTACCTTGTAAGCACCTGTAAACTGCATATTTTCGGGTTTTAAATAAACCTTATTTCCAGTCAAGTTAGTGAAATAATCACTATAAATAAGCTTAGTATCTAAAGTAACTTCTTTAACTTTCTCAGAAGCAACTTCAAATTTGGATAAAGTCATATCTTCCATTATTCTTCACCTGTAGTTTCATCTTTTTTATCATTTGAAGTAAAAATCGCATCGATAAATTCATCGGGATTAAACTTCTGTAAATCATCAATACCTTCACCTACTCCAATATATTTAACAGGAATATCAAGTTCTGATGAAATAGCTATTGCAATACCGCCTTTGGCAGTTCCGTCCATCTTGGTTAAAACAATACCTGAAAGGTCTGTAACTTCTTTAAACTCTTTGGCCTGATTTAAAGCGTTCTGACCGGTAGTCGCGTCAAGTACAATCCAGGTTTCTCTTCGTACTCCGGGCATCTCACGATCAATTACCCTGTTCATCTTACGAAGTTCTTCCATAAGATTTTTCTTATTGTGTAAACGACCCGCAGTATCACAAATCAAAATATCAGTCTTACGAGCCTTGGCTGCATTTACGGCATCAAATACAACGCTTGAAGGGTCTGTTCCTTCTTTGGATGTAATGATATCAACGTTAGCCCTTTTCGCCCACTCTTCAAGCTGGGCATTTGCAGCAGCTCTGAAGGTATCAGCAGCGGCAACAAGTGTCTTATGACCTGACTCGTTCATTCTGGCCGCAAGCTTACCGACTGTAGTAGTCTTACCTACACCATTTACACCAACTACCAAAACAACAGTTGTCTCATTTTCAAAGTCATAAGCATCTTCTTTAAGCGAAAGTCGCTCTTTTAACTCATCGATAAGTACCGGCTTGGCCTTATAAGTATCTTTAATATGCTCTTTTTTACACTTATCCTGTAAAGTCTCAATTATGTCACTTGTTGTGTTTACGCCAACATCGCCCATGATTAAAACTTCTTCAAGTTCTTCATAAAATTCTTCATCGAGTTTTTCATGTCCGAGAAAAACCTCTTCGATGTTGTCTGCAAAACCTTCACGGGATTTTTTAAGCCCCATCTTTAGTCTTGCAAAAAAACCTGTCTTTTCACCCATTAATCATCTAAGTCCTTATCTATCAAATTAACACTAACCAGCGCACTTACGCCCTTTTCCTGCATTGTAATACCGTATAATCTGTCACAGCGTTCCATAGTACCACGTCTATGTGTAATAACAATAAACTGTGTATGCTTTGTAAGCTTATGAAGATA